>JAIUNK010000004.1 GCA_020161845.1 Actinomycetota bacterium
CGCGCCTGGCTCCACATCATCTGGCACTGCTGGCAAGACCACCAGACCTACGACCCCGCCCAGCACCGCGCACTCCAGCGCGTCCTGGCCACCCAAACCCAGGCGGCTTGACATAGGGCTTCTCATGGGCGCTCCTCAGGCTCGGGCTGCGGCGGGTGGGCCGAGCCGGCGGGTACGTCGAGCGCGGCCGGCGCCATCGGGTGGTGGCAGCGCAGGGCCCGTCCCGGTGCGGGTTCGGGCAGCTCGGAGACCAGCTCCGGCGTCGTGGTGACGCACTCGTCGATCGGCTGGCTGCATCGCGGGGCGAAGGCGCAGGCGTCGGCCCAGGGGAGGTTGTCCGCGACCGACCCGGGCACGGGCGTGAGCCGGGCGCCGCGCGGTGCGTCGAGCCGGGGGATCGAGGCGAGCAGTCCCGCCGTATAGGGATGCCGCGGCTGCGCGAACAGCTCGTGCCGGTCGGCGCGTTCGACGATCTTGCCGCCATAGAGCACGTTGATCCGGTCGCACAGCCCGGCGACGACGCCGAGGTCGTGGGTGATCATCAGCAGCGCGGTCCCCGAGTCCTCGACGAGCTCCTTGAGCAGGGCGAGGATCTGCGCCTGGATCGTCACGTCCAGGGCCGTCGTCGGCTCGTCCGCGATGAGCAGGCGCGGCTCGCAGGCCAGGGCCATCGCGATAAGGGCGCGCTGCCGCATCCCGCCGGAGAGCTGATGCGGATACTCCTTGAGCCGACGGTTCGGGTCCGGAATGCCCACCTTCTTCAGCAGCTCGCCCGCCAACGGCATCGCCTCGCTGCGGGACTTGCCGCGGTGTCGCTCGATGACCTCGGTGACCTGAATCCCGATCGGCAGCACCGGGTTCAGCGAACTCAGCGGGTCCTGGAAGATCATCGCGAGGTCGCGACCGCGGCGGTCGCGCATCTCCCCCTGCGACAGCGTGAGCAGGTTGGTGCCGGCCATCTCGACCGTTCCGGTCACCCGGTTGCCGCGCCGGGGGAGCAGCCCCATGATCGCCAGCGACGTCACCGATTTGCCGCAGCCGGATTCCCCGACGAGGCCGACGGTCTGCCCCGGGAAGATGTCGAAGCTGACGTCCTCGACGGCCGGGAACGGCTCCTGACCCTGTCGGGTGAACGTGACGGAGAGGTTGCGCACCCGGACGAGAGCCTCGTCGCGGTGCAGCGGGTGGGCCGGCCGACTGAACGCCGGGCCGGTCTTCCCCGTTCCCCCCGTTGCCCCCGTTGCCCCGGACGCCCCAGGTGTCGAAGTCATGCCGCTCACCTCCTGGTCTTGGGGTCGAGGGCCTCGCGCAGGGACTCACCCATCAACGTGAATCCCAGCGCCACGGTGATGATGCAGGCCGCCGGGTAGAACGCCAGGTGCGGATAGCCCGCCAGGTATTGCTGGGCCCGGCCCAGCATGGCCCCCCACTCGGGCACCGTCTCGTCGGGATTGCCCAGCCCGAGGAAGGACAGCGCGGCGGCGTCGATGATGGCCACGGCCAGGACCAGCGTGGCCTGGACGATGACCGGGCCCAGGGCGTTGGGAAGCATGTGCCGAAAGACGATCGCCTGGGGTCTGACGCCGAGTGCTCGGGCGGCCAGCACGTGATCGCTGTGCCGCTGCGCGAGCATCGTTCCGCGCAGGAGTCGGGCGAAGATCGGGATCTGCACGATGGCGATGGCGATGATGACCGTCCACTGCGAGGGCTGCGCGGCGATGGCCGCGATGCTGAAGGCCATCAGCAGGGACGGGATGGACAGCATGACGTCCACGACCCGCATCACCAAGGAGTCCACCCACCCGCCGAACGCGCCGGCCAGAGTGCCCAGGGTGAGCCCACCGAGCAGGCCGCCGAGGGTGGCGAAGACGCCGACGAAGAGCGTCTGGCGGCTGCCGACGAGCAGCCGCGACAACAGGTCGCGTCCCTGCCAGTCCGCGCCGAGCGGGAAACCCTCGCGCGGCCCAGGGATCGGGTTGGTCTGCTGGCGGACCTCGCTCAGCAGCAGCGGCGCGCCCGGATCGTGCGGCGCGATGAACGGCGAGATCAAGGCCAACAGCAGGAACAGGGCCACGATCGTGGCGCCGATCAGAAACACCCCATTGCGGCGAAGGCGGCGCCAGGCCGAGGCCCACAGGCTGACCCCGACGGAGTCGTCCAGGTGGCCGGCCCCGTCGACCTGGAGGTCGTCGAGCACCGCGGCCCCCGCCCGGGGTGCCGAACGAGCCGCCAGGTCGTCGATCCGTTGCTTCTTCCCGGAGATCATTGCCTTCACCTCGTCCGGACTCGGGGATCGATCACGGCGTACAGGACGTCCACGAGCAGGTTGACGAGGACGTAGACGACCGCGGCGGCCATGATGAGCACCTGCAGTACGGCGTAGTCGCGCTGCTCGAAGGCCAGCGCCAAGGCGTCCCCGATCCCGGGGAAGTTGAAGACCTTCTCGGTGAGCACCGCGCCCGCGAGCAGGGCGCCGATCTGCAGCCCGATGGTGGTCACGACGGGGAGCATGGCGTTGCGCAGCACGTGCCGGCCGCGAATGACACGACTGGTCAGGCCCTTGGCCTCCGCGGTGCGCACATAGTCCTCGTCGAGGACCTCCAGGACCGCGGCGCGGGTGATGCGGAAGATCACCGCGAACGGAATCGTCGACAGGGCGATCGCCGGCAGGATCAGGTGCTTGAGGGCGTTGACGCTCGCGTCGAACTCGCGGGTCAGAATCCCGTCCAGGACGAAGAAGTTGGTCACGTGCGTGGCGAACACGCTTTGCCGCCCGCCGTCGGGCAGCCAATGCAGCTTGATGGCGAAGCCCCACTTGAGCAGGAACGCCAAGAAGAAGACGGGGACCGCGACCCCCACCAGCGAGGTGAGGATGCCGGCCGTGTCCAGCGGCGAGCCCCGGTGCCGCGCTGCGAGATAGCCCAGCGGGATGGCCAGGAGGACGGCGATGGCGATCGCGCAGAAGCTGAGTTCGATGGTCGCCGGGAGTCGGTTCAGCAGGATGGTCAGCGCGTCCGTGCCGGGCAGGACGCCCGTGGAGGCGCCGAACTCACCGCGCAGCGCGCGAGACAGGAACGCGCCGTATTGCACCCAGATCGGTCGGTCCAGGCCGAGCGCCTCTTCCAGCGCGGCGCGGGTTTCGGGGGTCGCGCGGTCCCCCAAGAGGGCCGAGACGGTTCCGCCCGGCAAGGAATGCAGCCAGACGAACAGCAGCATGGACAACACCACGACAACTCCGACCATCTGGAGTAGTCGTCGCACGATGAAGCGCAGCACCGGACGGCCTCCTCGCCATCACACGGGCCGGTGCTGCGCGAAAAACCGCAGCACCGGCCCGGTCATCGGATCAGTCCGGTCGGTCAGCCGACCGTGACGTCGGCGAACTTCTCGTCGGTGAGAGGGCTCGGCGTGATGCCCTTGACGGTGTTCTTCACCACGATCGCCGGCGGGGAGTGGCTCACCGGCACCGCCGGCAAGTATTGCTCCACGAGCTTCTTGTTGATGTCCTCGTACTTCTTCACCCGGGCCGCCTCGTCCGGCGTCGAGTCGGCATCCTTGAGCGACTGCACCAGCTCGGGACCCCATTCGTAATTCTTGAGACCGAACCGGTTGTCCAGGCTGGAGAAGAACGTGCCGATGAAGTTGTCGGCGGTGTTGTAGTCACCAGTCCAGCCGAGGATGAACATGGCGGCCTTGCCCGCGTCCACCTGGTCGAGGTAGCCGCCGTTCCAGGGCTTGGTGGTGGTGTTGACCTTGATGCCGACCTTCTCCAGGTCGGCCTTGGCCGCCTCGTAGATCTTCACCGGCGCGGGCATGTAGGGCCGGGTCACCTCGGAGGGATACCAGAAGTCCAGCGTCATCCCGGTCGCGCCCGCCTCGGCGAGCAGCTGCTTGGCCTTGTCGGGGTTGTACTCGGGGACCTTGAGATCCTTGTTGTAGCCCGCGACCGTCTCCGGGATGAATTGGCTGGCCGCCTTGGCCGCCTCGGGGAGCTGGGTCTTGACGATCTGCTCCCGGTTGATGGCCAACATGATCGCCTGCCGGACCTTGAGGTCCTTCAGCTTGGGGTTGCTGTTGGGGTTGAACCCGAAGTACATGATGTTGAACGCGGGCCGCACCATGACGGTGTTGCCGCCGTCCTTGAGCTGGGCCCAGTCGACCGGGTTGGGGAAGTCGTAACCCTGGATCGATCCGGACTGCAGCGCCTGCCGGCGCGCGACCTCGTCGGGGATGATCTTGAAGATCAGCTTGGCGATCTTCGGCTTGGTCCCCCAGTAGTTGTCATTGCGCTTGAGGGTCACGGTCTTGTTGGCCTGGTCGTAGTTCTCCAGGACGAACGGGCCGGTGCCGGTCGGGTGGGCGGTGGCGTATTCGGAGAAGGTGAAGCCCTGCCCGGCCGGGGTGACCTTGTTGGCGTCGTACTTCTCCATCGCCGTCGGCGACTGCATGTAGAACGACGGCAGGCCGAGGATGGCCGGGAACTTGCTCGTCACCCGGGTGAGCTTGATGTCGACGGTCTTGGCGTCCTTGGCGGTGCACCCGGCGTACAGGGACTTCTCCTTGCCGTCCTTGAACCCACCGAAGTTCTCCGACCAGTACAGCGCCGACGTCTGGCCGCCGGTCTGGTTGAACATCCGCTCGAAGTTCTTGCAGACGGCCTCGGCGTTGAAGGCGGTGCCGTCGGAGAACTTGACGCCCTCGCGGAGGGTGAAGGTCCAGGTCAGGCCATCGTCGCTGGCCTTCCAGTCGGTCGCCAGGGACTGCCCGCCCTTCTCGGGGTCGGCGGTGCCGGGCTTGAACATGACCAGGCCCTCGAACTGCTGGCGGGCGACGCGGAAGGTCTCGCCGTCCGTCGCGTAGTACGGGTCGAGCACCTTGGGAGCGCCGGCGGCGCCGAACGTGAACGTGTCCCCGCCACCGCCGCCCGTGGTGCCGGTCGTGCCGGCGTCGCGCGCGGACTCGGCGCAGGCGGACAGGCCAACGGTCAACAGGGACGCGGCGGCGAGCGCCGCGAAGGTACGACGTGCAGACATGGGGTGCCTTTCTCCGGTGGACGCGCAACGCCACCCCCGGAGGGCAGCGATGCACCAGTGAGGTCCAGGTGACAGGCAACCTAACCGACCGTCCGGGGGCCTGTCAGGAAGACCACCGGGGTTTCTCGCCGGGAATGGGCACAGTTCGGCCACAGTCCGACCGTCGGCTTGGGACCGACCTAACGCCGCGTTATCCCAGGTGGGATGGAGTCGCGGCGGCGTGCCGATGGGACCGCTGGATTACTGGTGGATGTAGCCCGCTAGGTGGGCGGCCTCGTCCTGGAGCTGACCGATCCGGTGCTTCACGACGTCACCGATGCTGACCAGCCCGATCATCGCCCCGTCGCGCACGACCGGAACGTGCCGGATGCGGTGCTCCGTCATCTCCCCGGAGAGCTTCTCGACCGTCTCTTCCGGCACGCACGTGATGACCTCGACGGTCATGATCTCGCGGACGGCGGCGCGCAGGGTGTCCGGCTGGTCGGCCAGGTGGCGCACGACGTCACGCTCGCTGACGATGCCGGCGATCGTCGTGCCGTCCTCGCTGACGACCACCGCTCCGATCTTGCGGTTCGCGAGCAGCGCGAGCAGGTCGGACACCGAGGCGTCCGGCCTGATGGTCGCCACGGTCGAATCGCCCTTGCCCTTGAGAACATCAGAAATGCGCATGTGGGAACGGTAGAGAGCCGGGGAAAGAAGGCGGAAGGGGTGTCCGTGTGCTGGACACCCCTTCCGGCCCACCGCGTGCGGAGGCGAATCCCGCTGCTGGCGATCAGGGCTCGGCGATCACGCCGGCCCGCTCCGGCTCGCCCTCCAGCATCATGATGTCCCGGTCGCCGGACCCGATCCGCATGTCGTAGAAGGACCGGTAGACGAAGTACGCCGAGACGACGAAGAAGACCGCCGAGAGCAGGTGGGTGACCACCGTGGAGCCGGCCTGCTCGGCCATTTGCACGGCCAGCTCGACCGCGAGGAGGCCGAACAGGGTGGTGAACTTGATGACCGGGTTGAGCGCCACCGAGCTGGTGTCCTTGTAGGGGTCGCCGACCGTGTCGCCGACGATCGTCGCGTCGTGCAGCGCCGTGCCCTTGGCGTGCAGGTCGACCTCGACGATCTTCTTGGCGTTGTCCCAGGCCCCGCCGGCGTTGGCCATGAAGATCGCCTGGTAAAGGCCGAACAGGGCGATCGAGATCAGGTAGCCGATGAAGAAGAACGGCTCGACGAAGGCGAAGGCGAGCGTGGAGAAGAACACCCCGAGGAACATGTTGAGCATGCCCTTCTGGGCGTATTGGGTGCAGATCTCCACGACCTTGCGAGAGTCCTCGACGCTGGCCTTGGCGACCCCATCGAGGCGAATGTTGTCGCGGATGAATTCCACCGCTCGGTAGGCCCCGGTGGTGACCGCCTGGATGGAGGCGCCGGTGAACCAGTAGATGACGGCGCCGCCGCTGATGAGGCCGAGCAGGAACGGCGGGTGCATGAGCGAAAGGTTGACCATCTCCTCGGCGCGGCCGCCGGTCAGCGCCATGATGATCGAGAAGATCATCGTCGTCGCGCCGACGACCGCGGTGCCGATCAAGACGGGCTTGGCGGTGGCCTTGAAGGTGTTGCCGGCGCCGTCGTTCTCCTCCAGCAGGTGCTTGGCGCGGTCCCAGTTCACGTCGAAGCCGTGGTCGCGCTTGAGCTCCTGCGCGACGCCGGGAATCTCCTCGATGACCGAGAGTTCGAAGACGGACTGCGCGTTGTCGGTCACCGGCCCATAGGAGTCGACCGCGATGGTCACCGGGCCCATGCCCAGGAAGCCGAACGCCACCAGCCCGAAGCTGAACACCGCCGGCGCCAGCATCAGCGCCGCCAGGCCCAGTTCGCCGATCGCGTAGGCCACGCCCATCAGCGCCACGATCGCGGCGCCGAGCCAGTAGCAGGAGAAGTTGCCCGCCACCAGGCCGGAGAGGATGTCGAGGCTGGGCCCGCCCTGCCGGGAGGAGATGACGACCTCGCGAACGTGCCGACTGTGCGTCGAGGTGAAGACCTTGACCAGCTCGGGGATGAGCGCGCCGGCGAGCGTTCCGCAGCTGATGATGATCGACAGTTTCCACCACAGCGTGCCGTCCCCGAGGTCGCTGATCAGCAGCGCCGAGGTCAGGAACGTCATGATGATGCAGACGACCGAGGTCAGCCACACCAGGGCGGACAGCGGGACCTCGAAGTCCATCTTGTCGGCTCCGGCGTACTTGCGGCGCGCCATGATCTCGTTGCCGAGATAGGACAGCCAGGAGGCGATCACCATGACCGCGCGGATCACGAACAGCCAGACCAGCAGCTGCACCTGAACCCGCTCATCCGGCACCGCGAGCAGGATGAAGGTGATGAGCGCGACGCCGGTCACGCCGTACGTCTCGAAGCCGTCCGCGCTCGGGCCCACCGAGTCACCCGCGTTGTCCCCGGTGCAGTCGGCGATGACGCCGGGGTTGCGGGCGTCATCCTCCTTGATCTTGAAGACGATCTTCATCAGGTCGGAGCCGATGTCGGCGATCTTGGTGAAGATGCCGCCCGCGATCCGCAGCGCGCTGGCGCCTAGGGATTCCCCGATGGCGAAGCCGATGAAGCAGGAGCCGGCGATCTCGCCCGGCAGGAACAGCATGATGAAGAGCATCATGAACAGCTCGACGCTGATCAGCACCATGCCGATGCTCATGCCGGACTTCATCGGGATCGCATAGACCGGGAAGGGCTTGCCCGGCAGCGAGGCGAACGCCGTGCGGCTGTTGGCGAAGGTGTTGACGCGGATGCCGAACCAGGCGACGCCGTAGGAGCCCGCCATCCCGATCAAGCTGAACAACAGCACGATCGCGACCCGGTCGATGCCGAAGTGCATCAGCGCGCCGAAGTAGACCCCGATCACGACGGCGATGAACACCCACAGGATCATCAGGAACTTGCCCTGCTGCACCAGATAGGCCTTGCAGGTCTCATAGATCAGCTCACTGATCTCCCGCATCGAGGCGTGCACGGGCATGTTCTGCAATTGGCGGTAGGTCAGGAATCCGAACGCCAGCCCGAGCGCGCAGATCACCAATCCGAAGGAGAGGAGCGTCCGGCCACCCAACGCCCCCCCGAAGAAGGTGGCGAGGTCGAGATCGGGCAGTCTCAGGTCGGCCTCGCCCGCCGCGGGGAGGGCGGCGGGCAGGGGGGAGCTGGGGAGATGGGGTGCCATGGGGGTCCTTGCTAGGCGTCGTGCGTTCGCACTGCTGTCCGCGTCGCCGTTGACGCCCTTCCATTTCAATCCGCCGCACGCCGGGCCTGAAGGGACCTAGGTCCCCGCCTGACCAGGGCGAATGTCCCACCGCCGGCACTGGCACACTGTCCTGGTGAGCGGTAGCGGGACGGCAGGGGATGATCACGCCGATGCGGCGTCGGCGCCGACCGTGCCCGGCCATCGGCCGTACGGCGACGCGGTGATCGGCGTCGTCGGCGTGGCCGTCGTCGACCGGCTGCAGGGGCCGAGCCGGCTCCTCGCCGCCCGTCGCACCGGCCCCGGCGCATTGGCCGGGGGCTGGGAACTGCCTGGTGGCAAGGTCAAGCCGGGGGAGGGCTGGCAGGAAGCGGCCCGTCGGGAGCTGTGCGAAGAGCTGGGCGTCGAGGTGCGGCTGGGGGCGTTTCTGCCCGGCCCGGGCCGGGGCCTGTTGTATCCGCTCGGCCCGCAGCACGCGATGGCCGTGTGGCTGGCCGAGGTGGCGCGTGGGGTCGCGGCGACGGGTCCGGACCACGACGAGCTGCGCTGGCTGGAGCGGGCCGAGCTCTACGACGTCACGTGGCTGCCCGGCGACCTGCCGGTCGTGCGTGCCTTGGAGCCGCTGCTGGGGTCCTAGCGCCGGGGCGTCGGCCGGCGAGCTTGCGGTGTGCCGAGTTACCCACCGAACTCGGTGGGTAACTCAGCACAGCTCTGGCGCCTCGGGTCGGCCTCGCGAGGCGTCGACGTGCCGGGGCATCCCCTCCGGGCTGCGAGAATGGGGCATATGGCTTTGAAGACCCGCGCCGACATCCGCAACGTCGCCATCGTGGCGCACGTCGACCACGGCAAGACCACCCTCGTCGACAAGATGCTCTGGCAGGGCGGGGCCTTCGGAGCCCACGATCACGTGCAGGAACGCGCGATGGACAGCGGCGACCTGGAGCGCGAGAAGGGCATCACGATCCTCGCCAAGAACACCGCGATCCACTACAACGGGCCCTCGGCGCGGGCCGCGGGCTGTGCCGACGGCGTGACGATCAACATCATCGACACCCCGGGCCACGCCGACTTCGGCGGCGAGGTGGAGCGCGGCCTGTCGATGGTCGACGGCGTGGTGCTCCTCGTCGACGCCTCCGAGGGGCCACTGCCGCAGACCCGGTTCGTGCTGCGCAAGGCCCTGGCCGCGCAACTGCCGGTCGTGTTGTGCATCAACAAGGTGGACCGCCCCGATAGTCGGATCGCCGAGGTCGAGGACGAGGTCTATGAGCTGTTCATGGACCTCATCGAGGACAGCTTCGACCGGACGCAGCACTCCGCCGCGCTGGAGTTTCCGATCGTCTACGCCTCCGCCAAGGCCGGCAAGGCCTCCCTGACGCGCCCGGCCGACGGCGGGCTGCCGGACAGCCCCGACCTGGAGCCCCTGTTCGCCACGATCATGGCGACGATCCCCGCGCCCACCTATGACGACGGCGCCCCCCTGCAGGCGCACGTGACCAACCTCGACTCGTCGGCCTATCTGGGTCGGCTCGCGCTGCTGCGGGTGCACAACGGGGAGATCCGCAAGGGCCAGCAGGTCGCCTGGTGCAAGCACGACGGGTCGCAGGAGAAGGTGAAGGTCACCGAGCTGCTGATCACCGAGGGCCTGGAACGCAAGCCGCTGGAGGTGGACCGTGCGGCCGGTCCGGGCGACATCATCGCGATCGCCGGCATCCCGGAGATCATGATCGGCGACACCCTGGCCGACGCCGACGACCCCCGCCCGCTGCCGCTCATCACCGTCGACGAGCCGGCCATCTCCATGACGATCGGGACGAACACCTCACCGCTGGCCGGTCGGGTGCGCGGCGCGAAGGTCACGGCGCGTCTGGTCAAGGACCGGCTCGACCGGGAGCTCGTCGGGAATGTGTCGCTGCGGGTGCTGCCGACGGCTCGACCCGACGCGTGGGAGGTGCAGGGCCGCGGCGAGTTGGCCCTGGCGATTCTCGTCGAGCAGATGCGGCGGGAGGGCTTCGAGCTGACCGTCGGCAAGCCGCAGGTGGTCACCCGCGAGGTCGACGGGAAGATGCACGAGCCGGTCGAGCGGCTCACGATCGACACCCCCGAAGAGTTCCTCGGCACGATCACCCAGCTCATGGCCGCCCGCAAGGGTCGCATGGAGCAGATGGTCAACCACGGCACCGGCTGGGTGCGCATGGAGTTCCTGGTGCCCTCGCGCGGGATGATCGGGTTCCGGACCGAGTTCCTCACCGAGACCCGGGGCACGGGGATCGCGCATCACGTGTTCGAGGGGTACGAGCCGTGGTTCGGCCCGATCATCACCCGGCTGACCGGTTCGCTGGTGGCGGACCGGACGGGGGCCGCCACGACGTACGCCATGTTCAACCTGCAGGAGCGCGGCACCCTCTTCGTGGAGCCGACCACCGAGGTGTACGAGGGGATGATCGTCGGGGAAAACTCCCGCGCCGAGGACATGGACGTCAACATCACCAAGGAGAAGAAGCTCACCAACGTGCGGTCCTCGACGGCCGATGTGTTGGAGCGGCTGATCCCGCCGCGGCGGCTGTCGCTGGAGCAGTCCCTGGAGTTCTGCCGCGAGGACGAGTGCGTGGAGGTCACCCCCGAGGCGGTGCGGCTGCGCAAGGTGGTCCTGGATTCGACGGAACGGGCGCGTACGGCGGCGCGGGTGCGCAGCGAGGCCCGCCGCGACGGCTGACCCCGCTTGTCGGAGGCGGGTACCCCAGCCGCGGGTGATGCCACCCCGGCGGGCGCTCTCCGAACCAGGCCGTGGGCCAGGCCCTTATCGCTCGGAGACCGGCTCTGTCTTGCGCTTGCGGTCCGAACGCCGAACGAACGGAGCCTCACTGGTGACCGCGCCTGGGCCGCCTGCGATCTGCCCGTGCAGCTCGTGCTCATCCGCGACTAACGTCTCGGCGTCAACGGGGGCGGCGCGCCCCATGGCAGCAGGCGTTCCAGCTGGGCCGCTAACGGCAGCAAGCGGGTCTCGTCGCCGCCGGGGGCATAGAGCTGCACGCCGACGGGCAGGCCGCCGATGACCCCGGCGGGCACCGAGATCGCGGCGTGCCCGGTGACATTGGCCAGCGTCGTGAACGCGACCATCGGCAGCGAGCGCAGCAGGGCCCGGGTCGAGCCGGTCGCGTCGAGCCGGCCGAGGCGCGGCGGCAAGCAGGCGATCGTCGGGGTGAGCACCACGTCGTACGCCGCGAACCGCCGCTGCACCCCCGCCGCCATCCGGTCCGCCAGGCGGATCGCCTGCAGTCGCACCTGCGGCCCGGCCCAGACGCCCGCGCGCAGGCTGGCCCGGGTGCGCGCCTCCAGCAGGTCGGGACGTTCGACCCGGGCGGCCTCGCCCCGCAACGCCGCGTAGAACAGCGGCAGGAACGCGGGCTGGGCGTCCGGCCACCGGCCCGGCAGCTCCTCGACGCGATGCCCGGCGGCGGCGAGGGCGCGCGCCACCGCGGCGATGCAGGCGCGCACGTGCCGGTCGGTCCGGACCGCCGCCCAGGGGGCCGCGGTGAGCCAGCCGATCCGCAGCGGGCCGGGCTCCCGGGCGGCGGCCGCCACAAGGGTCTCCGCCGGCTCGGGTGCCGCGTACCGGTCCGCCCGGGTCGCGCCGCGCAGCACGTCGTGCGTCGTGGCGCAGTCGGCCACCGTGCGGGTCAGCGCTCCCACGGTGCCCAGCGGGCCCCACAGGTCGGGGTACGGCGCGGTGCTCACCCGGCCGCGCACGGGTTTGAGCCCGACGAGACCACAGCAGGACGCCGGGATCCGGATCGAGCCGCCGCCGTCCCCGCCCAGCGCCACGGGCACGCAACCTGCGGCCACCAGCGCCGCCGAACCGCCGCTGGAGCCGCCGGGGGAGCGGGTGCGGTCCCAGGGGTTGGCCGTCGCGCCCCACGCGGCACCCTCGGTGAACGGGAACTGGCCGAACTCCGGCATGTGGGTGGTCGCCACGACGATCGCGCCGGCGGCCCGCAGGCGCCGGACCACCTCGCTGTCGGCCTCGGCCGGGGTGGCGTTGGCGCGACCGCCGTGCGTCGTGACCAGGCCGGCCACGTCGTACTCCGCCTTGACCGCCACCGGCACCCCGGCCAACGGCAGGTCCGCGAGGTGGGCCCCCGGCCGGCGGCCCGGCGGATCCGCGGCGCCACGCGCCTCCAGCCGGTCGTCCAAGGCCTTGGCCTCGGCCATCGCGGCGTCGTCCCGGATGACGTCGGCCGCGGTCAGCAGGGGGTTGGCCGCGTGGATGGCGGCGAGGGCGGCGCCCGTGGCGGCTACCGCGGTGTGCCGTCCGGCGCGGACGTTCGCGGCGATCTGGTCGGCGCCGGCGGGGGCGGACTCCGTCATGACAGCACTCTGCCCTAGGCTCGCCTGGCCCGCCGCCGACGACAGAGGACGACCGCCATGACCGATCCGACCCCGGCCCCCACGGCCTCGTCGCAGCCCCCGATCACCGCCGACCTGGCGGTCCGGCTGCGGGAGCGCCTCGCGGGCATCGACACCACGGCGATCAGCGACCGCGCCGGGCTGACCCGCGTCGTCACCAGCGCGATCACCCTCCGGTCCGCCACCGCCGCCATCTGCGCCCCGGCCTACCCCGTGCGGGCCCGCCGCGACTTCTTCCCCGCCGCCTGGGCGGTCGAGCACGCGCCGCCCGGCAGCGTCATCGTGCTGGACGGCGGCGGCGAGGAGTTCGCGTATGCCGGTGAGATCATCGCCCGCGGCGCCCTGGCGCGCGGGCTCGCGGGGATCGTGGTGGACGGCGGCTTTCGCGACATCGGCTACATCAGCGAGTGCGAGCTGCCGGTGTATTCGCGGTGGATCACGCCGTTCTCGCGCAGCGGGACGGAGCCGGGGGAGTACGGCGTGCCGGTCACCTGCGGCGGGGTCACGGTCAACCCGGGCGATCTGGTCATCGCCGACGCAGAGGGCATGATCGTGCTCGACCCCGCGCAGGCGGAGGCGGCGATCGAGGGGGCGCACGAGGTCAAGGCGGCCGAGCAGCGGGTCCTGGACCGGCTCGCCGCCGGCGCCACCCTGTCGCAGGTCGTCGCGCTCGACGAGCACGCCGCCGCGCTGCGGGCCGGCGTCAGCCACAAGCTCGGCTTCTCCGTCTGAACCGACGGCCGGCGGGGTGAGCCGGCGGGGTCGGCCGGCGGCGTCAGCTCGCGTTGTCCGCCGCGGCCAGCACCTGCGCCCAGGTGAGGACCACGGCGCTCTCCCCAGGGGGGACGTGCACCCGGCTCAGGGCCCGGCGGCGCTCGTCGCCGCGCAGCTCGTCCCCGAAGCGGTCCACGACCAGGAACAGCTTGGGGCAGGCCAGCCCGCCGAGGATCTCCCGGACGCTGCTGCTCAGCTCGCGGACGAGGTGATCCCGGTCGTCCTGAGGCGCGGCGGCGCTGACGACGACCGCTGCCGCCACATAGCGCGAGCCGTCGAGTCCGCCGCGTTCCAGCACGTCCACCGACGCCGTGAAGGGGTGCTCGGCGAGCAGCGCTCGCACCTCGCCGAGCGAGACCAACTGGCCGGATACCGAGACGATCTGGTCGATCCGGCCCAGGAACTCCAGCTCCCCCGCGGCGGTGCGGCGCGCCCGGTCCCCGGTGACGTACGGCCCGTCGGGGCGGGGCCAATGGACCTGCAGCAGCGCCGGGTCCCCGCCGGCCGAGAGCATCATGCCCGCCCACATCCGCGTCAGAATCAGCTGTCCGGGGCGCTGCTCACCCGCGAGCCGTCCCTCGTCGTCGACGATGCACATGCCGATGTCCGGCAGATACCCGGAATCCAGGGGATGATCGACGCCCACCACGCCGCCGAGCTCGATCTGTCCCCATCCGTCGGCGGTGGTCACCGGCCGCCCCGCGAGGTCGCGCTCGAGCCAGCCGCGCAGCTCGGCGTCGAGGGGCTCGCCCACGGAGACCACGCGCCGCAGCTGCGGCACGGGGGGCACCTGGGGCAACTCCCTGGACCAGGTGCGCATCCGCCGCAGGATCGAGGGCACGGTCACGAAGGTGGTGACCTCGTGCCGCACCAGCAGGTCCCACGCCCGCACCGGACTTGGTTCGTCCAATGTCCCCTCGACGAGCAGCTGGGTCTCGCCGAGCGCGAGTGGCCCCAGGATGCCGTGGAATTGGGTGCCCGGCCAGGACATCTCCCCGGCGACCCAGGTCACGGCACCGTCCGCCATGGCCCCGCGATGCAGCGCGGCGGCGGCGAGCACGCTGCCCGGGCCGAGCGCCGCCGTGACCGGGCCTCGACCGCGGTGCGGCAGGCTCGTCAGGGTCAGCCGGTCCCCGATCGCGAAGAGCTCGGCGGGCGGTTCCGGCCCCGACAAGGATCCCTCGGGGGCGAGAAGCTCGTGGTACCAGTGATCGCCCTCGAACCAGGCGACGCTCATCCCCGTGCGCCGGACCACGACGGTGTGCTCGACGCCGGCCACCGCGGACAGAGCGTCGTCCACCCGCGCCTTCAGCGGCAGGACGACGCCGCGCCGCCATGCACCGTCCTGAGTGAACAGCACGCGCGGGGCGATCACCTCGAGGCGTTCGATCAGGCCGTCGACCGGCAGGGGCGTGGGGATCACGACGTACGTCGCCCCCAGGCCCGCGCACGCGACCATGGCCACGACGGTCTCCGGGATCGCCCCCAGGTGCAGGGCCACCACGTCGCCGCGCCGCACGCCCAGGCGGCGCAACCCCCGGATCAGCTGCGTCGTCTCCCGCGCCAGGTCACCGAAGGTCACGGTGCGGGCGTCGCCCGGCTCGCCCGCCCAGGCCAGGGCGGCGGCTTCGGGCGTGCTCCGGGCATGCCGGGAGACCAGGTTCTCCAGGAGATCGATCCGGCCGCCAGGGAACCAACGGCCCTCCCACGGGCCCTCCTGCCACACGCAGCGGTAGGGCTGCGCCCAGTCGACCAGCGCCGCGGCGCGAGTCCAGGCGGCCTCGTCGACGGCGGACCGCTGTGGCCTAGCCATGGCTGCCCGTTCGCATCGCGGCCTGCGCCGCCCGGACGAGGTGCCCGCCGATCGCCGCAGTGTCGGCGTCTGGGTCGGGAACCAGCGCGACCAGGGCACCCTCGCAGCCGCCGGTCGCCGACACGAGGGGGACCGCGACCTCGCCGGGGCGACCCGCGGAGCCCTCCGGGACGTGCAGCCACGCGGCCTCGGCCCACCCCGCGCGCGAGGCGATGGCGAGGCCGCGCAGCTCCTCGGGGGACTGGGCGAGCAGTGCGGTCCAGGTCTCGTCGGGGCCCCGGGCCGCAAGGATCCGGCCGCCGGCTCCCTGCAACGGCGCCAGGACCGAATGGGCGCGCCGGTAGGTGCCCATCTCGGAACCATCGACCTGGTCGAGCACGACGAGACGATGCCCGACGAGCTGGTGCACTTCGACGGTGGTGCTCAGGTTGTCCCGGAGCTCGACCAGATAGGGGGCAAGCGCCGTCACGACGGGCAACCGCGCGAGGTAGCGATGCGACAGCCTGGTCAGTTCCGGGCCCAGCCCATACCGGGAGGTGCGGGGGTCCTGGCTGACGAACCCGGCCAGCGCCAACGACCGCAGCAACCGGTGAGTGGTGGGCAGCGACAGACTCGAGCGCTCGGCCAGATCGGTGAGGGCCTGGTAGCCCGGGCCCTCCGCCAACAGCTCCAGCAGGACCACGGCGTTGCGGACGGTGCCCAACCCACCTCGGGCATCGCTGCGATGCTCCGGCACAGCACCCCCTCGGTTGCGTCGGTGAACGGGCTCACTCTAAGACGCGGATACGGTTTTCACCAGTACACCCTTGCCTTTCATATAGCGGAATCGTAGAGTCCCCTGACATCAGCGGCACCCCCAGTCAGGAGGCTGCTCGTGCTCACTCGCGCCTACCAACACACCCTCAACTCCTCCACCGTTCTGCTGGGCTCGCCCCTGCTGCGCGTCGCCGAGGTCTCCTTGCGCTTCGGTGGGGTCCTCGCCCTGTCCGAGGTGTCGTTGACGGTGCACCAGGGCGATATCCACGCGATCATCGGGCCCAACGGCGCGGGGAAGTCGAGCCTGCTGAACTGCATCAGCGGGATCTACCGTCCCCAGCACGGGGAGGTGCTGCTGCACACCGGGGCCGGCTCGGCCAGCACGCGGTTGACCGACCTGCCGCCGCACCGCATCGCGCGCCTGGGCGTGGCCAGGTCGTTCCAGAACATCGAGCTGTTCGCCAACCTGACGGTGCTGGAGAACCTCATGCTCGGACGGCACATCCACATGCGGCACGGGGTGCTCGCCTCGATGGCCTGGTTCGGCCCCGCACGACGGCAGGAGATCGAGCATCGCGGACTGGTCGAGGAGGTCATCGACCTGCTGGGCCTGCAGGCCTACCGCCACCGCCACGTCGGTTCGCTCGCCTACGGGATCCAGAAGCGCGTCGAACTGGGCCGTGCCCTGTGCTTGCAGCCCGCGCTCCTGCTGCTGGACGAACCCATGGCCGGCATGAACACCGAGGAGAAGGAGGACATGGCCCGCTATGTCCTCGACGTGCACGAACTCGCCGGCGTGACGGTGATCCTCATCGAGCACGACATGGCCGTCGTGATGGACGTCAGCGACCGGGTCAGCGTCCTCGACTTCGGGCGGTTGATCGCCGACGGCACCCCGGAGCAGGTCCGTGCCGACCCCGACGTGATCCAGGCCTACCTCGGGGACGACGCATGAGTGGCCAAACCACCTTTCCACGGCTGCTCCTGGATCACGCCGCGCGCCAGCCGAACGCCGTCGCGCTGCAGGAGAAGCGATACGGGATCTGGATGCCCATCACCTGGCGGGAGTACGCCGACCGGGTGCGGGACGTCGCGCACGGGTTCGCCTCGCTCGGGGTCTCCCGTGGCGACCTCGTCGCCGTGCTCGGCGACAACCGGCCCGAGTGGCTCATCGCCGAGCTGGCCGCCCAGAGCATCGGGGCGGCCGTCGTCGGGATCTACCCGACCAGCATAGGCGCCGAGCTGCGGCACATCCTGCACCAGGGCTCCGTGGCGGTCGTGGTCGCCGAGGACCAGGAACAGGTGGACAAGCTCATCAAGCTCCTCCAGGAGGATCAGGCCGCGGGGGCCGCGCCGGCCGGCGAACCACTGTCGGTGCACACCGTCGTCTACTACGACCCGCACGGTCTGGAGAAGTATGCGGAGGACTACCTCCTTGACTTCGCCGAACTGGAGGAGCGCGGCCGGTCCCGGGGGACCGGCTGGCCGGGCTGGTATGAGGACCAGGTCCAGCGGGGAGCTGCGCAGGACCTGGCGGTCGTCTGCACCACGTCGGGGACGACGAGCCTGCCCAAGCTCGCCGAGCTGAGTCACGCGAATCTGCTGGCCATGGCCGGGCACCTGACCCAGATCGACCCGATCGGCCAGGGCTACCGGTATGTGTCCTTCCTGCCGTTGGCCTGGATCGGGGAGCAGATGCTCGCGGTGGCGTGTGGGCTGGCGAACGGCCTGACCCTGTCCTTCCCCGAGGACTCGGCGACGCAGCGCAGCGACCTGCGCGAGATCGGTCCGGACGTGATGTTCTCGCCACCGCGAATCTGGGAATCGATGCTCACCGAGGTCCAGGTCCGGATCGACGAGGCGGGCCGGCTCAAACGCGGGCTGTTCCGGTGGGGCTACGACATCGGAGAGAAGGCCGCGGCCCGGCGGGTGCACGGCCGATCGCTGGGCGGGTTGCGGCTGCTGTTGCCGCTCGCCGATCTGGTGGCCCTGCGGCCGGTTCGCGACCAGCTGGGCATCGCACGAATCCGGCACTGCTACACGGGCGGGGCCCCGCTCGGCCCCGACGTCTTCGGTTTCTTCCACGCGATCGGCGTCAACCTCAAACAGATCTACGGTCAGACCGAGATCTGCGGGATTGCGGTGGTGCATCGCGACGGCGACATCTCCTTCCACACCGTCGGGGTGCCGCTGCCCGGGACCGAGATCCAGATCGCCGACGATGGGGAGATCCTGCTCCGCTCGGGATCGGTCTTCCGCGGCTACCACCGGGACGCGCAGGCCACCCGGGCGGCGGTCGACGGCGAGGGCTGGTTGCACACGGGGGACGCGGGGTTCCTGGAGGACAACGGCCACCTGGTCGTGATCGACCGGGCCAAGGACGTCCTCTCGGCCCCCGACGGCACCCGCTACTCCAGCGCGTTCATCGAGAACAAGCTGAAGTTCTCCCCGTACGTCGAGGAGGCCGTGGCGCTCCCGGCTGGGGCGACCATGACCGCGTTGATCACCCTCGACCCCACCACGACCGGGGCGTGGGCGGAGTCCGCCCGGCTGGCCTACACGACGTACCAGGACTTGGCCACCAAGGCCGAGGTGCGCGAGCTGATCGCCGAGGAAGTGCACCGGGCGAACGAGGACCTCCCCGAGACGATCCGGGTGCAGCGGTTCGTGCTGCTGCACAAGCAATTCGACCCCGACGACGACGAGATCACCCGGACCCGAAAGGTGCGCCGCGGGGTCATCGGGCAGCGGTACGGCGACATCATCACCGCCCTGGCCCGCGGCGATGCGGACGTTTCGGTGCGCACGAATGTCACCTACCAGGACGGCAGCACCGTCGAGCGGGTCGTCCGCCTCGACATCGTCGACCTCGCCCATCATGCCCGCCGCGCCGACCAGCGGCGCCGACCCGTCTGGAGCGGTCGCCTATGAGCACCTTCGTCGCCCTGCTCGTCTACGGCCTCGCCGACGGGGCCATCCTGGCCGTGGCTGCGCTCGGCTTCGTGTTGATCTACAAGGCGACCCGGGTAATCAACTTCGCCCAGGGCGAGTTTCTCCTGGTCGGGGCCTACACCTTTTACACCGCCTTCGTGCTGCTGCGGCTCCCGCTGGTGCTCGCGGCGGTGGTCGGCGTCCTGTTCGCCACGGTCCTCGGCGTCCTCGTCGAGCGGTTCGTGCTGCGGCCACTCATCGGCGAGAGCGCGATCAGCGTCATCATGGTGACGATCGGGCTGTCCACGGTGCTGCGCGCCGCGGTGCAGCTCTTCTTCGGCACCGCCGTCCGCGAACAGCCGGACATCCTGCCCACCGGGTCGATCGAGCTGGGCGGCGTCACGGTGCCGCTCAACCGGCTCCTGGTCGTCCTCATCGCCGGGGCGGTGCTCGCCGGCTTCGCGCTCTTCTACTCGCGCTCCCGGCACGGGGTGGCGATGCGCGCCGTGGCGGACGACCAGCAGGCGGCACTGACGATGGGCATCTCGGTGGCGCGGGTCTTCGCGTTGGCCTGGGTGCTTGCTGCGGTAAGCGCGCTGGTCGCGGGCGTGCTGCTCGCCGACCTCGCCGCGGTCGAGCAGAACATCGCCGCTTTCGGTCTCATCGTGTTCCCGGTCGTCATCCTCGGGGGCCTGGACTCCATCCCCGGCACCGTGGCCGGGGGCCTGACCATCGGCCTGCTCAAGCAGTTCGTCTCGGGTTATGCCGACCCCGGCCTCGCCGAGGTGGTGCCCTACCTCGTGCTGGTCGGCATCCTGATGGTCCGCCCGTACGGCCTGTTCGGCGAGACCCGGATCGAGCGGGTGTGACATGGCGACCTCGACCGGTATCTACCACCGCAATTACGCCGCGGAGCTGCGGCTGCGGCACACCAAGGCCGAGAAGGCCCGCCTGGCCCTCATGGCGGTTCTCCTCCTGTCCCTGCCCTACATCCTCAACGTCTATTGGCTGGGCATCGTCAACACCATCCTCATCGCGGTCGTCGGCGCTGTCGGGCTGAACATCCTGGTCGGATACACGGGGCAGATCTCCCTGGGCCAGGGCGGCTTCCTCGCCGTCGGCGCCTACACCTCCGGCATCCTCGCCACCCGGTCCGGCCTGCCGGTGCCCCTGGCGATCCTCGCCGCGGTGCTGGTCACTGCCGGCGTCGGGGCGTTCTTCGGCCTGCCCGCGCTGCGGCTGAAGGGCCTCTATCTGGCCATCGCCACGCTGGCCTCGCAAGAGATCATCCTGTTCGTGGTCCGGCGGTGGACCTGGCTCACGGAGGGCAAGGGCTACGTCGAGGTGCATCGCCTGGAGCTGTTCGGCTGGCGGGTGGACCGCACCATGTTCGAGGTCCAGTGGTATTGGATCCTGCTCGTCGTCGCGGCGCTCGCGGTCTACGCCGCGCGCAACCTGTTCCGCACCTCGCTGGGCCGCTCGTTCATGGCGGTCCGGGACCAGGACATCGCCGCCGAGGCGATCGGCGTCAACCTGACCCGCGCCAAGGTCACCGCGTTCGCGGTGTCCTCGGGCTTCGTCGGTCTCGCCGGAGCCCTGCTGGCGCACTACACGGAGACCGTGACCTGGGAGCGGTTCACGCTCGACGTCTCGGTGCTCTACCTCGCCATGATCATCGTCGGCGGCCTCGGACGGGTCGCCGGATCCGTCTACGGAGCGGCGTTCATGATGCTGCTGCCCGCCGTGCTCACCGAGGTCGCCCAACGCCTCTCGACCGTGGCGCCGTTCCTCGTGGAACAGCTCCCCGCGGTCAAGAACGCGACCTTCGGATTGGCCATCATCGCCTTCCTGCTCATCGAGCCCCGCGGCCTGGACCGGATCTGGACCCGTATCAAGGACTACGTGCGATGTTGGCCATTCCGGTACTGACCTGCGCCCCAGCGGGTCCACCCGCCCGAATCATCGTCATCTCCGGACAACCCTCGCCGCCGCCTCCACGAAGGGAATCACCATGAACCACCCGACGCGTACCCGGACCACCCTGATCGGCCTTTCGGCCGTCACGGCCCTGACCCTTGCCGGATGTGGCGGCGCCGCCACCCAGGGAGGTGGTGGCGGCGGCGGTGCCACGGGCGGCCCGATCAAGATCGGTGTCCTGGCCGACCTCACCGGCGCGACCGGCGACGTCGGGACGCCGTACAACGAGGGGATGCTGGCCTACATCGACTGGATCAACGCCAAGGGCGGGATCTCCGGGCGCAAGATCGAGGCCGACAGCAACGACTACGCCTACAAGGTGCCCACGGCCGAGGAGCTCTACAAGAAATACGTCTCCTCCGGCGCGGTCGCCATCCAGGGGTGGGGCACCGGCGACTCCGAGGCGCTGCGCACCAAGGTGGCCCAGGACAAGCTCCCGTTCATGTCGGCCTCGTACGCCGAGGTGCTGACCGACCCCAAGGCCTCGCCGTACAACTTCGTCGTCGCACCCACCTACTCCGACCAGATGCGGGTGGCGCTGAACTGGATCGCCAAGGACGCCGGGGGGCCCGCCGAGGTGGCGGTCTTCCACAACGACAGCCCGTTCGGCACGGCGCCGATCGGCGACGGCCAGAAGTGGCTGACCGAGAAGAAGCTCGGCCTGACGATGTCGGCCTACCCGATGCCGAAGACGCCCAACTTCGTCGGTCTGCTGAGCCAGGCCAAGGCCAAGAACGCGAAGTACGTCGTGATCCAGAACGTCTCCTCGCCCGCGGCGCAGGTGGCCAAGGACATCAAGGCGCAGAACCTGCCGATGAAGATCGTCTGCCTCAACTGGTGCGCCGATGAGTTGTTCATCAAGACGGCCGGCGCCGACAACGCCGAGGGCCATGTGCTTGTCCAGCCGTTCGCGCCGGCCTCGGCGAACAAGCCGGGCAACAAGGACATCGAGGACTACCTCAAGGGCAAGGGTTCCTCGCTGGAGGCCAAGGGTCTGCACTTCGGGCAGGGGTGGTGGACCATGGCCATCATGGCCAAGGGGATCGAGAAGGCCATCAAGGACGGCGGCAACCTGACCGGGGAGAGCATTCGCAAGGGCCTGGAGACCATGGACAAGGTGGACACCGGCGGCGTGGTCGGCACCGGTGAGGTGAAGTTCTCCGAGACCAGCCACCGCGGTTCGTCCGGGTCGAGCATCTACCAGGTCAAGGGCGGCAAGATGGTCGAGATCGCCGCCAACCAGGTGCCGTGACCGTCAGCGAGTCGGCCGTCAGCTCCCCGTCGGCGCAGGCCGGCGGGGACCTGCTGACCGTCGCCAACATCGAGGTCATCTATGACGACGTGATCCTGGTGCTGCGCGGCATGTCGCTGAGCGTGCCGGAGGGCGCGATCGTGGCCCTGCTGGGGTCCAACGGGGCGGGGAAGTCCACCACGCTCAAGGCGATCTCCGGGTTGCTGCCGACCGAACACGGGGCTGTCACCGACGGAACGATCATGTTCGGCGGCCGGGACATCACCCGCCTGGACGCCGCCGCTCGGGTCAGGCTCGGGCTGAGCCTGTGCATGGAGGGTCGGCACGTCTTCGAACACCTCACGGTCGCGGAAAACCTCATCGCCGGTGCGTACTTCCGGGGCCGAGTCGATATCGGCGCGGAGCTGGAGCAGGTCTACGGGCTGCTGCCGAAGCTGGCCGACATGCGGGCCAGGGTCGCGGGCTACCTGTCCGGGGGCGAGCAGCAGATGTTGGCGATCGGCCGCGCGTTGATGGCCAAGCCGAAGCTGCTCATGCTCGACGAGCCCTCGCTGGGACTCGCACCGATTCTGGTCGACGACATCTTCGCGTTCATTCAGCGGCTCAACACGGAGATGGGCCTGACCGTGCTCGTGATCGAGCAGAACGCCCGGCGGGCGCTGGAGATTGCGCACCACGCCTACATCCTGGAGCACGGCCGAATCGTCCTCGCCGGCGAGGCCGGGGAGCTCCTGGGGAATCCGGATGTCAAGGAGTTCTACCTCGGCCTCGGCGAGGCCGGCGGTCGCAAGAGCTTCCGCGACGTCAAGCACTACAAGCGCCGCAAGCGCTGGCTGTAGGCAGGGGGTCACGATGAGCGCGTCGATTGCGCAAGCCGTCGCGAGGTACGCCGAGCACGCCGGGCCGCCCGTCGCCCGAGCGGTCAGGGATGCCGCCGCCAAGGTGCCCGCCCTGGCGGCGCGCCTGGCGGACGCCGGCCTGGATCCCCGGGGGCTGACGCACGCGGATCTTGCCCGGCTGCCGGTGCTGGCCAAGGACGAGGTCATCGCCCTGCAGCGGCAGCGGCCCCCCTGGGGTGGTCTGTTGGCGCCGCACGCCTGCGTGGATCGGGTGTTCCAATCCCCAGGGCCGCTGTATGAGCCGCAGCTTGCCGGCCCCGACCCGTGGCGTTGGGTCGAGGCGCTGCGGGCCGCCGGGTTCAGCCAGGATGATCTGGTTCTGAACTGTTTCGGCTATCACCTCAGTCCGGCCGGGGCGATGTTCGACGAGGGCTGTCTCGCGGTCGGTGCGACGGTCCTGCCGGGCGGGATCGGCAGCCAGGATCTGCAGGCGGCCGCCATCGCCGATCTGGGGGTCACCGCCTACACCGGACTGCCGAGCTATCTTCGGGCCGTCATCGAGCGGTACGACGCGGCCGGGTTGCCGCCCGAAGCCTGGCGACTGTCCCGCGCGTTGGTCACGGCCGAACCGCTGCCGGACTCGCTGCGCGCGGAGCTGCAGCAGCGGGTGCCGACCGTGTTGATGGCCTATGGCACCGCCGAGGCCGGACTCATCGGCTACGAGACCCAGCCGAATTCCGGCCTGCGCCCGGCGCAGGACGTGCTCGTGGAGGTCTGCGATCTCGACACCGGGATGCCGCTGACCGAGGGGGAGGGCCAGGTGGTCATCACCCTGGCGCGGTCCGACTACCCCCTGGTCAGGTTCGGCACCGGGGATCTGTCCGCATGGACCCTCGACGCGGCCGGCCAACCCCGGCTGGTGGGGGTGCTCGGCCGGGTCGGGGCGGCCGTCAAGGTGCGGGGAATGTTCCTGCACCCGCGCCAGGCGGCCCAGGCCCTGGCCGACACCCCCGGTGTCGCCGCGTGGCGACTCGTGATCGATCGGGTGGCCCATCGGGACGAACTGGCCTGCGAGATCATCCTGAGCGCGGGTCATGATCGTGCGGCCGACGCAGAGCGGGTCGTCGCCGAGGTCACCCGCCGGCTGCGGGATCGGCTACGGTTCGGCGCAGCCGTGCGGATCGTCTCGCAGATCGAGGACGGCGACCAGGGCCTGATCGATCGGCGCCGCTGGGACTGAGGGCCCGGCCGGCCGACCCGATCGCCCCGAAGGGCCGCTGAGCGCAGCGAGCGCGGCAACCGCGCTGCCGATGCGCCGAGGATGAAGGAGGACCCCCCGTGACCGTGCTCGTCGGCTATATCGCCAACCCGTTGGGCCGAGCCGCCCTGCTCTTCGCCGTCGCCGAGGCGCAGCGCCGCGGCAGCAGCCTGATCGTCGTCAACTCCCAGCACGGGGGCCACGGGCGAGAGGGCGTGCACGTGGACGAGGTGCTCGCATCGGCCCAGGCCGATCTGCTCGCCGCCGGTGTCCCGCACGAGATCCGCGGCTTGGTGCGCGACAAGGATCCCTCCGATGATCTCCTGGACGTCGCGCAGGAGATCGGCGCCGAGTGCATCGTCATCGGGGTGCGGCGGCGCTCGCCGGTCGGCAAGTTGATTCTCGGTTCCAACGCCCAACGCATCATCCTGGAGGCGGACTGCCCGGTGATCGCCGTCAAGGCGTAGCGACCCGGCGCACGACGTACCGGTGGTCGCCCGCGCTCTTCCTCCCGCCGCGCTCCGGTCGGCGCCGCGCACCGAGAGGTGCCCGCGCGGCGCCGCTGTCCGAGAGGCGAGACCGGCCCGGCCGGGTGCCGGGGCGCGCCCCCGCGGTGGGTAGCGTGTCGCTGACACCCCAGCCCAGTCTCGATGGGAGACAGCCCATGTCGCAGGTCGACACCCAGGCCCTCGCCGCGGTCGCGCCGCTGGCCCGGACCCGCTACGCCGAGTACGTCGCAGCCGGCCTGGCCCTCGACATCACCCGCGGCAAACCGTGTGCGGCGCAGCTCGATCTCGCCGAGCCGATGCTGGCGCTGCCGGGTGCCGGGGAGCACGCCACCGCGCAGGAGGGCGACCTGCGCAACTACGGCGGAGCGCCGAAGGGCCTGCAGGACCTCCGCGAGATCTTCGCCCCGCTGCTCGACGCGCCGGTGGACCAGATCGTGGTGCGTGACAATGCCTCGCTGGCTCTGATGCACCTGTGCGTGGCCAGCTCGTTCTTCCACACGCTGCCCGGCGGCGTCGCCCCGTGGCGCCCCGGCGAGGTGACCTTCCTGGCGCCGAGTCCGGGCTACGACCGACACTTCGGCGTCTGTGCCGAACTCGGCGTCAAGCTGCGGGCCGTGGCCATGACCCCCACCGGACCCGACATGGACGAGGTCGAGGCCCTGGTGGCCGAGGATGCGTCGATCAAGGGCATCTGGTGTGTGCCGAAATACAGCAATCCGACCGGGGTCACCTATGCGGACGAGACGGTCCGCCGGCTGGCCGCGATGCCCACTGCGGCCGGCGACTTCCGGATCTACTGGGACAACGCCTACGCCATCCACCATCTCGCCCCGGAGCACGACGAACTGCTGCCGATCCTGCCGGAGTGCGAGGCGGCCGGGCACCGGGACCGCGTCTTCATGTTCGCCTCGACGTCGAAGGTGACCCTGGCCGGAGCCGGCGTCTCGTTCTTCGCCTCCTCCCCGGCGAACGTGGCCTGGTTCCTGAAGCGGGACGATGCCCGCTCGATCGGTCCCGACAAGATCAACCAGCTCCGTCACCTGCGCTTCTTCGGCGACACCGCGGCGGTGGTGGCGCACATGGAGCGGCACCGCGAGATCCTGGCGCCCAAGTTCGAGACGGTCGGCAAGATGCTGGCCGCCGACCTGGGCGCGTTGGGGGTCGCCAGCTGGACCGACCCCAAGGGCGGCTACTTCGTCAGCCTCGATGTCGTCCCCGGCACGGCCAAGCGGGTCGTCGAGCTCGCCAAGGCGGCGGGCGTCGCGCTCACCCCGGCGGGGGCGACCTATCCCGGCGGTGTCGACCCGCAGGACCAGAACATCCGCATCGCGCCGACGTTTGCGACCGAGCAGGATCTGGAGCGCGCGATGGCGGTGCTGACGACCTGCGTCATCGTGGCCGCGGCCGACGCCGTGCTCTGAGCGGGTCGAGCCGGCGCGACGCGCGCTGACGGCGGTACGCCCGCGCCGACGCAGTGGCCGCTCGGCTCCGGGCGGGTGGCCGTTCGGCTCCGGGCGGGTGGCCGCTCAGCGCAGCCAGGATGACCGCCCGCCGCGGGGCCTGCGATAGTGCCCGGCCTCACGGTGTCCATAATCTCGACCGCATCCCCGAACGCCGATACTGTTCCCTCACTCGTACAGGAGGAGGGGCAATGGCGCCCACAGTCGACACCGTCTCCGGGGTCACCCTCGGAACCGGCAGCTTGACCATCGTCGTGATCGTGGGGATCGTGGCGCTCGCCGCGCTGGCCGTGGGGGCGGTATTCCGGCGCCAGGTGCTGGCCGCCCCCACCGGCACGCCGAACATGGTGCAGATCGCCCGCGCCATTCAGGAGGGCGCCTCCGCCTATCTGAACCGGCAGATGCGCACCCTGGCCGGATTCGTGCTGCTGGTCTTCCTGCTGCTGTTCGCGCTGCCCGCGGACGACCTGTCGATTCGCCTGGGCCGCAGCTTCTTCTTTGTCCTCGGCGCGGTCTTCTCCGCCGCGATCGGCTACATGGGCATGACCCTGGCGGTGCAAGCCAACGTCCGGGTGGCGGCGGCCTCCCGCGAGGGTGACCGCACCCCGGGGTTCCGGATCGCGGTGCGCACCGGCGGCGCGGTCGGGATGGTGACGGTGGGGCTGGGCCTGTTGGGTGCCGCGGTCGTCGTGTTGCTCTTCCGGCAGCAGGCCCCGGCCGTCCTGGAGGGCTTCGGCTTCGGCGCGGCGCTGCTCGCGATGTTCATGCGGGTCGGCGGCGGCATCTTCACCAAGGCCGCCGACGTCGGCGCCGACTTGGTCGGCAAGGTCGAGCAGGGCATCCCCGAGGACGACCCCCGCAACGCCGCCACCATCGCCGACAACGTCGGCGACAACGTCGGCGACTGCGCCGGCATGGCCGCCGACCTGTTCGAGAGCTACGCGGTCACCCTCGTGGCCGCGCTGATCCTGGGCCGCGCCGCATTCGGCGAGCAGGGCTTGGTGTTCCCGTTGGTCGTCCCGGCGATCGGCGCGCTGACGGCCGTGTTGGGCGTGCTCGTCACGCGGGTGCGGCCGTCGGAGAACGGCCTGACCGCGATCAACCGCGGCTTCGTGATCGCGGCCGCCGTCTCGGCGGTGGCGTGCGCCGCGGCGTCATACCTCTATCTTCCCGCCACCTTCGCGGGGCTGAACGGGATCAACGCCGACGTCGCCGCGCTGGGCCGGGACCCGCGCCTGCTCGCCGCGCTCGCGGTCATCCTCGGCATCCTGCTGGCCTTCGTCATCCTGCGGATCACCGGACACTTCACCGGCACCGACGGCGAACCCACTCGCAACGTCGCGCGCACCTCGGTCACCGGTCCCGCCACCGTCGTGCTGGCCGGCATCGGCGTCGGCTTCGAGTCCGCGGTCTACACCACCGCGATCATCGGCATCGCCGTCTACGCCGCCTACCTGCTCGGTGGGGGATCGATCATCGTCTCCCTCTTCCTCATCGCGCTCGCCGGCTGCGGCCTGCTCACCACCGTCGGCGTCATCGTCGCGATGGACACCTTCGGCCCGGTCAGCGACAACGCCCAGGGCATCGCCGAGATGTCCGGCGACGTCGACGAGGCCGGCGCTCAGGTGCTCACCGAACTGGACGCCGTCGGCAACACCACCAAGGCGATCACCAAGGGCATCGCCATCGCGACGGCCGTGCTGGCCGCCACGGCGCTGTTCGGCTCCTACAACGACGCCGTCACCGAGGCGCTGCACAAGGCCGGCGGCGCCGCCGCGGACACCCTCTCGGAATACGCCATCGTCACCCCGTCCACCCTGGTCGGGCTCATGGCTGGCGCCGCCGTGGTCTTCCTGTTCTCGGGCCTGGCGATCGACGCCGTGACGCGCGCCGCGGGCGCGATCGTGCTGGAGGTACGTCGGCAGTTCCGCGAGCACCCCGGCATCATGGCCGGCACCGAGAAGCCCGAATACGGCCGCGTCGTCGACATCTGCACCCGGGACTCGCTGCGCGAACTCGCCACGCCCGGCCTGTTGGCCGCGTTCTCGCCGGTGGTCATCGGGTTCGCCCTCGGCTTCGGCGCCCTGGCCGGATTCCTCGCCGGCGCGATCAGCTCCGGGGTGCTGATGGCCGTCTTCCTGGCCAACTCCGGCGGTGCATGGGACAACGCCAAGAAGATCGTCGAGGACGGCGCCCACGGCGGCAAAGGCTCCGCGGCCCACGCCGCCACCGTCATCGGCGACACCGTCGGAGACCCGTTCAAGGACACCGCGGGCCCGGCCATTAACCCGCTCATCAAGGTGATGAACCTCGTGGCCGTCCTGATCGCGCCGGCCGTCGTGCAGCTGTCCGTCGGGTCGGGCGCCAACACCTGGGTCCGCCTCGGCATCGCCGCCGTGGCCGCGGTCATCGTGGTCGTCGCCGTGGACCGGTCGCGGTTCCGGGCCACCCAGAATCTCCCCCAGATCGAGAAGGTCGTCGACCCGGTCCACCCGGCGGTCGAGTCGGTGCATCCGGTGCCGACCCGGCCCATGCTCACGCCGTACTTCCCGATGAGTCGCGACGAGGAGGAACTCGACGATCTGCTGATCACGGCGATCCCCGGCCCGGCAGACGTGGGCAGCGGATCGGGGGACAGGCCGAGCTGATCCGGATGCGAGGCAGCGGATCGGTCAGTCGCCGACCTCGTCCCGGCCGCGCATCACCAGCTTGGGATCGGCCTCGCCCACCACCGCGTGGTCCTTGCCCTCGTAGTCGAATTGGGAGAGGAAGTAGCGCATCGCGTTGATGCGCGCGCGCTTCTTGTCGTTGGACTTGACGGTGATCCACGGGGCGGAGTCGGTGTCCGTGGCGCGGAAGACCTCCTCCTTGGCCGCCGTGTAGATCTCCCACCGGTCCAGCGACTCGACGTCCATCGGCGAGAGTTTCCACTGCCGCACCGGGTCGATCTGGCGAATCGCGAACCGGGTGCGCTGCTCGGCGCTGGTGACCGAGAACCAGAACTTCGTCACCGATGTCCCCGCGTCGATCAGCATCTTCTCGAACACCGGCGCCTGCTCCAGGAAGAGGCGATGCTGCTCATCGGTGCAGAAGCCCATCACCCGCTCCACCCCGCCGCGGTTGTACCAGGACCGGTCGAAGAGCACGAGGTGGCCGGCGGTGGGCAGGTGCTGGACGTAGCGCTGGAAATACCACTGGCCCTGCTCGGTCGTGGTGGGGGTGCCGAGCGCCACGACGTGCGCCAGCCGCGGGTTGAGGTGCTCGGTGAACCGCTTGATCGTGCCCCCCTTGCCGGCGGCGTCCCGACCCTCGAACAGGATGACGTGGCGACCGCCCACGTCCTGGTTCCAGTACTGGAACTTCAGCAGTTCCACCTGCAGGTCGTACTTGAGCTGTTCGTACTCCCCGCGGCCCATCCGCTCGTCGTACGGATAGCCCTCGCGCCAGGTGTCGACCGGCGAACCGCCGGGGTCGATCAGGTCGGGGTCCGATCCGGTGATGTCGTGGTCCACGGTGTAGCCCTGCTCGAGCAGGGCATCGAGGTACTCCCTGAAGTTCTGCGGCGACATGGGCGCAGACTAGGGCGTCCCGGTGGCCGGGCGGGAGACTGGCGGCGACGACCGTTCCCTGGTAGGGATCAGCGGGGTCCGACACGGTGCCGGCGCACCGGTTACGGTGGAGTGGTTATGACTGCCAACACCGGCCGCACGTTGCTCTTCGTGCACGCCCATCCGGATGACGAGACGCTGGCCACCGGGGTGACCCTGGCCCAGCGGGCGATCGACGGCGCCGACGTGCACGTGCTGACCTGCACCCTGGGCGACGAGGGCGAGGTCATCCCCGTCGAGCTGGCGCATCACCTGTCCGCCATGGACGACACGCTGGGCCGCTACCGGCGCCTGGAGCTGCGGGCGGCGATGACCGCGCTCGGCGTGGTCGAGCACGTTCTCGGCGAGGACGTGGGCGGCCCCGGGGCGGCGGCGTACCGCGATTCCGGCATGGCCGGCACCCCGACCATGCAGCATCCCCGCGCGCTGTCCGGGGTGCCCCTGCACGAGGTCGTCGACGCCATCGCCGAGCACCTGCGGGCGTTGGCCCCGGACGTGGTCGTCACCTACGACCCGCAGGGTGGCTACCAGCATCCCGACCACGTACGGGTGCACCGAGCCACCTGCGCCGCGGTGGCGCGGCTGCCGCGGCAGGCGCGGCCGGCGCTGTGGGCGGTGGTGGTACGCCGTAGCCGCGCGGCGGCCGACCGCGCCTGGCTGGCCGAGCATGTCCGCGACGATGGCCACCTGACGATCCCCGGACCCGGCGACCCCTACCCGGCGGGCGTGGTCGACGATGCGCTGATCGCCTGGGAGGTCACCGGCGACGCCGAGGCGCTGGCGCGGCGCGACGCAGCCCTGGCCGAGCACCGCACCCAGGTACACCTCGGGGACGGCTGGTATGCCTTGTCCAACGACATCGCCGCACGGTTGCCCACGACCGAGTCCTATGTGCCGCTCGACCCCGACACCGGAGCGCTGGCGCCGGTGGCGGCCGACCAGATCATCGATGAGCGGAGGGCGCCGTGACTTCGGAGCTGACCTCGGAGCTGAACTCGAAGCTGACCCAGGGCGTGCCCAGCGGCGTGCAGCCGCCGATCCAGGACACCCAGGGGCCGGCCGGGATCGACCCGCGGCTGTTCCGGCGGGTGTTCGGGCGGTTCGCGACCGGCGTCACCGTGATGACGACGACGGCCGACGGCCAGGACCACGCCATGACCGCGAACTCGGTCACCTCGGTCTCCATCGAACCGCTGCAGGTGCTGGCCTGCGTCCACGTGGACTCGCGGTTCCACGACGCGGTCCTGGACGCCGGCGTCTGGGGCGTCAGCATCCTGCCCTCGGCCGCCCGCGGCATCGCGGACTGGCTCGCCACCCGGGGTCGTCCGGTGCAGGGGCAGCTGGACCGGGTGCCGCACACGCGCGGCCCGGTCACCGGCGTTCCCCTGCTCGACGACGCCCTGGCGCACCTGGAATGCCGCACGACGGCGGTGCACGCCGCCGGTGACCACGCGATCATCGTCGCCGAGGTGGTCGGGTTGGAAGCCCCCGACGAGCCGGGTGCCGCGCTGGTCTTCTACCGGGGTGAATACCGGAGCCTGGAGTGAGGGGCCGCGGCGGACCCGCCGCTGGCCCCGGAGGCTCTCCGGACCAGGTCGGACGTCCGTCGCGGCGATATCTCACCCGTCGTACGGCGGTTCTCGGGGCGGGCGTGCTCGCGATCCTGGGGTACGTCGTGCTGGGCTGGGCGACCGGCCGCGCGATCCCCGCGCACGCCATGGTCGGGACGGTGTCCGTCGGCGGGCTCTCCGAGCCGGAGGCCCGGCTGCGGGTTGCGGACGCCGCGCCACGGATCGAGGCCACCAAGGTGTCGATTCGGTGGGGGGCCACCGAGGGGGCGATCGACCCCGCCGCCTCCGGGCTGCGGATCGACCCCGATGCCTCCGTGGCCCAGCTCCTGGGACCGACGCTGGATCCGGTGCTGCTCTGGCGGCGATTGCGCGGCACGGTCGACGTACCCCTGCAGGCGCGCATCGACCAGGGCGCGCTCGCGACGTCGGTGCGCGCCGCCGCGGCCACGATCGAGCGCCCGGTCCGGGAGGGGTCGGTCAGCTTTCCCGGCGGGACCGTCGTGGCGCAGCGCCCGCAGGCCGGCCGCCGGGTCGACGTGGCCGCCACCGTGGCGGCGGTGGCCCGGAGCTGGCCCGGTGCAACGCCGGTCACCGGCAGCCTTGAGGAGGTCGCCCCGCGCATCGACCCCGCCGCCTTCGACGTGGCGGTGCGCGATCAGGCGGCCCGGGCGGTGGCCGGACCGCTGGAGGTCGTGGCGGACGGCCGCCGAGCCACGCTGGCCCCGGCCCAGTTCGCGCCGGCGCTGGCGATGGTGCCCGATGCGGGCGCGCTGACCCTGCGGGTCGGCAGCCGGGAACTCCTGGCGGCCCTGCGCACGGTGGCCCCCGGACTGGAGATCCAGCCCGTCGACGCGACGATGCAGCTGCGCAACGGCACCCCGGCCCTGGTCGCGGCTCGACCTGGCCGGCTGATCGACGGTCCCACCAGCGCCGAGACGGTGTCTCGCGGGCTGGTCGACGGGTCGCGCACGGCTCAGCTCACGCTGCTGGACGTCGCCCCCGCCGTGACCTCCGAGCAGGTCGCCGGCTACGGCATCACCGCCGAGATCGGCCGGGCCACCGTGACGATCGGCGGGGCCGGTGAGCCGGCCCGGCTGAGCAACGCGGCCTTGGCGGCCAAGAAGCTGACCGGCCGCTTGGTGACACCCGGTGGTCAGGTCTCGTTCAATCAGTCCGTCGGTCCGCGCACCCCTGCCGCCGGCTTCGCCGCCACGACGACTCGGCTGCCCGGGGTGGGCACCGAGGACGAGGGCGGGGTGGGGCAGGTGGCCTCGGCGCTGTACGAGGCGGCGTTTCGCGCCGGGTTGGTGGTGGGCCCGCGCACGGCGTACTCCGTCTACCTTCCCGGCACCGCGGCCGGCCTCGACGCGCGGGTCGCGATCGGGGGGCCGGACGTGACCGTCACGGCCGACCGGGAGTACGGGGTGCTGATCTCCGCCCAGGTGAGCGGGGCGGCCGTCGAGGTGGTGCTGTACGGCCGGGCCGGGATCGCCAGCACGGTGACGGCGGGAACGCCGACGGGCGTCGTCCGGCCGGCCCCGGGGGTGGACCCGAGCCTGGCCTGCCGACCGAGTGCCGGCCAGCCCGGCTTCGAGATCAGCGTCGCCCGGATCGTCACCGCAGACGGGGTCGAGGTGCGGCGCGACAGCGTGTCCGCGCGGTATGCGCCGGTGCCCGGCGTGAGCTGCGGCTGAGAATCGGCCGGGCAACCTGCGTGCCCAGCCCCCACAACCCGGCGGGCAACGCTAGGGTGTGGGTGGCGTCAGAGCTGCCCAGGAGGACGGATCCCATGACCTACATCATCGCCCAGCCCTGTGTCGACGTGAAGGACAAGGCCTGCATCGAGGAATGTCCGGTCGACTGCATTTACGAGGGTGAGCGCACTCTCTATATCCACCCCGACGAGTGCGTCGACTGCGGCGCCTGCGAGCCGGTGTGCCCGACCGAGGCGATCTTCTACGAGGACGACGTCCCGGAGCAGTGGTCCGACTACACGGCGGCCAACGCGGAGTTCTTCGAGGAGCTCGGCAGCCCCGGCGGTGCGGCCAAGCTCGGCAAGACCGGCAAGGACCACCCGCTGATCGCTGCCCTTCCCCCGCAGGGCGAGTGAGCGATCCGACCCGACCGGCGGGCGGGACGCGCAGCGATGCGCGCCCGCCCGCCGAGCATTTCGCGCTGCCCGACTTCCCCTGGGACACCCTGGCGCCGTACAAGGCTCGCGCCGCCACCCACCCCGGTGGCCTCGTCGATCTGTCCGTCGGCACGCCCGTCGACCCGACCCCGCTCGTGGTTCGCCAGGCCCTGATCGCGGCGGCCGACGCGCCGGGTTACCCGCAGACCCATGGCACCGCGCCGCTGCGCGAGGCCGTGGCCGCCTGGTTCGAACGCCGCCGCGCGACCCCCGGCGTCGACCCCGCGGGGGTGCTGCCCACCATCGGCAGCAAGGAGCTGGTCGCCTGGCTCCCGACGCTGCTGGGGCTGGGGCCCGGTGACGCCGTAGCGTTCCCGGCGGTGGCCTACCCCACGTACGACGTCGGCACCCGCCTGGCCCGAGCCACCCCGCTACCGTTCACCGGGCTCACCGAACTCGGCCCCGCCGGGGCGGCTACCGCGCCGCGCTTGGTGTGGGTGAACAGCCCCGGCAATCCGACCGGCACCGTGCTCGGCGTGGCGCATCTGCGCAAGGTCGTCGACTGGGCCCGCGCCCGCGGCGCCATCGTGGCGAGCGACGAGTGCTACGCCGAGCTGGACTGGCGCACCGAGAACCCCGACGATCCCGGCCGCTCAGCCGATGCCCCGGGGTCGGTCCCCAGCCTGCTCGACCCGCGCGTGTGCGACGGCGACCATCGCGGCCTGCTGGCGTGCTATTCGCTGAGCAAGCAGTCCAATCTGGCCGGCTACCGCGCGGCCTTCGTAGCCGGTGATCCGGTGCTGATCGCGCAGCTCCTGGAGGTCCGCAAGCACGCCGGGATGATGATGCCCTGGCCGGTGCAGGAGGCGATGCGGGTCGCCCTCGGTGACGACGCCCACGTGGCGGAGCAGAAGGAGCGGTACGCCGTGCGCCGTGCGCACCTGGTGCCCGCGCTGGCCGACGCCGGCTTCCGCATCGAGAACTCCGAGGCCGGCCTCTACCTGTGGGCGACCCGGGACGAGGACTGTGGGGATTCGGTCGGCTGGCTGGCCGCCCGCGGGATCCTGGCGGCGCCGGGGTCGTTCTACGGGCCGCGCTCGACCCGCTATGTGCGAGTCGCCCTGACCGCGACGGACGAGCGGATCGCGACCGCCGCAGAGCGGTTGCGCTCCGCCCGGACCGCCGGCTGACCTCTGTGGTCCGCCGTGGTCAGCGGTGCACCAGCGTGATCCGTACCGCGGTATCGGGGTTGTTCGGGGCGCCCGCGGACCAGGCGGTCGCATCGGCCGAGGTGGCCCGGCGCCAGCTGCGCGACCCCCACGACACTTCGGCGATCCCGAGATCGTCGGCGGAGGCGACCGCCCAGCCGGCGGCGGTGGCAGCCGCCCGTCGGGTGCCGGCCTGTAGCACCAGCGAGCCGCCGGTGACCTCCGCTGTCAGCCCGGTCTCGGTCTCCAACTGGGCTCGGACCTGCTCGGGGGTGGGGCCGGTGGCTGCGTCGGCCAGGCGGCAGCCGACGCCCTCCGGGTGCGTGCCGGTGACCGCCGCCGCGTAGACGCTCGCCTCAGTCTCGTGCTGGGCATAGGCCAGGGGTGCTGCGCTGAGCTGCACCTTCTGCGCGGCCTCGGTCAGGGGCAGCGTTTGCCACCCGGGGACCTTGACCAGGGCGTCGTAGAACTTGCCGGTGGCATAGACGGTGTTGCGGATCTGCGCCGGCGTCCCCCACCCCTGGCTGGGCCGCTGCTGGAAGAGCCCGAGCGAGTCGCGGTCGCCGCCGGCAAGATTGCGCAGCTTCGACTCCTGCATCGCCGTCGCGACCCCGATGGTGGCGGCGCGCGGCGGGAGATCGCGCTTCGCGGCCAAGGCGCCGATGGTCGCGACATTGCGAGCCTGCTCCGGCGTGAGGTCGAAGCTGGTGCCGGCGGGGTTGGTGAAGGTGCACCGGGGCGGGCCACCCAGGCCGGGGCCGAGCAGCCGCTGCACCGCCAACCCCAGCACGACCACCAGGATGATCGCGCCGAGCGCGGCGATGACCCCGCGGGGGCGCGACGACCCGCCGCGCCGTCGTCCGGGCCGATTAGTCGTTGGCATGCAGTGCGGAGTTGAGCGTGATCCCGTGGCCGTCCCGGGCGCGCGCCTCGACCGCGCCGGTGACGGAGTTGCGCAGGAAGAGCAGGTTGTCCTGGCCCGACAACTCGCGGGCCTTGACGATCCGACCGTCGGCGAGCGTGACCTTGCTGCCCGCGGTCACATACAGCCCCGCCTCCACGACGCAGTCGTCCCCGAGCGCGATCCCGATGCCGGCCTCCGCGCCGACCAGGCAGCGACGCCCGATGCGGACCCGTTGCGTGCCGCCCCCGGACAACGTCCCCATCGTCGAGGCCCCGCCGCCGATGTCGGAGCCGTCGTCGACGACGACGCCCTGGCTGATGCGGCCCTCCACCATGGAATGGCCGAGCGTGCCGGCGTTGAAGTTCACGAAGCCCTCGTGCATCACCGTGGTGCCCTCGGCCAGGTGCGCCCCGAGTCGGACCCGGTCGGCGTCGGCGATCCGGACGCCGGTGGGCATGACGTAGTCCACCATGCGCGGGAACTTGTCCACGCCGTAGATGGCCACCGGCCCGTCGGCCCGCAGCCGGCCACGCACGGTCTCGAAATCGTCGGGGGAGCAGGGGCCGGCGGAGGTCCACACGACATTGGGCAGCACCCCGAACAGCCCATCCAGGTTGACGGTGTTGGGGGCGCAGAGCCGGTGGCTGAGCACGTGCAGCCGCAGGTAGGCGTCCGAGGTTCCGGCCGGCGAGGCATCCAGGTCGATCGTCACCAGCACCAGCGTCGTGCGCACGCCGCGCCGCGGATCCGCACCCTCCAGGACCGCCAGGTCGGCGGGGGCGGCGTGCGGGCTGTCGGTGGGCGGTTCGCCGAGGGCGGGCGCCGGATACCACGTGTCGAGGACCGTGCCGTCCTCCCTGATCGTCGCCAGTCCCCAACCCCAGGCGGTCCGTTGCATGCTCATGGCGCTCAGCCTAACGGCGGTGCCGCCCTGCGAATTTCGGTCCGCCCGGTGGCCGCCCGGTGGCCGCCCGGTGGCCGCCCGGTGGCCGCCCGGTGGCCGCCCGGTGGCCGCCCCGCGGCCGCCCGGTGGCCGCAGCGGGGACGCGCTCGGCTCGTCGGCACCGCAGGGGGGCTTGATCGAACGTCCAAGACGATCGCACTATGGTCGGGTGACGTTTCTTCCGCACGGTCTCGCCCGGGTGTTGGCCCCGGCCGCCTCGCTCGTGGCGGCCGCCAAGGTGCGGCAGGCGGTCACCGGCCACGGGGCCGTCGGCCCGGGCGCGCCGACCGCCAGCCGCGAGGTGCTCACGGCTCGAGTCGATCACCTGCAGTCCCGGTACGACGGGCTGCGCTCCCGGGGCTACGGCGCGACGTCGCCCCGGTTGAAGATGGTCTCGCTGGCCCTGGCCGACGCCAAGGACGACGTCTTCCGGCACGATGTCGCCGCGGAGTGCACCCGGCAGCCCGCGCGCACGCACTGGGTGCCGCGCCTGCTCACCCGCGGCGCCGCGGCACCGACCGGCTCCCGGGGCTGATCGGCACCCTCGCCCCGGACGGGGTCGGCGGCGCGGCGATGGTGGTGCTGGGCCGGATGACATAGGCGGTGCGTCCGGATTCCGCCCAGGCCCGTTCGAACTGGCCGCGCTGATAGGTCATCCGGACCCGCGCGTTGTCCGCGATCAGGTGCGAGGCAGGGTCGTTGACGACCGGGTTGCCGGCACCGTCGAAGCCCACCAGCACCATCAGATGGCCGCCGGTGCCATAACCGGCCCCGGTGAGCTGATCCGCGGAGAACGAGAGGGACACCCCGAGCGGCACGCCCGCGCTCAGGTAGGACTCGGCGGCGGCGAGGTCCGCCAGCCTCGTGACGAATCCCTCGAGCGGAACGCCCGCCGTCGCGCGGGTCCCGGCGTACGCGGTGTTGAACGGCCAGTTGCCGGTCCCGCCGTACTCCGCGTCGTAGACCATCCGTGCGGCGACGTCGACCTGGGCGTCCGTGGCCGGCGACACCCAGGCCTTCTCTGCGGGTGTCGGCCCGGCGCCCCAGTAGTCGAGGATCATCGCGGTCGTCGTGGCCGAGCACCAGGCCTCACCGCCGCCGCCCCAGGCGGTGTAGTGCCCGGAGTGCACCTCCTGGGAGTAGGTCGGCACCGCCAGGGTGGTCACCGTTCCGCCGAAGCGGCTGGTGGCCTCGGCGGTCGACCCGGTCGCGGGGACGGCGGTGGCGACGGCGCCGGCCAGCCGAACGACGGGGGTCGCGGTCGTGCCGGCCGCGCGCAGCAGGACGACGCGCAGCTGCCAGGACCGGTACGCCGCAGCTGCGCCCGTCACCAGCGTGTCCGTGCTCACGGCGGCCCCAGCGGTGCGCTGTCCGTCCAGGCTGGCGCGGGTGATCGCGGCACCGCCCGACACATCGGCCGCGGCCCACCGGCCCAGGACCAGCCAGGCCGTGGCGGTGCCGAGCGCGTCGATGCCGCGGACGAGGATCTGCACCCAGGTGCCGGGCGGGGTCTCGGCGTTCCATGAGGCGATCAGCTCGGTCCAGGCGAATCCGGGAGTGACCACGGGGGAGTCCCAGGTGGCCGTCTCATAGGTCACCGTCCCGGCGTTGCGGTGCGGGTCGCGGTAGTCGAACCGACCCGTCGGCTGGGCGATGCGCACCCCGGCCGCCCCGAGTGCCGTCCCGGCCCCGGTGCCGGCGCCCATGGTCGCGGGCCGCCAGAAGGACTCGGCGATCCGACGGGTCACGGCCGCCTGCGCGGTCGTCGGCGTCGCGACGGTGGCCGCCGCGACCGCCATTCCGCCGAGGGCGCCCAGGACCGCCCGGCGCGTCGGCGTGCGGCTGCGGTCAGTCCGGCCCGCGGTCGGTTCGGGTTCGGCGAGGTCCTGCAGGGACCGGGGCATCGGGGTTGCGGTCATGACCACTCCTTGCGGCAGACGTCGCCAGTCCGACCACGATAACCGCGCTGTCGGGGGCCGCTGAGAGGACGAGTGTCCAGGTCGGAGCGGGTACGGTGGGCCCATGCCTGGTCTTGCACCGCCCCCGGGGCCGGCGCCCCTGCACCTGACGGCCGACATCGTCGACCTCACCGCAGCCCTGTGCGATATCGCCTCGGTCAGCGGCGCGGAGGACGCCCTGGCCGATGCCGTGGCCACGGCCCTGGCCCCCCTGCAGCATCTGCGGCTGCACCGGATCGGCAACGTGCTGATCGCGCGCACCGAACTGGGCCGCCCCGAACGCGTGGTGCTGGCCGGACATCTGGACACGGTCCCGCTGACCGACCCGCCGAACCTGCCGACCCGCATCGATCCCACTCCGGACGGCGGTGCCGAGCTGTGGGGCCGCGGCACGGTGGACATGAAGGGTGGGGTGGCCGTCCAGCTGAGGCTGGCCGCCACCGTGGCCGCCCCCAGCCGCGACGTGACCTATGTCTTCTACGACTGCGAGGAGGTCGAGTCGGCCCGCAACGGGCTGGGCCGGATCGTGGCCTCGCATCCCGACTTGTTGGCCGCGGACTTCGCGGTGTTGCTGGAGCCGACCTGCGCCCAGGTGGAGGGCGGTTGCAAGGGCACCCTGCGGGTGCGGCTGCGCACGCGTGGGCGGGCCGCTCACTCGGGGCGGCCGTGGTTGGGGGAGAACGCGATCCACAAGCTGGCGCCGGCGTTGGCCACGCTCGCGGCGTACCGTCCGCGCACGGTCGACGTCGACGGCCTCGTCTATCACGAGGGCCTGTCGGCGGTGGGGATCGCCGGCGGGGCGGGAAACAATGTGGTGCCCGACGCCGCCGAATTGCTCGTCAATTACCGATTCGCGCCGGACCGCTCCGGCGTCGAGGCGGTCGCGCACGTGGGGGAGATTTTCGCGGACTACGAGGTCGAGGTCGTCGACCTCGCGGACGGCGCGCGCCCGGGCCTGGACCTGCCGGCCGCCCAGGCCTTCGTCACCGCACTCGGCGTACGGGTGTCGGCCAAGGAGGGCTGGACCGATGTGGCCCGGTTCGCGGCCCTCGGCGTACCGGCGGTGAACTTCGGCCCCGGCGACCCCGCGCTGGCGCACAAGGACGACGAGCGGGTCCCGCTCGGTCAACTTCGGGACGCCGAGGCGGCGCTGCGGCGCTGGCTGTCCTGACTGCGCCGCGCCAGCCCGCAGCGGGCCGGCCGGAGCGGGTCGAACGGTCGTCCGCGATAGCCGGATCCTATGGTGAGGATGCACAGAAGCGATCGACGGCGCATTGCCAATTCAGCAGTTTCGATATAGAGTGTTTATCGAAAGCGCACCCCGAGACGTAAGGAGCAGCACCTCTCATGTCGCTGATGAACACCCAGATTCTCCCGTTCAAGACGACGGCCTACAAGAACGGCGAGTTCGTCGAGGTCTCCGACGAGGACGTGAAGGGCAAGTGGGGGATCTTCTTCTTCTACCCCGCCGATTTCACGTTCGTCTGCCCCACCGAGCTGGGTGACCTGGCCGACCACTACGACGAGCTGCAGAAGATGGGCGTCGAGGTCTACTCCGTCTCCACGGACACGCACTTCGTGCACAAGGCCTGGGCCGACACGACCCCCACCATCGGCAAGATCAAGTACTTCATGCTCGGCGACGCCAACGGCGAGATCACCAACAACTTCCAGAACATGCGCCCGGGCGCCGGCCTTGCCGACCGGGCGACCTTCCTGGTGGACCCCGAGGGCGTCATTCAGTACATCGAGTCCACCGCCGAGGGCATCGGTCGCGATGCCAGCGAGCTGATGCGCAAGGTCAAGGCGGCCCAGTACGTCGCCGCGCACCCCGGCGAGGTCTGCCCGGCCAAGTGGCAGGAGGGCGGCGAGTCCCTGAAGCCGTCCATCGACCTGGTCGGCAAGATCTGACCCGGCTCGCCTGACCCAGCTCGGCTGATCATGCTCGGCTGATCCTTCGAGCCGAGCTCGACAGCACCGCGTACGGCGGGCGGCCGCTCACCTCCCCACTCCTCATACCACGGTATGGAGTGGGCTGCGACGAGCGGTCGCCCGCCGTATGCGCGCCCGCCGTATGCGCGCCCGCCGTCCGACCACCCGGCCCGCCCGAGAACCTGGCCCGCCTGACACCGACGAGGAGAGACATGCTCGACAAGGAGCTGCTGGACCAACTGAAGAGCTACCTGGAGATGGTGACCGAGCCGATCGAGCTCGTCGCGACCCTGGGTGAGGGCCCCAAGTCGGAGGATATGCGGGCCATGCTGACCGAGATCGCCGAGCTGTCCGAGAAGGTCACCGCCCGCTTCGACGGCACGGGACCACGGCATCCCGCCTTCGACGTCACTCGCCCGGGCAGCGACATCCACGTCACCTTCGCCGGATTGCCCCTCGGCCACGAGTTCACCTCCCTGGTGCTGGCGCTGCTGCACGTGGGTGGCCACACGATCAAGGAGGACCCCGACGTGATGGCCGCGGTCGCCGCTCTGCCGGGGCCGCTGGAGTTCACCACGTACATGTCCTTGGAATGCCAGAACTGCCCCACCGTCGTCCAGGCGCTCAACGCGATGGCGGTGCTCAACCCGAGCATCCGGCACACCGCGGTCGAAGGCTCGCTGTTCCAGGACGAGGTCACCAACAAGAACATCCTGGCGGTGCCCACGGTCTACCTGAACGGGGAGCTGTTCGGGCAGGGCCGGATGGACATGGCCCAGATCGTTGGCAAGCTGGACACCGGGGCCGGCGAGCGGGTGGCGGCCAAGCTCACCGAGAAGGAGCCCTTCGAGGTGCTCATCGTCGGCGGCGGGCCCGCCGGCGCGTCGGCCGCGGTCTACACCGCCCGCAAGGGAATCCGCACCGGCCTGGTGGCCGAGCGGTTCGGGGGCCAGGTGCTGGACACCATGTCGATCGAGAACTTCGTCTCGGTGCCCTACACCGAGGGTCCGACCTTCGCGGCCAACCTCGAGGAGCACGTCAAGCAATACGAGGTCGACCTCGTCAAGGGGCCGGTCGCCACCAAGCTGGTTCCCGCCACCGAGCCCGGCGGCCTGCACACCGTCGAGTTCGGTCCCGGCACCCTCAAGGCCCGCACGGTGGTCCTGGCCACGGGGGCCCGGTGGCGGCACATGGGTGTGCCTGGTGAGGAGGAGTACCGCAACAAGGGCGTGACGTTCTGTCCGCACTGCGACGGCCCACTGTTCAAGGGCAAGCGGATCGCCGTCATCGGCGGCGGCAACTCCGGCATCGAGGCCGCGATCGACCTGGCCGGCGTCGTCGGTCACGTCACGGTCATCGAGTTTCTCGATGTCCTGCGCGCGGACGACGTGCTGGTGGCCAAGCTCAAGAGCCTGCCGAATGTGGACATCATCATGTCCGCCAAGACCACGGAGGTGCTCGGCGACGGGACCGCGGTCACCGGCCTGAGCTACGAGGACCGTACGTCGGGCGAGGTGAAGACCCTGGATCTGCAGGGCATCTTCGTTCAGATCGGCCTGCTGCCCAACACCGAATGGCTCAAGGGCGCCGTCGAACTGTCCCCGCGAGGCGAGATCGTCATCGACGGCCGAGGCGCGACCAACATCCCGGGGATCTTCGGCGCCGGCGATGCGACCACGGTGCCCTACAAGCAGATCGTCGTCGCGGAGGGATCCGGCGCGACCGCGGCCCTGTCGGCCTTCGACCACCTGATCCGCACCAGCGCGCCGGTGCCCCAGCCGGCGTGAATCTGCGGGACCTGGAGTACCTCGTCGCGCTGGCCGACCACCGGCACTTCGGCCGCGCCGCAGCGGCCTGCTATGTCAGCCAGCCGACATTGTCGACCCAGGTCAAGAAGCTGGAAGCCGAGCTCGGCGTCATGCTCGTCGAGCGCGGCTCCCGCTCGGTACTGCTGACGGCGGCGGGGCAGGAGGTCGTCACCCGAGCCCGGCATCTGCTCGACGACGCCGATCAGATCCGGCGGATCGCCCGCTCGGTCGCCGACCCGGAGTCCGGGACGCTGCGGCTCGGCCTGTTCCCCACCCTCGCGCCGTACCTTCTCCCGCACGTCGTCGCAGGCGTGCGGGCCCGGTTCCCGCGTCTGGAGCTGCTCCTCGTCGAAGAGAAAAGCCCGGAACTGGTCGAGCGGCTGCGGGCCGGCACCCTCGACGCGGCGCTGTTGGCGCTGCCGTTGCTGGATGACTCGCTGGCGGCGGAGCCGCTCTTCCGAGAGGACTTCCTGCTCGCCCTGCCGGTCGATCATGAGCTGGCGGAGCGCGACGAGCCGCTGCCGCCCGACGTCCTCTCGGGGGCGGAGCTGCTGCTGCTCGAGGACGGCCACTGCCTGCGCGATCAAGCCCTGGCCGTCTGCACGATGGGCGGCGGTCACGAGCGCGACGGGTTCCGGGCCACCAGCCTGGAGACGCTGCGGCACATGGTGGCGACCGGGGCCGGACTCACCCTTCTGCCGGAACTGTCCGTCAGTCCGCCCGTGCCGAAGCACCCGGGCGTCGTGGTCCGCCGTCTCGCCGGCCCCGCCCCGCACCGGGACATCGCCCTGGCCCGGCGCGCCAGCCACGTCGACGTCCAGCTCCTGCATGACCTGGCTGAGGTCTTGCGGGCCGTGCCGGGCGTACGCCGGCTGCCCTGACGCCCCGCCGTCCGGTGGGGACCGCGGACCAGGATCGCCCGGAGGCCCGGACCGGCGCATCGCCCAGCCTGGATCGGGCGCTGCGGGCTATCCAGGGACTCGCTTGAGGCACGGGTACCGTGGCCCGGTGAGCCGACACCCGATCGACCCCGACCGCCCCGCCGTTGCCGACGTGGTCGCGGAACCTCCGCACCGGGCGTCGTACCATCGCGGCCCGGTCACCCTGCGCGACCACCAGATCCCGCACTCGACCACCGACCAGCGGTTGTTGGACTCGCCCAACCGCGCGGACTGGCTGCACACCGACCCCTGGCGGGTGCTGCGGATCCAGGCGGAGTTCGTCGAGGGGTTCGGGGCGCTCGCCGAGCTCGGTCCCGCCGTCAGCGTGTTCGGGTCGGCCCGGACGCCGCGGGATACCCCCGAATACGAGACCGGGGTGCGGCTGGGCCGCGCGCTGGTCGCCGCGGGGTACGCCGTGATCACCGGCGGCGGCCCCGGCACGATGGAGGCCGTGAACTGCGGCGCGGCCGAGTCCGGGGGCACCTCCGTGGGTCTGGGCATCGAGTTGCCGTTCGAGCAGGGCCTGAACCGCTGGGTGAACCTCGGGGTCCACTTCCGCTACTTCTTCGCCCGCAAGACGATGTTCGTCAAGTACGCCGAGGGATTCGTCGTCCTCCCCGGCGGGATGGGCACCCTGGACGAGCTGTTCGAGGCCGTCACGCTGGTGCAGACGCACAAGGTCACCTCGTTCCCGATCGTGCTGCTCGGCTCCCACTACTGGGGTGGCCTGGTCGGCTGGCTGCGCGACGTCGCCGTACCGATGGGCACGATCAGCGCCCGCGATGTCGACCTGCTGCACGTCACCGACGATGTCGCCGACGCCGTGCGCCTGATCGGTGAGTCCCACGGCACGCAGCCCGGCCGCCGTCCGGAGTAGGTCGCGGCCGACCCCGCCGCTGCGGGGGGTGCGGAGGTACCGGCGCATTCGTGGCACCATCGAGGCGTGATCGTCGTCCTCTCCGTCCTGGTGGTGCTCGTGGCCGGGGCCGTCGCCGCACTCGCGGTCGGCCGGCTCGGCTCCGGGATGACAGTCGCGATGCCGGACCCGGTGCACACCACGGGCCACGACGTCCTGGGCCCGCAGGAGGTCACCCGAGCCGAGGTGACCGGCGTGCGGTTCGACCGGGCGCTGCGCGGCTACCGGATGGACCAGGTCGACGCCGTCCTGGACCGGCTGGGGCAGGAGCTCGCCCGCCGGGACGAGCGGATCGCCGCCCTGACGGCACGGCCCGACGACCCCCCGGCGGACCTCGACGACACGTCCAGCATGCAGACCCCCGGCCCGGACTCGTGACCTCCGCGGAGGTCACCCATACGGCACGGCGGAAGTGGCGCAGGCCGCTGCCCGGCACCGCGGATCGGTTCGTGCTCGCCGTCCTGCTCGCGTACGCCGTGACCCGGCTGGTCAGCGGTGTCCTGCTGGTGATCCTCACGCGCTACCAGGTGCCCGTCGCTTGGACCGGGCCGCAGGTCAGCTACGGCACGATCGTGGGGCTGTGGGATGCCGGCTGGTATCGCGAGATCGCCGAGAACGGCTATCCCCACCAGCTGCCCCGAGACCCCGACACCGGCGACCTGCAGCAGAACCCCTGGGCCTTCTATCCGTTGTTCCCGGTCCTGGCCCGGGTCGGCATGGAACTCACGGGCGCGTCCTTCGCCGTCGCCGGGTCCACCCTGGCCCTCGGGTTCGGCGCCGCCGCCGCCGCCGTCATCGCGACGCTACTGCGGCCCCGGGTCGGACAACGAGTCGCGCTCGCTGCGGTCATCGTGTGGGCCACCTGCGCCAGCGCCCCGGTGCTGCAGGTGGCCTACACCGAGAGCCTGGCCATCCTGCTGCTGGCGTTGGTCCTGAAGTACCTCGACGCGCGGCGCTGGTGGGCCGCCGCCGCCTGCGCCTTCCTGACCGGCCTGGCCCGCCCGATCGCCGTGCCGCTCGGCATCGTGGCTCTCGTCGCGGTGGTCGTGCGTTGGCGCCGCCGCGACGAACAACCGATCTCGGGCCGCGAATGGGCCGGCATGCTCGCGGCGCTCGCCGGGTGCGGGCTCGCCGGGCTGATCTGGCCCACCATCGCCTGGCTCGGGACCGGCGTCCGTACGGCGTACACGGACACGATGGCCACCTGGCGGTACGGGCAGAACATCGTCCCGCTGCGACCCTGGGTGGGGATCTCCGAGTGGTTCTTCCATGCCGCCGGCCGCACCGCAGCGATCGCCGCCCTGGTCGCCGTCGTCGCGCTCCTGCTCGCCCTGGCGCTCGGGCCGTGGTCCGCCCGGCTGGGTCCGGTGCTGCGGGCCTGGATCCTCGCCTACCCGTTCTACCTGGCCGTGGTCCTGGACCCCGGCACCAGCGCCATCCGCTACCTGCTGCCGTGCTTCCCGTGGGCCGTCATCGCCGTGGACGGCGCCTGGCGAAGAAGGGCCCCGGCGGCCAGAACGTGGGCCCTGACCGCCGGTTGGGTGCTCCTCGGGGTGGCCACCCAATGGTGGTGGCTCTACGAGCTGTGGCGATTCGTGCCGCCGAGCGACTTCCCCCCGTGACCCGCGGTGTCGTGGTCGGCGCTCGGTATCTGATGGCGCGCTTCCTCGCGCTGGCGCGCTTCGTCAGCGCCCGGTGAACTCCGGCTTCTCCTTCGCCAAGAACGCCTCCACCGCGGCGGCGTGATCCGCCGAGGAACCGGTCCGCTGCATCTGCTCGGCCTCGAACGCCAACGCCTCGGACAGATCGCGGCCCACGGCGTACGCCACGCTGCGCCGCATCGCGCCGTACGACTTCGTCGGGCCCACCGCCAGCGCACCGGCGAGCTGCGCCACCACCCCGTCGAATTCGGCGTCCCCGACGACGTGCGTCGCCAACCCCAGCTCCAGGCACTCGGCGGCCTTGAGCGTGCGCGGGAAGAAGAGCAGCTCCTTGGCCTTGGCGGGACCCACGAGGCGCGGCAACCAGTACGACGTCCCGGAATCGCACGACAAGGCGATGCCGGAGAAGGCCAGATTCATGGCCGCCGCCTCGCTGAAGACCCGAGCATCGCAGGCCATCGCGAATGCGGCGCCCGCCCCGGCGGCCACCCCGTTCACGGCCGCGATCACCGGCTTGTCCATGGTCGCGAGCAGCTCGGCGATGGGGTTGTAGTGCTCGAAGACCGTCTGCGCCAGATCGGCGTTGCCCGCCCGCAAGCCCGCGACGTGCTCCTTGAGGTCCTGACCCACGCAGAAGGCCCGACCCGATCCGGTCAGCACCACACACCGGACGCTCTCGTCCTGCGCCACCTCGGTCAACGCGTCCCGCAGCGCGTTCTTGGTGGCCACATCGAGGGAGTTCATCGCCTCCGGGCGGGACAGGCGGACGGTGGCGACGCCTCCCGCGCGGCTGACCTCGACCGGGCTGCTCGTGGACATCTGTGCTCCTCCTGTTCAGCCGGCAAAGACCGCACGACACCGGCAAGTTCGGGACCGGACGGCGGACGAGCCCGAACCGCCCCCGATTTCGCATGCCACCAGCGAGCAGAGATAATGGGGTGACAGGTGTGCGTCATCGGCGTCGAAGACGGCGGTCGTACCGCTGTTCGCAGCGTACGTGGTCCGACAGGGCCAGACGGCACATAGAGCGCAGTGGTAACGCCTGAGAAAGGGGCACTACATGGCCGCGATGAAGCCGCGTACCGGCGACGGGCCGCTGGAGGTCACCAAGGAGGGGCGTGCAATCATCGTCCGCATGCCGATCGAGGGTGGCGGTCGCCTGGTGGTCGAGATGACCCCCGACGAGGCTGCCGACTTGGGTCGTGCGATCCAGAGTTGCGAGAGCGTGCCGCTCTGACCTGTGCATCCCTCTCGTGGAGGGGGCGCGACCGCTGAGGTCGCGCCCCCTCCACGTGTGCCGGGCGCCTTCGCGGCCCGGCGCGCTCAGCGCTTGATCGCCACGAACAGGCCGTCCCCGACCGGCAGCAGCGTGGGGATCACCCGCTCGTCGTCGCGCAGCCGTTTGCCCAGGTCCCGAATGATCCCGGTGACCTCGTCACGGGCCGCGGGATCGGCGACCTTGTCGTGCCAGAGCATGTTGTCGATCGCCAGGACCCCGCCGCGCCGCAGGATCCGGATCGCCTGCTCGACATAGCCGGGGTAGTCCTTCTTGTCACCGTCCACGTGCACCATGTCGTACGCGCCATCGGTGAGCCGGGGGAGCACGTCGCGGGCGTCGCCGGTGATGATCCGGGTCCGGTTGGCGGGGACGCCCGCCTGGGCGAACGCCTGCTTCGCGGCTCGTCCGTGCTCGGGCTGGATCTCGATCGTGGTCAGTACGCCGTCCGCCGGCATGCCCTCCAGGATCCACAGACCCGAGACCCCAGCGCCGGAGCCGATCTCCACGATCGTCTTGGCGTGACAGGCGGCGGCCAACATCCGCAGCGCCGCACCGGTTCCCGCCAGGACGGGTGTCGCGCCGAGCTGTTCTCCGCGGGCCCGCGCCGCATCCAGGGCGACGGTCTCACCGACGAAGTCCTCCGCGTAGGCCCAGGAGGCCACCTTCTGCCCGCTCATAGGCGAAGCCTAGTGGGGGTGTGCGTCGCTCGCGGATTCCCCGGCGACCCGGCGTGCCCCGGCGTGCCCCGGCGTGCCCCGGCGGGCCCCGGCGTGCCCCGGCGTTCTCCCGGTTGCGCTCGGGAGCCGGCGCCATCAGCCTGATGAAACAGTGCGGAGCCCAAGAACAACGTCAGAGAGCTGTCAGCCGGTTCCCAGGCAGCTGGGCGAGGATAAAGTCAGCCTCACCGCGCAGGTCCAGCCGGCCGCGTGGGACCACGACCGCACGACACCGAGGACCGCAGTGACCGCAACCCAACAGGCCGCCGTCGACACCACATGGGTGGCGCCGTCGTGGGAAGACGTGGTGCGCCAGCATTCGGCTCGGGTCTATCGGCTGGCCTATCGGCTCACCGGCAATCCGCACGACGCCGAGGACCTCACCCACGACGTCTTCATCCGGGTGTTCCGCTCGCTGGACAGCTACCAGCCCGGCACCTTCGAAGGCTGGCTGCACCGGATCACGACCAACCTCTTCCTGGACCGGATGCGTCGGCGCCAGCGGATCCGCTTCGATGCCCTCGCGGAGGACGCCGCGGCGCGGCTGCCCAGCAGGGAAATCGGGCCCGAGCAGTCCTATGACGAGCGCACCTTCGACGACGACGTACAGCGGGCGTTGGATGCGCTGGCTCCCGAGTTCCGCGCCGCGGTGGTGCTGTGCGACATCGAGGGCCTGTCCTACGAAGAAGTCGCCGCCACGCTGGGCATCAAGCTCGGCACGGTGCGGTCCCGGATCCACCGGGGGCGGGCCCAGTTGCGGTCGGCGCTCGCGCATCGGGCGCCGACGACGAAGCGGTCCCGCGCGACGCGCATCCCCGGACTGCGCCCCGCCTGAGTCGCCGCTGCCGACCGCCGGTCGTCACGAGGGTGCTTGACAACGGGAGGAAGCGCCCCACCGAGGGGTGGGGCGCTTCCGCGTCGAGCCGGCGGGCGTCAGCCCCTGAACCGCTGCCGCGGCCCCCGGTGTCTCACATGTCCTGGCCGCCGTTGACGCCCCAGATCTGACCGGTGATGTAGCCCGAGTCATCCGAGCACAGGAAGTGCACGACCCGCGCGATCTCCGCGGGCGAGCCGATCCGGCGCACCGGGATGCCGCCGGCGATCTTGTCCAGGACCTTCTGCGGAATCGTCGCGACCATCTCGGTCATGACGTATCCGGGGGTCACGGTGTTGACGGTGATTCCGATGGTGTTGCCCTCGAGCTTGCCGGCCCGCTCGAGGTGGAAGCAGGCCTCCTTGGCCAGGGTCTTGGTCAGGCCGAACTCGCCCGACTTCGACGCGGCGTAGTTGGCCTGGCCGATGTTGCCGTGCTCACCGATCAGCGAGCTGACGTTGACGATGCGGCCGGTGCCGCGCTCGATCATGTGCTTGAGGGCCTCTTGGGCCAGGAAGAAGGTCCCGGAGAGGTTCACGTTGATCACGTCATACCAGTCCTGGTCGGACATCTTGGTGATGACCTTGTCCTTGGTGATTCCGGCGTTGTTCACCAGGATGTCGAGCCGACCGTGCTGCTCGATGACTTCCTGGATCGTCCGGCGGCAGGATTCGGGGTCGCCGACGTTGCCCTGGTGCAGCGAGAAGCTCTGCTCGGGGAAGTGGTCCTTGAGCAGGGCCAAGTGCTGCTCTGCCTTCTCGGTGTTGCCCGAGAAGCCCATGGCCACGTGGGCGTGCTGGGAAGCCAGGCTCTCACTGATCGCGGCACCGATTCCGCGGGTCCCACCGGTGACGAAGGCGACGCGGCCGTTGAGCTTGTTGCCCTGGAGGTAGGACTGCATCTCTTTGGGGTTGGTCGGGGTGCTGGTGGCCGACTGATTGGGCGTGGTGGTCATGTCGTGTCTCCTTTGACGACGGCACTACAGGGCCGGGGGTGTGTCTGTGGCTCTCGGAGGGTTGGGTCGCGGGGTTGGGCAGGTGTCGAACTCGTGAAGGCACCACCTAGTCGCTACGAGCGGCGAGCCACGCCGCGGGTTCGGCCGGATTTCCTTACGGGCCTTGGATCCTGCCATGAGCCCGAGGTCTCCGCCAGGGCGCCCGAGATCCTCCAGGTCGTGGGGCCCCGAGCGCCGGTCGGCGAGTGTGCTGAACGTGACCAGGCCGAATCGGCCTCGGCCCTAGGATGGTTATAAGTGCGCCAGGTGCGTCTACTGTTGAGTAAGAGTAGGGGAATCTCCGCCATGGCCAGACGATCCGATGAGCAGCGGCGAGACTCTTCCCGGGATGGTGACGCCGGGAAGCAGCCACCCGCCGGCGCCCTCGGCTCGTTCATCCGCGCCCAGCGCCAGCTCGCGGACCTGTCGCTGCGTCAGCTGGCGTCGTTGAGCAATGTCTCCAACGCCTATCTCAGTCAGGTCGAGCGGGGCCTTCACCAGCCCTCGTTCAAGGTGGTCTCCTCGATCGCCGAGGCGCTCAACATCTCCACCGAATATCTGCTCAGTCAGTCCGGCTGGCTTCGCCCCGGGCAGGACAGCGAGCGCGAGTCGACCGGCGTCGAGGCCGCGATCCTGGCCGACCCGCTGCTCACCGCCGAGGAGAAGCAGGTCGTCATCGGCGTCTATCGCAGCCTGCGCCGCAGACACCTGGAGTCCTGACCCGCGCAGTGGCAGCCCGCGCGATCCGCCGGTGCGTGCCGCGCGGCCGCCCGAGGACCACCGCGTTTGGCAGGATGGGCCGCAGGTCGAGGAAGGGGTCGGGCGTGTTCGACATCAACGGTTGGGAGCTCGTGATCATCGCCGTGATCGCCATGCTGCTGATCGGCCCCGAGCGCCTGCCCGGCTATGTCGCCAAGCTTCGGGCGTGGATCCGCGACCTGCGCAGTCTCGCCGAAGGCGCCAAGGACCAGCTGCGCGAACAGATGGGTCCCGAGTTCGACGACGTCGACTGGAAGGCCTACGACCCGCGCCAATACGACCCGCGCCGCATCGTTCGCGAGGCCCTCTTCGAGGATCAGGAGGCCGGCGTCGCCCGGGCCGCCGGCTCGTCCGGGATGCCCCCGGCGCCCGCGGTCTACGACCCCGCTCGGCCCACGCCGTACGACGACGACGCCACCTGACGGGCGTCGTACGGGATCGTGCCCCCACGGCGCACGGGATCGGCGCGGTACGTCGTGCGGGGCGACCCGGCCGGGGAGGTCAGGTGAAGCTCAGCCCGAGCCGCTTGCCCGCCAGCCCCCGCGACCGAGAGGCCAGCTGACGGGCGATACCGCGCAGCGCCACACCGGCGGGGGAGTCGGGGGCGTGCACCGAGACCGGCCGGCCCTGGTCGCTGCCTTCCCGCAAGGAGGTGTCCAACGGGATCTGGCCGAGCAGCGGGACCGAGGCGCCGATGATCCGGGTCAGCGAGTCGGCCACGGCCTGGCCGCCGCCGCTGCCGAAGATCTCCTGCCGGGAGCCGTCCGGCAGCTCCAGCCAGGACATGTTCTCGATCACGCCGACAAGACGCTGGTGGGTCTGCACCGAGATCGAGCCCGCCCGCTCGGCCACCTCGGCGGCGGCCTGCTGCGGCGTGGTGACCACGATGATCTCCGATCCGGGAATGAGCTGGGCCACCGAGATGGCCACGTCCCCGGTGCCCGGGGGAAGGTCGAGCAACAGCACGTCGAGGTCGCCGAAGTAGACGTCGGAGAGGAACTGCTGCAGTGCCCGGTGCAGCATCGGCCCGCGCCACACCACCGGGGTGTTGCCGGGCACGAACATGCCCACCGAGATGACCTTCACCCCGTGCGCCTCCGGCGGCATGATCAGGTCGTCCACCTGAGTGGGCTCGCGCTCGACGCCCAGCATCCGCGGGATCGAGAAGCCGTAGACGTCGGCGTCGACCACGCCCACCTTCAGGCCCTCCTCGGCCAGCGCGGCGGCGAGATTCGCCGTGATCGAGGACTTGCCGACGCCGCCCTTGCCGGAGGCGATCGCATAGACCCGGGTCAACGAGTCCGGCTTGGCGAAGGGGATCTCCCGCTCGGCGACCCCGCCGCGGATCGTCTCCTTCAGGCGCGCCCGCTGCTCATCCGTCATGACCCCGAGCTGTACGTCGACGGCGGTGACCCCCTCGACGCCCATGAGGGCCGCGGTCACATCGGTGGTGATCTTCTCCCGCAGCGGACAGCCCGCCACGGTGAGCAGGATGTGGGTGGAGACCCGGCCCGCTTCGTCGGCCGTCACCTCCTGGACCATGCCCAGGTCCGTGATGGGCCGGTGGATCTCGGGGTCCTCGACTCCTGCGAGGGCGGCGAGCAGTGCATCACGCGTCGGGGCAGCCATGCGGCTCACTCTAACGGTCGCCCTGCCGGCGGTTCGCGCGGCCCGGACGGTCCTCGCGACCAGCCATGACACGGCTAGTTCGCGGGGTCCGACGAGCCGTCGCGGCGTTCGCCGGACAGGCGCGCCCGCGCCTCCTGGACGATGGGATCGGGCTCGGTGGGGCGGGGCGGGGTCGTCGTGGCCTCCTCGCGCTTGGCCTGCTTGGCCTGCTTGGCCTTCTTGGCCGGCGAGCGTCGGGCCTCGTCCGCGGCCCGGCCGCAGTGCGGACAGTGCTGGTGCCCGGCCTGCGCCAGTTCATCGACGAGATCGCGCAGCTCGGAACGCAGAAAGTCGCGGGTCGCCATGTCGCGCATCGCGATGCGCAGCGAGGCGACCTCCCGGGTGAGGTATTCGGTGTCGGCCAGGTTGCGTTCGTCGCGGGCGCGGTCCTGCTCCAGGCCGACGCGGTCGCGGTCGTCCTGCCGGTTCTGGGCCAGCAGGATGAGCGGCGCCGCGTACGAGGCCTGGAGCGACAGGATCAGCGTCAGCAGCGTGTAGTTGAGCTCGCGCGGGTCGAACTGCACATCCGGGGGCATCAGCGTGTTCCACGCCAACCACAGCGTGACGAAGATCGTCATGTAGATCAGGAACTGCGCCGTCCCCATGCCCCGCGCGAACTTCTCGGCGAGGACGCCGAAGTCCTCCGGGTCCAGCCGCGGCAGTCGGCGCCGACGATGGGCCTCGCGCGGCTGGTCGAGACGGAACTGGTCGCGGCGCGGGTCAGCCATGCCGACCGGTCCCGCTCGCGGGCCACGCGCCCTGGCTGCCCCGGACCCCGGGGGTCACGGCCCGACGCTCAGGCATCGGTGACCTCGTGCCGGTCCTCGCGCCAGTCGTCGGGCAGCAAGTGATCGAGCAGGTCATCCACGCTCACGGCGCCGAGCAGGTGGCCCTCGTCGTCGACCACCGGGACGGAGACGTTGTTGTACGTCGCCATCTCGCGGGTGATCTTGCCGATGGACGCCTCCGGGCGGACGGGTTCGACGCTCTTGTCAAGGATCGAGCCGACGGCCGCGTGCGGTGGTTCCCGCAGCAGTCGCTGGATGTGCACCATGCCGAGATAGCGGCCGGTGGGAGTCTCCAACGGGGACCGGCAGACGAAGACGGTCGCCGCGATGGCGGGCGAGATCTCCGCACGACGAACGACCGCCAGCGCCTCGGCGATCGTCGCCTCGGGGGGCAGAATCACCGGTTCGGTGGTCATCAGACCGCCGGCGGTGTCCTCGTCGTACTCCAACAGGCGCCGCAGGTCGGCGGCCTCGTCGGGCTCCATCAGCTGCAGGTAGCGCTCCTGGGCTTCCGGGGTCAGCTCAAGGAGCAGGTCGGCGGCGTCGTCGGGCTGCATGGCCTCCAGCACGTCGGCGGCCCGGTCCGACTCCAAGGTCGCGAGGATCTCGACCTGGTCGTCCTCGGGCAACTCCTCCAGGACGTCGGCGAGCTTCTCGTCGTCGAGCGCGGCGGCGACCTGAATGCGGCGCTGCGGCTGCAGATCGTGGATCAGCTCGGCCAGATCCACGGCCTTGAGTTCGTCATAGTTGCCGAGCAGGAGGTCGGCGCCCTGATCGCTGTCGAGGGTGAGCAGCCCGGTGAGGTCCTCGATCGGCACCGTGAGCGTTTCCCCCCGGCGGCGGCGCAGGCCCAGCCCGCGCCGCAGGTCGAACCCGCGAGGTTCCCCGACGTCCTTGCGGACGAAGGCCTTGACGACGGACCAGTCCCGGGCGCCCTCCTTCTCGATGGCGATGTCCTCGACCACGGCCCGGAACTCCCCGTCGGGATCGCGCACGGTCACGGCGCGGTCGAACATCTCGGCCAGGACCAGCGTTTCATTCGGGCGCTGCTCGAACCGACGCATGTTGACGAGCCCGGTGGTGACGACCTGGCCGCCGTCCACGCTGGTCACCCTCGTCATCGGCACGAACACCCGGCGGCGCCCCGGCACCTCCACCGCCAGCCCGATGACGCGCGGACGGCGCCGCACGGCGCTGACCGTCACGACGACATCGCGCACCCGCCCTACCTGGTCACCGAGCGGGTCGAACACGCTCAGGCTGGCCAGGCGGCTGACGAACACACGGGTCACTCCAGCAGGCTACCCGTCGTTTCGGGCCTTCTCCTGGCCACCCCGGGGCTCGGGGAGAGCCCGGCGCGACGACGTGAAGGCCGTCACAGCCGCCCGAGCCGTCTGTGGGGATCGCCGCTGCTAGCGTCACTGTCGACCCAGCCGGCCCGTCTGGTGAGGCTGGCGTGCCCGCCATCGCCGGACCGTCGATCAGGAGGATGTCGCCGTGCGCAGCGCCAAGGACTTCTTCGCCCCCCTCGCGGTGGGCGCCCCTGCACCCTTGCGGGAGATCCCCGCCCGGCCCAGCCGGGCCATTCACTTCTTCGACCCCAGCAACGAGAAGATGGCGGCCAAGATCCCCGCCATGGTCGGCACCGTCGACGTCCTGCTCGGCAACCTCGAGGACGCCGTCAAGGCCGAGAACAAGGAGAAGGCCCGGGCCGGCCTGGTCACCATCGGCAAGAACACCGACTTCGGGATGACCCAGCTGTGGACGCGGCTCAACGCCCTGGACAGCCCATGGTTCCTCGACGACGTCACCACGCTGGTCACCGAGATCGGCGACAAGCTCGACGTGGTGATGATCCCCAAGGTGCAGGGCGCCGAGGACATCCACTACGTGGATCGGATCCTGGCGCAGCTGGAGGCGAAGGCCAAGCTGACCCGGCCGATCCTCGTCCACGCGATTCTGGAGACCGCCCGCGGCATGGTGAACGTCGAGGAGATCTGCGGCGCCTCGCCGCGCATGCAGGGCATCTCCCTCGGCCCCGCCGACCTCGCGGCCGATCGGCGGATGAAGACGACGCGCGTGGGCGGCGGGCACCCGGGCTATCTGGTGCGGGCGGACGCGGCCAAGGGCGCCGACGGCGCCTACGACTTCCACGGCGAGCGCACGATCTTCCAGCAGGATCTGTGGCACTACACGATCGCCCGGATGGTCGACGCCTGCGCGATGCACGGCATCTACGCCTACTACGGCCCGTTCGGGGACATCTCCGACGTGGTGGCCTGCGAGGACCAGTTCCGCAACGCCTTCCTGCTCGGCTGCGTCGGCACCTGGACGCTGCACCCCAAGCAGATCGAGATCGCCAAGAAGGTGTTCAGCCCGGACCCCAAGGAGCTGATCCACGCCTACGAGGTCGTCGAGGCGATGGGCGACGGCACCGGCGCGGTGATGGTCGACGGGAAGATGGAGGACGATGCCTCCTGCAAGCAGTGCCTCGTCGTGGTCAACCTCGCCGAGCAGCTCGCTGCGATCGACCCGGACCTCAAGGAGGCCTACGCGCAGGCCAAGGCAACGGCCCAGGCCAAGGTGAAGGGAGCCTGACATGACCCAGACCAGCTTCCGGCCGCGCCGCTCGGTGCTCTACATGCCGAGTTCCAACGAGCGCGCGCTGGAGAAGGCCAAGGCCCTGCCGTGCGACGGCATCCTGTTCGACCTGGAGGACGCGGTCGCGCCCGACGCCAAGCCGGCGGCCCGCGGCAACGCCTGCGCGGCGGTCGCTTCCGGCGAATACGGCCACCGCGAGCTCGTCATCCGCGTCAACGGGATGGACACCGAGTGGCACGAGGAAGACATGAAAGCAGCGTGCGCGGCAGGTCCTGACGCGATCGCGGTGCCCAAGGTGTCCTCGGCGCAGGCGGTGCTCGACCTGGTGGCCTCGATGGAGCGGTACGGCGCGCCGGCGAGCACCACGCTCTGGGCGATGGTGGAGACACCGATCGCGATGCTGCAGGCCTACGAGATCGCCTCGGCCAGCCCCCGCCTGTCCGTGCTCGTGATGGGAACGAACGACCTGGTCAAGGAGCTGTACGCCGAGCACGTGCCGGGCCGAGCGCCCGTGCAGACGGGCCTGCAGCTGTGTTTGCTCGCCGCCCGGGCGGCCGGCAAGGCCATCCTCGACGGGGTCTACAACGACGTGAAGAACGAGGCCGGCTTCGAGGCGGAGTGTCAGCAGGGCCGCGAGTGGGGCTTCGACGGCAAGACCCTGATTCATCCCGGCCAGATCGCCCCGGCCAACGCGGCCTTCGCGCCCAGCGAGCAGGCTGTCGAGGACGCCCGCGGCATCCTGGCGGCTTGGGAGGAGGGCAAGGGTCGTGGGGTGGTCACCTACAAGAACAAGATGATCGAGAACCTGCACGTGGAGAGCGCGAAGCGGGCCTTGGAGATGCACGAGGCGATCACCGCCTTGGAGGCCCAGGCCTAACCGCCACATCACGGCCCCGGATCCGGGCCGGCTGCCTCGGCCCCGTCGTCCTGCGACGGGGCCGAGCCTGTGGCGCCACGGTCGGATGCTAAGACCCCTTCACGGTCGTGAGGGCGGGGACGATGGGGGGCTAGGGTCCAACAGTCCGTGGTCCGACCAGGGGGTGGGTGGTGTCAGACGGTGTCGAGCAGTTCCACGAGGTGCTGCGTGCCGCCGTGATCACCCGCGGGCTGTCGCTGGAACGCATCGCGGCGCACCTGCGCGCGCGCGGTCACACCGTCAGCATCGCCACGCTGAGCTACTGGCAGAGCGGACGCAGCCTGCCCTCGCGGGCCACCTCGCTTCGGGCGCTGGGCGCCCTGGAGACCGTTTTGGGCATTCCCCGCGGCGCGCTGGCCAGGCTCGCCCCTCTTCCGCCCGGACAAGACACTGCCTCCGCCCCCAAGCCGGCGCTCACCGACATCCTGCGGCAGCGCTCTCGCATCGACGAGGTCTTGGCCTCGATGGGCCGCTCCCTCGACGCCGGCGTCGACCTCGTCGCCAATCACACCTGCGCCTACGTGGACCAGTCCGGCCAGGTACCCAGCGTCTTGTGCCGGGAAGTGCTCGTCGCCACCGACGACCGGGTGGACAGCTACCTGCTCGCCGCCGGGCACCCCGTCAGCGGGATCGACGTGGTGTTTACGCCGGTGAGCGGGTGCCGCATGCACGGCCACATCGCCGATGCGGCGGACTCCTGGGGAATCGCGGACATGGCGCTGCCCCCCCCTGCGCCGCGGCGAGATCGGCGTCATCGAATACGAGATGGGCTTTCAGGGGCTGCCCGTGCAGGGCGTGGAGCGGTCGGACTCCTTCATCGGGTTGGTCTCGCCGATTCGCGAGATCTATCTCCAGGTGACCTTCGAGGCCGACGCCGCACCGCCCGAGATGACCCGCCTGGACGGGCTGGGGGACGACGTCGTACGCACCACAGCGCCGATGACGTCCCGCACCGTCACCGTGGCGCGCCAGAACGTGGGGCCGGGAACGCTCGGGTTCGAGTGGAGTACGACGTCACTGGGGCCCCTTCCGGAGCGCGGACCGCTCGAGCCCTGATGTGACCGCCGGGGATGGGTCCGTGTCTCACGGCAGGGGAACATCCCATTCCAGTCCGACCTTGCCGGGCCCGAAGTGCAGGCGGGTCACGGTCATGACCTGCTGAATTTTCGGCACCGTGGTGCTCTGCGCGGCTTCGGCCGAGGCGCCCTCGACGAGTCGGACGATGTCCGGGAGTCGTCCGGGGGCGAAGTTGACCTCCAGACACAGCTCGCTGATCGGCGCCGTGGTGAAGGCCACGGCGGCATCCGTCGACGCGCCGGGCCGGTCGCTGAGAAAGGCGATCTCGTAGTCGAGGGCGTGCGTGCCGCCCTGCGCGAGTGGCGGGATGGCCAGCTCGGCGACGCAAACCGACTCCGCCAGGCGTCCCACGCAGCGGTTCAGGGCGCAGCCGTGCACCGGGGTGATGACGACCTCCTGATCGGCGACCGGATGCCAGGCGGCCACCAGATACCGGGCGACCTGCGGTCGGGTGGCCCAAAAGACCTCGCGGACTTGGACGTATCGAATGGACAAGTCCGAGGCGACGAAGCTGCGCGCGTGGGCCGAGACGAGGCGCAGCCCGTCGTCGAAGGTGGCGCCGAGCTCGGCCGTGAGTTCTTCGATCACTGCCGCGCGGGTCTCGCCGTCAGCCATCCGCGCCGGCCGGCTCACCCGGCGCCGGCTGCGCACCACCGGCACGCGCTGGGCCAGGTGTCCCCGTTCGACCCGCAAGATGGTCTCCAGGGCGCCGAGCGCCCGCAGGGACGTGGCGCGCGAGGGCACGCTGCGGCCGCTCTGCCAGTAGCTGAGCGTGCCGATGCTGACCGTGTGGCCGTGCCCGCGCAGGTGGGCGCTGACGCGTTCGAGGGGCAGACCGCGGGCGTCGATCGCCGCTCGGAGGGCCTCGTGGAAGGGGAGTTCGCGGGCGCCACGCGTGACGTCCTCGCGGGCCGACATGGGGGCTCCTTGGATGACTACGGCAGGGGCCCGGGACCGCGGCTGGCGAGACGCCTGCGGATGCACCGGGCAACCCGCGCCGGCGTACGGGTGGCTACGCGCTGCGGTAGCCGACCTTCAGGGTGACCTGGGTGTGGGCCACCTGCTGGGCGTCGATGTGGCCGCGGATCTCGACGACCTGGAACCAGTTGAGGTTGCTCACCTCGGCGGCGACGGTCGCGATGCCGTTGCGGATGGCGTCGTCGACGCCCTCGGTGGAGGTCCCGACGATTTCCATCAAGCGGTAGGAGCGATCGGCCATGGGGGCAGTCCCTTCGGGTGGTGCGGCCGAGGCCGCACGGTCGTGGTCCGGACCCGGCCCATTCCACCATCTGACACCCGTGCTCCGGCAGGCTCGCGCTCGACCACTTCGAGCCGTCCTGCCCGGGGCCGTGGGGTGGTCCGATTCACCCGCCGTAACGGGCCGATGCTCCTGCTGGACGGGGGATACTCGCGCCAGGCACGACGCAGCAACCGACCACGAGACGAGGGTGATATGTCCCGACTGCAGCGCACCGAAGGCCTCAACGAGGAGCAGGCCGAACTCATCAAGCTGGTTCGGGAGTTCGTCGAGGAGCAGATCATCCCCGTGGCCACGGAGATGGAGCACAGGGACGAATATCCGCAGGAGATCGTCGACGCCATGAAGGAGATGGGGATCTTCGGCCTGATGATCCCCGAGGAGTACGGCGGGTTGGGTGAGTCCCTGCTGACCTATGCGCTGACCGTCGAGGAGATCGCGCGCGGCTGGATGAGCGTGTCCGGGATCATCAACACCCACTTCATCGTGGCCTACATGCTGCTCCAGCACGGGACGGATGAGCAGAAGCAGAAGTACCTGCCCAAGATGGCCACCGGGGAGATCCGCGGCTCCTTCTCGATGTCCGAGCCCGGTTGCGGCTCCGACGTCTCGGCGATCAAGTCCAAGGCCGTCAAGGACGGCGACGGGTGGCTCGTCAACGCCCAGAAGATGTGGCTGACCAACGGCGGGTCGTCGAACCTGACCGCGGTGCTGGTCAAGACCGACACCGGCGATGACAGCGTCTACAAGAACATGTCGACCTTCCTCATCGACAAGGAGTCGGGCTTCGGCGCCCAGGCCAACGGCATCACGGTGCCGGGCAAGATCGAGAAGATGGGCTACAAGGGCGTCGACACCACCGAACTCGTCCTGGAAAACCACCGGACCACCGACGCCCAGCTGCTCGGCGGGGTGCCCGGCAAGGGCTTCTACCAGATGATGGACGGCGTCGAGGTCGGCCGCGTCAACGTCGCGGCACGCGCCTGCGGGGTGGCCCGGCGGGGGTTTGAGCTGGGCATCGCCTACGCCCAGCAGCGCGAGACGTTCGGCAAGAAGCTCGTCGACCACCAGGCGATCCTGTTCCGGCTCGCCGACATGGCCACCAAGGTCGAGGCCGCGCACCAGATGATGGTGATGGCGGCCAAGCTCAAGGACTCCGGCAAGCGCAATGACGTCGAGGCCGGGATGGCCAAATACCTGGCCGCCGAATACTGCGCCGATGTCGTCGAGCAGAGCTTCCGGATTCACGGCGGCTACGGCTACTCCAAGGAATACGAGATCGAGCGCCTCTACCGCGAGGCCCCGATGCTGCTGATCGGCGAGGGCACCGCGGAGATCCAGAAGATGATCATCGGGCGGTCGCTGCTGAAGGACTACAAGCTCAAGGGCTGACGACGCGGGCGGCGTTGTCGCGCAGTCGTGCTCGGTAGTTTGGTGGCGACTCGACCCCTAGCGGGTCGGGTCGCCACCGTCGTTGGGGGTGACGGTTGCCAACCGGCATGGGGTCCTGCCATTCTTCGGGGCGACGCATCAGAACGGACGTCCGCGCAGCGCGTGATGGGGGCCGCTGCGGTATTCGGACCGGGACCGTTCGCCCGTGCGTCGAGAGCATCCAAACGACCTTCGTGGAGGACCCATGCCCCCTCGCAGCACTGTCCGTCGCGCCCCCGGCGGCCATTACGTCACCGTTTCGTGGGAGGGGCCCGCGGTGGGTTCCCACGTGGCGGGCATCCGGTTCGCCGGCGGTTCGTATGGCCGCGCGTTTCAGATCCATCCCCTGGGCGCCCACGAGTTCGCCATGCAACACCTGGTGGACGCGGGGGCGACCAAGCGGCTTCTGGTCGGTCGCCGCGAGGTGAAGGTCACCTCGGCCGCGGACCGCTCATCGACGACGGCGACCCTGCTGGGCGCACATCACGAGCTGATGACCGTGTTCACCGGGCCGGCCCCCGACGAGCGCCGGATCAGTGACCTCTTCGGGGTGCTGGATATCGATGACGCGCCGGAGGGCATGGCGGTCCGGCCGCAGTCGGAGACCATGTTGACGCCGATGGGCGAGCACATCGTGCTGATCGCCGAGGACTTCACCTCGGTCGACGTACCGGGTCCGACGAACGCCTCCGAGATGGTGCCCAAGGGGCGCGGGCGCAAGACCCGCAACGGTGAGGTGTGGCGCAACCGGCTGCCCGGCCGCGCCGGCACCCGGGCCAACGACTTCTCCTACGTGGTGGGGACCCCGCGCGGGGCGGCCGAGGTCATCGCGAGCGATGAGAACCTCGTCTCCGAGGAGAACCTGCTGGCGATGGTCGATTCGCTCGATGTCGCCTGGTCGGCGGGCAAGGGCCGCCGGTGAGCGTACCCGTCGCGCTCGGGATCCTCACGTGGGTCGCGGTGCTCGTGCTCTACCTCGCCCTGGCTGCCGTGTTGCGGGAGGTCCGGCTGCTGCGGCGGCAGGTGGCCCGGCTCTCGGTGCAGGTGGCTCCGGGGGGAACCGGGGCGGAGGGTACGCCGACCGGGGCGGCGCCCGGCCTCCGGCGTACCGACCTGGCCCTGACCCCCGCGGCCGCCGGTCGCGGCGGGCCCGTCCTCGCGGCCACCAGCACCTGCCCGCTGTGTCGGGTGGCCCTGGATCGCCTGGCGCGCTGGGCGGTGGCCAGCGGCAGCCCGGCCACGCTGCTCACGTACGAACCGGATTCCGCCTGGGGCGAGCTGCCGGGCGGGGTGCGTGTCGTCCGGGACGACGCGGCCTGGTCCGGCATCGCCCACATCGATCCACCGCTGCTCATGGACGTCGCCGATGACGGCGCCGTCCGGGATATCGCCTTGCCGGCCACGGGTGCGGACGTCGACGCCGCGCTCGCCCTGTGGCCCGCTTCCCAGACCCGCTGACGACAAGGACAACCGTCATGACTCTTCACTTCACCGACATTCCCGACGCCGACGCCACCGAGACCACCGAACGCACCCAGGCCCTGACCGCGCTCGGTGCGCTGGCCAAGCGCCGGACCGTGCTGCGCGGCATGGCGCTGGCCGGCGCCACGATCGGCGCCACCGCCCTCGGCTGGTCGCCGCTGGGTCGGTCCGACGCCGCGAGCGCCGAGACGTCGCCGAGCGGTCTGCTCGGCTGGGACGCCAACGACTGCAAGGACGCCTACCCGAACGGCTACAACGAGCAGCCCGACAACGTCGGCGTCTACCAGAGCCAGCCGGGGGCCTGTTTCGGCGGCTACTACATGGGTTCGACGATGTGCGACAGCACCGGCTGGCACCGCGCGGACAGCGTGCGCAACAGCTGGATCCAGACCACGTCGTACCGCCCGATCTCGTCCGCCTGCGGGGCGACCACGACGAAGAACGCCTGGCGGTGGACGGTGAACGGCGTCACCTACCGGTGTTCGGACGGGACGATGTCGATCAAGTACTGGGGGCTCACCTGGTACACCTACCTGACCATCTGCCGCGCTCGCGTCTGAGGTGGCGGTGTCGATGACCACGGCGGCGCTGTCGTCGCGCGCCTGGCACCCGCTCACGGGGGCCTGGGCGGTCGCCGTTCCGGCGCTGGTCGCGGTGGCCGCCGCCGCGCTGTGGCGAGGCGCCGGTGCCGGTCCGGCGTGGGGCGGGATCGCGTTGACCACCTATCTCGCCATGGGCACGGTGGCCGGGTTTTCCGTCTCCGGCTCCACTTGAAGCCGCAATTCAGCCTTCGTGCTGAACTCGCCCGTGTGGCGGGGCTGGCCGCAGTACGCGTTCGGGCTTGGGCTCGTCGTGGGTGGAGTGTTGGCCGCGGGGGTGGTCGTGACGGTGGGCTCGCTGGTTCGCCTGATCGCACCGCCCGTGGTGTGGGCCGTGGCGGTCGTCGCCTGGTTCGCGGTGATCGCGGTGCGCGAGGTCGGGCTGATCTCGTTCGGGTTGCCGCAGAACGCGCGGCTGGTGCCGGAGTCCGTCTTCCGGCATGGCCGGTTCTGGGGGCCGTTCGAGTTCGGCCTCGAGATGGGCACGGGGGTGCGCACGTATGTGACCTCGGGCTTGCCGTACGTCGTGGTGCCCGTGCTGGCCTTGCTGGCGGGCTGGGCTCCGGCCCTGGTGGCGGGTGTCGGCTTCGGGCTCGGGCGTGCCCTGATGACGGTGTCGGCCGTGCGGTACGGCCGGGATGCGGAGTGGGATCTGGCCTTCGATGCCTCGGCCGGGGTCATTCGTTTTGTCCTGCTGTCGGCCTTTGCGGCGGCGCTGGGCGTGGCGGTGGTGACGGCGCTGTAATCCGGCGTGTTCCTCTCAGCGTTTCGGTGCGAGCAGCTGGGGGAGTAGCCAGGCGATGGCCGCGATGATGGCTGCGGCCGCCAGGGCAGCCAGTCGGCCAAGGGGCTCGGCGGGGGATGATCCGGCGCCGCCCCCAACCGACAGGCCCGCGGCGAGCCCCGAGGCCAGCGCGGCGATCGTCGCCCGGACAATGGCCGGCACCCCGGTCGGGGAATCGTCCCCGAAACACCCACAGGGAGCCCCGGGGCGGCGCCGGAGCAGCACGGTCAGATAGCCGGCGAAGGCGGCGTACAGGCCGGCCTGCGCGGCGAACGGCGCCCGCGTGGCCATGTCGAGCACCCAGGTCAGCAGGGCCGCCATGCCAATGATGAGCTGCCCTGGCCCGAGGACGGCCGCGAGCAGGCGCCGTGGGCGGGGCGCCAGCAGGCGCTGCGCGGCCAGCACGGCGGCCAGGTCGCGGGGTGCCCGCAGATGGGTCGCTCCGGCAGTCACGAGCAGCAGCGAACCGGCGAGCGCCACGGCCGCGACGACGTCCGTCCCGGTGAGGACCATGCGATCAGCGTAAGTGTCGTGACCGGACACGATCGGACGTCAGGTGGGCGATCTGATTTAAAGGATGCCTTATCGCGGATGAATCATCGGTGTTAATGGTTGTACACCCTGCCTGAGCAGGACCGGTGTCGAACCGCCCGATCTACGGTCCGCGACCCGTGCGGCTGAACCCGTCAAACTAATCGACGAACGGTCACCGTGGGCCTTGATCTGGGCATTTAGTTCCTGCACTATCTGTGAAGACGCAGCTGGACGATCGTACTGCGCGGTCGAGCCCGCAGTTTGCGTCACGCCTTCTGCTCGATAGCGATGGCAAACCCTCGGAGTGCCCTAGGCGATTCTGATGCTCAGTGGCACTCACCGTGAGCCCGCGTGATGCGCGGGTCGTGGTCGGCCGGTCAACGGCGCCCTGCCGACCACGATCCGGCACGGTGCGTGTGTCGCCGGGCACGAGCGACCCGCCGCCGGACTAAGGGGAACGATTCCACAGTGCGCGGATACGGCGCGTTCGCTCGATTGCCCCGCCAGCATCGCTCCGCGGACCGCCGGGCGGTCCGCCTCGTCAGCGTGACCCAGCTGCCACCCGATGACGTCACTCGGGCTCGCGCCATCCCCCGCACCCAGGCCGCAGCCGCCGCGGACGACGGAGCCAGGCGATCCCGGTAGCGGAATCTCTGCGACGGACACAGCGTTGACCTGCACAGCACGTGTCCGACGTTAGGCCCGCAGGAAGTAGACCCCGATGACCCAGCCCCCAGGACCGGCCCGCATCCCGCTCAGCCGCCTTCAGCTGCAACACCCGATGAGCCTGTCGGTGTTCGAGGACTACGAGCGGGCCCAGCGCGCCGTCGACTACCTCTCCGACCGGGAGTTCCCGGTCCAGAACGTCATGATCGTCGGCACCGATCTCAAACAGGTGGAGCGCGTCACGGGCCGGCTCACGTCCGCCCGGGTGTTGGCCTCCGGGGCCGCTTCGGGGGCCTGGATGGGAGCCTTCTTCGGGCTGCTGATGTGGGCTTTCCTGCCCGGGGCCGGGACGGCCCAGTTCCTCACCGCCGTGCTGGTCGGTGGAGTCTTCGGGATGATCTGGGCCTTGCTGCTCTACCGATTCACCGGCGGCGCTAGGGACTTCACCTCGGTGACGCAGGTGGTTGCGACCCGGTATGAGGTGCTCGTCGAGGCCAGCCACATCGGCGAGGCCCGCGGTCTGCTGGAGGATCAGCGACGGGGCGTTCCTGCGGATGCCGGACCTCGGCCGCAATCCGGTGCGGGCCAAGTCCCGCCCGCCGGTCCGGTGCCCCCGGGTGCCGCTGGGCCGGAGCCTCGTGCGCCGATGGCACCCGGCGTACCGTCCGCAGGGGGGCCCGCAGCCCCGCCGCCGTACGGGCCGCCGCCCCAGGCCCCGACGGGCGGGCCGCATGACCCGCCGCCGTACCCCGCGCAGTACGCCCCGGCGAACCGCGCGCCCGAGCCGCCGAAGTACCGCACCTACGGCGAGGCCCTCGACGCCGAGCGGGCCGCTCGCCACGAGTCACCACCGGCGCCCGATGCTGCCGAGCGGCCGGGTGGGCAGCCGGGCGCGCAGCCGCCTGCGCAGCCGGGCGAGCGGCGGGACGACTCGGCCGCCGAGGACGCCCATGACCCACCCGCCCCTCGGGATGGGCACAGCGCCTGAGCGCCGCCGGGGCCGACGCGCCCCAGGACCGCAGCGTCTAGGACCGCAGCGTCTAGGACCGCAGCCGCGGGGCAGGTTCCTGCCCGGGACGGCAACCTGGCGCCGGGGCATCCACCTCTGAAGAGGTGAGGAGGGGGTATGGCGGCGGAGCCGGACGGCTTCTCGGAGTTCGTGACGACGCGCTCCGGCGCGCTGCTGCGCACCGCCTATCTCCTCACCGGTGAGCAGGCCCTGGCCCAGGATCTGCTGCAGGAGGCGTTGGCTCGGACGTGGCCGCGCTGGTCGGGGATCGGTGTGGGGGCACGGGAGGCGTACGTGCGCACGGTCATGATCCACCTACAGGGCGCCTGGTGGCGGCGCCGATGGCGCGGCGAGGTGCCCACCGAGGTGCTGCCCGACCGGCGTCGAGGCTCGGACCCGCTGGCGGGTTCGGCGGGCGGTGTCGGGGCGGTGCCCGGCGGGGAGTCGGGCGTGCCCGACGGAGGTGTGGACCTCGAGTTGGCCGCGGCCCTGCGCACGTTGCCGGTGGGGCAGCGCCAGGCGGTCGTGCTGCGGTACGCCGAGGACCTCTCGATCGAGGACTGCGCGGCCGCGCTCGGGTGTTCGACCGGGACCGTGAAGAGTCAGGCCAGCAAGGGCCTCGCCGCGTTGCGACGGGTGTTGGGGCAGGCGGGTACGACGGCGGAGGTGAGCGGATGACCACGCGTGACGACGGCCCCGGTCTTGGACCCGGCGACGGTGCCGGCTCCGGCTCCGGCGACGCGGCGAACGACCCGCTCCTGCGTCGGCTCTCGGATGCGGTCGGGCCGGAGGCGAGCGGTCCGACGACGTACGCCGCGGTGGTCTCCCGGGTCGAGCGGCGGGCGGGCCGACGGCGGACCGCCCTGTCGGCCGCCGGCGGCATCGCGGCCGTGGCGCTGGTGGCCGGTGGCGGCTTCGTCCTGGGGCGCAGCGGCGGGGCGAGCACCACCGCCGGGTCCGCCGCCGGCGCCAGCAGCCCCGCAGGTCCGCAGCCCGTCGCCGGGTCGGGCCTGGCTGGGTCGGGCGCCGTCCAGGACGAGTCGGGAGCCTCCCGGGACGCGTCGGGCGCCGCGCAACCGGCGGGTGGCCCGGCCGGGCGCGCCGCCTGTCCCGACGTGCTCCCTGCGACCGTTCCGGTGGCGATGTCGCCGGCTGCCGATCTCGCCGGCCAGCTGGTGGCGGCGCAACCGGATGCGCGGGCGGTGATCTGTGCCTATCCGCTGCCCGGAGGCGGAGCCGGCACCGACTATTCGGCGGGCTCGCCCGGCGCAGGCGGTGCCACACCCGCGCCGCTTTCTCCTGGGGGCACGCTGATCGGGACGCGAGAGGTGCTCGCCGAGGCCTCCTGGCTGACCCGGGTTGCCGGGTTGCCCGCAACCAGCGATTCCGCCGCCTCGGGGCGAGCGACCTGCGATTCGGCGGTGCCGGCGGCGCAACGGGCGGTCTACCTCATCCAGGTGCAATACGCGGGCGGTGGAAGGTCGTGGCTTCGGGTCGTCGTGGGCGCCTGCGGATCGGCCGCCGACAACGGCATCGTGACCACGCGACAGGCTGAGGGACTGGTGTCCGAGGTGCGCACGGCATACGAGCAGGGCACCCCCCTGCGGTAGGCGACCCTGCTACCGGCCGCTTGCTGCAGCAAGCAGCCGCGCCATCCACGCCTCGACGTCGCTCGAGGTGCGGGGCAGGTGGTGCGACAGGATCTCGCAGCCGTCCTCGGTGACGAGGATGTCGTCCTCGATCCGTACGCCGATGCCGCGCAACTCCTCGGGGACGAGCAGGTCGTCGGACTTGAAGTAGAGCCCCGGCTCGACGGTGAGGATCATGCCGGGACGCAGGTCGGCCTCCAGGTAGTCCTCCCGCAAGGCCAGGGCGCAGTCGTGCACATCGAGGCCGAGGTGGTGGCTGGTGCCGTGCACCATCCAGCGCCGATGCCACTGACCCTTCTCCGGGTCGAGGGCATCGTCGACGGTGACGCCGTCGGGCAGCATGCCCCAGTCGTGCAGGGTCTGCGCGATGACGCGAATGGCGGCAGCGTGGACGTCCTTGAACTTCTGGCCGGGCCGCACCGCCGCGATGCCCGCGCATTGGGCGGCGTACACGGCGTCGTACACGCGCCGCTGCGCCGCGCTGAACCGGCCGTTCGCGGGGAGCGTGCGGGTGATGTCGGCCGTGAAGAGGGAGTCCATCTCGATGCCCGCGTCGAGCAGGACGAGGTCGCCGTCGTGAACATCGCCGGTGTTCCGCACCCAGTGCAGGGTGTTCGCGTGATCTGCTGCGGCGCAAATGGATTCGTACCCAACGCCGTTGCCCTCGTGGCGGGCGGTGCGGTTGAAGGTGCCCTCGATCCAGCGTTCCCCCCGACCGCGCCGGATGGCCTCCGGGAGCTCGGCGACCACGGCCTCGAAGGCGGTGGCGGTCGCCGCGCAGGCCTGGCGCATCTGGTCGGCCTCCCAGGCGTCCTTGGCCAGGCGCATCGTGGACAGGAAGCGGCTCAGTTCCAGGTCGGCCGCGGCAGCTTCGTCCTGCCGCTGTTCGGCGGTCAGGTCTTGGCGCTCGACGGTGGCACGGATGGCGTCGATCTGTGCCGCGACGTCGGTGTCCGCCTCCCGCAGCACCCTGAGCTGGACCGCGCCGACGTCCTTGCCGACCTCGTTCTCGAAGGCCGCCAGCTCTCGGGTCTGCAGGCCCAGTTCGGCCTGCGTCGAGGCGAGGGTGGGCCGGCGCCCGACCCAGAACTCGCCGTACCGGGAGTCGGCGAAGAACTCGTCGGTGTCCCGGCCCGAAGCGGGGCGGAAGTAGAGGATCGCGTCGTGGCCGTTGTCATCGTTGGGCTCCAGGACCAACACGGCGTCCGGCTCGCGGTCCGCGCCCAGGCCGGTGAGGTGCGCGAACGCACTATGCGGGCGGAAGGCGTAGTCCGTGTCGTTGCTGCGCACCTTTAGGCCGCCGGCCGGGATGACGAGCCGCTCTCCGGGGAACTGTTCGGAGAGGCGGCGGCGGCGCTGCGCCGCGTAGTCGGCGACATCGGCCCGCTGCGGCAGGGGGTCCTCGTGGTCCGCCCAGCCCGTCGCGATGTACGCCCGGAACTCGTCGGTGACGGGGATCCCCCGATGCTCGGCCTTGGTCTGCTTCTCGCTCACGACCCCACGATGCCACGAGGCCCTGCCCAGCGCGCAGGTGCCACTGCTGCCGGCGCACCGGAACCGTCCGGCTTGTGGTCCGGCTTGTGGTGCGGGTTTGCCTCGGCGCCCCCGTGTCGCGGACGCTTGCGGGGTGGGGCGAAACGATCGACAGGGGCCCGATGTTTCCGGAACGGGCGACGTGCAATGGGATCGGGAAGACGTGCGAGGGGTGCTGAAAAACGCAGGCGCACAGCGCTTTCCGGCATTGGAGGCGGCCTATCGGGAGTGGCCCGACGAGATGACCACACGGCGGGTCGCGGCGGAATCGGCGCAGGGCCCACCGGACGACGTACCGATCGCCAACGCTCGCACGGACAAGACCAAGGCGGTCCCCGAGGCTGCGGCGGATCGGCGGGGAGCCAAACTGGCGGCGCACGGACTGCGACAGCGGCTCCGACGAGCCGTCGAGGGCTCGCCGCCGACCTGGGGAGGCCGCCTCAGCTCCGGTTCGGACGGGGTTGAGGACGCCCGGGGACGCGCGGTGATCGACCTCGCGATGCGCATTGCGGATGCGATGCTCACCACGGGTTCCTCGGCTGCGGACGTGACGGCGACGGTGCTGCAGCTGACCGAGGCCTACGGCCTGCGTTCCGTGCACGTGGACGTCACCTATACCTCGATCACCGTCTCGCACCACCGGGGCGCTCACGAGGTGCCGGTGACGATCATGCGTGTCGTGTCCGGTCGGGTCACCGACTTCGACCGGCTGCAGCGGATCCAACACCTCGTCCGAGATCTCGCGGAGGACCCCATCGCCGTGGAGGTGGCCCGGGCCCGGTTCACGCAGATCATGCGTAGGCCGCACCCCTACCGAAGGGGCCTGGTCACGGCCGCCAGTGCCGGCCTTGCCGGGGCTATCGCGGCCCTGCTCAACGGAAGCGCGCCGGTCATCGGGATCACGGTGCTCACCGCGGCCGCGATTGACCGGGCGCTGTTGTGGGCCGCTGCGCGCGGACTCGCTGCCTTCTTCGCGCAGATCATCGGGGGCGCCATCCCCACCGCGGTGGCCGTCGCGCTCATGTATGTCCGAGCCAACGACGTGCCGGGATTCGAAACGATCTCTCCCTCGCTCGTGGTGACCTCGGCCATCGTCGTGCTGTTGGCCGGCTTGCAGTTGGTCGGCGCCGCCCAAGATGCCATCGACGGGTACTACGTCACCGCCACCGGCCGGGCGTTCGAGGTCATGCTGCTCACTCTCGGCGTGGTCGTGGGGATCCTGACCGTGCTCGGCATCGGGCACCGGGTCGGGATGCCCGCCTACATCGCACCGTCGACGGGGTTCGTGCCCTCCCCGATCCTCCAAGTGGGGCTGGCGGCCCTCGTGTCGGCGACCTTCGCGGTGACCACATATGCCTCCCCCCGGACCGTCGTCGTCTCGCTCGCGACGGGCGCGCTGGGCTGGTGCGCCTACCTGGTGGCGGCCGTGGCCGGCCTGCCGGTCGTGCCGGCCAGCGGGGCGGCCGCCTTCGCCGTGGGGTTGGGCGCCCAGGCTCTCGGGCGCGTGTTGCGGGTTCCGGCGCTCGCGATCACCACCGCCGGCATCATCACGTTGCTCCCTGGGGGAATGGTCTACCGCGGGCTCTACGAATACATGGCACGGGGAACCGACAGCGGCCTGGACGCCCTACTCTCGGCGGGGACCGTGGGGTTGGCCCTCGCTGCGGGGGTGAGCCTCGGCACGTACGTCGGGCGACCGGTCGGCACGTCGCGCCATTCGGCGACCGAGACGCGAGCGTTGGTCCGAGCGCTCCGACGGCGGGCCAGGGGCCCGCGATAGGCCAGGGCGCCGACCGTCAGGATTCGATGGCCGGGTAGCCCATCTCGTCCAGGGCCGCCCCGAGCCGGGCCACGCAACCGTCCACGTCGGCCCACTTGTCCAGACCGAACAGTCCGAGCCGGAAGGTCGAGAAGTCGGCGGGCTCGCCGCACATCAGCGGTACGCCGGCGGCGGCCTGCACCCCGACCGTCGCGAACTTGGCCCCCGTCTTCATCTGCGGGTCGTCGGTGTAGCAGACCACCACCCCGGGCGCCTCGAACCCCGGCGCCGCGACCGAGGCGAACCCTCGTGCGGCGAGCAACTCGCGCACCCGGGTGCCCAGCTCCCACTGCTCCTTCGCCAACACGTCGAGCCCCTTCTCGCGGGCCTCCCGCATCACGAGCGCGTTCTTGGCCAGGGCGTCGGTGGGCATCGTCGCGTGATAGGCGTGCTTGCCCTCGACGTACCCCTCGGCGATCGGCACCCACTTGCGCAGGTCCATCGCGAAGCTGTCGCTCGTGGTCTCGTCCAGGACCGCCCGCGCGCGCTCACCGAGCATGACGAAGGCGCCGCACGGGGACCCACTCCAGCCCTTCTGCGGGGCGGTCACCAGGATGTCGATGCCCAACTCGCGCATGTCGGCCCAGACCGTGCCCGCGGCGATGCAGTCGAGCACGAACAGGCCGCCCACCTCGTGGGTGGCCGCGGACAGCGCCGCGAGATAGTCGTCGGGAAGGATGATCCCGGAGGCGGTCTCGACATGCGGGGCGAACACCAGGTCCGGCCGATTCGCCCGGATCGCCGCGACGACCTCCTCGATCGGGGCCGGCGCGAACGGCGCCGTAGGCCCCTCGCCGACCTGGCGCGCCGTGCACACGGTCACCTCGCTGGCCATGCCGCCCATCTCCAGGATCTGCGACCATCGGTACGAGAAGAACCCGTTGCGGACCACCAGGCACTTCTTGCCGCGGGCGAACTGGCGGACCACGGCCTCCATGCCGGTGGTGCCGCTGCCCGGGACGATGCCGACGGTGTGCGCGCCGTACGCCTCCTTGAGGATCGCGATGATCTCCTGCATCACGCCGATGAACTTCTTCGACATGTGGTTGAGCGCTCGATCGGTGTAGACCACCGAGAACTCCAGCAGGCCATCAGGGTCGATGTCGGGACGCAGCGCAGTCATGGGGCCAATCTAGTCGGGCGCTCCGCGGGGCCGTGGGCCGATGGCGGGGCCGACCCGCCGGTGCCCGGTTCCTAAGCTGGCACCATGACCGCCGAGGGCACCCCAGCCGAGCCGACCGACGCTGATCCGCACCGTGTTTCATCGCCCGAGGGAGCCGTGCCGCCGAGCGTCGCGGCGGATCTGGCCCTGCTCACCGAACTGCACGCACGGGTGCTGCGGGAATCGGGCCAGGCCGAGCTGCTCGACGTGATGAGCGCGCTGGTCGAGGCGGCCGGGCGGCGCTCGGACGCCGCCGCGTACGCCCGGGCCGACCAGCTGGTCCGCACCCTCGACGACACCACGGCCGCCGCGCTGGCCCGGGCCGTCACCGTGCACCTGCATCTGACCAATCTCGCCGATGAGCGGCTGCGGGCCCGGTCGCTGCGCGCCGAGACGGTGGACTTCGGCACCGGTCTGGAGGAAGGCGCGGTTGCGGCGGCCATCGGCGAGATCGGCCCGTCCGCGGCGGCGCGGATCGCCGGCCTGCGCATCCATCCCGTCCTCACGGCCCACCCCACCGAGGCCCGCCGTCGGGCCGTGTCGACGGCGCTGGCCCGGATCAGCGAGCAGCTGGACCGGTACGACGACCCGTGGTCCGGGGCGCTGGAACGCGACTTCGCGCGCCGCCGGATGCTGGAGGACATCGACATCCTGCAGCGCACCTCCACGCTGCGGCGGACCCGCCCGGAGCCCGCCGACGAGGTCAAGACGATCCTGACGGTCTTCGACCAGACCCTGATGCGCGCCGTGCCGCGCCTGTATCGCGCGGTGCACCACGGACTCGGCGGCGGGACCGAGGCGCTGCCGCCGGCGTTCGTGCGGTTCGGCAGCTGGGTCGGCGGGGACCGCGACGGCAACCCCTACGTCACCGCCGAGGTCACCCGCGCCACCATGGCCGCCCAGGCCGCGCACGCCCTCGCCGCCCTGGCCCGGATCGCCGATCGGATCGCCCGGACACTCACGATGGACGAGGTCAGCACGCCGCCCTCGGATGCCCTCGTCGAGGCCCTGGCCAACGACGCGGTGCGGCTCAGTGAGGAGATGGCCCGGATCGTCAAGGACTCCCCGGGCGAACCGCACCGGCAGAAGATGCTGGTCATCGTGGCGCGGCTGGAGCTGACCCGCGCGGAGCGGGCCGGCTTCGCCTACCCCGGGCCGGATCAGCTGCTGGCCGACCTGCGCATGGTGCAGGACAGCCTGACCGCGGCCGGGGACGCCCGGGCAGCGGAGGGGGAACTGCAGCAGCTCATCTGGCTGGTGGAGACCTTCGGCTTCCACCTGGCCGAGCTCGAGGTGCGGCAACACAGCGCGGTCCACGAGGCCGCCCTGGTCGAGCTGCTCAGCGGCGTCGAGGACGTGGCCGACCCGGTCGCCGCGGCTCGTGACGCGGCCTACCTGGATCGCCTCGCCACCGCCGGGTGGCCCGCCGGCGTCGCGGGGCGGCACGCCGCCGAGGTCGGCGAGCGCACCGCGGAGGTGCTGGACACGCTGCGGGTGATGGCCTTCCTGCAGGAACGGTGGGGGCCGCGCTCGTGTGGCCGCTACATCGTCAGCTTCAGCCAGAGCGCCGCCCACCTGGCCGCGGTACGGGCGCTCGCCCGCCTGGCGCTCGGCGACCGACCGCTGCGCCTGGACGTCGTGCCGCTCTTCGAGACCGGTGCGGACCTGGAGAAGTCCCGGGACACCCTGACGGACTGGTTCGCGCTGGCCTCCACCCAGGCCTGGCTGAAGACCACCGAGGGTGCCGTCGAGATCATGCTGGGCTATTCCGACTCGGCCAAGGACGTCGGCCCCGCCAGCGCGACGCTCACCTTGGATGCGGCCCAGCAACGACTGGTCGCGTGGGCGCAGCGACACGACGTACGGCTCACGCTCTTCCACGGCCGCGGCGGCTCCCTGGGCCGCGGCGGCGGGCCGCTGCACCGCGCGATCCTGGCCCAGCCCACCGGCTCGGTCGACGGCCGGTTCAAGGTCACCGAGCAGGGCGAGGTGGTCGCGGCCCGGTACGGCGACGTGCTGGTCGGCCAGCGTCACCTGGAACGGCTCACCAGCGCCGTGCTGCTCACCGACGAGGCGGAGCGGGCGCGGTTGCGGGGCAAGAGCGGTCGGGCGTACGCCGAGTTGGGTGCGGTGATCGACGCCGCGTCGCGCACGGCCTATCGGCAGCTGGTCACCGCCCCTGGCATCGCCGATCTGCTGGCCCAGGCCAGCCCGCTGGACGAGCTGGGCGAGCTGCGGCTGGGCTCGCGCCCGTCGCGGCGCAGCGGCGTCGAGTCCGGGCGTTCGCTGGCGGATCTGCGGGCCATTCCGTGGGTGTTCGCGTGGGCGCAGGCGCGGGTGAACGTGCCGGGGTGGTACGGGCTGGGGACCGGGCTGGCCGCCGTCGGGGACGTCGCGCGGCTGCGGGCGGCGTACCGGGAGTGGCCGCTGTTCGCCGCCCTGATCGACGTGGCCGAGATGAGCCTGGCCAAGGCCGACCCGGCGCTCGGGCGGGCGTTCCTGGAGCTGGGTGACGCCCCGGACCTGGTCGAACGGATCATGGCCGAGCACGATCTGACCCGGCACTGGGTGCTTGCCGTGCTCGACCAACGCGAGCTGCTGGACCGCAAGCCGCACCTCCGGGCGGCCATCGAGATGCGCCGGCCCTACATCGACGCCTTGTCGCACATGCAGATCCGCGCCCTGCGGATGCTGCACGGCCAGGCGGCGGCCGCCGACGAGGCGCTGGCCGCGCGCTGGCGGACCGTCGTGCTGCTCACCATGAACGGCGCCGCGGCCGGACTGCAGAACACCGGCTGAACCGACAGCGGGCGCTCCAGCAGGGCGGAGGCGAGTCGCCAGGTCAGGCCGCCGCTGCTTGAGGCGGGCGCGGCCCAGCCGGCCCGCCCGCCCTCCCTGGCGTGCTCGGCCAACAGCTGCGCCCACAACGGCTCGATCAACCGATAGGTGACGGCCCGTTCGAGGTCGTGGAACAGGTCGAGCCCTCGGCCGGTGAGCCCGCGCCGCCCGGCGTACGCCTGCCAGAACGCGTCATAGGCGACGCCCCCGGGGCGGCCGAGGTGCAGCCAGCGCGCCACCGGGGGCCGCCCCGCGGCGACGGCCGACACATAGGTCTCGACGCCGAAGTGATTGGCGAGAAAGTCCCGGCCGAGGAACGACGCGGCCCCCGCCCCGAGCCCCACGAATCGTCGACGCGTGATCGAGCTGTACGAAGGGGAGTCTGGGCGGTTGAACGTCCACACGGACCGGCGTTCATAGCCCCGCTCCCGCGCCAGCCGCGTCGCCTCGGCGAGGACGTCATGCTCGCGACGCCGCTGATGCCCGCCCTTCCCGAAGGGCGTGAACCCGAAGCGCATGAGGGGGTAGGTCGAGACCTGATGGACGCCGAGATCCAGGCAGCGCGTGAGGTCCCGCAGGAAGCTCCCCGCGTGACCGTCGTCGTACTCGACGTCGAGGATGAGGTCAGCGTCGACCAGGGCGAAGCGCTCCAGCGCGGCAGCCAGCGTGGACTCGGCGGCCCGGCCGTCGTGGGGGCGGCGGAGGTGGCGTAGGACGTCGTCCGAGAACGACTGGACTCCGACGCTGACCGCGGTGAAGCCGACCTCGCGCAGCGTGTCCAGGAGCCGGCCGGCGGCCGGATCGGGCAGCACCTCGACGGCACGCTCGCCCTGCACCGGCACCTCGGCGACGATGGCCGCCAACAGTTCGGGAACGAGGGTCGGGGTGCCGCCCCCGACGTACAACGAGGAGAAGCCGCCCTCCCCGGGCAGCCCCGCCTCGCGGTAGCCGCGCACCTCGCGCAGGAGGGCCGACGCGTAGCGTTCGGCCTGGCCCGGCCGGGGAATCACCTTGTTGTAGGGGCAGAACGGGCAGATGCTCGCGCAGAACGGGACGTGGACGTAGGCCCCGGCCGGGGCGTCGAGCAGGGAGCCGACGGCCTCGTAGGTGAGTGTGCGCGTGCGGCGCGCCATGGCTACGACCTACCCCCGATGGGCGGAATAACCGGAACAACCGGCGCGGGGTCCGGGTGCGGCCCCTGAACCCCGCGCCAGTGATCGGTTGGACGGATCAGAAGTTGATCATGTGCCCCGCGATGCCGTGCATGGCCTCCTTGAGGGCCTCACCCAGCGTCGGGTGCGCGAATACGGTGCGGCTGACCTCGTCAGCCGTGAGGTCCCACTGCTTGGCGACGTTCGCGGCGGGCAGCAGTTCGGTCACGTCCGGGCCGATCATGTGCACGCCGAGGATCTCGTGGTACTTGGCGTCGGCGACCACCTTGACGAACCCGACCCCCTCGCCCAGGCCCTGCGCCTTGCCGTTGGCGGTGAACGGGAAGCTCGCGGTCTTGACCTCGTGGCCGGCGTCCTTGGCCTGCGCCTCGGAGAGCCCCATCGAGGCGATCTGCGGGTGGCAGTAGGTCGCTCGGGGGATGTTGGCGTAGTCGACCGGCATCGTCTCGGCCCCGGCGATGGTCTCCGCGGCCACGATGCCCATGGCCTCGGCGACGTGGGCCAGCATCATCTTCGCGGTGCAGTCGCCGATCGCGTAGACGTTGGGGACGTTGGTGCGGCAGTAGTCGTCGATCTCGATGGCGCCGCGCTCGGTCAGCTGCACGCCGATGTTCTCCAGCCCATATCCCTGCGTGCGCGGCGCGAAGCCGAACGCGGCCAGGAACCGGTCCGCCTCCAGGACCTGCTGCTCGCCGCCCGCGGCGGGGGAGACGGTGACCTTGACCCCGGACCCGGTGTCCTCGACGTTCTCGACCTTGGTGCCCGTCAGGACCTTCACGCCGAGCTTCTTGTAATGCTTGGCCAACTCCTTGGAGACGTCGGCTTCCTCGGTGGGCACCATCCGGTCCAGGAACTCCACAATCGTCACGTCGACGCCGAAATTGGCCATCACATAGGCGAACTCGACACCGATCGCGCCGGATCCGCCGATGATGACCGACCCCGGCAGGTTCTCGTCGAGGATCTGCTCCTCGTAGGTGACCACGTTCTTGGACAGCTGAACGCCCATGGTCCGCACGGTCGCACCGGCGGCGATGATGAGGTGGTCGAAGGTGACGGTCTTCTTCTCCCCGCCATCCGACTCGACCTCCACCGAGGTCGGGCTGGTGATCGTTCCCCAGCCGTCGATCTCGGTGATCTTGTTCTTCTTCATCAGGAAGTGGACGCCCTTGACGATGCCCGCGCTGACCTGGCGGGAGCGCTTGTGCGTCGGCCCGAAGGACATGGTGGCGTCGCCCTCGATGCCGTATTTGGCCTTCTCGTGGTTGAGCGTGTGCGCCAGCTCGGCGTTCTTCAGCAGGGCTTTGCTGGGGATGCAGCCCACATTGAGGCAGACCCCACCCCAATACTGCTTCTCCACCACCGCGACTGATTTGCCGAGCTGCGCAGCCCGGATCGCCGCCACGTAACCGCCCGGGCCGGCGCCCAGGACCACCACATCGAAGTCAGCCATGACGGCAGCCTATCGGGGCATCCCCCGAGCTGGCGCGACGTCGTCGCAAGCTCCGTTTCGCGTGCCGGGCACGGCCACCCGTCGGGAAGCGTCCGGCCCGCTTGATAGAAGAGACCATGCTCACCGCACGCGTCCGCGCCCACCTGATGCTCCTGCTCGGGGCGGCGATCTGGGGATTCGCCTTCGTCGCCCAGGTCGTCGGCGCCGAGCACACCGGGCCGCTGACGTTCAACGGGGTCCGCTTCGCCCTGGGTGCGCTCGCCCTGGTGCCGCTGCTCGCCTGGCTCGATCGCAGCCGCGGCCGGTCGGCGGCGCAGCGGCGGGTGGCCTGGCGGCGGACGAGGGTGCCGGGCGTGCTGGCGGGGATCGTCCTGTTCGTCGCCGCCTGGTTCCAGCAGGCCGGGCTCGAACTCACCACCGCCGGCAAGGGCAGCTTCATCACCGGCCTCTACATCGTCCTCGTCCCGGTCGCCGGCGTGCTCCTGGGCCACCGCACGAGCCGGACCACCTGGGCCGGGGTGGCGCTCGCGCTCGTCGGGTTGTTCCTGTTGTGCGTCACCGACGCGTTCACCATCGCGACCGGCGACGCTCTCGTGCTCGCCTGCGCGGTCTTCTTCACCGGGCACATCCTGCTGATCGACGCGTTCGCGCGGCTCGACGCGTTGCGGTTGTCGATCACCCAGTTCGGCACGTGTGCCGGGCTCAACCTCGCCGCGGCGGCGGTCGTGGAGCCGGTGCCGTACGCCGGGGTCGGCGCGGCACTGCTGCCCATCCTGTACGGCGGCGTGTTGTCGGTCGGCGTCGGCTACACCCTGCAGGTGTTCGGCCAGCGCGACGCGTTGCCGGCGCACGCCGCGCTGATCATGTCGATGGAGTCGGTGTTCGGGGTGGTGGGGGGCGCGATGCTGCTGGGGGAGTCGATGACGGGACGGATGTACGCCGGGTGCGGGCTGATGCTCGGCGGCATCGTGCTCGCCCAACTGGGCACGCCGGCGGGCGGGGCCCCGGTGCCCTCCGCCGAACCGACCGTGCTGCCGCCACCGGCCCCCGACGTACGGCTGGACCGTTCGTGACCTGCACGTTTAGCACCATGGTGCTAAACGTGCAGGTGGTGAGCGGTCGCCAGGGCGCGGAGCGCGCGCGCTTCGTGAGACATCCCACGCGACGCATCGCCGGCCGGTCAGGCGCTGTTCGGGCAGGATGCGCCCATGGCGAAGGTGATGAGCGGGAACTACTTCGAGGACTTCGAGATCGGCCAGCGGTTGCGGCACGCGACGCCGCGGACGGTCACCGATGGGGATGTGGCGCTGTATCAGGCGCTGTATGGCTCACGCTTCGCCGTGACGTCCGGGGCGACCTTCACCGCAGCGTGCGGTATGGAGCGGATGCCGCTGGACTCCCTGCTCGTCTTCCACATCGTGTTCGGCAAGACCGTGCCGGATGTGTCGATCAACGCCGTGGCCAACCTCGGCTATGCCGGTGGCGTGTTCGGGGTGCCGGTCTTCCCCGGCGACACGATCACCGCGACGTCCGAGGTCATCGGTCTCAAGGAGAATTCGAACGGCAAGACGGGGGTCGTCTACGTCCATTCGGTCGGGGTCAACCAGCGCGACGAGGTCGTGCTCGACTACAACCGCTGGGTCATGGTCAACAAGCGCGACCAGGCCACCCCGGCTCCCGACCCGGTGGTGCCGAAGCTGCCCACCTCGGTGCCGGTCGATCAGCTGCAGGTGCCGTGGAGCCTGGGCGGGCACGCTTACGACACCGCGTTGTCCGGCTCGCCGTATCTGTGGGACGACTACGAGGTCGGCGAGAAGATCGACCACGTGGACGGCAACACCATCGAGGAGGCCGACCACATGATGGCGACCCGCCTCTACCAGAACACCGCCAAGGTGCACTTCAACCAGCACACCGAGGGCCAGGGCCGCAACGGCCGGCGCATCGTCTACGGCGGCAACATCATCTCCTTCGCGCGGGCGCTGTCCTTCAACGGCCTCGGCAACGCCCTGTCGATCGCGGCGATCAACGGTGGCTCGCACACCAACCCCACCTTCGCGGGGCACACGGTCTACGCCTGGTCGGAGGTGCTGGAGAAGTCCGCGATTCCGGGCCATGACGACATCGGGGCCCTCAGGCTGCGCACCGTCGCGACGAAGGATCAGCCGTGTGCGGACTTCCCTTACCGCGGTGAAGATGGCAAATACCTGCCCAGCGTGGTCCTGGACTTCGACTACACGGTGCTGATGCCGCGTCGCTGAGGCCGCCCCGCTGAACCACGCGCCGGACGCCGATGTCTCGGTGCTGAGACAGCTGCGTGGCGGAGGGCGTCCCAGCAGGTGGGGGAGGATCCCATAGGCTGGAAGGCGTGCTTATCGACCTGCACGCGCACAGCACCGCCAGCGACGGCACGGACACCCCGGCCGAGCTGGTCGCTGCCGCGGTGGCGGCCGGCCTGGATGTCGTCGCGATCACCGACCACGACAGCACCGACGGCTGGGCCGACGCGACAGAGGCGGCGCAGCGACACGGCATCCGGCTGGTGCGGGGCATCGAGCTGTCCTGCGCAGCCGGCGGCATCTCGCTGCATGTCCTGGGATATCTGCACGACCCGACGTACGAGCCCCTCCTGCGCGAAATGGACCACGCGCGCACCAGCCGCACCGAGCGGGCCCGGCGCATCACGGCGAAGCTGGCCGCTGACGTGCCGATCGACTATGCCGACGTGCTCGCGCAGGTGCACCAGGGCGCCACGGTGGGCCGCCCCCATATCGCCGACGCGCTCGTGGCCAACGGGATCGTGCGCGATCGGGACGAGGCGTTCGCGACCTACCTGTACGACGGGTCGCCGTACTACGCCAGGCATTACGCGCCCAGTGCCGTCGACGGGGTGCGGCTCATCCGGGCGGCCGGCGGCGTGCCGGTGATGGCCCACCCGTTCGCGGCCAAGCGCGGCCGGATCGTCGCCGACGAGGTCATCGAGGAGATGGCGGCGGCGGGCCTGGTCGGGCTGGAGGCCCACCATCCCGACCACACCGACCAGCAGGAACGGCACGCTCTCGACCTCGCCCGAGCTTTAGGTCTGCTGGTGACGGGATCCAGCGACTACCACGGCACCGGCAAGGTCAACCGGCTGGCCGAGCGCACGACGCCGCAGGGTGTCTTCGAGGCCCTCGTGGGCCGGGAGACGGCGAGTCCCCTGGTGGGCGCGTGAGCCTGGACGCCGGGTTCTTCGGCTCGGTCTTCGTCAGCCTCCTGGTGATCCTCGATCCGCCGGGGGCGCTGCCGGTGTTCCTCGGGCTGACCAAGGCCTACAAGAAGCAGCAGCGTCAGGCCGTCGCCGCCCGCGCCTCGGTGGTGGCGTTCGGGGTGCTGCTCACCTTCGCGCTGGTCGGGGAGCAGGTCCTGCAATACCTGAAGATCTCCGTGCCCGCCCTGCAGATCTCCGGTGGTCTCCTGCTGCTGCTCATCGGACTGGAACTGCTGATGGGCAAGGAGGAGGCCGGCGCCGAGCTGGCGCGCAGCAACATCGCGCTGGTGCCGCTGGCCGTCCCGCTGTTCGCCGGGCCCGGTGTCATCGTCACGATCATGGTCTCGATGCAGCGCGCCGACACCCTCGGACAGCGCGCCTCGATCATCCTCGCCCTGGCCGCGGCCATGGCGGTGGTCTACCTGTCGATGCGCTACGCCGGCGCCATCCACCGGGTGCTGCGCGAGGGCGGCACGACCCTGGTGAGTCGCATCGCCGGCCTGCTGTGCGCGGCCATCGCCGTGCAGATGATGGCCAACGGGGTGATCGGCTTCGTCCGCACCATCTGAGGCATCCCTTGCGGCGGCTCGCGGGTATCCACAGCCCGCGGCGCCTCCCACCTCGCGCGGCGGCCGATGGTTAGCCTGCGGAGGTGGCTACACCGTCGGGGACGCAGGCTGAATTTGCGGGGCTGCCGCGGCGCCTCTTCGCCGCCAGCCCCAGCCGGATGCTGACGTGGTTGGACTGCCCCCGGCAATACCGGTTGCGCTATCTCGACGTCCCCCGGCCGGCGCCCCGACCGCAACGCGCGCACACCACCGTCGGCACCGTCACCCACAACGTGCTCCGCGACTTCTGGGACTTGTCGCCCGATGACCGCACCCCGCAACGGGTCTCGGACATCGTCGACGCGCAATGGGTGCCCGTGGGGTTCCGGGACGCCGAGCAGGCGCAGCGATGGCGCGAGCGGGTCCGGTGGCAGGTGCTGGCCTACCTGCGGTCGTTGGGTGAGCAGCGGCAGGGCCGTCCGGTCGGCACCGAACGGACCGTGGCGTTCACCTCAGACCGGATGGCCTTCTCGGGCCGCGTCGACCGTCTCGACAATCGCGACGGAGAGCTGGTCGTCGTGGACTACAAGACGGGCCGCCGGGCCCCGACCGAGCAGGACGCGAGGTCCTCACTCGCGCTCGCCCTGTATGCCGTCGGCGCCGCTCGCGTCTTCCGTCCTCCGTGCACCCGGGTCGAGCTGCACCACGTGCCGACCGGCACCGTCCGCGCCCACCAGCACACCGCGGAGTCGTTGGCGCGCAAGGTCGCCGAGGCCGATTCGATCGTGCGGGACCTGGTGGCGGCGCAGACGGAGTACGCCGCCCACGGCGCGGATTCCGCGCTGTTCGCTGCCCGGCTCTCCCCGTTGTGTGCCTGGTGCGAGGTGCGGGCGCATTGCCCCGAGGGGTCGGCGTACGGCCCCGAGAAGAGCGACTGGGCCGGGCTGCCCGGCGAGGACGACGTCGTTCCCGACGACGGCCCGAGAGAACGCGACCGCGACGAGTGACCTACTCGGCGGCGGCGCCCCCGCGGGTGCGGCGCCGCTTGCGGCGCGGCTTGGCGTCCCCGTCCCTGTCCCTGTCCCTGTCCCTGTCATGCTTGCCGTGCTCGCGGCCGGAGTCCTTGCCAGCCGAGTGCTCCTTGCCGGATGAGTGCTCCTTGCCGCCCTCGCGCCCGGAGCGTCGGCCGGCACCCGACGTACCCTCGCCGCGCCGACCCGCACCGCGCCCGCTCTTGCCCTTCCCCGCGCGCGCGCCGGTCTCGCCGAGGTCCTCGATCTCCTCGGCGTCCAGACCGGCTCGCACGCGGGCGGCCCGGGGGAGTCGGCCGGTGACGGAGGGGTCGATGTCGAGGTCGGTGTAGAGGTGCTCGCTGCTGGAATACGTCTCGACCGGCTCGGGGATGCCCAGGTCGAGGGCCTTGTTGATGAGCCCCCAGCGGGGCAGATCGTCCCAGTCGACCAGGGTGATCGCGACGCCGGTCTGGCCGGCGCGTCCGGTGCGCCCGGTGCGGTGCAGATAGGTCTTCTCGTCCTCGGGGCACTGGTAGTTGACCACGTGGGTGACGTTCTCCACGTCGATGCCGCGGGCCGCGACATCGGTCGCCACCAGGACGTCGACCTTGCCGTTGCGGAAGGCGCGCATCGCCTGCTCGCGGGCGCCCTGGCCGAGGTCGCCGTGCAGCGCCGCCGCCGCGAAACCGCGATCGGTCAGCTCCTCGGCCACCTTGGCGGCCGTCCGCTTGGTGCGGGTGAACACGATGGTCAGGCCGCGGCCCGAGGCCTGCAGCACCCGGCTGAGCAGCTCGACCTTGTCCATCGCGTGCGCCCGGAAGACGAACTGCTCGATGGCCTGCACCGTGCTGCCCTCGTCGCCGACCGCCATCGCACGGATGTGGGTGGGCTGGGTCATGTACCGCCGGGCCAACGCGACGACCGCGCCCGGCATGGTGGCCGAGAACAGCATGGTCTGCCGCGATGTCGGGGTCTCGGCGAGGATCTTCTCCACGTCGGGCAGGAAGCCCAGGTCGAGCATCTCGTCGGCCTCGTCCAGCACCACGGTGCGCACCGAGTGCAGATTGAGGTGGCGCTGCTGGTTCAGGTCGATCAGTCGCCCCGGCGTACCGACGACCACCTCGACACCCCTGCTGAGCGCGTCGACTTGGGGCTCGAACGCCCTTCCGCCATAGATGCATTCGACGCGGATGCCGCGGCGTTTGCCGGCCCGGGTGAGGTCGCTGGCGACCTGTACGGCGAGTTCGCGGGTGGGGACGACCACCAAGGCCTGGGGCCGACCCGGATAGTCCTGGTCGGCGAAGCCGTCGTCGCCGGGGGCGACGACCTTGTCCAACAGCGGTACGCCGAAGCCCAGCGTCTTGCCCGTGCCGGTCTTGGCCTGGCCGATGATGTCGTGGCCGCCCAGCGCGACGGGCAGGGTCATTGCCTGGATGGGGAAGGGGGTCACGATGCCGTGGTCCGCGAGCGCGGCCACGATGTCGTCGTGAACCCCGAAGCTGCCGAAGGTCAGCTCGGGGGCGACGGTGGGGTTCTCGCCGGCGTCGATGGTGGGCAGGTCGTGGTCGACGTCCACCGAGACGGAGGGCAGAGTGGTGGTCACAGAAGTGGTCATAGCGTCTCTCGATCGGGCCCGCGGCGAGGCGTCGTGCGGCTCACGGTGGTACGGCGTCGTACGGCGTCACGCCTGGGCGTAATGCGGAGCCGATCGGAGGTCTTCTGGTGCGCGCTTTCACCCAGCGCGGACGGGTTGTCGTGCCGATCGGGCACCGAATGTCCTGTTCATGGTAACCCGTGTCGGGCGAAGGCCTCGGGAGGTCCCCCGCCGGCTCGGTACGGACACGACCGTGGGGCCCCAGGCGAGTGCCTGGAGCCCCACTCCGTCGCGCCGAGGCGCTGCAGCCGGCTCAGCGCGTGATGCTGCTGCGGCCGGTGAGCCGCCCGTAGAGAACGATCAGGCCGGCGGCGACGATGGCGCCGCCCAGCAGGCCGATCCACGGGATGCCGCCGCTGGCGTTGTCGTACCCGAACAGGGTCGACAGCAGCCAGCCACCGATCACGGCGCCGAGGATGCCCAGCACGATGGTGAGCGGCAGGGAGACGTTCTGGCGACCCGGTAGCAGGAGGCGTCCGAGCGCGCCCACGATCAGGCCGACGACCAGGTAATAGAGGATGGCCATCATGATGTTGCTCCTTTGAAGTGGTGGTGTGGAGTCAACAACTCCGTCCAGGACCGTTCTACCCGCGCTTTCGCGATTGACGCGCACGGGATGGGTATTTGCGCCTCCTCCGCCATGAGCGGCCGCAGCCTTGCGACGGGCGGGTCTCGTCCGCGATCAGCGGTACGACGTACGGTCCGTTGCGACGAGCGTCAGGTCAGAGCTTTCCGAAGCCGACGCCGCCCTTGCGCGGCGCGCCGATCTCGACGTAGCCGATCGCGGCGCCGTTGACGCAGACCACAGCGCCCTTGGTGTCCGTCAGCCGCAACATCGCGCCGGACGAGGTCGCCTTGGCGACCTGCTGCTCGATCTCGTCGGGGCTCTGCTCGGATTCCAGAGTGAGTTCGCGGGTGCAGTGCTGCACGCCGATGCGGATCTCCACGCTCGTCGTTCCTTTCGGTGGGTGAATGCGCGTCCAGTATCGCTCGACGCGGGACGCGTGCCTGCGCGGCAACGCTGGTGAGGGCCGGCGGGATTCCCGTGGCTGCGACGGAGCAGTTGGTGCCGGGGTCAGGGGGTTTCGGCGCGGGTGAAGAGGGCGTCGACCTCGGCGTAGCTCAGCGGCAAGCGCTTGACGCCCTTGAACGCGAGCGCTGCGACGAGAGCCGACGCGCGCTGGCGGGGGATCGTCTCGCCGTGCGCCTGCCAGAACCGGGCCGACTGCTGGGCCATGCCGACCATTGCCGTCGCGAGCAGCCGGGACTCGTCCAGGGTGAACTCGGTGTTCTCCTGCATCAGCGGCGCGATCGCGGCGGACACCGCGGACTCGACCCGATCCAGGCGCTCCCGCACCGCCGCGTCGTTGACGAGGTCGGACTCGAAGACGAGCCGATACGGGGTGCGCTCGCGCGAGACGAACTCGAAGTAGGCGTCCATCGTCGCCGCGACGCGCTCGGCGTCGGTGGTCGCCGTCTGCAGCGCCGCCAGCACGGCAGCGGTCAGTTGCTCGTTCGCGTCGTCGAGCAGCGCGAGGTAGAGCTCCATCTTGCCGGGGAAGTGCTGGTAGAGGACGGGCTTGCTGACCCCGGCCCGGTCGGCGATCTCGTCCATCGCGGCCGCGTGATATCCCGACGAGACGAAGACCTCCTGTGCGGCCTCCAGCAATTGGGCACGGCGGGCCTGTCGGCTGAGTCGGGCGCCGCGCCCCGCGGGGGAGGAATCGGAGTGGGTCGTCACGTCGCTCCTTCGGCGGTGCGGCTGGGCGAGGCAGCGGGGGGCGGCTCGGGTGCCGACATCCTAGCCAGTAACCTCGCCGCCATGGAGACCTGGCGAAACGGTGTCGACGAGGTGGCGGCCGTCCCCGGGGTGGTTTCGGGGGCTGACCTGTCGGCGGCGCAGCGCGAACGGTACGCCCGGCACCTGCTCCTGCCCGGCGTCGGTGCCGAGGGGCAGCAGCGGCTGGCCGCGGCGCGCGTGCTCGTCGTGGGCGCCGGCGGCCTGGGCAGCCCGGTCCTGACGTATCTGGCGGCTGCCGGGGTGGGCACGCTCGGCATCGTCGATGACGACGCGGTCGACCTGAGCAACCTGCAACGCCAGGTCGTGCATGCGACGAGCGACCTGGGGCGTCCGAAGGTGGACTCGGCCGGCGATCGGGTCGCTGCGGTCAACCCGTGGGTCCGCGTCGAGCGGCACGCCCTGCGGCTGCGGGCGGACACGGCGGCGGAGCTGGTCCGGTCGTACGACGTGATCGTCGACGCCACCGACAACTTCCCCACCCGATATCTGCTCTCCGACGCTTGCGTGCTGGTCGGGCGACCGCTGGTGTGGGGCGCGGTGGCGCGCTTCGACGGCCAGGTCAGCGTGTGGTGGCCGGGACGCGGACCGTGTTATCGGTGCGTCTTCCCGCGTCCGCCCGCTCCGGGCGCGGTGCCCTCGTGCGCCGAGGGCGGGGTTCTGGGTGTGCTGCCCGGCGTGATCGGGACGCTGCAGGCCACCGAGGTGCTCAAGATCTTGCTCGGGCTGGGTGAGCCCTTGGTGGGGCGGATGCTGGTGTACGACGCCCTGGCCGCGCGGGTCGGGGAGGTGCGCATCGGCGCGAACCCCGCGTGCCCGGCCTGTGCCCCAGGGGTCACCCCGGTCGTGGTCGACCTCGACGAGGTCTGCGCGGTGCGGCCAGGGGAGCCGATGGGTGTCGTGGCGCCGACGGAGCTGCCCGAGGTCTCCCCGAGCGCCGCCGCCGCGTGGCTCGCCGGGAACACGCCCCCGGTCCTGCTCGACGTCCGGGAGGCCGCGGAGCGAGACATCGTCACATTGCCGGCGGGACGGGCGGCGTGGGTGCCGCTGGGACTGTTGCGCGAGAGGGCTGCCATTCCGGACGTGCCGCTGGAGGCCGACGTACTGGTGTACTGCCGGTCCGGGGTCCGCTCGGCCGAGGCGGTGGCCCTGCTGCGGGCGGTCGGGTATGCCGGCGCGAGGAATCTCGCCGGCGGCGTCCTGGGGTGGCGCGCCGAGGTGGACCCCAGTCTTCCGGCGTACTGAATCCGTGTGGTGCGGGACCCGGTCCTGGGACGCGTTCTGAGCCGGATGGGCAGGTCATAGCGTTGTCGGTGCCCGGTGGTGGAATCGGTCCATGGTCCTCCTGACGCGTCCGCCCGCGCGCGGCCCAGATCCGGCGGGGTCTCGGGATGGGCGACCGGGGCGCGATGTGGGTGCCGCCCTGCCGCCGCTGGACGCCTCCCAGGCCGCCGCGGTTGGCCACCGGGGCGGCCCAGCGCTGGTCCTCGGGGCTCCGGGCACGGGCAAGACCACCGTGGCGGTAGCCGCCGTGCTGAGCCGGGTGTCCGACGGGGCGGCGCCCGATCAATGCCTGGTGCTGTCCCGATCCCGGGTGGCCGCCGCGGCGAGGAGGGACCAGATCTCGGCGGCGCTCGGCGCGACCGCGACCGTGCCGGCCGCACGAACGGCCTCCTCACTGGCTTACGGCATTCTGCGCCGGCGGGCGGCCCTGGCCGGGCTCCCCGCGCCGACGCTGCTCAGCGGCCCGGAACAGGACGCGATCCTGCGCGAACTGCTCGCCGGCCACACCGCGGGGGACGCGCCGGCACCGGGTTGGCCGGTCGAGCTCGCGCCCGCGTTGCACACCCGCGGGTTTCGAGGCGAGCTGCGGGACCTCCTGATGCGGGTCGCGGAGTGCGGCCTGATCCCCGAAGAGCTCGCTGATCTGGGCCACCGCCACGGTCGGCCGGAGTGGGTGGCCGCGGCTCGGGTCGCCGCGGAATACGAGGCGGTGACGGCTCTCGGTCGGCCCGGCGGTCTCGATCCGGCGGCGCTCCTCGCCGCGGCGGCGGACGCGCTGGATGAGGATCCGGGGCTGCTGGCCGAGACCCTGCCTGGGCTGTCCCTGGTGGTGGTCGACGACGCGCAGGACCTGACGCTGCCCGGCGCCCGCCTCGTCGCCGCGCTCACGCGTTCCGGGGCCGATCTGCTGCTCGCCGGTGACCCCGACGCCGGGACGCAGGGCTTTCGGGGCGGTGATCCGAGGCTGTTCCTTCAGCTCCGCGAGCATGCCCCGCGCTATCTCCTGGAGCGACGCTGGCGACAGGGTCCGGAACTGGCTGCGGTCACGAGTCGGGTCGCGGCCCGGATCGGCACGATCGGCGGGACGGCACACCGGGCGGCGCTCTCCCGCCCAGGCTCCGCCCCCCGTGGCGGCGCCGTTCGAGTGGTGTTGGCCGCCTCACCTGCCCAAGAGGCGCGGCATGTCGCGGAGCATCTGCGCCGGGCGCACCTGCTCGACGGCGTCGCCTGGTCGGACATGGCGGTGGTGGTCCGAGGACGGAGTCGCACCGCGACGCTGCGCCGGGTGCTGGCCGGCGCCGGCGTACCGCTCGTGCTGCCGGGGGCGCAGGTGCCCCTGCGCGACGAACCCGTCGTTACCGCGCTGCTGCAGCTTCTGCACATCAGCCTGTCGGCCGCGGCCGGACGGCCGGCGGTCAGCGCCACCGACGTCCTGGATCTGCTCGCCTCGCCGGTCGGCGGGGTCGACGCGGCCGGCTTGCGCAGGCTCCGCCGGGGGATCCGCGCCGCCGAGGCGAGCGAGGCCGCTGTGGCCGCTGAGGGGGTTGCACGACGCACGGTCGACGTCGCGTTGGTGGCGGGCCTGCTCGGGGACGGGACGCTGGACCGGTTGGGGCCGGAGGGCGAGCCCGTCCGGCGCCTCGCGCGTGCCGTGGCGGCCGGGGTCGCGGCGGCGCCCCGCCGGGGCGCCCGGTGGGCCAGCGGCGTCACCGCCGAGACGGTGCTGTGGGCGCTCTGGTCGGCCTTGGGCCTGGCCGAACCGTGGCGACTGGCGGCTCTCGACGGCGGTGCGGGGGCCGCTCGCGCGGACCGCGAACTCGACGCCGTGGTGGCCCTGTTCGAGGCAGCGGCGACCTATGTCGACCGGCTGCCGGGGCGAGGCCCGGACGGTTTCCTGGAGCAGGTGGCGGGTCAGGACGTCGCTGGCGACATGCTGGCCGACAGGTCACCGACCGCGGACGCGGTCACCCTCACCACGCCGGCGGGGGCGGCCGGGGAGGAATGGGCCGTGGTGGCGGTCTGCGGGGTCCAGGACGGCGTGTGGCCGGACCTGCGCCTGCGCGGGTCGATCCTGCGGTCGACGGAGCTGGTCGATGTGTTGGCCGGCCGGCCAGCAGGTCCCCGTGAGGCCCTGGCGGCGGTACGGCACGACGAGGCCCGGCTGTTCCATGTGGCGGTGAGCCGAGCCAGTCGACAGCTTCTGGTGACCGCCACGCTCAACGAGGATGAGCAGCCGTCGGCCTATCTCGATCTGATCGACAACGGCAGTACGGTCGCCGGCGATGCCGGGCTTGGCTCGGCCGCCCCGGCAGGGCTTCCGAACGCCGGCGCGGTGCGCCCGGAGGCCCGGGCGGTCAGCCCCGTCCTGGAGGTGATGACCACGGCGGGGGTCGTCGCGAGATTGCGACGCGAACTCGCTGCGACCCGCGATCCCGCGCGAGCGGCGGCGGTGGCGCGCCGCCTAGCGCTGCTCGCCGCCGAGGGGGTGCCGGGCGCCGACCCGGCGGACTGGTGGGCGCTGGTCAGCGCCAGCGATGACCGGCCGCGGCGTGCCCCGGACGCGACGGTGCGGGTGTCGCCCTCACGAGTCGAAACCTTCGGGAACTGTCCGCTGCGCTGGTTGCTCCAGACGGCCGGGGCGGACAAGCCCCGCGCCGGGGGTGCCGCCGTAGGCACGCTCGTGCACGCCATCGTGGCGGAGTTCGACAATTCCGACGTGGGGGCGATGCAGGCCGCGTTGGACGAGCGCTGGCCGGAGCTGGGCCTGCCCGCGGGGTGGCTCTCGGAGCGAGGCCTGATGCAGGCGCGGGAGATGCTGGCGCGGGTGGCCCGCTACGACGCGGCGGCCCGGGCGCAGGGCTGGGAGGCCGCCGGGCACGAGGTGGACCTCGCCGCGGTCGTGGGTCGGGCCGAGGTGCACGGACGGATCGACCGGCTCGAACGGGATGCCGCAGGTCGCCTCCGGGTCATCGACCTCAAGACCGGCGCGAGCAAGCCACGCGGCGCCGACCTGCCGCGCCATCCCCAACTCGGCGCCTACCAGGTGCTGGTGTCCGCAGCCGAGGCCTCTGACGGCCCCCGCCCGGAGCCCTCCGACGGCACCCGGCCGAACGACACCGGCAGCCCGAACGACAGCTGCAGCCCAAACGAGACTGGCAGCCCGACCGACACCGATTGCTCGGCCGCCCCGGCCGGATCGGCGGGGGCGGGGTTGCTTCAGGTGGGCAAGGCCGCGGCGAGGACGACCGTGGATCTGCAGCTGCAGCCCCCGCTGAGTGCCGACGAGGACCCCGGCTGGGCGCAGCGCCTCCTCGCCGAGACCGCCGAGGGGATGGCCGGCGCGACGTACGAAGCCCGCGTGGGCGACTGGTGCCGCACGTGCACCGGCCGCACCTGCTGCCCGGTCAGCGGCGACGGCGAGGCGATCTGAGATGCGCTACGACGCGGCGCAGATCGCTGAAGTGCTCGGGCGTCCCGCCCCGACGCCGGAGCAGCGGGCCGTCATCGAGGCCCCGCTGACCAGCATGCTCGTCGTCGCCGGCGCCGGCTCGGGCAAGACCGAGACCATGGCGGCCAGGGTGGTGTGGCTGGTGGCCAACGGCTACCTGGCCCCACCGGACGTGCTCGGTCTGACCTTTACCCGCAAGGGCGCCGGTGAGCTCGCCACGCGGATCGCCGGCCGACTGCGCGCGCTGACCGACGCCGGACTCTGGGCGCCCCCCGACGACGACCCCTGCGCCGGCGACGCGGCGGCCACCGTATCCACCTACCACGCCTACGCCGGCCGCATCGTCGCCGACCACGGCCTGCGACTCGGGATCGAGCCGGACGCGAGGCTGCTCACCGAGGCGGCGGCCTGGCAGTTGGCGCACGAGGTAGTGCTCGCCTACGACGGCCCGATGGACCGGGTGAGCCACGCCGAGTCGACCGTGACCAAGGCCGTCGTCACGCTCTCCGGCGAATTGGCCGAGCACCTGCGCACCGTCGAGGAGCTGACCGACTATTACGCGGCGTTCGAGGCGCACGTGCACGCGCTGCCCACCGGGCCGACCCGGGCCAAGGGGCTGCCGAAGCAGGTGCGCGAGCTGCTCGAGGTCGTGGCCGCCCGCCGGCAGCTCGCGCCGCTGGTGGCGGCGTACGCCCAGCTCAAGCGGGAGCGCGGCTGCCTCGACTTCGCCGACCAGGTAGCCCTGGCGGCACGCCTGGCGCGGGACGTGCCGGAGGTGGCCCGGCAGGAACGGGAGCGCTACCGGGTGATCCTGCTGGACGAGTTCCAGGACACCAGCGAAGCCCAGCTGGTGCTGCTCCGGTCCCTGTTCGCCGACCCGGCCGGGGGCGCGCCGATCCCGGTCATCGCGGTTGGCGATCCGCATCAGTCGATCTACGGCTGGCGCGGCGCGAGCGCCACGACGCTGGCCCGGTTCCCCCGGCTGTTCGATCCCGCCCCGGACGGCGCCCAGGTGCGGCATCTGTCGGTGAGCTGGCGCAACGACGAGGCCGTGCTCGCGGTGGCCAACCGGATCGCTGCGCCGCTGAGCGCGGCGGCGCCAATCCTGGTCCGCCGCTTGCAGCCCGCACCCGGTGTCGGAACCGGGGTCGTGGAGGTGGCCCGGTGCGCGTCGATGGCCGCCGAGGCCGCGCACCTCGCGGATCGGATCGCGCGGGAGTGGTACGCCGAGGGCGGGCGGCCCACCGGGATCTCTGCGGCGGTGCTGTGCCGGCGGCGGGCGCAGTTCGTTCCCGTGGTCGAGGCCCTGCGCGCTCGAGACCTTCCCGTGGAGGTGATCGGCCTGGGCGGCCTGCTCGCGATGCCCGAGGTTCGCGACGTCGTCGCGCTGCTGTCGGTGGCTGCCGACCCGGCCCGCGGAGATCACCTGATGCGGCTGCTCACCGGGCCCGCCTACCGGCTGGGCGTCGCGGATCTCGATGGGCTGGCGGCCTGGTCGCGGGCCTTGTCGCGGCGCGAGCGGCACCCCGGCGTGCCCTCCGCGGAGGCGGCGCACGCCGAGCCCACCAGTCAGGACGATCCACCAAGCCTCGCCGAGGATGACGCGCCGAGCCTTGCCGAGGCGCTGGACCGGCTGCCCCCGCCCGGCTGGGTCGGTCCCGACGGAGAACGGCTCGGTGACGTGGCTCGTGTCCGGCTGCGTTCCCTGGCCGGCTGCATCGCGCGGCTGCGGTCCATGGTGGGTGTCCCGCTCGCCGAGATCTGCGTGGAGGCCGAACGGTTGCTGCGCCTCGACGTCGAGCTGCTGGCCCGCCCCGACGTACCGGCCGAGGCCGCCCGGGTGCACCTGGACGCCTTCGCCGACGCGGCGGCGTCCTTCGCGGCCGCCGCCGATCGCCCCACGATGGCTGCCTTTCTGGCCTGGCTCGAGGTGGCGCTGGATGAGGAACGAGGCCTGGAGACCCCGGCGGCCATCGTGTCCGCTGACGCGGTGCAGGTGCTGACCGTGCACGCGGCCAAGGGCCTGGAGTGGGACGTCGTGGCCGTGCCCGGACTGGTCGAAGGAGCCTTTCCCAGCACGTCCGCGGGCGGCTCGAGCTACGACGAGAAGACCGCGACCTGGACCGTCTCGCCCCCTCGGGACAAGGGCTGGTGCGTGGGGCTGGAGCGGCTGCCGTACGACCTGCGCGGCGACGCCGACGGGCTGCCGCTGCTGCGCTGGCGCGGCGTCCCCGATCTCACCGCGCTCGATCGGGAGCTCACCGCGACGTACGAGGCCGGCGGCGCCCGCACGGTGGCCGAGGAGCGGCGGCTGGCCTACGTGGCCTTCACCCGGGCCCGGCATCTCGCCGTCCTCAGCGCGCCGGTCTGGACCGAGGCCACCACCCCTCGGGTGACCAGCCGGTTCCTCACCGAGATCCTGACCGGAGCAACCTCGGACGCCGCGGCGCCGGACGAGGCGGGCACCCGGCCGCTGGTCGGGCCGTGGGTCGATATGCCGGTGCCGGGGCCGCAGGGGGCGCGGCCCGCGGGGGATGGACGGGCCACCTCCGCGATCTGGCCGCACGACCCCCTGGCGGCACGCCGCGCCCTGGTGGAACCCGGCGCGCGGGTGTGGGCCGCCGAGGTGGCCGCGCTGCCCACGAACCCGGCGGACGCGCTGCGGCTGCTCGAGGCCGAGGTCGTAGCGGGCGCGGGCGCGGGGGACCAGGACGACCTGGAACTGCTCGCTGTGCTGCGCGAACGCCGGGCGCGCCGCTCGTCGGGGCCGGTAGCGGTCGACCTCCCGGCGCACCTGTCGACCTCGTCGCTGGTGGCGCTGTATGCCGACGAACGTGCGTACGCCGAGCGGCTGCGGCGCCCGATGCCTGCTCCTCCGGCGACGCGGGCCCGAGCCGGGACGGCGTTCCACGCCTGGGTCGAGCAGCATTTCCAGCGAGCAGCCATCGTGGACCTGGACGATCTGCCGGGCAGCGGCGACGAACCCGACGTGTTGGACCTCGCGGACGCCAAGGAACGTTTCCTGGCGAGCAGTTGGGCGGCCCGGGAACCGGTCGAGGTCGAGCTCGCGCTGGAGACTCACCTCGCGGGCGTGGCGATCCGCGGCCGCATCGACGCGGTCTTCCGCGACGGCGAGGGGGTCGTGGTCGTCGACTGGAAGACCGGTCGGCCGCCGACGGGCGAGCGGGCCCGCGCCGCCGCCGTACAGCTGGCGGTCTATCGGCTCGCCTACTCCCGACTGCGAAACCTTCCACCGCAGCGGGTGCGCGCCGCGTTCTACTACGTCGGGACCGGGCAGACCGTCTATCCCGAACTCCCGGAGCTGGCCGAATTGGAGGCGATCGTGCGCGGCGGGGAGGTCGAATGATCCGGCCGGGCACCGACGGCCGGGAGCCGCCTGATCGTAGGGTCGAGGCACCAGTGCGGGGCGAGCCAGGGACAGGGGCGGGCGATGGGCGGGCGGGTAGCGGTGCGGGGCAAGGTTGCCGCGGTGACCGGGGCGGGGTCGGGGATCGGCCGCGCGTTGGTCGTCGAGCTGGCGCGCCGGGACGCCCGGGTGTCGGGATGTGACACCGATGCCGAGGGTCTCGCCGCGACGGCCGCGCTCGTGCCCGGCATGCACACCGCGGTCGTCGACGTGAGCCAGCGGGCGGCGATGTTCGCGTACGCCGAGGCGGTGCGCAGCCATTTCGGGGTGGTGCACCAGGTCTACAACAACGCCGGGATCGCGTTCAGCCAGCCCGTCGCCGAGTCCTCCTGGGAGGACTACGAGCGGGTGTTCCGGGTCAACCTGAACGGGGTGATCCACGGGACTCAGGCGTTCCTTCCGCACCTGGTGGCCTCCGGTGACGGCCACGTCGTGAACCTGTCCAGCCTGAACGGCGTGCTCGCCCAGGCGGGGATGTCGCACTATTGCACGGCCAAATTCGCGGTCCGCGGGTTCACCGAGACGCTGGCCCTGGAGCTGCGCCGCGACGGCCTGCCGGTGGCCGCCAGCGTCGTGCACCCGGGCGGGGTAGGCACGGCCATCGCCGACAACGCGATGCGGCTCGCCCAAGCGGCCGGGCACCAGGTCGGGCCGACCCACGACCGCAACCGCCATCTCTACAACGAGAAGGTGCTGCGCATGGACCCCGCGAAGGCGGCCCGCATCATCGTCGACGGCGTCGAGGCCGGCCGCCCGCGGATCCTCGTCGGCGGGGACGCGATCCTCGCCGACGCGCTGGTCAGGCTCGCCCCCGCCCGGGTCGGCGACGTCACGCTGTGGCTGGAGCGCCGACTGACCCGATCGGTCGAGCCGACCGGGCGAGCAGCGCCGGTGGCGGACGTGACCGCGGGGAGCACGCAGGGCCCGATCCCCTCCCAGCAGGGGGATCGCCGGTGACGCTGGTCGTCACCCATCTGGACGAGCTCGGGGCCGTCGGGGTCGCCGACCCGGCCGCCAGGGGCGTCGATAACCGCGCTCGACCCGACCTCAGTGGATATGCCGCGGCCGTCGTCATCGACGTCGTCCGCGCGTTCACGGTGGCGCCCTGGTGCCTGGCCCGCGGCGCGGAGCGAGTTCTGCTGGCCCGGGACGCCGACGCGGCTCTGGCCGCCCGGGTCGAGCGATTCCCGCAGGCGCTGCTCCTGCGGGACGGACGCCCCGACCCACGGTTCGACCTGCCGAACGCCCCAGGCCGGATCGCAGGGGAGGACCTCACCGGCCGTACCATCGTCCAGACCACCGGCAACGGCACACGCGGCGCCCACGCGGTCGCCGGGGTCCCCATCATTTTGTGCGCTTCGTTCGTCACGGCCCGCGCGACGGCAGCGGTGCTGGCCGGGACCGCCGGGTCCGTCCTGTGCGTTCCCACCGAGGGTGATGAGGACGTCGCCCTCGCCGACTACCTCGCGGCACTCCTTGATGGCGGTGGCACCGCCGACGCCGAGCCTTATCTCCGCCGGGTCCGGGACTCCCCTGCGGGGCAGGAGTGCCTGACACGCGGCGCCGACCCCGCCTATCCCGGGGTACACCCAGACGACCTGGACCGTTGTCTTCAGGTCGACGCCTTCGACCATGCCCTGCAGGCCATCCCCGATGGGCAACTGCTCGCCCTCGTGCCGGTTGGGCCCTCGGCGTCCCTCTCGTCTCGAGATCCAAGGCGCGGCACGACACGGGCCGATGGGACCTGAGAAACAGGAGCACCCCTGAGCGAGGTGCCAGGCGGCGTATTGCGTCTTTGCCGTATTGCGGCTTTGCTGCTGCCCTTCTAGGCTCTTGGGCATGGGTTTTCATGGCTATGTCGGTGTTCAGGGACGCGGCGTGGTGGCATTGCCTGCCGAGGTGCGTCGTCGTCTGCACCTGGATCAACCCGGGGCTCAGGTCGAGATCACCGAGCGGGAGGACGGCGTCCTGGAACTGCGGCCATCGTTGCCGATCCCCGCTGATCAGCACTGGTTCTGGACTCAACGTTGGCAGGACCGCGAGCGCGAGGTTGACCAGCACGTCGCCGCGGGCGACTTGACCGTCCACTGCGACGGCTCGGCTCTTCTGGAGCACCTGGAGGCGCTGGAGGACGCCGAGCCCTCGTGAAATTCGAGACCACCCCAGCCTTCGATGCCGACTATCGCCGCCTCAGACCGGAGCATCGGGCAGAGTTTCGGCGGGTGCTGCGACAAAAGTTCATTCCTGCCTGCGACGAGTTGGCCAGAGACCCTGCCGCATCGTGGCCGAAATCGTTGCGCGTCAAGGCGGTACGCGGTGCGCTCGGCGTGTTGGAAATGACGTGGTCGTTCGCGAGCCCCGACGGGCGAGCCACCTTCGAACTCGTCACGGTCGAGGGAGATCTGCGTTGTCGCTGGCGCCGCATCGGCGACCATGGCGTCTTCCGGCAGCCATGACGCCGATCAGGATCACGTAGTCCCTACCCGGCCCCCCGTCGGCATCAATCCCGGGGTGCATCCGGACGACCTGGCCCGCTGTCTCCAGGTCGATGCCTTCGACCATGCCCTGCAGGCCATCCCCGACGGGCAACTCCTCGCCCTCGTCACACGCTGACGACGCAGCGGCGAGCCGGCGCCCGAACAGTCACCGGGTCACCGCCTAGTCTGGGCAGGCCTCATCCGCTGAGGCGATCCGTCAGGACGGGGCGAGGAGCACGGGTGGGCGAAGGTCCCGGGGGCAGCCGCGCCGATCCGTCGTTTCGCCGGTTGTGGGCCGCATTCGTGCTGGCCCAGGCGGGTTCGGCGGTCGGCGCGGTGGCCGTCCCGCTCATCGCGATCCGCGAACTCGGCTGGGACCAGGCCACGATCGCCCTGCTCGCCACCGTTGCGGCGGTCGTGCAGGTGATGGCCGCTGTCCCGGCCGGCCATCTCGCGGAGTTCCGACGCAAGCGCCCCGTGATGGTCGCTGCGGATCTGATCCGAGCAGTCAGCACATTAGCCGTGGCCGGTCTGTTCCTGCTCGGCGCTCTGCACGTCACCGCGCTCATGGGGGTGCTCGCCCTGAACGCGGCCATGCAGGTGCTCTTCGCCAGCGCCTCGGCCGCCCACACCAAGGATCTGCTCCGGCCGGAGCATCGCGCCGACGGGCTGGGCAAGCTGCAGACCGCCGCCTGGGCGTCCATGATCACCGGGCCGGTCGTGGCCGGAGCGATCGCGGCCGTCAGCTCACCCGTGGTGCTGCTGTTCGTCAATGCAGCCGCCTTTCTGGGCAGCGCGGCGCTCATCCGCACCATCCCCACCCCGGAGAACCCGCCGCCCGCTAGGACCGGTGAGGCGAGCGGGCTCGCGGGTGCCGCCGCGGGACTGCGCCATCTCCTGACCGACCCGGTGTTGCGCAGACTCTTCATCAGCTGGGTCCTCTTCGCCGGCGCCGTGGCCGCGCTCACGCCCGTCACCGCGGTTTTTGCCCTGCAGGACCTGCGCCTCACCGAGGGCGAGTACGGGCTGCTGATGGGCCTGCCCTCGCTCGGCGGGCTGGCCGGGTCCTGGTTGACCGGGGCTGTGACCCGGCGCTGGGGTCTCGGTCCCACCCTGTGGTGGGGGAGCCTGCTCCGCATACCGTGGTATCTGCTCTACCCGCTCACCCCGCGGGGCGGGGGCATGGCGGGCTTGGTGGTGCTGATGGTGGCCTTCACCGGGGTGCTCTTTTTCTCCGCAATGACGAACTCGGCCATCAGCGCGCTCCGGATGGACCACACCCCCGATCGGCTCATGGCGCGGGCGAGCGCCGCCTGGACGATGGCCACCATGGCGGCCGGCCCGGTGCTGATCCCCGGGCTCGGCCTGGTCATGCAGCTGGCCGGGGCGCGGACGGCGCTGTGGGCGATAGCCGGGATCGTCGCCACCTCATCGCTGGTCCTCCCGGCTCACCGGCTGCGGTCGGGCCGCCAGTGGCGATGAGCCGTCGCGAGCGTGCGCTTGATCTCAACCCCGGCCGGGCTCGCCCGGACGGTCAGTGTCGGCGCCGCTCGGGTCGGTGCCGCTCGGGTCGTCGACTCCCGGTTCGGTTACCTCCAAGGCCGCGGCCGGCGCCGCGGATCCACCCTGGTAGATCCGGTCGTCGCGGGTCGGCCCGGCCGGCCAGACGTGCACTGCAGGGTCGGGTAGCACCGGCGCGGGCGGCGTGTCCGGGTCGCCGACCTCGACGTCGAGGCGGCGCAACGCATGCGTTGCTGCGGCCGTGGCCTGCCGGTCCCGAGCCGACGTGGCGACCAGGAAATCCTCGAGCAGGCGCAACTCCGCGACGAGCCCGGCGCGCCACGCGATGTCCGGATCGGGGTGCTCGATGCGACTCATCGCGTAGGCCTCCAGCACCGTATCCACGGCCTGCGTGGACGCGCCGGAGACCAGCGCCGCGAAGTCCTCAGCAGGATCGCCGACCTTGGCGTCCTCCCAGCCCAGGACGCCGCGCACCCGCCCGCTGGCGATGTCGTCCGGGGCCTCGAACTCGACCAGCACGTCGGCGGCCTCGAGCCGCCCGTGGGTCGGCGTCGGCGCGAACCGCCACCGCGAGACGTCGTCGAGGAGCCGCTCCCAGCGCGCCAGCAGGCCGACCGGCACGACGCCGGACGCGGCGCCCCGGTCGAGGTTGACCAGGTGGCGGCGACGGCACTCATCGGCGGTATAACCGGGGAGCGCAGCCTCCTCGAAGAGCCGACGATCCACGTTGTGCACGCTCGCGATGGCCCGGCCGAGCTCGCCGGCCAGACCGGGCCCGCCCGGCAGCCCCGCGAACGCGAGCGGGGACCCGTTGATCAGCGGATAGACCATGGCCCGCCGCCCGTCGCGCAGGGCGGCGAAACCTTTGGGCGCCGGCACGGCAAACGCCACCCGCCGCGTCAGCAGCCCGAGCAGGGTGACCGAACCCTCCTGCTGCCCACCCGCCACGGCGTCCACCGGCAGGCGCGCGACCCAGCGCCGATGCTCCGGATCCTGCACGACGGCCACGGTGAACCGGTCGCCGGGACGGTCCGCGAGCAGCTCGACGCGGGCCGGCCGCAGCCCCGGGACGGCGGCGCTCGCGAGGGCGGCCAGCACCAGAGCGTCGGAGTTCACGGCCCCACCGTACGGCCTTCGCGTCCGCCGCGGTGCGCGATCCCCCGGCCGCCCTCGCCGGCTCCGGGGCGGGTGCCTACCCTGACAGCTATGTCCGCTGACGCCGCTGAAACCCGCCGTCCGCTGGACCGTCGCGCCGACGAACGGCGTACCGAGGATCTGCTGGCCAGCATCCTGGCGGACCCGGCCACGCGCGTGCTCGACCTGGCCCTGGACCGCCTTCCCGCCGTCGCCGGCCCAGGTCCTGGCCGCACGCAGCGGCTGGCGTGGCGGCCCGCCACGGACCTCGACGCCCGCAGCCCGGCGCCCTACGCCTTCCTGGGACGTGACGAGGCCGGCACGGCGTACGCCGCGGCCATGCACCCCGCGGCGCCGCCCGATGCGGACTGGGCCGGGCTGCGCGAGATCGGCGCCTGGCTCGACGAGCGGGATCAGGAGGCCGCGATGACGGCCGTCGGGCTGGCGCGGTGGCACGCCCGCAACGGTCACTGCCCCGGCTGCGGCACGGCGACCGGGCTCACCGCCGCGGGGTGGGCACGGCGGTGCCCGGCGGAAGGCACCGAGCACTTCCCGCGGACCGATCCGGCCGTCATCGTCGCCGTCGTCGACCCGGCGGACCGGCTGCTCCTGGCTCGCGGACCGACGTTCACCCAGGGCTGGGCGTCGGTGCTCGCCGGGTTCGTGGAACCGGGGGAGACGTTGGAGGGCGCGGTCGTGCGGGAGATGGCCGAGGAGGTCGGGTTGACGGTGACGGAGGTGACGTACGTCGGGAGCCAGCCCTGGCCCTTCCCCGCCTCGATCATGCTCGGATTCACCGCCCGGGCCACGAGCGCGGCGCTGAATCTCGACCCCGACGAGATCGCCGAAGCACGGTGGTACCACCGTGCAGAGCTCGCCGCCGACCTCGCGGCCGGGCGGTTGGGCATCCCCGGACGGCTGTCGATCGCGCGGCGGTTGATCGAAGGATGGTACGGCGGGCCGTTGCGGCAGCGTCGTGAGGTCGGCACGATCCGCACCGACGCGGGCTGAGCCGCGACGCGCGCGGCCGGCTCGTTCAGGCCAGGCGGGCCGCGACCTGCGCGACCGCGGGATTGGTCAGGGTGGTGCCGTCGGCGAACAGCACCGTGGGCACGACCCGGTTGCCGCCGTTGACGCTCTCGACATATCGGGCCGCAGCCGGGTCGGTGTCCACGTCCACCACGTCGTGCTCGATGCCGGCCTCCTGCAGCCCCAGCCGCAACCGGTGACAGTAGGGGCACCAGGTGGTGGCGTAGACGACGACGGTGCCGGGTGCGGGGGCGTGCGGGGCGGCCATGAAGCCCAGTCTGCCGCAGCCCAGCGGGCTGCCCCGGTTGCTGCGGGTCAGGCGCTGTCGGTGGCGTCTGGGAGGATGCCAGGCGATGGACGAGGGGACACCGAGAATGGACGACGGGACAGCGGGGCGCGGGCGATTCGACGGCGTCGGCGGTGGTGCGCCGATCCGCGACGCCGATGCGGTGCTGGCCGGGCTCGACCCCCAGCAGCGCGAGGTCGCCCGTTCGCCGCTGGGTCCCATGTGCGTCCTGGCCGGCGCGGGCACAGGCAAGACTCGGGCGATCACCCACCGCATCGCCTACGGCGTGCATTCCGGGGCCTACCAGCCCGGTCGGGTCCTCGCGGTGACGTTCACCGCGCGGGCCGCGGGGGAGATGCGCACCCGGCTGCGGGGGTTGGGTGTCGGTGGGGTGCAGGCGCGCACCTTTCACGCCGCGGCGCTGCGCCAGCTCAGCTTCTTCTGGCCCCGCACCATCGGCGGTGCCCCGCCGCGGCTGCAGCCCGCCAAGGCGGGGCTTGTCGCCCGGGCGGGCTCCCGGCTCGGGCTGGAGCTGGACCGCGCCGCCGTCCGAGACCTGGCGGCCGAGGTGGAGTGGGCCAAGGTCAGCGGGCTCACGCCGGAGACCTACGCCGCAGCGGCGCGGACTGCGCAGCGCGATCCCGCCGGGCTGGACCCCACGGCGATGGCGCGGCTGCTCGACGCCTACGAGACGGTCAAGACCGGCGAGGGGGTCATCGACTTCGAGGACGTCCTGCTCATCATGTGCGGGATCCTCGCCGACCGCCCCGATGTGGCCGGGCAGGTCCGAGAGCAATACCGGCACTTCGTCGTCGACGAATACCAGGACGTCAACGCCGTGCAGCAGCGGCTGCTGGAGCTCTGGCTCGGCGACCGCGAGGACGTCTGCGTCGTCGGCGACCCCAGCCAGACCATCTACACGTTCACCGGCGCCACGCCGCGGCATCTGCTGGAGTTTCCGCGTCGGCACCCGGCGGCGCAGGTGGTGCGACTGGTGCGCAACTATCGCTCGACCCCGCAGGTCGTGGGGCTGGCCAACCTGGTGCTGCGGCAGCAGCGCGCCGCGCTGCCCGGGGCGCCCGAGCCGCTGCACCTGCAGGCCCAGGCGGCGCCGGGTCCGGTGCCCGTGCTCACGGCGTACGACGACGAGGACGCGGAGGCGGCCGGCGTCGCGACGGCGATCGGCGCCCTGGTCGCGTCCGGGACGCCGGCCAGCGAGATCGCGGTCCTGTTCCGCACCAACGGCCAGTCCGCGGGGTTCGAGGCCGCGCTGGCGGCGGCCGGCATCCCCTACCTGATTCGCGGCGGGGAACGGTTCTTCCAACGCGAGGAAGTGCGCCAGGCCCGCGACCTGCTGCGGGCGGCGGCCCTGTCGGACGACGGCAGCGTCCCGCTGCCGGACCTGACCCGCGATGTGGTGGCCGGGATGGGCTGGCTGCCAACCCCGCCGGCCTCCGGCGGGGCGGTGCGGGAGAAATGGGAATCGGTGGCGGCCCTGGTCCGGCTCGCGGACGACCTCGCCGTCGCGGCGCCGCAGGCCCGGCTCCGCGACCTCGTCGGGGAACTCGCCGAGCGGGCCGCCGCGCAGCACGCGCCCACCGTCGCAGGCGTCACGTTGGCCTCGCTGCACGCCGCCAAGGGTCTGGAGTGGGACGTGGTGTTCCTCGTCGGCTGCAGCGACGGCTACCTGCCGATCACGATGGCCGAGGGCCCCGACGCGATCGAGGAAGAGCGTCGGCTCATGTATGTGGGCCTCACCCGCGCCCGCCGCGAACTGCGGCTGACCTGGGCCGGGGCGCGTCAGGCCGGGGGCCGGGCCACTCGGCGACCGTCGCGCTTCCTGGACGGCGCCGCCGCGGTGTTGGGCGAGGGGGCCCGCTCCCAGCCGAAGACCCGGGGCGGAAGCGGGGGTGAGCGGGGTCGGTCCGGCTCGCGCGGCCCGGCCAAGCCGTTGCCCTGCCGCACCTGTGGCGTCGAGCTGACGACGGCGGCGGCCCGCAAGATCGGGCGGTGTGCGGACTGCCCCCCGACGTACGACGAGGCGACCTTCGAGCGGCTGCGCGCCTGGCGGCTCGAGGTCGCCCAGCGGGACCGGGTCCCGGCGTACGTCGTGTTCACCGACGCCACCCTGGTCGCCATCGCCGAGTCCGAACCGGCGGACCAGGCCGCGCTCGGGCGCATCTCGGGGGTCGGGGCGCGCAAGCTGGAGCGGTACGGCGCCGCGGTGCTCGCCCTCGTCGGCGGCGCCGCGGTCGCGGATCTGCTCGCCGAGCCGACGGAAGCGACCGAGCGAACAGGCGCGACCGAGCCGACGGAGGCGACCGAGCGAACAGGCGCGACCGAGCCGACGGAGGCGACCGAGCCCGCTCTGCGCGGGTCCGGCGAATCCGCTGGTCAAAAATAGTTTGGCGGTTCTCCGGGGCTGCCTTTACCCTGGATCCAGTCTGGTGGACCGCTCCTGGTCCACGCGCGCATACGTCGGGAAGGAGGGCGCAGTCATGGCGAGCACAATCTTTGCGAACTCCGGTGTGACCCTGACCCCCGCCGTCCTCACGGGGTATGGCGCAGCCATCGGCATGATTTCCGGCGCTCTCGGCTCCGAGGCCGAACTGTGCCCGGGCGATGCCCGTCGTGGCCGCGTGGCCACCGCTGTCGTCTCCGGTGACGACGCCCTTTTCCACCTCCCGTCCAGCGTGCGCGACCGCGGAGAGCCCATGAACTGATCTTTGATCGGGCTCTTACGGCCGCGGCACCCAGACGGGTCCCGCGGCCTCTTTGTTGCTCACGAGGCGCCGGTCGCGGGACGAGCACCAGACCAGGAGCACCACCCTCATGAGCATCATGGCCACCCGCCAGGATTCCCGGAGCGAGCGCCAGCTCGACCAGCCCCCGATGCTGCCCTGCCAGGTCGACGACGGCCGGCTGTGGTTCGCCGAACATCCGGACGACGTCGAAGCCGCCAAGGCCGCGTGCCTGACCTGCCCGCTCCAGCAGGAATGCCTGCAAGGCGCGCTGGAGCGCGCTGAGCCGTGGGGCGTCTGGGGCGGACAGCTGTTCATCGCGGGGGAGATCGTCGCCCGCAAGCGTCCGCGCGGTCGACCTCGCAAGGACAGCGTTGCGGCGTGAGGCGGGACCGGACCGGTCCCGCCTCACCGCCGGCACGCCGCAAGCTGGAGCCCGGCATCGAAGTCTTCAGACCCGTGGGGAGATTCGCCGCCGCCCCAAGTTGGTCACTCGTCCGAGTGAGTGCGAATTGTCGTCAACCACCGGACTTTCGTCAAGCGTTTTGGGCAGCAAATTTGTCTTCTCTTTACCGTAGAGGTACGGTAGAGGCATCCACCTGGTGCCCCTCCCCAGTCCGACTGGGTCGATTCCGCACGCCCCGATGCCCATGGAAGGGACTTTGATGTCCAAGAACGCCTCCCTGCTGACCCTCGACCGTCTTCGTCTGGCCGTCTCCCGCGTGGAGAACGCGAAGAAGCGCAGCTTGACGCTTGACGACCAGGATGTCGCGACCGTCGACAACGTCTTCCAGGCCACGATCCGCCGCGATGTGATGGGGCTGCGCTAAGCCACACCACTCCGCCCCGCGCGTGCGCGTGAGGTCGCCCCGGCCCGCGCGTCCGCGTCAGCGGGCCGGGCGGCGGCCGGGGGAGCGGCGCTCGTCGGCGGGAATCAGCTCATCGGAAGCGACCCGCACGTCCCACTCGGGATCCAGCGACGGCAGCCAGCTATAGGCGATCTCCGCCGCCGGGACCGTCCCGCCGAGCTGGCACAACACCCCGAGTCCGCCCGCCCAGACGCGGTGGATCAACAGGTATTCCGGCGGCAGGTTGAGCCGTAGCCCCAGCCCGAAATGCTCTTGTCGCGGGTCGCGGAGCCGCTCGGCCTGGCCGCCCATCCACTGCCGAGTGAACGTGAAGCTGTCTTGAGCAATGGGTTCGGTGAACGGGCGCAGGAAATCCAACAGCGCCTCGGCGTCCACGTCCACCCCACGGCGGACGAAGCCCTCCCGGCTCAGCACGTCCAGGACCCCGCCGGCGTCCTCCTCGACGGCATAGCGCAACGCCTGCCCGATCGCGGTCGGCAGCCCGTCGGGCAGCACCGCCACGGCGCCGAAGTCCATCACGCCCAGCCGTCCGTCGGGCAGGATGCGGAAGTTGCCGGGATGCGGATCGGCGTGCAGCAACCGGGCCAGCTGCGGACCCGAGAACAGGAACTCCAGGTAGCGATCCGAGGCGTGGTCGCGCTCGCTCGGCGTACCGTTCGTCACGACGTCCCCCAACGGGCGTCCACCGACCCACTCGCTGACCAACACGGTGTTCTGCTGGAACACGACGTCGGGCGCACACACGCTCTCGTCGTCCGCGAAGACCCGGGCGAAGACGCGCTGGCGCCGGGCCTCCAACGCGTAGTCCAATTCCTCCGCGAGCCGCCCCTCGAACTCGCGCACCAGCGGCCCCAGGTCGAGACCCGGGATCCAGCCGGCGGTCACCCGCAGCACCTGCGAGAGGCGGCGGAAGTCGCCGAGCAGGGCCACTCCCGCGCCCGGGTATTGCAGCTTGACCGCGACGTCGCGCCCGTCGTGCCAGACCCCGCGGTGCACCTGACCGATCGAGGCGGCCGCGACCGGGTGCATGTCGAACTCTGCGAAATTGCTGCGCCACCGCGCCCCGAGTTCGTCCGTGAGCAGCTTCTCGACGCTGCGGGTCGGCATCGGTGGCGCCGACTCCTGCAGCCGGTTCAGCGTTGCCCGGTAGGGCCCCACGAGATCTTCGGGTAGTGCCGGTTCGAGCACGGACAGGGCCTGACCGACCTTCATCGCGCCGCCCTTGAGCTCACCGAGCACCTGGAAGAGCTGCTGCGCCGTCCGCTGCTGCAGCTCCAGGGCCACCTGTTCGGCGGGCTGGCCGCCGATGCGCTTGCCCACCCCGAGCGCCGCTCGGCCGGCCGCGGCCAGCGGCAGACCGGCGAGTTTGGCGGTGCGGGTGATGGCCCGCCGGGGCAGTTCGGTCACAGCCCCATTGTGACCCCGAGGTCGTGGCCGTCGCATCGCGGGTGCGGCGACCAGCTCCGCGGCACGATCCGCGGGTCGGGCGGGCGGATCTCGAAGCTGAGGTCGGGCAGGTAGCGCCGATGCAGCACGAGGTTGCGCGCGAGCATCGCCGTCACCCCGGCGCCGAGGGTGACCAGGACGTCGTCGGGGGTCCGTTCGTACGTCGTGAGCCGCCTCGCGCGATGCGCGGGCGGGGCGAGCCGCCAGGCGTCCTGGCGGTGCAGGGTCACGCAGCGCAGGCACGTCGAGCCCGGAACCACGACGGGTCCGATGCTGACGTGCCGTCGATCGTGCTCCACCAGGACGTGCGGGATGCCCAGGGCACGCCAGGTCGCCCAGCGCTCGGTGGCGGTGGCGTCGGGGCCCGACAGGACGACGAGGTCCGGGATCGCGTCTGGGTCGCCCGCCCGCAGCGCCAGATCCACACCGTCCGCGGCGGTCTGACCGATCTCCAAGCGCATTCCCGAGCGGTGCAGCAGCCCGGACAACACCGTGACCAGGCCGTCGCTGCCGTCGAGAACGACCAGGCCGGTGCTGCGTAGTGTCGAGGCTGGTGCGGAAGTCATGAGGGTGGGTCCTTCGAGGCGCCGGACGGAACCCGGCCAGTCTGCCGCGCGCGATCGCCCGCATCGTCGTCATCCACAGGGTCGACCCCGACAGGTTGGGGTGTGGACGCGCGCATCGCGTCGTCGGTGCCGGCGGGCCTGGCGGAAACGGGGGCTGCGCGACGGGGGGTGCGCGACGGGGGCGGCCCGGCACTGATGCCGAACCGCCCCCGACCGTGCTGCGAGGGACGCGCCTGGTGTCAGGCCTTGCCGAGGATCCGGTTGAGGTTGGTGCCGCACTCGGGGCACTTGCCCTTGGCCATCCGGCGGCCGTTCGTCTCGACGATGTCGCCCTCTGCGTCGCGCTTGGCCTTGCACTTGACGCAGTAGAAGTCGCCCTTGTAGGTCTCGCTGGCCATGTCCCTCTCCTTGTCGTTCCGCCCCGGCGGGGGCCCGGGCCGCTGTCACGATAGGCGAGCGGGGCGACCGTACCCGGGAAGCGAGGCGGTTATGCCAATCGGCGCGTCGTGGCCATGGGCGACTGCGGGTCGCCTGGAGGTCGCGCCGGCCAGGGTGTGCGGATGCTGCGGGAGCGGTCGGATGTCGTAGGGCTGGCCTAGGCTGCCGAGCATGAGCGAGACACCGTGGTGGGAGGCGGCGTACCAGCACCTGCGCGTCGAGCGGCGCGTGAGCTCGGGGCGTCACGTCGCGGTCCTGACCCTTGACCAGCCCGACAAGCGCAATGCGATGAGCGATGAGATGACGGCGTCCTGGGGGCGGGCGGCGCGGCTCCTCGCCGACGACCCCCAGCTCGCGGCCGTCGTGATCACCGGCGCCGGGAGCGCCTTCTGCTCCGGGGGCGACCTGTCCTGGCTGGCCGGCGAGCCGGACGCGACCGTCCACGACCTGCGCCTGAAGATGCTGCGCTTCTACCGGACCTGGCTCGCCGTGCCGACGCTGGAGGTCCCGACGATCGCCGCGATCAATGGCGCGGCCATCGGGGCCGGGTTGGCGGTCGCGCTGGCTTGCGACCTGCGCTTCATCGCCCGGACGGCCAAGGTCGGGGTGCCCTTCACGGCGCTGGGCCTGCACCCGGGGATGGCCACCACCTGGTCGCTGCCGCAGGTCGTGGGCATCGCCGCGGCCCGCGACCTGTTGTTGACCGGACGCCTGGTGGGCGGGGAGGAAGCGGCCCAGCTCGGCCTGGCGAGCCGAGCCGCGGAAGCCGCGGAGGTGTTGCCCCTGGCCCTGGAGGCCGCGGACCGCATCGCGGCCGCCGCCCCGATCGCCACCCGACTCACGCTGCGGGCCCTGCGCGATGGCGGCCACGCCTCGTTCGAGCAAGCCGTCGAGTGGGAGGGCCTGGCCCAGGCCGTGACCATGACCACGAGTGACCTGCAGGAGGGCCTGCGGGCGGCGGGAGAGCGGCGCGCCCCGCAGTTCGATGGCCGCTGACGGCAGCAACCCCGGGACGGCACAGTTTCCGGTGCGGGTCACCCGGTCCGCCCGGCGACGACGCACGGTCTCGGCCCGGTTCGACGCGGGCACGCTCGTGGTCTCCATCCCGGCCGGGTTCACCCCCGCGCAGGAGCGGGAGTGGGTCGAGAAGATGCGCGGCCGGATGCTGCGCCGAGGCTCCGGCACCCGCGCGTCCGACGCGACGCTGGCCCGGCGGGCGGCCGAGTTGTCGCGCGACTACCTGGGCGGACGGGCCGTGCCGGTCTCGGTCCGCTGGGTCGACAATCAAGCCAGCCGGTGGGGTTCGGCCACGCCCGCGCACGGCACGATCCGGATCAGCCGCGCGGTGGCGGCGATGCCGGCGTACGTGCGCGATTACGTCCTGTTGCACGAGCTGGCGCACCTGATCGAGCCCGGCCACACCCCGCGCTTCTGGGGGTTGCTGGGGCGGTACGAGCGGCTGGAGCGGGCGCGGGGCTACCTGGCCGGGTACGCCGCAGCGCGCGGGCTCCCCGACGCCGGGGACGACGCGGACGATTCCGGGGAAGACGCCGGGGACGACGCCGACGTCTGACTGGGCCTCACCACAGGATGGTCAGGACGGCGATCAGAGCCGAGAAGCCGATCTCGCCGAGCCCGACGTACAACGGTTTGACCCGCCGCCCGGCCATCACCTTCGCCCGCGCCGTGAGCAGCAGGAACAGCACCACCAGCCCGACCCGGGTCGCGGCCCCGACGGGCACCCCGACCAGCCCCGAGAGGGCCCAGAACACCGCCCACCCGGCGTGGTAGCCCACGGAGGCCCGGTGGTAGGCCGGGTTGGTCCGCTCCCGGATCACGGTCTTGACATACAGCGCCGTGCCGAAGAAATACGCGAACAGGGCCACGACCACCCACGCCATCTGCTGCCACTGCGCGAGCGAGCCCAGCGGGTCCAGCCCGTCGCGCCCGGGCCCGGCCTGGAACATCACCCCCGCGACGAGGCAGGCCGCCAGGATCGTCACCGCGTCGTTGAGCAGGGACCGCTCCCGGCGCCGCCAGGTCAAGAAGCCCGCGACCAGCCCGAGCGGCAGGTAAGCCGACAACCACACCAGCAGCGCCGGATGCGCGACGAGGGCGACAATCCCGCACAGGGCGGCCAGGCCGCCGTACGTGAGCACCGGCCGCAGGTACCGCCGGCGGTCCCGCGCGCGGACGGCGAGCCCGGCGGCGTTGACGGCGCCGTACGCCGTGAGCACGCCCACCGCCAGCACCAGCTGGAGCCCGTCGAACCCGCCGCGTACCGCGCCGACCACGGCCGGCACCAGCAGCATCGCCCAGGCCCCGTGTTGCCGCGGCAGCCACTGCGCCCCCGGGGTGCGCCGCGCGGGCCGGGGTGTGCGCGGCCGCGAGGAACCGGTCGTCGCGGCGCTCATCGGGGTCCCCCCGCCACCGGGCCGGCCAGCAGTTCCGGCAGCGCCAGCCGTGCTGCCGCGAGGAGGCCGCCGAGATCGTCGGCGGTTCCGGGCGGCAGGGCGTCGAGGTCGAACCAACGCACGTCGTACGATTCGGGGCTCACCAGCGGTACGGCGTCCGCCGCCGCCACCGCGGCATAGCGCACGTCGAGATGCTCCCGGCAGGTGCCGAACGCCCCGGGCAGGGCGTGCCGGTCCAGGTGCACCGGCCGCGCACTGAGCGCCAGGTCGGTGAGCCCGGACTCCTCGCGCAGCTCCCGCTCGGCGGCGGCCCGCAGCGAGGCGTCGCCGGGTTCGATGTGCCCACCGAACTGGTACCACGCGTCGGCCTTGCGGTGATGGGTCAACAACACCCGGCGGCCGCTCGGATCGAGCACCGCGACCCCCACGGTCAGATGCGCGGGCGGTCCGAACCGGCTTATCGCGTCGGCACGGTCCGTCAGCGCGGCCAGGAACTCCGCCTGCAGCCGGGCCTGCTGCGGCCCAGTGGCTGGATAGTCGGTCACGGTCCGGATCGCGTCGGCGCGCGCCGCAGCCGCCTCCGCCTCAAGGGCCCCCACGGCCGACGCGGTCAGGCGGACGGGGCCGAGGGCCCCGACGAGCCGGCACCGTCCGAGTCCTGCGGCCCGCCGCCGGAGGGCCGGTTGCGGGGCCACGGACCGCCGTCGATCGGGCCGTCCTCCTCGGTGGCGCGCTGCTGCTCCTGCGTGTAGGAGCTGCGGTCCGCGCTGGCCAGGATCTGCTCCAGCGCGGCGTCGATCTCGCTGCCCAGGCCGCCGAGCCCGTCGTCCACGCCGGGCCCCCCACGGGACCGCTCGACATAGCCGAGCACATCGTCCAGATCCGCCGCCGTCGGGGCCACGTCCGGATGCGCCCAGGCCGCGTCCCGAACCGCCGCGCCCCCCGCGCTCTCCAGCGCCGAGAACAGGTTCGCCGCATCACGCAGCCGGCGGGGCCGCAGCTGCAGCCCGACCAGATTGCCGAAGATCGCCTCCGCGGGGCCACCGCTCGCGCGGCGTCGACGTACGGCCTCCGCCAGCGCCCCGACCTGCGGCAGCCGCCCCTCGCTCGCCTTGCCCGCGACCACGTCGACCCAACCCTCCACGAGCGCCAGCAGGGTCTCCAAGCGCACCAGCGCGGCCTTCTGCGCGGCGCTGGGTTCGGGGGAGAACAACGTGTCGGCCAGGGCCTGCTGCATCTGCTCGGGGGTGCTGGCGGTCATCTCGCTCAGCTTGCGTTCGATGCCGTCGGTGTCGATGCGGATGTCCCGGGCGTAGGCCTGCACCGTGCCCAGCAGCTGCGGGCCGAGCCACGGCACGTCCGCGAACAGGGCGACCCGGGCGCTTTCGCGCAACGCGAGGTAGAGGCGCACCTGCGCGACGTCGAGTTCCAGGCCTTGGGCGAAGGCCGCGACATTGGCCGGGATCAGCGCCACGACCGGACTGCTCAACAGGGGCAGACCGACCTCGGTCGCGGAGACCACATCGCCGGCCAGCGCGCCGACCGCCTGCCCGATCTGCGCCCCGAACATCGAACTGCTCATCCGGCCGATCATCGGCTCGAACTGCTTCATCATCCCGCCGAGATCCAGGCCCGGTGGGAGCCCCGGCAGGGCGGGCATGTCGCCGGAGCTGAACTGCTCCATCTGACCGCGCATCGCCTGGCCCACGGCGGCGTTCACGCCGGTGGCGACCGGCGCGACGACCGTGGTCCAGACCGGCATCGTGTGCGTCACCCATTCCGCCCGGCTCCACGCCGCCGCGCTCGCCTCCGGGGCCTCGAACGCGGTCACGTCGGCGAGCCACAGGTTCGCGACGTGCACCGCTTCGGCGATCTCGCGCCGCTGCGCCTCGGTGACGACGGCATCGCCGGCGCCGGCCACCGTCTTGCGCGCCACGTCTTCACACAGCTCGCGGTTGATCCCGTCGGTCGGCGCGGCCTCGAAGAGCGCCTTGAGCTGGGCCGCCAAGGCACCCATCATGGCGGGATTGGCCTGGTCCAGACCCATCGAGCGCATCGCGTCGGCCATCGCCGGGTGGTAGGCGTCGCCCAGCAGCTGCTTGAACAGCTCGGCGAAGTCCGGTTCGTCGTCGCGCGGGCGGGGGGTATCGGACACGGTCGCTCCTGACGCACCTGAGAAGATGTCTGTCACCAGATAACCACCTTCCCGCCCGCGGCGTTCCCGCGAGGCCCCGACCAGGGGGGAGCCGCAGGCCCGTGGCAGAGCCCGCATCGGTCGACGCGCCCCGGCCGGCCCGCGTCGTGCACGCCGTCGTCGGACCGGCCCCGTCGCTGGCCGCCGCCGTCGCCGCCGTCGCCGATCCTCGCGCCGGCTGCGTCGCCACCTTCCTCGGCGTGGTCCGCGACCACGATCACGGCCGGTCCGTGCGCCGTTTGGAGTACTCGGCCCACCCCAGCGCCACCGACCGGCTCCGCGCGCTGGCCCAGGAGGTGGCCGAGGCCGAGGGGCTGGTCGCCATCGCCGTCCAGCACGCCACCGGTGACCTCGCGATCGGGGACATCGCCGTGGTCGCGGCGGTGGCCGCCGAGCACCGGGCGCAGGCGTTCGCCGCCTGCCACCTGCTCGTCGACCGCCTCAAGGCCGAGGTGCCGATCTGGAAGCACCAGCTCTTCGCCGACGGCGACGACGAATGGGTGGGGGTGCCGTGACCGGCGCCCCGCCATCGGGCTATCCGCCGCCGTCGGGCTACCCCCCGCCGTCGGGCATCCCCGTGCCGCCGGGCTACCCGCCGCCGTCCGGAATCCCCGTGCCCCCGGGCTACCCGCCCCAGCCCCCGGGCTACTCGCCACCGCCGGCAGCCCAGCCCCCGGGCTGGGGGCAACGGCTGGATCAGTACGGATTCACCCGGCGCGTCCGACGCCGGCTGGCCGGGCTGCTCGTCGTCGTGGCCGTCGCCGTCGCCGGGTCGCTCGTCCACCCGGCGTACGTCATCTTCCGCCCCGGGCCCGTCATCGACACCCTCGGCAAGCTGGACGGCACGCCGGTCATCGAGGTCAAGGGGACGCAGACCTACGAGACCAGCGGCGACCTCTACTTCACCACCGTCGCCGTCTACGGCGGTCCGGAACGAGAGATCAACCTCTGGGACTACCTGTGGGCGCTGGTGCAGCCGGGCTCGGACATTCGGCCGCTGGAGGAGGTCTATCCCCCGAATGTCACCCGGCAGCAGATCCAGGAGCAGACCACCGTGCAGATGGCCAGCGCCCAGGAAGAGGCCAAGGCGGTGGCGATGCGGGCCGTCGGCAAACAGGTCACCCAGACGATTTCGATCGCGGGGGTGCGTGCCGGCGGACCCGCCGACGGGAAGCTGCGCACCGGTGACGAGATCGTCTCCCTCGGCGGTACGCCGATCGCCAGCGTCACCGACCTGCGGGACAAGATCCAGGCGGCACCAGCGGGTGGCAGCCTGGCCCTGGTCGTCAAGCGCGACGGGGCGCAGGTGCCCGTCGAGGTGGGCACCATCGAGGCCGACGGTCGACGGGTGATCGGCGTGGGTCTGAAGGTGGACTTACACTATCCGGTGGATGTAACCATCCACGCCGGCCAGATCGGCGGCCCGTCGGCCGGGTTGATGTTCAGTCTCGGTCTGTACGACCTGTTGACCCCCGGGCCCCTGACCGGCGGCGCCAAGATCGCGGGCACCGGCACCATCGCTGACGACGGTGCGGTCGGCCCGATCGGCGGGATCGCCCACAAGATGTCCGGGGCGCGCGAGGGGAACAAGGCGGACTGGTTCCTGGCGCCGGCCGACAACTGCACCGACGTCCGCGACCACGTGCCGGCGGGGTTGCACGTGGTCAAGGTGGACACGTTCGACCAGGCCAAACGCGCCGTCGAGGCGATCGCCGCCGGCCGGGGCGAGAGCCTGCCCGGCTGCTGAGGGCGGCCGCGACGTACGACGCCCCCGAGGCTCCGAACGGAGCGTTGAGGTGGCTGGGACCCCACTGGCGCACCGATCGGAGTGCGAGGGGAGCCCGAGGCGGGCGGGTGGCGGGTCCCGCGGGGCTGGCGGGTGGCGGGTTGTGCAGGGCGCGGTGCGGTGCGCCGTGCGCCGTGCGGTACGCCGTACGCGGTCAGTCCTCCAGCGTCGCCGCGAGCGCCGCGACCAGGTCCGGGGCGATGTCCTTGCCGATGGCGACCTGGTCGTCGGAGTCGTGGGCGCGTTGCCGCAGCAGGGCCGTCGAGTCGCCGTCGCGGGTGACGGCCACGACCAGCCGCACCTCGACCCGGTCCGGGTGCGCGGCCAGCATCCGAGCGGCCTCCTCCGGGTCGTCGGGCAGGTCGGCCTCGGCCTCGGGCGGCACGACCAGCCGCTCGACGACCAGCGCCGCACCGGCGACATCCGGTGGCCAGGCGAGCATGCCCAGGAAGTCCTCCAGCGGATCGGTCGGCGGCAGACCGTCCTGTTCGATCGCCGAGAGGGCGTCGGCCGGGTCGGCGCCGGGATCGCGGCCGAGCTGCTGCGCCAACGCGGGTTCGGCGGCCAATAGCGCGGCCGTCTCGACGAGGGCAAAGAGACGAACCGGCTGGTCCCAGCCGGCGGCAGCGACATAACGCTCGGTCTCGATCGCGCACTGGACCAGCGGGGGATGGATGTGCTGCAGGGAGGTCACGCCCCCATCGTGCCCGATGGGCACCCGCCGGCGAACGCGGCCGCCGGGACCATCGGGACCCGGCAGTTCGGTGGGTGCGTGGGAAACTCAGGACAGCGCAGGTACGTTGGACCGCACAGGCAGGGTCGCCCGGAGACTTCTGAGCGGACCGGCCGGCGGCCCCCGACCCGCGGCGGGCTGCCGAAAACGCGGCAGTGTCGCGCGAGCTCCGATCAGGACGGCGGTAGGCGTGAGTCAGCAAGGCTTCGACGACCAACGGGACGACGACAAGCCCGGCGAGGGCTCGTCCGGCAAGCCCGGGGACGACGCGGCAGGCGGTCGCGGCCCCAGTGGGCCCGCCGGCCCAGGGCGATCCGGCGGATCGGCCGGTCCCGGTGGCCCGGGTGGCACTTCGGGTCCCGGTGGCCCGGGCGGCCCAGGTGGACCGGCTGACCCCGGGGGATCCGGCGGCAAGGGCGGAGTCGGCCCGGGCGACGGATTCCCGTTCGGGCTCGGCGGATTCGCCGGGCGGTTCGGGGCGGCGCGCGGCGAGGGCGGAGCATCCGGCCCCGGTGGCGCCGGCGGGCCCCGCGGTGGCGGTCCCGGCGGACCCCGTGGTGGCGGGCCGGGCGGCCCGGGCGGTGGTCGGCCGGGCGGGCCAGGCGGCGGACCCCGGGGATTCGGCGGGTTCCCGTTCGGCACACCACGCCCAGGTGGCCCACGACGTACCGAACGCCCGAAGCTGTCCCCGCTCGCGGTGACCATGGTCGTCCTGGCGATCGTCGTTTCCTTGGTGAGCCTGGGTTCCTACCTGTGGACCCAGGTCATGTGGTACGACTCGGTCGGCTACGGCAGCGTGTTCTGGACCCAGCTCGGCGCGCAGATCGGGCTGTTCTTCGCCGGGCTGGTCGCGGCGGCCGCGATCATCGGGTCGGGCCTGATCATCGGCTATCGCACCCGGCCCATCTATGCCCCCGCCACGCAGGCGGAGCAGGCCCTGGATCGGTATCGGCAGATGCTCGATCCGGTACGCCGGGTGGGCACGATTGTGGTGCCCCTGGTGCTGGGCCTGTTCGCGGGGCTCGCGGCGTCGAGCCAGTGGAAGACCCTGCTGTTGTTCGCCAATGGCACCGACTTCGGCCGCCAGGACCCGACCTTCGGCAAGGACATCGGTTTCTTCGTCTTCGACCTGCCCTGGTATGCGTTCGTGGAGTCCTTCTTCACGATGACGCTCGTGCTGGCGATCATCGCCGCCATCGTCACGCACTACGTCTACGGCGGCCTGGCCGTCGGCGCCGGCGGGATCCGCACGACGCCGGCCGCGCGGGTGCACCTGTCGGTGCTGGCGGCCGTGTTCGTGCTGGTCCGGGCGATCGGCTACTGGCTGGACCGTTACCAGCTGTCGGTCGAATCGGCCGGTCGGATCACCGGCATGCAATACACCGAGGCCAACGCGGTGCTGTGGACCAAGGGCGTCCTGGCCGTGGCCGCGGTGCTGTGTGCGCTGCTGTTCCTGTCGACGATCTGGACCCACACCTGGCGGTGGCCGGTCATCGGCGTGGTCAGCCTCGTGCTGGTGTCGCTGGTCGTGGGCAGCCTCTACCCGGCGGCGATCCAGAGCTTCCGGGTCAAGCCGAGCGAGCAGGCGTTGGAAGCGCCCTATCTGGCGCACAACATCGAAGCGACGCGCGCCGCCTTCGGGCTCGACACCATCAACAAGGATCCGTACGACGCGAAGAAGACCCCCGAAGCCGGCGGGCTCTCCGCGGACTCGGCCACGATCCCCGGCATCCGGGTGGTCGACCCGCTGATCGTGCAGCCGACATTCCAGCAGCTGCAGGGTCTGCGCCGGTACTACGAGTTCCCCGACGTGCTCGACGTCGACCGCTACCGGATCAAGGGCGCCACCCAGGACACCGTGATCGCGGCCCGCGAGCTGGACCTCAACAACACGCCGTCGCGCAGCTGGGTCAACGACCACACGGTCTATACCCACGGCTACGGCATCGTTGCGGCGTACGGCACCCAGCGCGACAGTCGCGGCGAGCCGATCTTCTTCGCCCGCGACATCCCCGTGCAGGGCGAGCTGGCCGCCTTCGAGCCGCGCATCTACTTCGGCGAGACGACCAGCAACTACTCGATCGTCGGCGCGCCGGACGGCGAGGCACCGCGCGAGATCGACTACCAGTCCGACCAGGGCCAGGAGGTCCGCACCACGTTCAACGGCGCGGGCGGGGTGAAGATGGACAACGTCTTCAAGCGGCTGGCCTATGCGACGGTCTACCGCGAATACAACATCATGCTGTCCGACCAGGTCGGCGACTATTCGACGATGCTGGATCACCGCACCCCCAAGGAGCGGGTCGAGCGCGCCGCGCCGTGGCTGACCCTGGACGGCAACCCCTACCCCTCGGTCGTGGACGGCCGGGTGCAGTGGATCATCGACGGCTACACGACCAGTGCGAACTACCCCTACAGCCAGCTGCAGGCCATCGACAGCGCGACGACGGATGCAGTGACCCGCACCCGGCAGTCGGTGCAGGAGATCCGCGCCGGTCAGGTCAACTACATCCGCAACTCGGTCAAGGCGACCGTGGACGCCTACGACGGCTCGATCAAGCTCTACAGCTGGGACGACCAGGACCCGGTCCTGAAGGCCTGGTCGTCGGCGTTCGGCGGGACCGTGCGGCCGATGAGCGAGATCTCCGGCGACCTGATGAGCCACCTGCGCTACCCCGAGGACCTGTTCAAGGTGCAACGGGAGCTGCTGAGTCGCTATCACGTCACGGACGCCAACGCGTTCTACTCCGGTGGCGACTACTGGAAGGTGCCGCAGGAGCCGACCTCGGACGTGCGCTCCGGCCAGCCGCCGTACTACCTGTCCATCGCCATGCCCGACCAGAAGGATCCCGCGTTCTCGCTGACCACGTCGTTCACGCCGGCCGGTGAGAACCGCCAGTTCCTGACGGGCTTCCTCGCGGTCGACTCCGACGCGGGCGACCAACCCGGCGTACGGCGTGCGGGGTACGGGAAGATGCGGCTGTTGGAGTTGCCCGGCAACACCAACGTGATGGGTCCGGCGCAGGTGCAGAACCAGATCTCGACGAGCAACCAGAACTCGACCGACTTCCAGTTGACGTTGAGCCAGTTCCTCAACTTGAACAACCAGTCGGGCTCGCGGGTGCAGAAGGGCAACCTGCTGACCCTGCCCGTGGGCGGCGGTCTGCTCTACGTCCAGCCGATCTATGTCAGTGGCCAGTCCGGCACGTCGTACCCGCTCAACCAGGCCATCGTCGTCTCCTTCGGCGAGAAGCTGGCCTGGGGCGCTAACCTCGGCTCGGCGCTGAATCAGTTGTTCGGTGGCAACGCGGGCGCACCCACTCAGGGGGGCACGCCGACTCCGGGGGGCACGCCGACGCCGGGCGGTACGCCGCAGGCGCCGACCGACGCCGTCGCCGAGCTGAAGGCGGCGATCGAGGAGGCCCAGAAGCAATACACGGCGGGCCAGGAGGCGCTCAAAACGGGTGACTTCGCCAAGTACGGCGAGACCCAGAAGGCGCTCCAGGCGGCGATCGACAAGGCGGCACGGTTGTCGGGTCAGGTGCCGGCGAGCAGTACGCCGAGCGCCGGTGCCACCCCATCTCCGGGCGCCACCTCGGCCCCGGGCGCCACGCCGACGCCCGGTGCCACCCCCGCTCCGGCGCCCTCAAACTGAGTGGGCCGCCGGTGATTTGGACGCTCGGTCCGCGACAGGTAGACTGAACTCACTACCGACGCGGGGTGGAGCAGCTCGGTAGCTCGCCGGGCTCATAACCCGGAGGTCGCAGGTTCAAATCCTGCCCCCGCTACCAAGAACGCTGAGAGGCCCGGACCACAAGGTCCGGGCCTCTCAGCGTGTGGCCTTCCTCGTGTCGCGTCCCCCTGGCCGGCGGGGCTTCTAGAGCACGAGATGCAGTCGCAGTGCGTCATCGAGGCGGGCCATCAGCGCGTCCGGAACGCGTCCGGCCGGACCCGCAAGGCGCGAGACGTCGATGGACCGGACCTGCTCGGCCTGGGCCTTGGAGTCCCGGTCGAGCCCGCATGCCGCGGCGGGGAGCAGGACCTGGAAGGACAGGATCCGCGTGGTGTTGCTCGTGAGCGGGACGACGGTCACCGTTCCGCGGCCCCGGGTCGTGCTCGCCTGGGTGTGGGCGTCTCGCCCGACGATCACGACGGGGCGCGTTTTGGCGGCCTCGCTGCCAACCGCCGGATCGAGCCGGGCCCAGACGATGTCACCACGCCGCATGGCGCAGGCCATCGACATCCGTGGTGCTCCACGCAGCGGCGTCGCCGGACGACTCCCACTCGTCGGCGGCGAGTTCGTATTCCGCGCGCAACCGCGCCTCTCTGAGCAGCTCGACGGCCTGGTGCACGACCGCGGACCGGCCCGTGCGGGACTCGGCAGCGATGGTGTCCAGAAGCTCCACGTCGCTGTCGGGCAGACTCACACTCACCTTCATACTCGTGATGCTACTTCACTTCCTACCATCGATCCAGGTGGCGCCGACGACCCCGGGGAGGCGGCCGCACGCGACGTGAGAGAGGGTGGGGCGCATGAGGAAGCATCCGCGCGAGGGGCATCGGGTGGTCATCATCGGCTCGGGGTTCGGCGGGCTGTTCGCCGCGAAGCATCTGCGGGGCGCCGACGTCGACGTGACCCTGATCGCCGAGAGCCCGACGCACCTGTTCCAGCCGCTGCTCTACCAGGTCGCCACCGGCATCCTGTCCGAGGGCCAGATCGCCCCGGCCACCCGCTCGATCCTGCGGCGCCAGCGCAACGCGACCGTCCTGCAGGGCCTGGTCACGGACATCGACGTCGCCGCGCGCGGGGTGACCTCGCGGTTCCACGACAAGCAGACCCGTACGCCGTACGACTTCCTGATCCTCGCCGCCGGCGCCGGCCAGAGCTATTTCGGGCGGGACGACTTCGCGACGTACGCGCCCGGCATGAAGACCCTCGATGACGCCCTGGAGCTGCGCAGCCGCATCTTCGGCGCGTTCGAGCTGGCCGAGTTGGAGGAGGACCCCGCGGCCCGGGCCCGGCTGCTGACCTTCGTCGTCGTCGGCGCCGGCCCCACCGGCGTGGAGATGGCCGGGCAGATCCGGGAGCTGGCCAGCACCACGCTGGCCGGCAACTTCCGCAACATCGACCCCGGCACGGCCCGGGTGCTGCTGGTCGACGGCGCCGCCCAGGTGCTGCCCGCGTTCGGCGACAAGCTCGGCGCGATCACCCGCCGCGAGCTGACCAAGCTCGGCGTCGAGGTGCGCCTCGGCGTCATGGTGACCGATCTGGACGCCACCGGCGTCGAACTGACCAGCAAGGACGGCACGGTCGAGCGGATTGAGAGCCTGTGCAAGGTGTGGGCCGCCGGAGTCGCGGGCAACCCGCTCGGCGCCCACGTCGCCGAGCAGACCGGTGCCGAGGTCGAGCGCTCCGGTCGCGTCAAAGTCGGCCCGGACCTGACGCTGCCGGGTCATCCCGAGGTGTTCGTCATCGGCGACCTGATGGCGGTCGAGGGGGTGCCGGGGGTGGCTCAGGGGGCGATCCAGTCCGCGCAGTACGCCGCGGCGCGCATCACCGAGGAGGTCGCCGCGCCCCGCGCTGACGCGCCGCTGGCACTCGACGTACCCGCCGCCGACGTACCCGCCGCCGATGCACCCGCCGCCGCCGTCGCACCCGACGTACCCCCCGCCCGCCCGCCGTTCGTCTACCGCGACAAGGGGTCGATGGCGACGATCAGCAAGTACCAGGCGGTGGTCTCGGTCGGCCGGATCCGGTTGTGGGGATTCCCGGCCTGGGTCGCCTGGTTGGTGCTGCACCTGCTCTACATCACCGGCTTCAAGCAGCAGATCACGACGCTGTTGCGCTGGTTCATCACCTTCATCGGCAGTGGGCGCGCCGAACGGGCCACCACCAACCAACAGATGGTCGGCCGGCTCGCGATGAGTCGGCTGGGTTCGCGGACCAGCGGGCGGCTGATGCGCGGCGAACCCATCGACGTTTCCCGAGGCGAGACGGACCCGCCGGGGCCCGCGGTCGCCGGCGAGGACCCGGTGGGGAGCGGGCCACGCGGCTAGGGTGGGGCAATGCCCCTTGCGTACGACATCGTGGACCGAACCTTGGCCAACGGTCTGCGGGTCGTCGTCAACGAGGACCACAGCGTCCCCGTGGTCGCCGTCAATCTCTGGGTCGGCGTCGGCTCCCGCCACGAACGACCCGGCAAGACCGGGTTCGCGCACCTCTTCGAGCACCTGATGTTCCAGGGCTCGCGGCACGTCGCCAGCGGAGAGCACTTCGCCGCCCTGATGGCGCACGGCGGCCGGCTCAACGCCACGACCTGGTTCGACCGCACCAACTACTTCGACACGGTGCCCAAGGGCGCCTTCGAGCTGGCCCTGTGGATGGAGGCCGACCGGCACGGCTGGCTGCTGGACGCGGTCACCCAGGAGAACCTCGACAACCAGCGCGACGTGGTCAAGGAGGAGAAGCGCCAGCGCTACGACAACGCGCCGTACGGCAACGCCCTCAACAACCTCTACGCCCTGGTGTTTCCGCCGGGGCACCCCTACCACCACCCCACGATCGGCTCGATGGCGGACCTGGACGCCGCGACGCTGGAGGACGTGCACGCGTTCTTCCGGCACTGGTACACCCCGGCGAACACCGTGCTGTCGATCGCCGGGGATGTCGGGGTGCCCGAGGCCTATCTGGCCGTCGAGAAATACTTCGGCCCCATCCCCGCCGGACCCGCCCCGGACCGGCAGCCGACCCCGCCGCTGCTGCCGTCGAAGGCCCCGGCCCATCTGTCCCGGGTGGAGGACGTCCCGTCCGGCCGGCTCTACATCGGCTTCCGCCTGCCCGAGGACAACACGGCCGACTATCTGGCGGCGGCCAGCGCGATGGACTGTCTCGGCGGGCTGACCACCTCGCGGCTGGAGCGGGCGCTGGTGCGCACCGAGGAGCTGGCCGACTACGTCTCGGCGGGCTCGCTCGGCCTGGCCGACGGGGTCTCCCTGGGCTTCCTGGTGCTGCAGGCCGCCGAGGGCGTCGAGCTCGCCCGGCTGGAGGAGCGGGCCTGTGCGCTCATCGACGCCTTCGCCGACACCGGCCCGACGGCGGTGGACATGGAGGCGGTGCTGGCCCAGACCGAACGCAGCTGGCTCTCGGGGCTGGCCTCGCTGGAGGAGCGTGCGGACGCCATCGGGCACTACACCTGCCTGTATGACGATCCGCACGCCATCAACACCTATCTCGACCGGCTCGGCGCGGTCAGCGCCGACCAGGTCCAGCAGGCGGCCAGCGAATGGCTGCGCGCACAGCACCGCTCCGTGGTCGCCATCGGGGCCCGCGGCGACGAGGTCTCGGTCGAGGACGAGGTCGAGGCTCAGGCGGAGGCCCGGGCCTCCGGCTCGCGGCGCGCCGCGGGTGCGGAGGGGGCGGCATGACGCCCAAGGGTCCGCGCCGACCCGGCGTACGACCCGCGCCGCCCTGGTCCTTTCCCGTCCCGACGGTGACCGAACTGGACAACGGGCTGCGGGTGGTCGTCTACGACACTCCGGGCCAGCACGTCTGGTCGCTGCGGCTCGCGCTGCAGGCGCCGCTGGCCGGCGAGCCGGTCGACCTGGAAGGCGTCGGCACGATCATGGCGCGGACGCTGGACGAGGGCAGCGAGAACTACGACGTCGAGCAGATGGCCGAACTGCTCGAACGCCGCGGCGTCGCCCTGGGCGCCGGGGTGGGGGAGCGGGGTCTCGTCGTCGAGATCGACGTGACCCGCCGCCAGGTCACCGGTGCGCTGGAGCTGTTGGCCGAGGCGGTGCTCCGGCCCACCTTCCCCGAGGCCCAGGTGCGCCGCCACATCAGAACCCGGCTCGCCGAGATCGACCAGGAGCGCACCCACCCGGGGCAGCGGGCGGCCATCGCGTTCGCCGCGGCGTTCTATCCGGCGACCGACCGGCTCAGCCGTCCCACCGGTGGCACCGCGGCCACCGTCGAACGGATCACCCGCGAGGCGGTCGCCGCCTATCACGCCGAGGTGGTCCGGCCAGGCGGCTCCGTCTTGACGGTCGCCGGCGACATCGGCGCCGTCGATGTCGTGGGCGAGGTCGAGCACGCGCTGCGCGGCTGGACGCGCGGCAGCCTGCCGGTGCCGCCGGCGGCGCAGCGGCCGCGGGTCAAGCGGTCCAGCATCGTGCTGGTGGATCGGCCGGGCAGCGTGCAGAGCGAGATCTATGTGGGCTGTCCCGGTCCGGGCCGCAACGTGCCCGGCGGGTGGGCGCCGTTCCCCGTGCTCGGCTACCTCATGGGAGGCAGCCCGCAGGCGCGCCTCGACGCCGTCCTGCGGGAGGAGAAGGGCTACACGTACGGCGTACGGTGCGGCTTCCGGCCCCGGCGCGACGGTGGGCTGTTCATCGCCAGCGGATCCGTGCGCACCGAGGTGACCGCCGAGTCGCTCGGCCTGCTGCTCGACATCCTCGAAGCCGGCCGGGACGGGTTCGGCGAGGCGGAGACCGCCGGGGGCGTCGACTTCCTGTGCCACACGGCGCCCGGCCGGTATGCGACCGCCGACACCGTCGCCGACGAGGCCGCCCAGCGGGCCCTGGAGGGGCTGACCACGGAGCACACCACGCGGGTGTTGCAGGACATGCGCGAGCTGACCCCGAAGCGGCTGCGCAAGGCCTACCGGGACTGGATCGACGGCACCTGGACCAGCGTGGTCGTCGGCGATGCCAGCGTGCTGAAGAAGTCGCTGCGCAAGCTCGACCGGGGCGAGGTGACCGTTCTGCCCTGTTGAGGGGCGAACAAACCGGTTGAGTCGGCGTGCCAGACTTGCCCATATGCGCAGGATTCGACAGAGCGACAAGCTGAAGCACGTCCGGTACGACGTGCGGGGACCGATCCTCACCGAGGCGCAGCGCCTCGAGGCCGAGGGTCACAAGATCCTCAAGCTCAACATCGGCAACCCGGCCCCGTTCGGCTTCGAGGCCCCCGAGTCGATCCTCGCCGACATGATCCATCACCTGCCCAATGCGCAGGGCTACAGCGACGGGCGCGGCATCTATTCGGCGCGCACGGCCGTGGCGCAGTACTACCAGAGCCGCGGATTGAAGGACTGCGCCGTCGAGGACGTGATCATCGGCAACGGCGTCTCCGAGCTCATCACGATGGTGCTGCAGGCCTTCGTCGACGACGGCAACGAGATTCTCGTGCCCGCGCCGGACTACCCGTTGTGGACCGCCGCGGTGAGCCTGTCCGGCGGCACCCCGGTGCACTACCGCTGCGACGAGGCCAACGGCTGGAACCCCGACCTCGCCGACATTGAGGCCAAGATCACCGAGCACACCTGGGCGCTGGTCATCATCAACCCGAACAACCCGACCGGTGCGGTCTACAGCGAGAAGACGCTGCGCGGCCTGGTGGACATCGCCCGCAGGCACCAGCTGGTGGTCTTCGCCGACGAGATCTACGAGAAGATCCTCTTCGACGACGCGGTGCACCATCATGCGGCGACATTCTGCGGCGACGACGTGCTGTGCCTGACCTTCAGCGGGCTGTCGAAGGCCTATCGGGTCTGCGGCTATCGCGCCGGCTGGGTGATGATCAGCGGCCCCAAGGAGGTCGCCGAGGACTTCCTCGAGGGGCTGGTGCTGCTGGCGAACATGCGGATGTGCGCCAACGTGCCGGCGCAGCACGCGATCCAGACCGCGCTCGGCGGCTACCAGTCGATCAACGAGCTGATCGTGCCGGGCGGCCGGTTCTACGACCAGAGCAAATTGGCGTGGAAGCTGCTCAACGACATCCCCGGGGTGTCCTGCGTGCAGCCGCACGGCGCGATGTATTGCTTCCCGCGCCTGGACCCCGAGGTCTACCCCATCGAGAACGACGAGGAGTTCGTGCTCGACCTGCTGCGGGCCAAGAAGATCCTCGTGACGCACGGCACGGGGTTCAACTGGTTCGAGCCGGACCACTTCCGACTCGTCACCCTGCCCAGCGAAGACGTCCTGGCCGAGGCCATCGGCCGGATCGGTGACTTCCTGGCGACCCGCCGCTGACGCGGTTATCCACAGGGCGACCGTTCGTCACCTGCACTTTTAGCACCATGGTGCTAAAAGTGCAGGTCGTGAGCGGTCGCTTCGGTGGTGCGCAGTGGGCTCGGCGTCGGGATCACTCCGCCGGCGGGGCCAGGCGGGCCAAGACTTCGTCGTGCAGGGCGCCGTTCGTGGCGAGGGCGCCCGGCCCCCACGGGCCGGGCCGCCCCTCCAGGGAGGTGAACTGGCCGCCGGCCTCGGTCACGATCGGCACCAGCGCGGCCATGTCATACAACGCCAGCTCCGGTTCGCAGGCGATGTCGACGGCGCCGTCGGCCACCAGCATGTAGGACCAGAAGTCCCCGAACGCCCGGGTCCGCCAGCAGGACTCCATGAGGTCCAGGAACCCCGGTCCACGGCCGACCTCCCGCCAGCCGTCCAGGCTGGAATACGACAACGATGCGTCCTCAATGGCTGTCACGGCGCTGACCTGCAGCGGTGTCGAGCTGGCGAGGCTGCGCCCGGTCCGGGCGCCGGTGCCCTTGGCCGCCCACCAGCGCCGGTTCAGGGCCGGCGCGGCCACGACGCCCACGACGGGATCGTCGCCGTCGACGAGCGCGATCAGGGTCGCCCACACCGGAACCCCGCGCACGAAGTTCTTCGTGCCGTCGATCGGGTCGATGATCCAGCGGCGGGGGGAGTGGCCGGTGTCGGGGAACTCCTCCCCGACCACGCCGTCGCGGGGTCGGGTCCGGCCCAGCTGCATCCGGATCAGTTCCTCGACCGATCGATCGGCATCGCTGACCGGGGTGAGGTCGGGCTTGGTCTCGACGTGCAGGTCGACGGCCCGGAAGCGCTCCATCGTCACGCGCTCGGCGGCGTCCGCTAGGACGTGAGCGAGGCGCAGGTCGTCGTCGTACGTCGGCATGAGGCCCAACGTATCCCCTAATCGGCGCCGGGCATCGCGGGCGCGGCTGCCGGGCCCGCGCGTCGAAGACCGCAGATCCTGGCCGCCGCGCGATGATGGGGTCGTGTTCGACACCGTCCTCGGCCTGCCCGCCCACCCCCTGTTCGTGCACGGCGCCGTCGTGCTGCTGCCGCTGATGGCGCTGATCAGCGCCATCGTGGCGTGGCGGCCCCCGTGGTGGCCGCGCCTGGCCGCGCCGGTCGCCGCCGCGAACGCCCTGGTCCTGGTGTTGGTCTGGGTCGCCAAGGAGAGCGGGGAGAAGCTGGAGCATCGCGTCGACCGCACCCCGGCGGTTCACGAGCACGCCGAACTGGGCGACCTGCTGCCGCTGGCAGCGTTCGTGCTGCTGGCGTGTTCGCTGGTCCCGGCGTACCTCGCCTGGCGCGCCCGGCGCGACCGTACGACGAGTGCGGTGCTCGCCCCGCGCGGGCTGGCACTCGCCACCGCGGTCGTGACCACGCTCGTCGCCCTCGGCGTGCTGATCCTGACGCTCCAGGTCGGCCACACCGGCGCGGTCGCCGTCTGGGGCGATGTCATCAAGGCCTGACCGGAGGGACCTCCGGGGCCTCCCGCGGGGACCGACCGGGCCGGTTCGGTCTGGCCCGTCCTGACCAATTCCGCGCGAAACGACCGCCGGTGACCTGCCCGTATGGTGCCATGGCAGCACAAGGGGCAGGTGGACAGGAGTGCGGACGTGACGATTCGCGTGGTCCAGTGGGGGCTCGGCGCGATGGGCAGTGGCATGGCCAGGCTCATGCTGGACAAGCCGGGCCTGAGGCTCGTGGGTGCGGTCGATGCGCGGCCCGACCTCGCGGGACGCGACCTGGGTGAGGTGCTCGGGCTGGGCCGCCGCCTCGACGTACCCGTCAGCAGCGATCCCGCGACCGTCCTGCACGCCGACGCCGACGCCGTCGATGTCGTGGTCATCGCGACCACGTCGTGGGTCGCACAGCAGCTTCCCGACCTGCGGCGGATTCTGCAGGCCGGGATCAACGTCGTGTCGATCGCGGAGGAGATGGCGGCGCCGGAGGCCCAGCATCCCGATATCGCGGCCGAACTCGACGCCCTCGCGAGAAAGCACGGCGTCTCGATCGTCGGTGTCGGCGTCAACCCCGGCTTCGTCCTCGACCTGCTCGTCGTGACCCTCACGGTGGGCAGCCACGAGGTGACGCGCATCGAGGCCTCCCGGGTGAACGACCTGAGCCCCTACGGGCCGACCGTGATGGCCAGCCAGGGGGTCGGCACCAGCCCCGAGGCGTTCGCCGCGGGGGTCGCGGACGGCTCGATCGTCGGCCACGTCGGCTTCCCCGAATCGATCGCGCTGATCAGCGACGCCCTCGGACTCGGCGTCGATCGCATCGAGCAGCATCGCGAACCCATCGTCAGCGCGGTCCGCCGTGAGACGCCGTACGTCGTGGTCGAGCCCGGCATGGTCGCGGGCTGCGCGCACACCGCGGTCGCCTATCGCGGCGATCGGGAGGTCATCCGGCTCAGCCACCCCCAGCAGGTACTTCCCGAGCTGGCGGGCCAGCCGACCGGCGACTACATCACCATCCACGGCACGCCGGAGATCCGGATGAGCACCGGTCCGGAGATTGCCGGCGGCGTCGCCACGATCGGCATGGCCGTCAACACGATCCCGCGCATCGTCGCCGCCACGCCGGGCCTCAAGCGCATCATCGACCTGCCGGCGCCGGCCGCCCTGATGGGCGAGCGGGCCTACGAGCGCAGGGTGTGATCCGCATGACGACCATCCCCGCCGGGACGTGGGTCGAGATCGAACAGGTGGTACTCACCCCCGAGCAGCGGGCCCCCGGCATCCCCGCCGACACCGCGGCGACCCCGCTGATGCTGTGGGTCGACGGGTTCCTCGATGCCGATGCGCGGCTCGGCGAGAAGGTCGCGATCCGCACCCTGATCGGGCGCCGGCTCGTGGGCCGGTTGGTGCGGGTCAACCCCGGCTATACGCACAGCTTCGGCGAGACCGTGCCGGAGTTGCTGACGATCGGTACGCCGCACGAGCCGGCCACCCCGGAGGCGACGCGATGAACGACGCGGTGACCGCTGTGGATCACTCGTACGCCGCCGTGCTGGCGCGTCGCAACGACATCATGAAGGCCTCGCTCGGGATGGACTACGAGGCGTTCGCCACCAGCCCCATCGCCTTCGACTACCCCGCGATGATGGCGGCGACCGGCTACGACCTGGAGCGCATCGCGGCGATCCAACGCCAGACGAAGGTCGGCGAGACCCCGCTGTATGAATTGCGCCGCCTCACCGACGCCGTACGATCCATCGCCGAGCCCGGCAAGGGCGCCCGGATCCTGCTCAAGGACGAGGCCGCGAACGCGTCCGGCAGCTTCAAGGCGCGCCGCGCCTCGATCAGCGCGTACGAGGCGCAGGCCAAGGGGTACGCCGGGATGGTGACGGCGACCAGCGGCAATTACGGCGCGGCGGTCGCGTCGCAGGCCGCCCAGCGCGGCCTGAAGTGCATCGTCGTTCAGGAGGTCTACGACAGCCACGGGGTCGGGCAACCGGAGATCGTGGAGAAGGGCCGGGCCTGCGCGGCGTACGGCGCCGAGGTGCTGCGCCTGACCATCGGACCGGAACTGTTCTATGTCCTGCTGCGCACTCTGGAAGAGACCGGATTCTTCAACGCCAGTCTTTACACCCCGTTCGGGATTCGTGGGGTGGAGACCCTCGGCGCCGAGATCGGCCGCGAGGTCACCCAGCGCTACGGGCGCGCCCCCGATGTCGTCGTGGTGACCCACGCAGGCGGCGGCAATCTCACCGGCACGGCCCGCGGTCTGCTCGCGGCCGGCTGCGCGGACACCCAGGTGATGGCCTGTTCGGTCGACCTGTCCGGGCTGCACATGGCCTCCGACACCGACTTCAACCAGAAGTCCTTCACGACCGGGCACACCGGATTCGGGATCCCGTTCGCGACCTGGCCGGACCGCGTCGACGTGCCGCGCAACGCCGCCCGGGCGCTGCGCTATCTCGACGGCTACCACCTCGTCAGCCAGGGCGAGGTGTTCTATGTGACCGAACTGCTCGCCAAGCTCGAGGGCATCGAGCGCGGTCCGGCCGGGAACACCAGCCTCACCGCGGCGATCGCGCTGGCCGCCACGATGGAGCGGGACCAGATCGTGGTGGTGCAGGAGAGCGAATACACCGGCGCGGGCAAGCACCACAACAGCCAGCTCGCCTTCGCGCGCCAGCGGGGGATCGAGGTACGCCGTGGCGACCCCCGCGACAACGTCCCGGGCCGGGCCATCGTCATCCCACAGCGGTTGGACCAGGTCACCGGGACGCCGCTGGAGCTGACCCGGCTGCGGCGCAGCTACCTGGCGCAGGCCGCGCTGCACCACCCCGTGGCGCGCTGGACCGACACCGATGTCGAGTTCCTTGCGGCCGACACCAAGACCACCCCGCAGTGGGTGCGCGAGCACGCAGCGACCCTCGCCCGACCTGGAGCCAGCGATGACTGACGAGCAGACCGAGACCGTCGAGCAGAGCGGGACCGCGCAGCGGATCGCGCGGTTCGAGCAGCGCCGCCGCGACGACGCCGCGCTGTCCGACGAGGCGCTCAAGGACCGCTTCTGGGAGCTGTGTGACCAGCTCGTCGAGCCGATCGTCGAGCTGGCGCGCACGCACACCTCGCCGTCGATCGAACGGTCCGTGCTGCTCCGAATGGGCATCGACAGCCGCACCACGCACGGCGTGGTCGACGCGGTGCACGCGGCCGGGCTGCTCGGCAAGGGGGCCGGCCACGTCGTCCTCAAGGTCGCCGAGCGGGACGGCCTGCCGATCCGCGCCGCGGCCGCGGCCATCGCGACCGACCCCACGGTCCTGACCGGCCTGTTTGGAGGCAGGCGATGACCGCCGGCGATCCGCGACCCGGCCTGGGTCCGTTGGCGGAGAACAGCAAGCTGGACGTCGAGGCCGTGCTGACCGACCTGGCCGACTATCGACCCGCCCGCAAGGGCTGGACCTGGCGCGACGTACCGGCCGACGGTCTAGACCTCGGCCCCTTCCACTACCGCGACATGGCCGCGCCGCTGCGGCGCGGGATCGGGCTACCCGCCGCGAAGTACTTCGACGGCGTCGACCCGCAGCCGAGCTGCGTGATCACCTCCGAGATCGCCTCGGGCCGCTTCGAGGACGACCTACGCCGGATGCGGATGGCCGCCTGGCACGGCGCCGACCACCTGATGGTGATCCGGACCACCGGGCAGAGCCACATCGACGGGCTGATGGAGGGCACCCCCGAAGGCACCGGCGGCGTCCCGATCACCCGCAAGCAGATCCGGGCCTCCCGCAAGGCGTGCGACCTCATCGAGGACGAGGTGGGCCGGCCGATCAACTTCCACAGCTATGTCTCCGGCGTCGCCGGGCCCGAAGTGGCGGTGCTGTTCGCCGAGGAGGGCGTCAACGGCGCGCACCAGGACCCGCAATACAACGTGCTCTATCGCAACATCAACATGTACCGGTCCTTCGTCGACGCCGCCGAGGCCAAGCGCGTGATGGCCGGCGCGGGGATCTTCCAGATCGACGGCGCGCACAACGCGAACGCCACCGCGCGGGCGGGCTGGCTCGTGCTGCCCGAGCTCATGGTGCAACACGGGCTCAACTGCGCGTTCTCCGTGGCCGCCGGGCTGCCGAAGGAACTCATCGGGCTCTCCACGGTGCCGCCGAATGCGCCGCCGGCGCCGAAGCTGTGGTTCGACCTGCCGTACGCCGTGGCGCTGCGCGACGTCTTCGCCGACTACAAGATGCGCGCCCAGCAGAACACCCGCTACATCGAGGCGGACGTCGAGGAGGCCATCCGCACCCACACGATCGACACGCTGATCTCGATGCTGACCAGCGCCGACATCCAGAGCACGATCACCCCCGACGAGGGCCGCAATGTGCCCTGGCATTACAACAACGTGCGCGCGATCCAGACCGTCAAGCAGACCTGGGCGGCGTTGGACGGCATTAAGGAACTGGTCAGCCTCAACCTGTCCGGGCCCTTGGGGGAGATGGCCCGGGACATCAAGGAGCGCGCGGTCGGTTTCCTGGCGGAGATCATCGACGCCGGCGGCTATTTCGCCGCGGTCGAGGCGGGCTTCTTCGTCGATTCGGCCCGCTTCCCCGAGCGCAATGGCGACGGCATCGCCCGGTCCGGGGCCGGCGGGGTGGCCGCCGACACGATCGTGCCCCGCGACCCGGACTATTACGCCCCGGTCTGCGACCACTTCGGCGCCAACACCCTGCCCGAGGGCGTCGCCAAGGCCTGCGACTCGATCGGCGGCTGCACCCTGTGCGACCCCGACAAGATCGTCTACCTCGACGAGCTGGACCCGCAGGACACCGCGGAGCAGCGGTTGGCGGCGACCCGCGACTACCGGTCCGGCCACCTGCTGCGCCCGGAGGCGGAGTGGGCCGGCGACGGCGTGGCGCTGGTTCAGCTGATGATCCCGGACCGCGCGGAGCTGGCCCGCGAGGCCGCCCTGGCCATGGCGCGGCGGATGGGTTTGACCGACCCCGAAGTGATCAACCTGCAGGTGCTCCAGCCCGCGGAGGGCTGCTTCGTCGAGGTCAAGGGCAAGGTCGGCTTCGACATCGACAAGCGGCAGCTGACCATCCCCACCCCGGTGGTCCTGCTGCCCGAGGACGAACTCCGGGCAGCCGTCAAGACCCACGAGATCACCGTCGTCGCCGGCACCGTGGGCGAGGACGAGCACAGCGTCGGCCTGCGCGAGATCCTCGACATCAAGCACGGCGGCATCGAGAAGTACGGCGTGCGCTACCGCTATCTCGGCACCTCGGTGCCGCTGGCCAAGATGGTCGACGCGGCCATCGAGACCGGGGCGCAGGCGATCCTCATCTCGACGATCATCAGCCACAACGACGTGCACCGGGCGATGATGACCAAGCTCGCCGAGCTGTGCACCGAGCGCGGCATCAGGGACCGGGTGGTCCTCATCGCGGGCGGCACCCAGGTCAGCCGCGACATGGCGGCCGAGACCGGGCTGGATGCGACGTTCGGGCGCGGCACGACGGGCATCCAGGTCGTCGACGCGATCGTGACGTCGCTGCGGGCCCGCGGCCTGATCGACGGGTAGGGCGGCGTGGGCCTCATCCTGACCCTGGAGGTCGGCTCGACGATCACCAAGGCCAACGCCTTCCGCCGCGCGCAGGGCCGCCTGATCCCGGTCGGTCAGGGGTTCGCGGCCACCTCGGTCGAGGCCGGCGATGTGGGCGTGGGCGTGGACGCGGCTCTGGCCGCGCTGCGCACGACGTACGACCTTGCCGCCGGACCCCTCGACGCGGCCGAGGTCTTCGTCAACAGCTCGGCCGCCGGCGGCCTGCGGATGAGCGTGCACGGGCTGACCCAGGGCATGACCGCCCGGGCCGCCCGCGAGGGCGCGCTGGGGGCCGGCGCGATCGTCGCGCTGGTCACGGTCGGGCGGATGGATGCGGACGACGTCGCGGACCTGCGCGCGGTCGCCCCCAACATCGTCCTGCTCGCCGGCGGCGTCGACCACGGCGAGAAGACCATCGTGCTCGACAACGCGCGCACCATCGCGGACGCCCGGCTGGGGGTGCCGGTCATCTACGCGGGCAATACCGCGGTACGGCGCCAGGTGGCCCGGATCTTCGCCGCGGCGCAGGCCCCGGTCCTGTTCGCGGACAACGTCTTTCCCGACGTGGACGTCCTCGACGTCGGCCCCGTCCGCCGCCTGATCCACGAGGTCTTCAACGCCCACATCGTGCACGCTCCGGGGATGGCCCGACTGCGCGCGCTGACCGACACCGAGATCCTGCCGACGCCGGGCGCGGTGCTGCGCGGGGCCGAGCTGTTCGCCGAGGCGGTCGGCGACTGCCTGGTCGTCGACGTCGGCGGCGCGACCACCGACGTGCACAGCGTCACCGACGGCACCCCGGAGTGGACCGCCCGCGCGCTCGATCCCGAGCCGCGTGCCAAACGCACCGTGGAGGGCGACCTGGGGGTCTACGTCAACGCCGCCAACGTGCTGAGGCTGGCGAACGAACCGGCGTGGGCCGAGCGGGTCGGCGACCTGCGCGCGCTGCCGCGCACCGAGCGCGAGCTGGCGCTGACCCGGTGGCTGGCGGGCTACGCCGTCGACACCGGCGTCCGACGCCACGCCGGCACGGTCAGCGAGGTGTTCACGCCGACCGGGCGCACGTCGGTGGTCCGGGGCAAGGACCTCACCGCGGTGCGCTGGATCGTGGGCACCGGCGGGGCCCTGACCCGGGTGGCGGGGGGTGCGCAGCTGCTGCGCGGGATCCGTTCGGGCGCGGGCCTCGCCCTGCTGCCCGGGCCGGACGCCGCCGTGCTCATCGACGCCGACTACCGGTTCTCGGCGCTGGGCACCATTGCCCAGGCCTACCCCGACGAGGTCCGGGCCACCTTCGCCGCCTGGGTCGAGGAGACGACCGGCTGACCGGCGGCGGCGCGGGCGGACCCGCCGACTCGATCTGTTCGCGTCCGGTTGCGCCCGAGCGGCGACCGTTGCGGGAGGCATTCTGTGGGCCGCGGAAACACGCCGTCAACCTTTGCGCGCAACCGGCGGTTTGAGGTTCTGCCGCATTAGGCTGTGCGCACTTCGGACGGTCGTCCCATCTCTTGGTGGGACGGAGTCGCCGGACTCTGCAAGGAGGCGTCAGTGGTCAGTAGCGACGGCGGGGCTCGAATCGAACTCATCGCCCCACTCACCGGGGTGATGGTGCCGATCGAGGTGGTTCCCGATCCGGTGTTCGCGCGCAAGATGGTCGGCGAGGGCTTCTCGATCGACCCGCTCAGCACCGAACTGCTCGCCCCGATCGCCGGGGAGGTGGCCGACCTGCAGCCGTCCGGGCACGCTGTGACCATCCGTTCCGACGACGGCCTCGAGGTGCTGCTGCACATCGGGCTCGACACCGTGAAGATGGCCGGCGCCGGGTTCACCCCGCGCGTCACGGTCGGGCAGCGGGTCGACGCCGGTGATCCGCTGGTCGACTTCGACATGGAGATGGTCGCGAGCCAGGCCAAGAGCCTGCTCACCCAGGTGGTGATCGCCAACTCCGAGATGGTGCAGAGCGTGACGCCCCGCAAGGGCGTGGTGACCGGCGGCCGCGATGTGGCCGCCGAGGTGGTCCTCGCCGCCGCGCCACAGGACGGTACGCCGAGCGCGGCGGGCGGCCGCACCGTCACCTCTGAGGCGCTGCTGATCCCGAACCCGACCGGCCTGCACGCCCGGCCGGCGGCGACCCTGGCCAACCTGGCGAAGTCGTTCTCTTCCGACGTCAAGCTGCGCCGCGGCGACGACGCGGCCAACGCCAAGAGCGTCATGGCGATCATGGCCCTGGCCGTCGCCCGCGGCGACAAGGTCACCTTCTCGGCGCACGGCGCCGACGCCGACGCCGCGATCGAGGCGATCACCAAGGCCGTCAAGGAGGGCCTGGGGGAGGAGTGCCCACCGATCGGCACCGACGACACCGGGCCGGTCCCGGCCGTGCGGGAGCCGGAATCGGGCGACTTCGGCCAGCCCGTCGAGGCGGCCGGGCCCCGGTCCGGCGACCCCAACCTGCTGCTCGGCGTCGCCGCCTCGCCCGGCCTTGGCATCGGCACCGTCGTGCAGATCCGGCACGACGACATCGCCGTCGAGGAGTTCGCCGAGGACCACCACAAGGAGCAGCGCAAGCTCAACTCGGCCATCGACCGGGCGCTGCTGGACCTGTCCGCCCTGCAGCGGCGCCTCGAGCAGGATGCCGACGCCGAGAAGGCCGCCATCTTCGGCGCCCACCAGGAGATCCTCGCCGACCCGGACCTGCTCGACCTGGCCAAGAGCGCGATCGACAAGGGCAAGAGTGCCCCGTTCGCGTGGCGCGGCGCCGTCGACACCTACGCCCAGCGCCTGGCCGGGCTGAGCAACGAGGTGCTGGCCGGCCGGGCCGCGGACGTCCGCGACGTCGGGCACCGGGTGCTGGAGGAGCTAACCGGGCAGCGCAGCCAACGGCCCGAGCTGCCGCAGGACTGCATCCTCATCGCGGAGGACCTGACCCCCTCGGACACCGCGCAACTCGACCGCAGCAAGGTGGTCGGGTTCGCCACCACCAACGGCGGCGCCTCTTCGCACGTCGCGATCATCGCCCGCTCGCTGGACATCCCCGCCGTCGCCGGCATCGAGGGCCGCGCGCTGGCCATCCCCGATGGCGCCCAGGTGGTGCTCGATGGCACCGCCGGCAGCCTGCGCACCAACATGTCCGAGTCGGAGATCGAGCAGATCCGCGACCGGCAGCGCCGCCAGGCCGAGCGCAAGGCGGCCGACGACGCCCGCAAGGACGAGCCCGCCGTCACCACCGACGGCCACCGCGTCGCCGTCGTCGCGAACATCGGCGGCATCGACGACGCCCGCGAGGCCATGACCAAGGGCGCGGAGGGTGTCGGACTGCTGCGCAGCGAGTTCGTCTTCCTGTCCCGGGCCAGCGCGCCCAGCGAGACGGAGCAGGCCCAGGTGTACGCCGAGTGCGCCCGCGCCCTGCACCCCGGCCAGCCGCTGGTCATCCGCACCCTCGACGTCGGCGGCGACAAGCCGTTGCCCTACCTGCCGCTACCCGCCGAGGAAAACCCCTTCCTCGGGATGCGCGGCGTCCGGGTCGGCCTGGAGCGCCCGGAGGTGCTGCGGACGCAGTGCCGGGCCATCCTCTCGGCCGCCGACGCCGGGGCCAAGCTGCACGTCATGTTCCCGATGATCGCCACCCTCGACGACTGGCGGGCCGCCAAGGCGATCTTCGACGAGGAGCGGGCCCGCACCGGCGCCGCCGGCGAGGTATCGGTCGGGATCATGATGGAGGTGCCGTCGGTGGCCGTCATGGCCCGGCAGTTCGCCGCCGAAGAAGGGTGTGACTTCTTCAGCGTGGGCACCAACGACCTCACGTCGTACGCGCTGGCGATGGACCGCGGCCACCCCAAGCTGGCCGCGCAGGTCGACCCCTGCAACCCCGCGGTCCTGACGCTCATCAAGAACGCGGCCGACGCGCTGCACGAGCACGGCAAGTGGCTCGGCGTGTGCGGCGGCATCGCCTCCGACCCCCAGGCGGTGCCGATCCTCGTCGGCCTCGGCGTGGACGAGCTGAGCTGCTCGATCCCCGCCATCCCGACCGTGAAGGCCCGGGTCCGGGCCTACTCCCTGCAGGACTGCCGAGACCTCGCCGACCGCGCCGTACGGTGTGGCACCCCGGCCGAGGTTCGCGCCCTCGTCGGCGACGACAACGACTGAGCCCCCCACCCCGTTCACCGCGAGAACAAGGACCAGATCATGGCAAGCACAGCTGAGCAGATCGTGGACGGCGTCGGCGGAGCCGACAACATCATCGCGTTAACCCACTGCGCCACCCGCCTCCGGTTCGAACTGGCGGATTCCTCCCGCGTCGATGCCGCAGCAGTCGACGCCATCCCGGCGGTCATGGGCACCGTCCCGCAATCGGGGGATCGCTTCCAGGTGATCATCGGCGGGGCGGTGGGCACCGTCTTCACCGAGATCATGAACCTGCCGGCGATGGCGAATCGGGGAGCAGGTGGCGCCGGCGCCGGCGGCGGTCAGACCGATGCCGACGTCAAGGCGGCCGAGCGGGCCAAGGCGCGCGGCAAGGTCGCCTGGTTGGACAACTTCTTCGAGTACCTCTCGAACAGCTTCCGGCCCCTGCTGGGGGTGCTGCTCGGGGCATCGTTGATCATCGCGTTCGCGGCGGTGCTCGATGCGCTGGGCGTGGTCGACTTCCGCGCCGCCGACAAGCCCGCCTCCTGGGTGTTCGTCGACACGATGTGGCGGGGCGTCTTCTACTTCCTGCCGATCATGGTGGCCTACAACGCCGCGAAGGCCCTCAACATCGACCCCTGGGTCGGGGCGACCGTCATGGGCGCACTGATGACCCCGGAGTTCATCTCGCTCGGATCGAAGGTCTACACCGAGACCGGCGAAGGCACCGGCCTGTTCCGGGAGTCGCAGAAATTCGCCGACACGACCTGCACGACCAACGCCACCCTCGGGACGCAAGAATGCGTGGCGCACGTCTTCGGGCTGCCGATGCAGCTCAACGGCTACGGCGGGCAGGTGTTCGTGCCGCTGATCATGGTGGCCATCTTGGCGCTGGTTTATCGGCTCTGGCAGAAGGTCTTCCCGGAGAACGTGCAGATGGTTTTCGTGCCGTTCCTGTCGATGGTCGTGATGATCCCGCTGACGGCCTTCCTCATCGGCCCGCTCGGCATCTGGCTCGGCAACGGGTTGGGCGTCGGCCTGGCGTGGCTCAACGACAACGCCCCGATCGTCTTCGCGATCCTCATTCCACTGCTCTACCCGTTCCTGGTGCCGCTGGGCCTGCACTGGCCGCTGAACGCCCTGATGCTGGCCAACATCCAGGTCCTGGGGTACGACTTCATCCAGGGCCCCATGGGTGCCTGGAACTTCGCCTGCTTCGGCGCGACCGCGGGCGTGCTCTTCCTGTCGATGCGCGACAAGGACGTCCAGATGCGCCAAACCGCCACGGGTGCACTGGTGGCGGGTCTGTTCGGCGGGATCTCCGAGCCCTCGCTCTACGGCATTCACCTGCGCTTCAAGCGGATCTACCCGCGGATGCTCGTGGGCTGCCTCGTGGGTGGCCTCATCATCGGTCTGCTGGGTGGCGTCAACACCAAGGCGTTCGCCTTCACCTCGCTGCTGACCATCCCGGTGTTCAACCCGATCACGGTGTATGCGATCGCGATCGCGGCGGCCTTCGCGACCGCGATGATCCTGGTCATCATCTCCGACTACCGGACTCCGGAGCAGAAGGCCGCGGCGCTCGCGGAGGCGCAGGGTGAGGGCGCGGCGCCCGTCGTGGTCGTCGTCGGCGACGCCGAGGCCAAGCAAGCCGGGCAGTGGCTCGACGCCGTGGGAGGCGCCGACAACGTCGTCTCGGCCGATCTGATCGCCGCCACCCGCGTGCGCCTGCAGGTGCGGGACTCCGCGCGCGTCGACACTGCGGCGCTGGCCGACGCCGGTCTGCCCGGCGCCGTACAGGTCGCGCCCGACGTGTGGCACCTCGTGGCCGGGCTGAGCGCGGACCAGCACGCCACCACGATGCAGCGCATCCTCGCCAGCGCACCGGCGAAGGCCGGGGCCGGCGTCTGACGTCACACTGACCCCTGTCCTCGGAGGCGTGCCGCCACCGAGGACAGGGGTTCAGGGCGCCAGGCGGTAGCCGAGGCCCGGTTCGGTGAGTAGGTGCACCGGCGTGCTCGGCTCCGGCTCGAGCTTGCGCCGCAGCTGATTGGCGAACACGCGCAGATAGTTGGACTCGCGGCGGTACGACGGGCCCCACACCGCGCCGAGCAGTTCGGCGTGCGTGACGAGATGCCCCGGGTCTCGAGCCAGGACGGCGAGGATCCGCCACTCCGTCGGGGTTAGCCGTATCGCGGTGCCGTCGGCCGTCTCGGCGCGACGTTCGGCGAAGTCCAGCTGGAAATCGCCGCAGACGAACGGCGGCTGCGCCGACCCTACGTCGCTGTGGGCGCGACGCAGCGCCGAGCGGATCCGCGCCATGAGCTCGTCCATCGCGAACGGCTTGGTGACGAAATCGTCCGCACCCAAGTCCAGGGCCTCGACCTTGTCGTCGGACTCGTGCCGGGCCGAGAGCACGATCACCGGCACGGCGCTGCGCTGCCGCAGCCACGCGAGCACCTCGACGCCGTCGCGATCCGGCAGGCCCAGGTCGAGCACCACCAGGTCGGGCATCTCCTCCTCGATGGCGTACATCGCGCCTCGGCCGTCGCCGACGACCACCGAGTCGTACCCGCGAGCCCGCAGGTTGATCCGCAGGGTGCGAGTGATGGCAGGTTCGTCGTCGACGACGAGGATGCGGGTCACGGCCGTGCCGCCCGGTCCGAGCCGGTCCGGGTCACGTCCGTCGGCAGATCGATCGTCATCGTCAGTCCCCCGCCCGGGGTGTCGTCCGCGGTCACCGTTGCCCCCATACTCTCCGCCAGCCCCCGCGCCACGGCGAGCCCCAGCCCCACTCCGTCGCCCGCGGGCGCGTCGCCCTGGCGCTGGAACGGCTGGAAGATTCGGTCGTGCTCCGACCTCGGGATGCCGGGGCCGCTGTCGATCACCCGGACCTGGATCCGCTGACCGACCCGCGCGACATTGACGACGACGGCGGTGCCTCTGGGCGCGTGTCGGAGCGCATTCTCCAGCAGGTTGGCCAGCACCCGATCCAGCAGCCCCGGATCGGCGTACGTGAGGCATTCGCCCTGCTCCCACAGGGTGACGCGGGCTGGGTTGGAGACCGAAGCCATGGTCGCCCGCGCTGCGGCCACCGCATCGAAGACGATGCGATGCGGGCGCATCGTGCCGGTCTCCAGTCGGGACAGGTCGAGCAGGTTGCCGACCAGGGCGTCGAGTCGATCCGTCGACTCCTCGATGGCCTCAAGAAGTTCGGCCTGGTCGTCGTCGCTGAACTCGACCTCGTCCGAGCGCAAGCTCGTCACGGCCGCCTTGACCGCGGCCAGTGGCGTGCGCAGGTCGTGCGACACCGCCGACAGCAGGGCCTGGCGCGCCTTGTTGTCCGCGGCCAGCGAGGTGGCCGCGGCGGCCTCGGCTCGCAGCCGCTGGCGGGTCAGGACCGCGGCCGCGTTCGCGGCGTAGGCGGCCACCAACGACTGATCCGCAGCGCGCAGCTCCCGCCCCAGCAACAGCAGCTCGGTCTCATCGTCGACCCGCTCTCGGACCTGGGCGTTGTCCAGGTCGGCTAGCGTGAGCCCACCGGCCGACGCGAGCAGCGTCGCAGGGGCAGTGCGAGCGGCTCCCTCGCCCGGAGCGGCCGCCACCCGCACGATGCCCCCCGACGTCATCTCGAACATGTTCAGGCATTCGCGCAGCAGCAGCGGTAGCGGTTCGGTCGAGGAGAGCATCGCGTGGGTGATCTGGGTCAGGCTCGCCGACTCGCGTTGCGCGGCGCGGGCCTCGGCCGTCCGGCGCGCGCTCAGGTGCACCACGGCGGCGACCGCGGTCGCGACGATCAGATAGACGATCAGGGCCAACACGTTCTCCGCGTCCGAGACGGTGAACGTGTGGGTTGGTGGGGTGAAGAAGAAGTTGAGGAGCAATGTGCCCAACACGGCGCTGACCAGTGCGGGGAGCAGCCCGCCCACCAGGGCGACGCCGACGCTCACCGCGAGGTAGAGCAGCACGTCGAGCGGCAGCGACACCGCCGTCTCGAGCAGATGGAGACCGAGGGTGAGGCCGGTCGGCGCCAGCACGGCCGCGAGCCATCCCGCCACCAGGCGGCGCCGCCCCAGGCCCCACCGGGACCGGCTGGTGGGCGGGGCCGTCGCGTGCCCGTGCGTCACCAGGTGCACGTCGATGTCGCCGGAGCCGGCGACGACCGTGGCGCCCACGCCGCGCGACCACAAGCGAGCCCACCGGCTCCGGGTGCTGGCCCCCAACACGATCTGGCTGGCGTTGACCCGCCGCGCGAACGCCAGGACGGCCTCGGCGATGTCGTCCCCCGAGATCGCGTGGAACTGCCCACCCAGCTCCTGGGTCAGGGTGCGTTGCGCCGCGACCGCCGTACCGTCGACCCCTGCCAGCCCGTCGCTGCGGCTCACGTACACGGCGATCAGCTCCCCACCCGCGCCGCGGGAGGCGATGCGGGCGCCACGGCGCAGCACGGTCTCTCCCTCGGGGCCACCGGTGAGGGCGACCACGACCCGCTCCCGGGTCGGCCAGGTGGCGTCGATGCCCTGGTCGGCGCGGTATCGCTCCAGGGTCTCGTCGACCCGGTCGGCCAGCCACAGCAGGGCCAGCTCGCGCAGGGCGGACAGATTGCCCGGCCGGAAATAGCTCGCCAGCGCCGCATCGACCTTCTCGGCCTTGTAGATGTTGCCGTGGGCCATCCGGCGGCGCAGCGACTCCGGCGACATGTCGACGAGTTCCAACTGGTCGGCGCCGCGCACCACGCCGTCCGGCACGGTCTCGCGTTGGCGCACCCCGGTGATGGCGTACACCGCGTCGTTCAAGGACTCCAGGTGCTGAATGTTCACCGTCGAGATCACGTCGATCCCGGCGTCGAGAAGCACCTCGATGTCCTCGTAGCGGCGCCGTCGTGGCGAACCGGGCACGTTGCTGTGCGCCAACTCGTCGACCAGCGCGATCTGTGGGCGCCGCGACAGGATCGCGTCCGTGTCCATCTCGGTGAACTGCGCGTCCCGATGGGTCAGGGTCGCCCGCGGCACGACCTCGAGGCCGGCGAGCGCCCGGGTCGTGTAGGCCCGCCCATGGGTCTCCACGAATCCGACGACGACGTCCTGGCCGCGCTCGGCCCGGCGGTGCCCCTCGCCGAGCATGGCCACGGTCTTGCCGACCCCCGGCGCGGCGCCAAGGTAGATCCGCAGCGTGCCCCGTCTCATCCGCCGATTGTCGCCCACGGCCTGGTCCGTGTCGGGGAGCGTGCTCGTCATGGCGTCAGCCGGCCCGGGCCGCGACCGCGTCGAGGGCCACGTTGAGCTTCAGGACGTTGACGCGGGGCTGGCCGAGGAACCCGAGGGTGCGGCCGGTCGTGTGGTCAGCCACCAGCCGTCGTACGTCGTCCGGGTCCACCTTGCGAGCCTTGGCGACCCGGGCGACCTGCCAGTTCGCGAACTCGGGGCTGATGTCCGGATCCAGTCCGGAGCCCGACGCGGTGAGGGCATCGGCGGGGACCTCACGCGGCGCGTCGGGGTTCGCCGCCCGGAGTGCTTGCTCGCGTTCGCGCACCAAGGCCAGCTGCGGCTGGCCCACCGGCGACAGGTTGCCACTGCCCGAGGTGGTGCCGGCGTAGTCCGAGGCCGACGGCCGTGACTGGAACCATTGATCGCCCTCGAACTGCTGCCCGATCAGGGTGCTACCCACCACCCGACCGTCGCGCTCGATCAGCGACCCGTTGGCCATCGGCCGCGCGACCACCTGCGCCACGCCGGTGAACGCCAGCGGCCAGACGATCCCTAGCAGGACCGTGAGCAGCAAGAACGCGCGAAGAGCGGCACCCGCTTGGCGGGCAGACCCGCGCACGATGGCACCGAAGGGCACGGCAGGGTTCATCGTCATCACGCCAATCCGGGGAGCAGGGACACGAGCAGGTCGATGACCTTGATCCCGACGAAGGGAGCGACGACGCCGCCGACGCCGAAGACCAGCAGGTTGCGGCGCAGGAGCGCGGCGGCCGACATGGGCCGGTAGGAGACACCCCGCAGCGAGAGCGGGATCAGCAGGACGATGATCAGCGCGTTGAAGATCACCGCCGAGAGCATCGCCGAGTTCGGGCTGGCGAGTCCCATGATGTTGAGCGCCCCGAGCCCTGGGAAGACGCCCATGAACATGGCCGGGATGATCGCGAAGTACTTGGCCACATCGTTCGCGATCGAGAACGTGGTCAGCGCTCCACGGGTGATGAGCAGCTGCTTGCCGATCCCGACGATTTCGATGAGCTTGGTCGGGTCCGAGTCCAGGTCGACCATGTTGCCGGCCTCCTTCGCGGCGGAGGTGCCGGTGTTCATCGCCACCCCGACATCGGCCTGCGCGAGCGCCGGGGCGTCGTTGGTGCCGTCTCCGGTCATCGCGACGAGCCGCCCCCCGGACTGCTCCTTCTTGATGAGCGCCATCTTGTCCTCGGGGGTGGCCTCGGCCAGGAAATCATCGACGCCCGCCTCGGCCGCGATCGCCGCGGCGGTCAGCCGGTTGTCGCCGGTGATCATCACCGTGCGGATGCCCATGCGGCGCAGCTCCTCGAAGCGCTCCCGCATGCCGGGCTTGACCACGTCCTTGAGGTGGATGACCCCGAGCACCCGCGTCGTCCCGTCCTCGCCCGCTCCGGACCCGCCGGCCGCTCGCTCGGCGACCACCAACGGCGTACCGCCCGCCGCCGAGATCGACTCCACCACCTCGTCCAGGCCGTCCGGAGCCACCCCGCCCATTTCGCGCGTCCAGGCCGCGACCGCGCTGCCCGCGCCCTTGCGGATCGCGCCGCCCCCGGGAAGGTCGAGGCCGGACATGCGGGTCTGGGCGGTGAACTCGACGAACGTGGCGCCGGCAGGGGCGTCGTACGCCGTGCGCCGTGGGCCACCTCGGCCCGCGGCGGCCACCACGCCCGAGTCGGTGAGCTCGGCGTCGATGAGCTCGACGATCGAGCGTCCCTCGGGGGTCTCGTCGGCGAGGGAGGACAGGTACGCCGCGCGGTTCGCCTCGGCCTGGGTCGCTCCGCCGACCGGCAGGATCGCCGTGGCCCGGCGGTTGCCGAAGGTGATCGTGCCGGTCTTGTCGAGCAGCAGCGTCGACACATCCCCGGCCGCCTCGACCGCCCGGCCGGACTTGGCCAGCACGTTGCGCTGCACCAACCGATCCATTCCGGCGATGCCGATGGCGGACAACAGCGCCCCGATCGTGGTCGGGATCAGGCACACCAGCAGCGCCACGAGCGTGAGCACCGGCTGTGGCGCCCCGCTGTAGCTCGCCATCGGCGCGATGGCCACGACGGCCAGCAGGAAGATGATCGTCAGGGTGAGCAACAGGATGGACAGCGCGATCTCATTGGGGGTCTTCTGCCGGGCCGCGCCCTCCACGAGCGCGATCATTCGGTCGATGAAGCTCTCCCCGGGCTTGGTGCTGATCCGCACGACGATCCGGTCGGACAACACGGTGGTGCCGCCGGTGACCGCGCACCGGTCCCCGCCTGACTCGCGGATGACCGGGGCGGACTCCCCGGTGATCGCCGACTCATCGACCGTCGCGACGCCCTCGACGACGTCTCCGTCCCCGGGGATGAGCTGGCCCGCCGCGACGACGACGAGGTCGCCGATGGTGAGCGACGCGCCGGGCACCTCCTCCTCGCCGCCGTCTGCGCGCAACCGCCGGGCCATGGTCTCGGTCTTCGTCGCCCGCAGCGTGGCGGCCTGCGCCTTGCCGCGGCCCTCCGCGACAGCCTCGGCGAGGTTCGCGAACAGCACGGTGGCCCACAGCCACGCCGCCACCCAGACGGCGAAGACGCTCGGCCGAATCACGGCCAGGACGGTCGTCAGGATCGATCCGACCCAGACGACGAAGACCACGGGGGACTTCACCACGTGCCGGGGGTCGAGCTTGCGCAGGGCGTCGGGCAGCTGCGCCAGCGCCATCTGCCGCAGCGAGGACTGCGTGGGCGCTGGGTGCAGCCGCTCGCCGCGGCGCTTGAGGGTGGGCTGCGGTTCGACGTGAGTCAGGAGGGACCCGGGCCGCACCGGGAGCCCAGTGAGCGTGGGTTCGGTCGGGTTCGGGCCGGTCACAGGGTCGCCTCCGCGATCGGGCCCAGCGCGAGCGCCGGGAAAAAGGTGAGGCCCGCGACGATCACGGCGATGCCGACGAGCAACGCGGTGAACAACGGGGTGTGGGTGGGCATGGTGCCCTCCGTGATCGGCCGTTTCGGCTGTGCGGCGAGCGACCCGGCCAGCGCCAGGGCCAGGGTGATCGGGACGAACCGGCCGAGCCACATGCACGCCGCCAGGGTGAGATTGAACCAGGGGGTGTCGGCAGACAAGCCGGCAAACGCGGAGCCGTTGTTGTTCGAGGCCGAGGTGTAGGCATACATCATCTCGGTCAATCCGTGCGGCCCGGCGTTGGCCAGCGATTCCCGGGCGCTCGGCAGGGCGATCGCCATGCCGGTCCCGACCAGCACGAGGGCCGGCATGACCAGGATGAACAGCGCGGCGCAGGTGATCTCCCGCTGACCGATGGTCTTGCCGAGCAGCTCCGGCGTACGACCCACCATCAGCCCGGCGACGAACACCGTGATCACGGCGAGGACCAGTGCGCTGTACAACCCGGTTCCGACGCCGCCGGGACTGATCTCGCCAAGCAGCATGTTCGTCATGACGACCCCGCCACCGAGGGGGCTGAACGAGTCGTGCATCGAGTTCACCGCCCCCGTCGACGTACCTGTGGTCGCGGTCGCGAACAGGACCGAACCCGGCACGCCGAACCGCAGCTCCTTGCCCTCCAGGGCGCCCTGGAAGGTCCCGGCCAAGGCCGTCTCGGCCGCCAAAGCGGCGGCCCACATGCCCGTGAACAGGGTGGCCATCAGGCCGAGTACGGCGTAACCCTGACGGCGATCACCGACGAGGATGCCGTACATGCGGGGCAGCGCGAAGGGGATGATCAGCACGAGCAGGATCTCGACGATGTTGGTGACCGGGTTGGGGTTCTCGAAAGGGTGCGCGCTGTTGGCGTTGAAGAAGCCGCCGCCGTTGGTACCGAGCAGCTTGATCACCTCTTGGGAGGCCACCGGGCCGCCCTGGATCACCTGCTCGCCGCCGGCGAGGGTGGTCACGGTCTGCGGACCGACGAGGTTCTGGACCACCCCGCCCCACACGAGGAGCAACGCACCGAGGAACGCGATCGGCAGCAGCACGCGCACGGTGCCGCGAACCAGGTCGACCCAGAAGTTCCCGAGTCGATCCGTCGAGGAGCGGGCGATCCCCCGGGTCAACGCGACCGCGACGGCCAGGCCGACGGCGGCGCTGACGAAGTTCTGCACGGTCAGCCCGGCCATCTGCGTCAGATGGGTGGCGCCGCTCTCCCCGCCGTAGCTCTGCCAGTTCGTGTTCGTGACGAAGGACACTGCGGTGTTCAGCGCCGTGTCGACGTTCTGGCCCGTGCGCCCCGCCTGTAGCGGCAGGTGCGTCTGCGCGAGGATCAACGCCCAGAGGCCCAGGACGCAGGCCGTCGAGAAGGCCAGCAGTCCTGCGGCGTAGGTCGCCCAGTTCTGTTCGCCGTCGGGGTTCACCCCGCACGCCCGATAGATGGCGCGCTCGAGACGCAGGTGCTTCGTCGTCGAGAACGTGTGCGCAAGATAGGCCCCAAGCGGCCGATGGGTGGCCGCGAGGACGCCCGCGACCAGCACCAGGGCCGCGAGGCCGGCGAGCGGATCGGACATCAGTACTTCTCCGGGTTCACGAGCGCGTGGAACAGGTACGCCAGGAGCAGCAGGGCAAGGATGCCCGCGATCCACTGTTCGACCATGGTGAGAGGTTCCCTTCGACAGGTTCGGCGTGGTTCGGCGGAGTGGGCGTGGTGAGTGGGCCGCGGCAGCGCTGGGGTAGTGGTCGGGCGTACCGGGTCTAACCCTGAGCGGCCTGGTCGGCCAACAGAACGGCGACCTTGAGCTCGTCGGTACGGGGATACCGGACCCGGGTGGCCGAGACCAGGGCGAAGTGACCGACGACGAGGTCGCCGCGCCGGACGGGAATGGCGATCTCGCTGGTCGTCGGCAGGCCGTTGCGCGACACGTCCACCACCGTGCCCGCCTGGCTGATCTCGCCAGTGTCGTGCAGGATCGGGCAGCCACCGGCGGGGGCTGCCTCGACGTAGCGGCAGCTGTCGATGCCGAGCACGCGGGTGATCTCCCGGCAGATGGCCTGCTGCCGGTCATGGCCGCTGGCCTGGTCGGGGTCGATCCGCAGGACCTGCAGAATGCCGTCGACGTAGCCGCTGCGGCGCGCGACCTCCGCGGCCTGCCGACGGCCACGCAGCGCGAGCTCGGTCACGGCGAGCCCGACGAGCGCAAACAGCAGGGCCAGGATGACGTCCTCACCGCGTCCGATCCGGAAGGTGAAGTACGGCGGCAGCAGAAAGAAGTCCAGCCACGCTGCCGTCGAGACGCAGGCGATCAGGCCGGCGACGCGGTCCCCGGACGCAGCGACCGCCACCACGAGCAGGGCGAAGAGCAGCACGACCGCCGCGACGTCGATGCTCTCACGGGCGGGCGCAAGTGCTGCGGCGCCGAACGCCGGCGCCAGGAGGGCGACCAGCCGCCGCGGCCCGGTTCGTTGCGCGACGGAATGGGCCAGGGCGACGGTCCACGGCGCCGAGGCGTGGGGACGACGATCGGTGACAGGGGGTGGAGACCCGTACGGCGCGCCGGACATATTCCGAGGGAACAAGCCCCGACCCCGCGCGTCGGCCGGCCTGACAATGCCCTAGCGGATCTTGACGGGTTCCTAACGCGCGGCTCCGAGTTTCGCGAGTCGGCGCCGCAGTTCGCCAGGCGGTGCACAGTGCCCATCCCCTCGGTGGAAACGCCAGCCGGGCTACGCGTCTCCTCCGCGAGACTGCAGCCATCGCTGCAGGGTTGGGGTCGTCAGCACAACCCCAACCCTGCAACGCCGGCTGCAATCACGGCCTGATCGCTCCTCGGACTCCGCTGCGCTGCGCGCATCGTCGTGACTCGCTCAGTCCTCCGGGTCGACGTACGACACGCGCCCCGTGTCCGCCTTGCCGTTCTTCATCACGTCGGCGGCGTGGTCGCGGACCTCCAGCTGCAGCTTGCGGTCCGTGCGCTGGTAGCCGGTCGACGCCGGCCGCTTGGGCAGCTTCAGCTGCGGTCGGTCCACGTGCTTGTACGGCACCGACGCCAGCAGGTCGGCGATCATGTTCAGCCGCGCGCGCTTCTTGTCCTCGGATTCCACCACCCGCCAGCGGGCCTCGGACATGTCGGTGTGCACGAACATCTCGTCCTTGGCCCGGCTGTAATCCTCCCAGCGGGTCAGCGACTCCAGATCGGTGGGGGAGAGCTTCCACTGCCGCATCGGATCGGTCAGCCGCGACTTGAACCGGCGCTCCTGCTCGGCGTCGGAGACGCTGAACCAGTACTTGCGCAGCATGATCCCGTCCTCGATGAGCATCCGCTCGAAGATCGGACACTGCCGCAGGAACCGCCGATGCTCCTCGGTCGTGCAATAGCCCATCACCCGCTCGACGCCGGCGCGGTTGTACCAGGAGCGGTCGAACAGCCGGATCTCCCCAGCGGCCGGCAGGTGCTCGACGTACCGCTGGAAGTACCACTGCGTGCGCTGCCGCTCCGTCGGCGCCGGCAGGGCCACGACCTGCGCGATGCGGGGGTTGAGATACTCGGTGACCCGCTTGATCGCGCCACCCTTGCCGGCGGCGTCGCGGCCCTCGAAGATCACGACCAGGCGTTGACCCGTCGTACGCACCCACTCCTGCATCTCGACCAACTGCTCCTGCAGGTGCAGCAGTTCGGCCTCGTACAGGTCCTTGTCCATCTTCTTGGGCTTGGCCGTGGACCCCTCGGACGATCCGTTCTTCGACATCTTCCCAGGCTAGCGCCCGTCTTGCGGTGACTGCATCCCGTTGCCGGCCTTGGTAACGAGAAAGGATGGACGTGCGCTCAGGTGAGCAGCCGTGAGCGCTCTCCCGACCAGGTCACCGCCAACACGTCTCGGGCGCGGGTGGCCGCGACGTACAGCAGCGCCCGCTCGCGCAGCATCGCGTCGGCGAAGTCCTCAGGGCTGCTCTCGTAGTCCCGCAGCGAGCGCGGGATTGCGCCTTCGGCGACACCGAAAAGCAGCACGTGCGTGAATTCGAGTCCCTTGGCGCGGTGCATCGTCATCGCGAGGGGCTTGCTGCGGCCGGGGGCCTCGCGGTCGACGGATCGTACGTCGACGCCACGATCTCCGAGGGCCGCGACGAGGGTCTGCCGCTTGTAGCGATCACGGACGAGGATCGCGATGTCCTCTGCGGCTGCGGCCCGACCGGCCGCGACATTGTCGGCGTGGGAGAGCGAGGGGTCAGGCAGCCAGTTCCGCAGGATGTCGGCTGCTGCGTCCAGCTCCTCGCCCAGCGTTCCCACGGCCACTAGCCTCGGCCGCGGACCGGTGCGCGCCGAGTGGTACGAGTGCTCCTCGGGCGCACCTTCCAGGTCGGTCCATTGCGCGCCGGACAGGATGGTCATAGCCCAGCCGAGGTTCTGCTGGGTGGTGCGGTAGTTGAGGGTGAGCCGCCGCGCGCGCCCACGGACGTTGATCCCCCACTGCGACATCACGATCTTCTGGCCGTAGATGCGCTGATGGGAGTCCTCGCAGACGAAGAGGTCATTCGGCCCTTCGGCGACCAGGGCCCGCAGTAACTGCAGGTGAGGGACGGAGAAGTCTTGCCCCTCGTCGACGATGACGTGCTCGAAAAGCTGCACCGAGCGCCGCGTCAGCCACGCCGCGGCGAGTGCCGCCTTCTCGGCGAAATCCGTCGTGCCCGACGCGCGGGCGCGGCTGCGATAGTCCTCGATCACCGCCCAGACGGCGAGTCGCTTCGCCCGGTCGAGGGCGACTCCTCGGCCGCTGCGGCGGACCCGGACGTACGCCGCGGCGTTGGCGACCCGGTGTGGAAGGACGACCTGCTCGTATTCGGCTTCCAGGAAGGCCGTCGTGGCGAGCTGTCGTGGGAGATCGGCGCCCGCGGCGTCGATGGCCTCCGACCAGAGCGTCGAGGGGGTCGAGGCCAGCACGTCCGTACGGGAATGGCCGAGCACGTCGGCCGTAGCGTCGGCGATGTCGTCGCCGGCCCGCTGGACGACGGCCCACGCCACCTGGTCGATGCCCTTGACGTAGACGCCGGGTTCGTCGAGTCGGCCGGGCAGGGCGATGGTCTCGTCGAGGCGACGTACGGCGGCGGCGAGGTCGTCGGCGAAATTGCGGGTGAAGGTCGTGAGGAGCAGTCGGGCGGAGGGATCGCGGCGCGCGAGATGGCGGGCGCGATGGATCGCGACGACCGTCTTGCCCGTGCCGGCGCCGCCGGAGAGTCGGAACGCTCCGTTGCGGTCCTTCTCGGCGTAGGTGCGCTGCTCCGGATGTAGGAAAAGTCGCCACGCGCCGAGGTCACCCTGCTCGATGATGCGGCGCAGTTCAGCGTTGTCGTCGATGAGGTGGAACGACGCCTGCGCGGCCGGGTGCACCTTGATGGACTCGATGATCCGGGTGTCCTCGTCGGCGGCCTCCACGATTGGGGTGTCGCCGAGGCGGAACATTGTTCGCACGTCGGCGAGGGTGCTCCCCGTGGCGAGTTCCAGCAGGGCGTCGGCCTGCCATCCCACGCGCGCCACGTTGATGACGTCGTCGACCAGGGCGTCCTCGGTCGGGGCGGCTAGCGCCGCCTCGGCAAGCGCGCGGTCGATGCCGAGCTGCTCGTGCAGCGCGTCGGAGGTCAGGCCCGGCCCCCAGCGCGGGGCCTTCGGCGCAGCGACGGGGACCGGGTGCGGTGTCGTGTCTGCATGCGCGGCATGTGTGACCAGCGGGGGAGCCGCGACGGGCGAGATCGGTGGCGAGATCGATGCTCCCGCCGCCTCCGCGCGAATCTCGTCGAGGACGCGCTCGACCTCAGGAACGCCGTTGATGGGGTTCATCGAGAGGCGGACACGTTCGGCTAACCGGTTGGCGACGTCGTGCTTCCAGACGCCGTGGATGACGTAGAACGGCTCGTCGCCAGCTGTCAGCTTGAAGAGGACGCAGCGGTAGTTGTCGTCGACGCGCCCGGTGCGGACCCGGGGGTCGACACTGCCGACGATGGGTTCGATGTGCAGGCCCGGCAGTTCGTCGCTCTCTTGGAGCTTCTCGAAGAAGGCGTAGGCCTTCCTCTTCATGGAGGCGTCCAGGCCGTCCTTGACCTTGCTCCAGATCAGCGTCGGCATGCCCTTACTCCTGAGATGCGTCGGGTAGGGAACTGGTGACGGCTGCGAGGAGCGCAGCGGAGTCGTCGGAGGCGAGGTGAACGGTCCAGCCGGCGCCGCGTAGTTCCCGTACGTCGGGGCCGGGCATGTCGCCGGGGACGACGGCCACCCTGGCGTCCGGCCAGGCGAGGTCCACCACGATCCCGCCGATCTCGGCGCCGCCGACAGCCGGGGGCACCCCCCGCGCGGCGAGGTGCTCGGCGAGCTCGACGACGGCAGGGGGGGTGTACGCGGGGTCGAGGTCCACATCGGCCCAACCGTTAGAGAGGGCAGTATCGAGGTGCGACGGCTCCGGCGACGCGACGGCACCTGCCGATGTCGTGTGGGCCACGTACGTCGTGATCGTCGTCGGGACGGTCGAGAACGCGAGGGCGTTGGAGAGCCGCAGCCACTCCTGCCAGGCCTCGGCGAAGTCTGGCTGAGCCACCGCGTCCGGGCGGTCGTCAAGGATCAGCACTATCCGCTGGGCCCCGGCGCCGGCGAGCTGGGCCGCGAGCACGAGATGGGGTCGGGCGTGCACGAGGACGGAGCTGCCTTGCCCGGCCTCGATCGTCGCACCACGGAGTTGGTCGGCAGCAAGGTCAACGAGGTCGATATTGGCCACAGTGGGGAGCACTGTCGAGCGGTTCTGTTGCGCCCCGAGGAGCAGAGTCAGGGCGTCGCTGAGCCGGCCGCGCGACGCGCTCTCGGGGTCGCGGAGCACCCCGTCGAGGATCGCCAGGGGGCCGCCTTCTTGCTCCTGTACGGCTGCGCGCGACAGACCGGAACCGGGGGCGCCGGCGTGCAGGCTCATGAGCACTTCGATGAACGCCGGGTTGAGCCAGTCGGGCGCGACAGGCGCCGTGAGGTCGCGGTGCGTGATGCCCAGGACCGTGTAACCGTGCGCGCGCAGTCGCTCGCGTTTGATCGCGTCGTCAGCGAGCCGGTTGTGCGCCTGGCTTGCATGGAACGCCTGCCCGTCGGTGAAGATCGCGATACGCGGGCCGCCGGGGGTGGAGAAGACGAAATCTGGTCGGACACCATGAGCGTCGATTTGCGGTTCGAGGTGCCAGACACGGTTGCCGACTCCTCTCACGCTGAGTCGCGGGCCGTGCGGTGTGGGGGTGGAGGCCACCTGCGCATACGGCTCCAGCCGGGCTGCCAAGCGCGCACGGAATTGCTGTTCGAGGGGCGATTCCCCGCTTCCGGCGGCGACCGGGGCGTCCGTGACGTGCCAGTCGCACACCTGTGAGTCGAGATCTGCGACGGGGCGCCCGTCAGCGACGCCGAGAAGCGCGCGCAGCGCCCGGAGGGCATCAACCCGGGAGACGTCACTACCGAACGGCGCGAGGCAGCGGTGACAGCTTGCGCGCCCCTCATCGGCGCAGGAGCAGGTCTCAAGGACCTGCGCGGCACGCACGAGGATCGGCCACAACCGCGTCGGGCCGGCGAGTTCGGTGAGATAGCCGGTGCCGCCGGGCACGGTGTCGTGCAGGAAGAGGGCCGTCCGGACCCGACCTGCTCCATCGCCGACCGGGTGGGGCGCGACCTCGACACGGAGGTGGTCGGGGGCGCCGCCCATGACCTCGCGTAACCCCAGACGGAGGGCCGCAGAGAGGCTGGTCAGGCTATTCAGGTCGGTGACGACGGACTGCGGGAGGCTGATCGCGACGCCCTGGGTGACGAGTTCGCGGGTGAGGGCGAGGGCGCGGACGTGCTCGTCGGGGGCATTCCGATAGCGGCACCAGGCCCGATGCTCTTGCGCGGAGTTGGCGCCGGATCCGATGTCGAGTTTGCCGCAGGCCTCGCAGAGGCGGAACATTCGCGCGGTGACGTCCTGGCCAGCCATCCGCGTCAGGTGCGGGCTCGCGGCGTCTCGGCCGACGTTGAGCCAACGCACGGTCATCCGCCGGTAGTGGGCGACGCCCATCCCGACGGACTCGACGGACCATTCGCCGACCTTGCGGGCCGGATCGAAGTCGGGGGCGGCGACGAGTTCGTACATCGTGCGCCGGCGCTCGTCGCTGTTGTCGCCGATGACGGCGTCGTCGCGTCGGACATCGGAGAAGACGCGTTGCAGGCGGGCCGCCTCGAAGCGCTGCCCAGTCTCGGCGATACCCGTGCCGCCGCAGCGCGGGCACGAGTGCGGCGACGCCGCCGTGGGTGAGTCCAGGCGTGCGACGTACCCGCAGGTGTCGCACGCGGCCAGAGTGTGCACATCGCCCTGGTCCTGGCCGAGTTCGGCGCCGTCGACACGGAGCTGGAGCCTCCGGGCGTAGAAGTAGGCGCCAGGGGCGAGCTCCGTGAGGGCCCGGGCGGAGCCACGGGTGAGCGCAAGGGGTTCGTAGGCGTACTGTCCGCTGTCGGGGTCGATCCACGAGATCTGGGCGTCAAGTTCGACCGAGTCGTCGATGAGGGAGTAGTTGGGCAGGAGGCCGCGCAGCTCGAGGCCGCCGATCCACGGCTGCGTGGTCAGTTCGTCGAGGAGGGCGCGGACGAGGCGCAGGCCGCTGCGGGCGGTGGAGATGGCGCGCTTCTCGTCCGTGCCGGCCGACGGGTGCTCGGCCGCCTCGACGAGCTCGGGGAGTGCGGCCTCGATCTCGGCGCGCCGCCGTTTCAGATCCTCGACCTCGCGAGCGTGCTCGCCGACCGCCCGACAGATGGTGACCTCCGCGCTCTGGGGCATCCCGTCGTCGTCGACCGGCCCATCGCCCCGAACCCACGTGCGCAGCGCGGCGAGGCCCGGGCTGCCAGTCTCGGCGAAGGTCGCGACGAACCGGTCAACCAGTGCGTCTCCGTTCTCACGAAGGCGGACGATGAGGTCGCCGAGCAGGCTGCCGGGGTCTGCCGAGGCGAGCACGTGCCCCGCTGTGCCCGGCACGATGGTCGCCCCCGTCCGGGCCATGTCGTCGATCACCGACGCGAGGAACTGGCGGCGGAGGATTTCTTCGGCATCAAGATATGTCGCAGGTGGGCGCACCGCGCCACCGATGAGCGAGGTGGGTTCGCCGAGGCGGGGCAGGCTATCGCCGCGGCCGGTGACAAAAGCCAAAGACAGCGATGATCCGGTGAGCCGGCCGGCGCGCCCGACGCGCTGCTGGTATTTCGCGACCGAATCCGGCAGCGATGACAGCATCACGGTGGACAGGTCGCCGATGTCGATCCCCAGTTCAAGGGTGGGCGTGGCAACGAGGACGTTGGGGTCGCCGGGCCGCTGCTGGGAGCGCTTGAAGCCGGCCTCGATCGTGCGTCTCTCCGCAGCGTCCAACAGGCTCGTGTGCTCGCGCGCGTCGACCCGGCGCATATCGGAGGTGAAGAGTTGTCGATAGAACGAGTCGGCGTCGCGGTCGGCATGCCGCAGCGTGCCGCGACAACCGTCGGTGAGGCACGGCCCGTCGAGGAGCTCGCGGCTGACCACCGGCGCAACGGGCAGCGGGGAGCGGCACGTGTCGCAGACGACCAGCGTCGTTTCTTCGCGGAGCACGGCGTCTTTGAGCGGCTCGACGCGGACGTTGGCGGCGGGCACGCCGTACGCCGTGCCGTTGCTCGTGGTCTTCGTCGCCGATAGGACGCCGGCGGCGGCCAGCCGAGCGAGGAGCTGCGCGCAAAGCGAGGCGCCGTGGCTGGGGGTGACGCCGAGCGTCTTGGCGGCCCACCGGGCATACCAGGACTTCGGCGACTTCACAGGCACGAAAGCGCTCTTCGTGCTGTCGATCGAGCCGCCCACCAGTGCATATTGCGGTGCGCTGCGGCCCCGCGGGAACGCCGGCGCACCTTGGCTGCGGTTGCGCCCGCCCCAGATCCAGTGCCGGTTGCCGTCCTCCTTGACGTAGCGGGTTAGCCAGTCATGGTCGATCGCGCCGTCGCGTCGCAGGTTTTCCAGAAGACCGCGGACCCAGGTGGCCACCGCGGCGTCGGAGATGCTGCGGCCCTCATCGAGGAGCGCCTGTTCGGAGGCGCCGAGGACGGTGCGGCCGTGCGCGACGAGGTCCGGCGTACGACCGGCGTAGACGTGGACGCCGATGGAGCCGGTGGCCTCCAGGGTCCGCCCGTACGACGTCTGCAGACCGACCTCAAGCGCGGCGTCGAAGAGCAGGCGCCGACGGACGGCGGTGCGGGCCGTTTGCGGCACCCGGGGGTAGGGCGATTGCGCCCAGTAGGGCCGAAAGGCCGGGTCGTCGCCGAGGTCGGCGGGGACGAGGCGGTAGCGCGCGAAGCCGTCGTCCTCGGCAGCCTTCATAGCCGCCTCGACCCAGTCCGGCAGGCTCTTGCGCTCGTTGAGGGGACGCCGCAGCGCGGTGCGCAGCGACATGGTGTGGGAGCGGTGGTCGACGAAACCGGCGCGGTGGGCGGCGTCCTGCACGGAGTCGGTGAAGACCAGAGAGCGCTTCTCGACGGCGTCGAGGTCCGGGTCCCCGAAGAGGGTCGACAGGGAGACGGAAAGCAGCGTGGCAATGGCGCTGCCGAGGAAACGGATCCGGTCGGTCTTGCCGCAGGACGGGCACTCATCGGCGCGGGAGCGCTTCTCGATGTCGAGGCCCTCGCCGTCGAGCATCACCACGGGCAGGACCAGGCCGTCGAGAAGATCTTCATCGTCTTCCGGGGGCTTGCGCGGCAGGATCGTGCGCTGTGGCGCGTGGAACCAGCGGAGGTTGGGAGCGGCCTGCTCTGGGTCGGTGTCGCCGCGCGACGCGGCTGCTGCGACAGCCGCGGCCTCGCCGGGAGCGTGTAGCAGGGCCCGGAAGCGGCCGGCATGCGCGAGGTGATCGCGGCGGATATAGGCATCGCGGTCGCTGAGGTCGCGGCCCGTCGCCGCGAGTGTGGCGCCCCACCCGGAGCGTCCGCACGCCCGGCAGAACACCGCCGGCAGAGCCGTGACCTCGCCTCCTGCGAGATCCTGGCCGTCGTCGCTCCATCGGAAGCCTGGCTCGGCAGAGACGAACCGGTCGATGCGGGTGAGCTCGCGCAGCCACAGCGTGATGTCGACCGAGACGGCATCGCGGTTGTCGAGGCGGACGATGCTGAGCGCCGCCAGCAGGGCGGCGACGGCCCGCCGCGCGATGGCGCGATCGGTCCGGGCGGCGGGGGCGAAGAGTTCGTCGGCCAGGTCGTCGAGCGCGGTGGGGGTGTCGGCGAGGTCGACCAGGCGTCGCACGCCGGAGTGGGCCCTCAGCAGGGTCTCGTCGTCGATGCCGGCGGGGATAGGGCGCTGGTCGTCGTTGTGGTAGAGGAGTCCGATGACCTCGCCGAGGAGACGGTCGCGGTTTCCGGCGTGACCCTCGCCGACGGCAGCGAGGTCGGCGAGGTCGGCGGCGAGGAAGGAGGCGAGGGGGCGTTCGTGCAAGGCCGGTACGGCGCCCCGCGCCGCCGCCGTGAACGCCTCGACGTCGACGCGCCGTTCGGTGATCGCCGCGTCCGGGGTGAACGGCTCGCCGAAGACCTGCTCGGCGAACGCCAGCATCGCCGTCGGGTCGCTGCTGTCGCCGAGGGTTGCAGACGTCGCGACGGGGGTGAGTCTGCCCAGTGGGCGGGCGTCGTACTGGTCCCTGTCTGGGTGGTCGGCGGGGACGTGGCTGCGCAGGGCGAGGCCGAGGCGGCGCAGGAGGATCGCGACGTCGGTGCCCTGGGCGCCGTCGTACGTGTGGAATTCGTCGAGGACGAGGTAGGTGAGCGAGCGCCAGCTCTTGGCCCACAGTGGCTGGTCCTCGGGGCGGAGCAGGAGTTGGTCGAGCATCTTGTAGTTGGTGAGCAGGATGTCCGGTGGGTCGTCGCGGAGCACGGAACGGTGGGTGATGAGTCCCTCTTCTGTGACCTTGGTGCGACCCTGGCCGGGCTGCCCGTCGCGAGCGTCGCCGGTGTAGAGGCCTGCGGTGAGGCGGGCCAGCGCGGGGTCGGTCGTCAGCAGCTGGGTGAGGCGTCGCGCCTGGTCGTCGGCGAGGGCGTTCATCGGGTAGAGGATGAGCGCCTTCATGCCGCTCTCGCCGCGGCGGCGGGCGCGCAGGCAGTGGTCAAGGATCGGGTGCAGAAAGGCCTCGGTCTTGCCCGAGCCCGTGCCGGTCGTGACGATCGTGGGGAGCGGTCGAGGCTTGTCGACGCCGAGATCCTTGCTGGTGAGGCGCTTGTACGCGTCGGCCTGATGCCGGTACGGCGGGAAGGGGGGCTGCCAGTCGAGCGCGTCACGCCAGGAGTCGTCGGCGGGACGGAACGGGAGGCGCAGCCGCGCGTACGGGCCCTTGAAGATGCCCTCCGTCGGGTCCTGGAGGAACTCCGCCAGCGCGCGGCGCGGCTCCGCGTCTGCCAGGGCGAACGTCGTCGACAGGTAGTCGACGAGCGATCGGCGTACCCGCTCCGCCTGCAGGCTCGGCAGCAGTGCCGTCATCGTCGCCCCCTCGGTCGTGTTTCGATGCAGCTCAGCCCTGTTCGTCCAATCTATGGTGCCCGCCCAGCCCGCCCCATGCTCGCGGGTGCGAATGCCCGCACGTGTCCCGACACGTCGATGCTGTCGACACGTCGTGCGAACGTGGCGAGATTCGGCCTCTATTTCGACACGTTCGCGGCAGCCCACTCGCGACAGCTTGTCTCGAACCGATAGAATCACTGTTCGGGAGGAGTGATTCAGATGGGGACTCAGGTCGACACCGGGGCGCGCATCCACGAGCTGCGCGAGCGGATGAGCATGAGCCAACGCGATGTCGCGCGCAGGAGCGGTGTGCCGCAGGCGACGTTGTCGCGCATTGAGACCGGCGCCCGCGACGCGTCGGCGGCGGAGGTCGTCCTCATCGCCGACGCCATTGGCGCGACGGTGCCGGAGATCACCGGCACCTCGTTCGTGGCCGACGAGAGCGTCCGGGCGGCCAGGGCCGTGGGGGAGGACACCGAAGCGATGTATGCGGCCTTGGTGCGCTTCCTGGAGGTGTCGGACTTCCTCGACCGCCAGGGCTTCGGGGATTGTGCGTGAGCGCGGAGAGCGAGGCGCGGGACGCCGCCGAGGCATTCCGCGCCGACCATCACCTGGGGCTCCAGCCCATCGGTGACCTGGTTGCGGTGATCGAGGAGACCTGTGGCGTCGATGTCTGCCTGCTGCCCCAGGGCGACGAGGCGCACGGCATGACGGTCCGGCACGGTCACACGACCATCGTCGGCGTCGTCACCACTGCGCATCCGATGCGCCAGCGATCCACGCTGGCCCACGAGCTGGCACATGTGCTGTTCGACGACCTGACGGGCGGCGGCCCCGAGCGCCGATGGGCGGCTCGCAGCCCGGAGGAGGTCCGCGCGGACGCCTTCGCGCGGCATCTCCTCGTCCCGATCGGCGCCGTCCGCGAGCGGGTGGTCGAGCGCGAGGTCGACGAACGCCTGGTGTCTGACCTCGTCCAGGCGTTCGGGGCGTCGCCGAAGATCGTCGCGATCCAGCTCCGTGAGGCAGGCGTGATCGACTACGACCTGTACGACGACTGGTCGCGTCTCACCGCGCCATCGCTGGCGACGAAGTTCGGCTGGCAAGCGGCGTATCGGGCGATGCGACAGCAATCGGAGTCGATGCGCCCGCCCCAAGGGCTCTTGCGCAGGGCCACCGCGGCGTACGCGGAGGGCGTCGTCTCGGTCGCGCTGCTGGCGCGACTGAACGGCACCCACGACATCGACGGCACTCGCCGCGAACTCGACGAGGCGGGCATCGTCCCCAAGGCGTTCGACGTCGTGTGGCCGAGTCGCCCGGAGCCGACGAGCGCGTCGCTGACCTCGGACGAGGTCGACACTCTGCTGAGCGATCTCGACGACTGATGTACATCGCGGGGTGAGGCCATCATGGGTAGTGGCCGGCACCCCGAGGGGCCGGCCAAGTGGTACCTCGACGATGGGTCGTGCCGAGACCGTCCCGCCGCGTCTCGAACTGTGGACCGTCGGTGTCGCGCAGATCGCCTGGGTGACCTGGGCGCTCGCGCCTGCTCAAGACTTTTTGGGGAATCACTGTGCAACGTTGCGCGTTCCTGCCGTAAGTTCATCTGTGACATCTATGGCAGTTATGGCATGTGCGCGGAGTCCCGCGGCATGCTGACCACCACGCCAGACGCCGACTGCGAAAGAAGCGCTCGCCATGCCCACTCTGCACCTGCCCTCCGATGTCCCGCTCGATGACGTGGCCGCGGTGGAGCAGTTCGCGCAGTCCGCGAGCAACCCCGACATGCGCGACCTCCTTCTCTCAATCGCCAACCTGCTGCGTGACGGCGTCGAGGTCGTGACTCTCAACGGCGTCGACACGCACGCGCTGACGCCGACTGAGGTCGCGCGCCGCCTCGGCATGAGCCGCACGCATCTCTACAAGCTCCTCGACCGCGGTGAGATCCCCTTCCATCGCGTCGGCCGCGACCGCCGCATCGCGATCGAGGACGTCGTCGCCTTCGAGGCACGGCGTCAGTGTGAGAAGCGCATGCTTGCCGAGGCCTTCGCGCACCGCGACCAGACCCATGCCGCAGCGGTCGACGCGATCGCAGACCTGCTCTGAGCTTGGCCGTCGCTGTCGCAGCCTGCATGTCGGTGCCGCTTGACATACTCGGCACATGTACCGCCGCCGTTCTCGGCCGACGCTTCGCGTCCTCATTGAGGATCTGACGTCCGGCTGGAACGGCGGCGGGCCGAAACGGTTGATCGACCGGGGCGCGCTACACGACCTTCTTCCGCTCAGTGAGCTCTCCCATCCCCTGATCGTCAAGGCCATCGAAGCGTTCGGTGACGACCCCCAACAGGACAGTCCCGAGGGACGGATCGCCAGTGCCTCGCTCTATCCGAGCTGGGAGATCAAGGTGGCCCAGTGGCGCGGCGCGGTGTGGCGCGACGAGTCGACGAGTGTTCACTGGCTCGTCGCGGGCGGGCTCGCCAAAGGCGGCCACCAGGACCACGAGGACTTCTACAAGGTCGTAGACCGTGCGCACAGGTCGGGGGCGGCGCGGGCTTGGCTCCCTACGGATCAGGATGTTCGCCTGCTCAAGATCGAGACGGCGTCTGCTATCGACCTTGGCTGGCAGCTCGACATACAGAGGATGGCGTATGACGCGCTTCGGGGCATCGCCACCGGTGGGGAGTGCGAGTTCGACGTTCCCCATCCGGTGCCAGCAAGGATCAAGCCGGCGGAGCGCACGCTCGCTCACGTCACCGTGGTCGTGGAGTCGGTCCGGGAGGACGACGTGTCGTGGGACGAGGTCGTGGTGGAGATCGCCCCCACCGGCCGCTGGATGACCGACCCCCTGACTCAACAGGCCACTCTCCGACTGCTCGTCTCCCTTCATGCCCCCGAGCAAGACTGGGACGTCGGCGACGGGATCTTCTCCGCGAAGGTCGATCCCGGCCGCCTTCAGGGGCGTTGCGACGAGTTGGCTGCACTTGTCGAGCGGGGCGAACTCGCCGAGCCCGTCCCCGGCGCGTCGGCGCATCTCGCGCACCGTGGTCACCTTGCAGAGAAAACGATCAATGGCGGCGCAGTACGGGCTCTGTGCGGCGTCTTCTTCGTGCCGCGCCAGGACCATGCGTCCCTTCCTGCGTGTCCCGCCTGTGCCGGGGCGCTTGGGCAACTTCCGGAGTAGGGGAAGCGGGGGTACGCCGTCGGCTCAGGCCGTGTCCGCGCTGGCTCCTTCCAACTCGTTGTCGTCGAACTGGCTGCTGTCTTCGTGGTCGAGGCCCTGGGAGTGGTCGCGCTGGACGGGCTTGCCGATGGCCTTCTCGACCAGCCGGCACAGGCTTTCGCGGCGCTCGGCGAAGTAGCGGTGGAAGTCGTCGGCGCGCAGGGCTTCGGCAGGCACAAGGTGAGTGGCGAGGAGGTCATCCAGCCGCTGGCCGGGGATCTTGGCCTGGCGTTCGATGTGGTCGAGGTAGCGCGACGGCGCGACCCCGCCGATGGTCCGGTTGGTCCGGGCGCTGATGACCGTCTTGTTGACGATGCTCTCCCGGTGCTCGGCGTCGATGCCGTTCTTGGTGCACCAGTCCTGCGGGAAGATGTGGTGGATGTCGACGGACAGGTCGACGTACTGGATCTTGTCGAGCTGCTTGTCCTCCATCCAGTCCCGCGCGCCCCGGTCGAGGATGAGTGCGGCGATGCCCTTGTACGCCGCGGCGTTGCGCGTGCGAAGCGAGTGCAGGCGGGATTCGGTGAAGGAGGCGTCGGCGACGGTACGTGGGGTGGGGCTGGTCGTGTCGAGTGCCCATTGCGGGACGGCCTCGATGTCACGGACGAAGCGGGTCTCGATCGCGCCGCCGTAGAGCTCGCCGAGGACGCCGGACCAGTACCAGCGGATGAGCCGCTCCCGTACGCCGTGGAGGTCGGCGTCCTTGCCGAGGACGACGCGGATCGCGGCGAGGGGGACGAGCTGCTTGGGATAGGGCACGTCGCGCGCCGTGAAGATGTGGAGGTCGTTGAGCATCGTGGCCGCCCAGCGGAAGGCCTCGCGGACCGGCTCGCGCCATTCGAGGTAGTCGTCAAGCGTCAGCTTCAGCACGTCCTCGCGTTTGGCGGAAATCGCCGGCGGTCGGTCGCTGGTGTCGGCGAGGTGCCGCTTGCGGGTCGCGAGCATGCTCACGGCCTGCAGGAAGTCGGTGTTCTCGACGCTGCCCAGGATCGGCTGGTCGGCCCACAACTCCTGCGTCTGGCGCCAATCGTCGTTGAGGCGGAAGTCCTCGCCGGTGCGAGCGTAGTAGTCCGCGTCGCCGGCGAAGAGCGAGGTGAGCAGCTCGAAGACGTTGAGCGGCAGGCCGCCGATGTTCACCTTCTCGAAGACCGTCGCGACGGCCGCCTTGTCCGTGTGCTCGTCGAGGACGATGGCCGGGATGTCGTACGTCGTGGCGGGCTTGATGAAGCGCTCGTGGAACTCCTGAACCAGCGCGTGATCTGGGTGCTGGAACATCCAGGACACGTAGTCGCCGTAGAGCAGGTTGAGCGGGAACAGCCCCTCGCGGTGCTGTCCTGTTGGCGTGCTGGCGTCGAGGACGACGTCTTTGCCGAAGTTCGTCCGCAAGACACCGTCACCGGGGAGACTGAGCACCGCCTCGTCCACCCGACTCACGTCGCTGAGTGCGACCTCCATGCTGACGAAATACCGGCGCTCCATGAGCTTGCCACGACTGTCCTTGGTCGCGACGACGCCGTCGCCGGTGAGGGCCTGCGTCAGCGAGGTGAGGCGCTGCTGGCCGTCGAGGAGGAGATGTACGGCGTCTGTGCCTGGCGGCAGGTCGACACCCTCGATGGCGCGCGGCTTGAACCGCACCTGCGCGTTGCCGGTCTTGAGTAACATCACTGCACCCATCGGGTGACCGCGCAGCACGGTGACGAGCAGCTGCCTGATGCGTTCGTCTTCCCACTTGTAGCCACGCTGGAAGTCAGGCAGCTGGATCTTGCCTTCACGAGTCCACTTCAGGTACTCGCCGAGTTCGTACATGGGAGTCAGAAATCCCATCAGCCCTCCGAATCAACTGCTTAATCGAGTGAAACCGGGCGACCAAGATCTCAGTGAGATTTCTCGCTCGATCGCGCGTACAGAGTGGATCCCCCTGCGGCCTATTGAGTCAAATGGATTCCGTGTTTTGCAACAATGTCGTCGTGACCGTCGCATTTCTGAGATTCGCCCTCTTTAGTGTGATATCGGTGCCGTCAATAATCTCAGTCGCTCGATGGAAGAGTTTGATCGATTTGGTGTCGTCCCAGAGTGTGTCGACGTAAGGTTGAATCCACTTACGGGCCTTCTTCGAGCTGAAGTCGGGATTAGTGGCACCAAGTTCGAGATGGCGCGCAATCATCAGAAGATGCCATCGTGCAGGCTTGTACTTGGCATCAAGACGCTGAGTCTTCAAGAATAGATCGAGACGATAATGTGCCGTAGCCGCCGCATAGTAGAGCGCGGGCTCATCTGAATCTGAGAAAAATCCACGCTTCCCCCCTTCGTCTGCGGTTGACCTGAGTCGGCTGACTAACTGGCCTGGATAACCTGTGGCGAGATGAGGTTCATCTGTGAATGATGCTGCCATAGCCCGCAGGAGGGTATATCTGTCGATAACCCTAGCTTTCACTACGTCAGCCTGATTGTCATACTGTCGGGAGCGTCGCTCATAAAGAAGGTTCCTGGGGGCTTCTGTGCCGGCAAAGAACTTCTCGACGTTACGTTCGGCCAGCGCCCTCGCATTCAGCTGATCCGCCTGAATCTGGGTCTGACTGTTCGTTGCTGTGACAACTTGCGTGATGAGGTCCTCGTCGGTTGTCTGAATCAACCTGGTAGGGATGAAGACCTGGGCGGACTCCGTCAACTGATCGCGGTTTTCGAAGAGCACGTGTGACGTTTGGGCTCCATTTACGATCTGGTAGTCGCTCAACGTGAAGCTATTTCCGATAATGCGGAGCGCACGCACAATGATGGTGATCCCGTTGTTGAGGACCGAAAACCTTGCCTTCTGGCTGCTGCGGATCGTTTCCCTCATACCACGATTGGCGGGAGCATTGGGCCCCTGGAAATCACGCACATTGTCCTCAAAGACGGACTTTCTAATCTCCCCGGACTTGGAGTCGGTGAGCAGTGTGAGCAATTCCCTCGCGGGCAGCAGGCCGAGGTACGCCTGGTCTACTCCTTGGATGGGTGGCAAGGTCACGCGCGAGGCAAACTCAATGGTTGCGCTGGCCGCAGTTGTTGCGGCTCTGTAGAGGTGCTGCATTTCAGACCCGCCGAGTAAATCTGCCCGGACGTCTGAAAAGATTCCCAGCTGTTGAAGCTTGGGCCGCATCTGCTGAAGGTATTTCTCGGCGCCCTTTGCGTTCACTGCGGGACCGGTCCCAATGAAGTACGCCCTGAGCTGAGGGTTTTCTATCAGCCTTGGGGCGTATGATATGACTGCCGAGTGAATGTCGCGCGCATTATCAAGAACCTCTGAGGTTCCGATGTCTTGAGAGGAAAAAAACCCCGTCACTGCATTGGTGAACTTGAGAACTCCACCACCGTCCCAGTCCTCAGATGACTTACTCTGCCCAAAGACATATGTCACACTCAATGAGGGCGACGCCTCGGCTAGTTCCTCAAGATCCTTGACATCTGTGATAAGGATGCCGTTGGCGATAATGGCTATGAAGTCGATGCCTTCTTCACCTTTGTCGGTGAGGGCATCGCGAAAGTCTCCCTGATCTAGTCTCTCGGCATTCAGCACGCAAAAAGCTGAGAAGTACTCAAATTGGTCATCCTCGCTGAGGTTGGGAGGGAGTTCGAATTGGCGAGCGAAGTCCCGCACTAGCGACTTGATAATGGGATTCACGGTGCCTCCTGGTGTGCTGTCGTCGTTAGAGCCTCGGCAACTTGGCGGAAGTCGGCTTCGCGGTCGTAGGTCGTGAATGGGGGGATGTAGGTGTAGGCGATGCCGCTGCCGGGGTGGGTTGCTGTGCGGTCCTGTGCTGACATCGCGGCTGGGTCCTGAGGCTCGCCCTGCTTGCGCCAGCGGTTGAGGACCTCGTAGGGGGCCAGGCGGCCGTTCATGTCATAAGTGTATTCGCGGTGGTCGTAGCCGTACAGGACCGCGAACTGCGTGCGGTAGATCGTGCACAGGTCCTCGATCGGGACCCCCAGCATGATCGCCACCATGACGTCGATCTCCACCTGGGCGTTCCGGCGGTCCGCCGCACGCCGCAACGGCGTGTCCGGCGTCCACGCCGGACCGATCGGGCGCACGTCGAACCTCGGCAGGATCGCCTCGTCCTCTGCGAACCCGTCCTCCCAGCACTTCGCCCACAGGTCTGCGTACGCCTCTGTCACACAGTTGAGCCGCAGGGTTCGAAGTATCAAGGCAGAGCTGAGTCCATGCTTCATCGAAACCATCGGGAGTCGGTTGATGGTCGTGCCGTGGATGTCATTCTTGGGTGCAGACCGAATCGAGAAGTCCGCAAGGAGAGAGCTCAGTCCGGCTTGGAGCGCAACCAGGTCGCACAATGATCTTTCAGGCAGCCCAGCCGAGGTAATGGGATGCACGTGGGCGGCGCCGGGTGGAATAAGTGCGGGAATTAGGGTGCGTTCACCGGTGTTGGCCGCCATGCGGCGCCAAGCCACTCGATAGTAGTCGCGTGCGGGGACGCGGTCACCGTTCGACAGGCGCCAATGCGTGTATGCGGCGTCGTAGGTCTGGTGGTCACCCGCCGGCTTGTATGCGGTCACAGGAAGTGCTGTGGCCGGGAGGTCCTCATGGTCGACGGAGGTCCAGTCGGTCTGATGGCGCATGGCGGGGTTGGGGATCTTATACAACGGTGTGGAGGTGTAGACGTGTGGCCCTTGGAGAACTGCCTGGCTCCACGTGGCCCGCCCCCAAGCGCCCACAAGTCGTCCGGCTTCGCGGTCTGATCGCTCATGCCAGCCGGCTGAGAACTCGAGTCCGAGCGAGCCTATTCTCGGGGAATTGCTAATCAAGTTCAACGTTCGCAGCGAGGTCCCGTTCACCGTGTAGAGCATTGGGGTACTGTCTGGCGACGAGGCGTCAAGCACGCCCGCCCACAACCGCAGGGTCGCAGCCGTGACATTAACAACTCGTGACCGGTGGGGAGCCGTGTCCCAATGGCCGTCTGGACTCTTAAGGCCCGGCTCTGCGCCTGACCCATCGTGAGCAAGTGAGCGAGCAACGGTGGAGGGATGGTAAAGGGCTGTGGCATTCATGAATAGGGGTTCCCGAAGTGAGCCATAGGTGTGGACGCCGAAGCGCACCAAATGATGCACGTCAAAGAGAGCAAGTTCATTGAGGAACTCCCAGTGCCGCCGTAGCCGTCGATAAGTCTGGGACCGCAGGCGTGTCGCCTTCTCGTCGGTGAGATGCGTCTCGGGGTGAATTAGCCCAGTCGTGCCCTGTGGCGACGCGTGCGCCCAGGTCTGGGACATAAAGGCCCGGTAAAGGTCGGGCTGCCCGGCTAGGAGTGCATAGAGCACTGGGCTCGCTAGCGTGGTTGCCAAGACCGCTGATTCAACGCTGCCATCCACTACCGTGCGCCACGTTGCACCGAGGGCAAGAGTCGTCTTCCGCCTTTCGCTCTTGGAGGCCTCGCTCGGCTTGAGGGCGAGCGCCCACCAGGGGTCGGTGTCCGCGAGGAGCGACTCGATGTCCACTGTGGGGCGAACCCAGGGGGGATTACCGACCTGCAGGTCGAAGCCGCCGCGGGCGAAAACCGTAGCGAAGTCGAGTTCCCAATGGAAGAAGCCTTGGTCGTCGGCGATGATTCTGCAGACGTCGAGCCAGGGATGCTTCTGGTGGACGTACGCCATCGAGAACGTCTGGGCGAGGACGCGGTCGTTCGTCTCCTCGTCGTTGAGGGCCTCCCATGACGCCGAGGAGAAGAGCGTGCCGTCACCGCGCTTGGCGTCGGAGGGCCGCGTCTTCTCGGGGGTGCCGAGGATCATCTGGCAGGCGTCGAGCCACTGGTCGAACGTCGGCGGTTCGATCGAGACGGGCTCGCCGTCGGAGTCGAGCACCTGGGTCGGCGTGAGGGGCCAGAACCACAGGGCGCACCAGGCATCCATGATCGTCCGAAGCCGCTGGTAGGCGCTGTCGGGATCGCTCAGCGAGTCCTCGATCTGCTCCCGGCTCACCGTCGACGACAGAGCAGGCGCCTCGCGGCCCCAGAGGTCGATGGCGCGGGACGACTCGGCCTCGGCGATCCGAAGCCGGCGCAGCGCCATCCCCCACAGCGCCTCGACTCGCATTGACAACGCCTGGAGCTGCTTGATCTGCGCCTTGCTCGGGGCCTTGCGCACCCCTGCCCGCCACGTCTTGAGCCGCTTCATCGTCGCCTCGGGGACGAGGTCCTTCACGGACTTCGGCACCTCGACCGCGGACCCCCAGCCCTGCGCGGGCAGCAGGAAATGGTGGATCCCGCCATCGAGACCGAGCGAAACCCCGGCGTCGACGGCCACAGCCAGATCGCTCAGCTTCACGTCCGTCGGTGGCGTCGTCAGCCAGGCCCGCTTTGCCAACTGATCCGGGGCATAGAGCGCATGCCGCGCCCCGACCAGCGAGTTCCCGCGCTTCAGCCGCAACCCGAACCACGGCGCCGACAGCCCCGCGACCATCGTGTCGAGCCACAGCGACACCTCGGCCAGCTCGACGGCGGTCGCGTTGAGGTCGACGCCGTAGACCTGGTGCAGCGCGATGTGCGCCTTCACCTTCTGCAGCTCGGCGGGCCGCTCCTCGGGATCGACTCGGCGACCCTGCTCCTTCTCCCGTCGCGAAAGGTACTCCTCCGCGAGCTGCCGCACGGCCTCGATCGCGAACGCCCCCGACCCCAGCGCCGGCTCACACACCGTGAGCTGCAGGATCTCCTCGGCCGACGTCACCCGCCCGTCCTGATCCAGCAACTCCTCCAACGCCTGCTGCACGGTGAAACGCGTCAGCACCTCGGGCGTGTAATACGACGCCGAGCGCTGCCGATCCCGCCCCGAGAGCCGGAAGACGAAGGTGCCCTTGCGGTGCAGCACCGGCTTCATCGCGCCGGTCCGCTCATCCTCGACCTTGACGAAGTCGTCCGGGCTCAAGTGATCCGACCTCGTCACCGGCACGACCCACGAACCCTTGCTCGGGTCGCCACCCTTTGCCACCTCGTAGAGGTCCTCCGTCGCGAACGACCCGGTGTAGGACATCAGGCCCTCATACACGGCGCCGAGCTGGTTGATGCCCAGCTCGACGTAGCTGATGAAGCCCCGCTGCTCCTTGCCCTCCTTGCTCAGCAGCAGCCTGCGCAGCACCTTCAGCAGCGCCTCATTCCCGAGCTGCGTCTCCGCGATGAGCCCGATCCGCTCGGGCCGGAAGAGGTCGGCCCGCAGGCCGTGGAACGTCAGGCCCTCGCCAAGACCCTCAGCCCCCGCCGGGGAATGCCCCTCGTCGACCAGGACGAAAAGCCGGTCCAGCGACTCATACAGGTGGGTGCCACCCCTCGCCCGCTCCGAATGGATCTCCGTCAGCGCCAGGTCACGGAGCCGGTCGAGGCCATAGCCCGCGTCGTACTCCTGCGCCCCCACCGGCAACACCCCCAACTCCGGCGACGCCTCGGCATAGAGGAGGAAGAGGATCCGATAGAGGTAGCGCAGCGCCTGCTTCGCCAGCGGCTGCGCCTGCTCGGCCGGCAGCTCCGGCAGGCCGGCCGCCGCGCGGCGAGCCAGCACCTCGTTCGCGATGATCTCGATGGACAGGCGCACGCCCTCGCGCAGATCCTTGCTCACCCCGACCGTGTGCCTGATCGAATCCTCGAGCGTCTCGCGCCACCACGTCACCCCCGACGCGTCCGGCGCCAGCGACGCCGCGTCGAGAATCGTCAGCGCCCGATCGACCTCGCCACCCCGCTTGGCGTCGTTGCGCTCGCACACGAGCTGCAGGTCCACCGCGAGCCAGCGACCCTCCGGCCAGCGCTCCTTCTCCGCGACGAGGCACCAGCGGCCGGCGAGGACGAGCGCGTACGACGGCCCGTCCGCGTCCGTCATCAGCGTTGACAGCGTCGCGCTCACCGAGGTCAACGGCCTGGGGTCGTCCTCGCCCAGCGCGGCCCAGGGGGCGAGCAGCGTCGGCGCGTGCTTCGCGATGAGGTCGTCCACCGTCGCGGTCGGCCGAGCCCGGACGATCACGAGCGGCGGGTTGTCCGGAAGGGCGGGCGGCGCCACCCAGGTCAGCGGCCCCTCGTCGCGCAGCGTGAACTCGCCCGTGCGGTAGCCGAGGACCGTGAGCAGCAGGTCGTCGAGGTCGGCGACCGCGGCGCGGTCGTCGTCGGACAGCGGCCGGTACGACGTACCGCTCCCGCCGTCCTCGCCGATCATGCTCCCGAGATCCGAGCGCGCACAGTCGGCCAGGGCGATGAGCCGCCTCTCGATGTCTCCCCGCGCGGCCGCGAACCGGCTGCGCGTCGTACCGGCCTGCTCCTCCGCGTCCCACGCCTTGCGGCGCTCGAGCACGCGGCCCTGGAACGACTCCTTCGTCGAGTCGGTCGTGAAGTAGTGCTCGCTGATCCAGTCCTCGCCGACGATCAGGGCGTCACTCGGGGGCATGACCGGCTCCTTCGCTTGCGACCGGGTGATCCTTCGGCACGACCACCAGGAGGGGCCGCAGGTGGCGGCGTTCCGGCAGCCGCTCCTGCGCCAGGCGCCGCTCCTCCTCGACGGACACCCGCCGCGTCCGCAGCGCGTCGCGCTGGATGAGCACGTCGGCCTCCTCGGACCACTGATGCACCCGCTGCGCCCATCGATCGACCCGCTCCCGGGCCGCCTGCTCCGCAAGGCCGAATGTCAGAGCCAACGCGCCCTCCGCCTTCGCGACAGCGGTCGGGACGAGCGCCGTCAGCGCCTCGACGTCAGCGACCGGACCAGGATTGGTCAGTTCCGGGCCGATGCCGACCTCCGCCAGCATCTCCGCGGCGGACGCGTGCGGACGGGCGAGGGTCAGCGAGGGCATATCGAGGTCGGGAAACTGCACCTGGATCCACGACGCCGCGACCGTCTGACCGGCGCGGTTGGTGAGCGTGCCGAGGAGGAGCACCTGAGGGCTGTCGACCTCGCCCCGGACCGCGAAGATCTCCCCGCGGCCCAACGTCGACAGGACGCGGTCTCCGGCCCAGTCGAGCACCGGGTGCAAGGGGCCGAGGTAGTGCGCCGACGGCCACGAGCTCGACGTGTCGTCTTGCAGAGCCGCGGTGAGCAGAGCCTGACCCTTCGCAGTGCTCGTCGCCAGGAGCAGACGCTGGTTCACCTCGCGGTCCTTGAGATAGCTCTGCGGCAACACGGACAGGCGGTTGCGCAGGTCGGCCGGGGGCGTCAGCTCGACGAGCTGCTCACTGGGGTGTTCACGCCAGCCGACACCGCCCGAGCCGTGCGGGCCGGGCGCCTCCTCCGGCCGTTGATAGATGCAGTGCACCGCCTCGCGGAGGAAGTCGGCGTGGCGCGCGTAGAGACCGGAGTCGGCGCACGACGTACTCGCCGTGGTCTGATGCGGCGCCGCGGCCGCCGCCTGGGTGAGGCGGGCGAGGACGGCCATGAAGTCGTCGCCGACACTCACCTGCTCCGGCGAGGCGACGACGTCGTCGAGCGATGTGCGGTGCAGGAGCACGTCGCGGATGGCCCTCTCCTCGGCCTCCACGTTGTATGCGCCCATGAGCGACGCCGAATCGCCGAGCGCCCGGTGCGCCTCGTGCTCCTTAGCCATCAGCGTGGTTAAGACGCGCAGGTCGCCGGAAAACCGCTCGTCGGTCGGTTCCAACAACAGCGTCGTGATGCGGGGGGAGCGGCGCTGGCCGTAGCGGTCGATGCGGCCGTTGCGCTGTTCGATGCGGATGAGCGACCACGGGATGTCGAAGTGGATCAGCTCGTGGCACTGCAGGTGAAGGTTGACACCCTCCGACGCCACGTCACCCGTGACCAGGACGCGGATCGGGGAGCTCTCCTGCTTGAACTGCTCGACGATGTCCTGCTGGTCGATGTCCGACAGGCCGCCGTGCAGGATGCGGACCTGCTTGCCCGACAGGCCCAGATCGCGCCGGATGCGGTCGGCCAGCCACGTCAGCGTCGCCACGCGCTCGGCGAAGACGACGACCCGCTCCGGGCTGGTCTTGCCGATGCCGATGCGCGCCAGCTCGTCGAGCAGGGCGGCGTACTTGCCCGTCGTCGTCGTGCTCGCCCGGGCGGCCAGCGCGTCGAGCTTCTCCAACGACGCGCGATCCGCCGCGGAGACGCCGCCGGGTCGCTTGAGCCGGTTGCGGGCCGACTCCGCGAGCGCCGCGGGGGAGGAGAGGAACGCCTTCGCCAGCGTCCAGCCGAAGAGGGCATCGGGGGCGCCGGCCGACCCGGGGCCCGCGGGGCGGTCGCCGTACAGCCAGTACGACGCCAGCTCGGCGGCGATCTCGTCCTCCTCGCCGGAGGCCGGGACGAGGCGGTTCACCGGCTCCTGCCGCTCCGCCCAGTCCGCGCCCACGGCCGCCGCGACGTCGGGGGAGTGCCGGTGCCGGCGGATGACCAGCCGCTCCAGCTCGTCGGCATCGATGTCGCCCTCGGGGGTCACCGCCGTCGGCTCCAGCAGCCGCACCAGCTCGGCGAACGACTCCTTCTTGCCGTTGTGCGGCGTCGCGCTCGCGAGGATCAAGGCGTCCGTCTGCGGGGCGAGGACCCCGGCCAGGCGGTTGTTCTGCGTCGCGCTGTTGGTGATGTTGTGCGATTCGTCGATGACGACGGCATCCCACCGGTGGCCGCGCAGGTGGGCCAGATAGCGGTCGTTCTTCAGCGTGTCGATCGAGATGATCGCGCGGCGATAGAGCCCGAACGGGTTGCGGGTCGCCGGCAGCCTGCGTCGGACCCGCTGGATGCCGAGCGAATCCAACCGGACAAACGGCAGCGCGAACCGCGTCCACAGCTCGTGCTGCATCTGCTCCAACACGTGCCGCGGCGTCACGATGAGGATGCGCTCGCCGCGACCGCGGCGGACCAGCTCGGCGAGAATCATCCCGATCTCGAGCGTCTTGCCCAGACCGACCGCGTCCGCGAGGAGGATGCGCGGGCGCAACGTCTCCGGATCGAGGGCCTTGCGGACCGCGGCCCGCTGATAGTCCAGCGCGTCCGCGAGCATGTCGCCCGTGACCGCCAACGTCGGATCGTCGGCGGGCGGCGCCGTCTTGCGCAGCGTCGCCTCGAGCCACAGTCTGGCCTGCCGATGGTTGCTCGATCTATCCGCGACGACCTTCGTGTCGCGTGGGTCGAAGGGGACGATCTTGTCGAGACCCGAGAAGAACTGGGCCGTCGTGCCCGCGACCAGCTCGCCCACGCCCTGCGCCGTGATGAGCGTGCCATCGCGGGTCTGTGCGACCTGAGTGACGATCCACTCCTCGTCGCGGACGATGACGAGCGAGCCGGGGGCAATCTGGTCCAGTCGTGACGCGCCATCCCGCCGGGTGCCGATCCGATCAGATACGCCCCCGCCGCTGCTCACGAGGCCATCGTGACATTTCCGGCCGCCGAACCCCGCGAACGCCACGTGTTCGGCCTGCGCACGCTCCTACGGTTGCGGCCTGGCGGGGACCGGCCGCACCGGGGACGACTCACGTGTGTCGAACCGGGTGCTCGCCAGGCGACGTTCGGCCACGGTGATCAGGTCCAGGAGGTCGTCGGCGAGGTAAGCGCGCGCCCCGCGACCGATCGAACGGGTAGAGAGAATGTCGGCGGCGCTCAGCTCCTCCAACGCCGTGGCCGCCGCCTTCGTGCTCACGTCGAACAGCGCGGCGGTCGTCCTCACCGTCAGGACGGGAGCCGACGGGAGGGCATCCAGAATGTGCGCGGTCGTGGAGTCGGAGCGCAGGGCGCGGCGGCGGCCGCCCGCCTGACGGTGCTGATCGATCCGCGCCTCCCAGTCCTGGCGTACCTGTGCGATGTCGTTCACGATGCGCTGGGATTGGGTGACTGCGTCGTCGGCAGCATCGATGAAGACTTGGATCCACTCGGTGACGGCTGCCACCGCCGCCGGGGCGTCGGCGGCCCCTTCGAATCGGTATGCCGTCAGCCCGTTGATGTAATCGGGACGTCGAGTCGCGAGCACGAGGCTGATGGGCAGGACTGCGGTGGTGGTGAGACCGCGCCTGGTGAGGACGGTGTGGATCAGAGCCCGGCCGACGCGGCCGTTGCCATCGCTGAACGGGTGGATCGTCTCGAACTGGGCGTGCACGAGCGCCGCCTGAACCAGGGGAGAATCCGCGGCGCCGGTGATGTATTCGAGGAGATCCGCCACGAGGGACGGCACTCGGTCCGGGGCTGGCGGCACGAAGTCCGCGTCGAGCGGGTGATGGTCGGCACCGCCGATCCAGTTCTGCCGGGAGCGGATGCCGTGCAATCGAGGCTCGTCGGCGAGAAGGGCCGCGTGGAGTTCTTCGAGGTCGGCGATGGTGATGACGTCCGCATCGGCGAGACGACCGGCGGCTACCTGGACGACGGTCAGGTTATTGGCCACGAGCTTGGCGTGGGCGCTCAGGCCTTGCACCAGCTCGGTCGTGCCGAGTTCAGCCAGCGCCACCTGCTTGGCTGAGGGCGCGACTCCCTCGATGTGCGAGGACGCGATCGCCTCGGATCGCAGCAGGAAACGGGCGACGGACGAGAGGATGTCGGCGCCAGGACCGTCGAGGGACCTGATTCGTCGTTCGACACCGGCGATACGTCGGGCCAGGTCGGCGTCGATGACTCGGCCGCGGCCCACCACATGGTCAGGGTTGTACCACCGGTACTCACCCGACCTGCGCTCTCGGCGGGGCATCCCGGTCACGTCGTTGTCCCAGAACGCCGGGTGCCAGCTACCCATCCGGGTTTTCCTTCCCTCACGGCCGCCTCTACGGAAGTTTAAGACCCTAAAGGTCGGCAGATCGGTGCTCATGCGAAGGAAATGCGCTAGAGGTACGCGCGGGGGTGGACCGGGTCAGTCGCGGTCGCTGCGGTCCTCGCCGGCGCGGGCGCGCAGCAGGCGGCGCAGTGAGTCGAGGCGCGCCGGGCCCGCAGCCCCTGCCCGGCCGGCCTCGACGTACGCGTCCAGCCCGCACTCCGGTTCGTCGTGGCTGCACCCGCGGGGGCAGTCGTCCGTGCCCGGCAGCAGGTCGTCGAAGAACTCCACGATCCGCTCGGGCGCCACGTGCGCCAGCCCAAACGACCGCACCCCAGGCGTGTCGATCACCCACCCGCCGCCCGTGGCCTCGGGCAGCGGCAGCGCCACCGCGGAGGTCGAGGTGTGCCGGCCGCGCCCCGTGACGACGTTCACCCGGCCCGTGGAACGCGTCGCCCCCGGCACGAGCTCGTTGACCAGCGTGGACTTGCCGACCCCGGAGTGGCCGACCAGCACCGTGATGCGCCCGGCCAGCGCCGCGGCTAGCTGGTCGAGCCCGTGCACCAGGCGTTCGGGGGTGGCCGAGGCGCGGTCGACGCTGGTCACGACGGCGGGCACGGCCAACCCCTGGTACGTCGCCAAGAACCCCGCCGGGTCCGCCAGGTCGGCCTTCGTGAGCACAAGGAGCGGGGACAGGCCCGCGTCGTACGCCGCGACCAGGCACCGATCGATCATCCGCGGCCGCGGTTCCGGGTCGGCCAAGGCGGTGACGATGGCGAGCTGGTCGGCGTTGGCCACGATGACCCGCTCGACGGGGTCGGTGTCGTCGGCCGTACGCCGTAGCACGCTGCGCCGTGGGCGGACGCGCACGATCCGGGCCAATGCGTCGGCCGAGCCGCTCACGTCGCCGACCAGGGCGACGTCATCGCCCACGACGATCCCCTTGCGGGCCAGCTCACGGGCCTTCATGGCGGTGACGGCTCGGTCCGCCACCAGCACGGCGTACCGGCCTCGGTCGATCCCGACCACGCGCCCCTCCACCGCGTCCTCGTGCGCGGGCCGGTCCTTGGTGCGGGGCCGGGTGCCGCGGGGGTTGGGCCGGGACCGCACCCGATCCTCGTAGTCCTCGTAGCGGTCGGCGCCGCGCCCCATCAGGGCTCCCGACGGAGCGCAGCGCCCACCGGCGACGGCCCCGCGGGGACGGCATCGGCGCCACCCGCGATCAACGCCGTCCAGCGCTGCGCGAAGTCGGGCATCGTCTTGCCGACCGTGGCCACGTCGTCCAGGACCACACCAGGCACCGCGAGCCCGAGGACCGCGGCGGCCATCGCCATCCGATGGTCCGCGTAGCTGTGCAGGCGCCCGGCACGCAACGGGCCGGGCACGATGTGCAGGCCGTCGTCGAGGACGTCGACCCGGGCACCGATTGTGCCCAGCTCGGTCGCCAGGGCGGACAGCCGGTCCGTCTCGTGACCGCGCAGGTGCGCGATCCCCCGCAGCCACGACGGGGACGCGGCGAGGGCGGCGACCGCGGCGACCACGGGGGTCAGCTCGCCGACGTCGTGCAGGTCGACGTCGAGCCCCTCGGGCCGATCGGGGCCGCTCACCACGAGCCCGTCCCGGCTCAGCGTGACCTCGCCGCCCATCGCGTCGAAGATGTCGCGGATTCCGTCGCCGGCCTGGGTGGTGTGTTGCGGCCAGCCGGGGACCTCCACCCGGCCGCCGGTCACCATGGCCGCGGCGAGGAAGGCCGCCGCCGTGGACAGGTCCGGCTCGACCTGAACGTCGAGGGAGTGCACGCTGCCCGGTTCCACATGCCACCGATCCGGCCAGGAGTCATCGACGTCGACGCCCGCATCGCGCAGCACCTCGACGGTCATGCTGACATGCGGCGTGGACGGGATCGGCTTGCCGTCGTGAACGACGGTCAGGCCGCGATCGAAGCGGGCCCCGGACAGCAGCAGTCCCGAGACGAACTGGGAGCTGGCCGACGCGTCCAGGGTGACCTCGCCGCCCCGTACGGCGCCGCGTCCCCGCACGGTGAACGGCAGGGCGTTGCCCTCGACGTCCACGCCGAGGTCGCGCAGCGCCTGCAGGCCCGGACCCATCGGCCGGCCCCGGGCGGCGGCGTCGCCGTCGAACGCGATGTCGCCGTGCGCCAGCGCCGCGACGGGGGGAACGAAGCGCATCACGGTGCCCGCCAGGCCGCAGTCGAGCCTCGCCGGCCCGGTCGGCCCACCGGGGGTGACCAGCCAGTCCGGGCTCTCCGGATCGTCCCCGGGGATGTCGGCGATGCCCACGCCGAGATGACCCAGCGCGCGGGCCATCAGGTGGGTGTCGCGGCTGCGCAGCGGACGGCGCAGCCGGGACTCCTCGCCCGCCAGCGCCGCCAGCACCAGGTAGCGATTGGTCAAGGACTTGCTGCCCGGCAGGGCGACCCGGCCCTGCACCGGCGAGGCGGCGTACGGAGCGGCCCAGTCACCCTGGGCCCGACCGGCCTGCGACACGGCGGTCGACGTCCTCAGGCGACCTTGAGCTTCGCCTGGGTTGCGGCGAGCCTGGCCTCCCGGCGGGCCGCCTTGGCGTTCGTGCGGGCCTGGCGCTGGGCGACCCGGGCGGCGTTGCGCGCCCGCCAGGCCAGCCCGGGCTTGCCCGCGGTGTCGACGGAGGCGAGCAACACCCCACCGAGCAGACCGAGGTTCTTCTGGAACTGGATCATCTGCTGCTTGCGCTTGGCCGGGTCGTGCTCCGTCCAGAACGCGTGCCCGGCCACAGTGGTCGGCGCCAGCGTCGCCGCGAGCATGCCGCCGGCCACGCGGGGGAGCCGTCCGGTCGCGAGCGCGAGGCCGGCGAGCGCCATGGTCGCGCCGTTGGCCCGCACCATGAGTTCGGGGTCGTTCGGCATGCCGGTCATCGAGGACAGCCGCTCCACCAGCGGCGCCGCCGTCTGTGCGCGACCGCCCGGGTGACGCAGGGCGTCGAGGCCGCCGGTGACGAAGATCGCGGCGAGGGCGGGCCGGGCGAGGCGGCGAACGAGCGTCATGAATTCTCCTGGCGTGTGGGGTCCTGCGGCGATCGGGGGCACCTCGGACCGGGGGGTGGGGCACCTTGGTCACACGGTACCGGCCGCAGACCGCCCCGCAACCGTCGCCCGGCCGTGCCGGCATCGGCCGCGCTGAGCGGACGACCGCACCAGGGCTGCTGGCTAGGCTGGCCGGCATGTGCGGGCGTTATGCCGCCTCGAAGTCCACGGACGAGCTCGTCGAGGAGCTGGAGATCGAGGCCGATCACACGGCGGAGCCGGTCCGCAGCATGCTGAAGCGGCCCCAGCAGCCGCCCGCCGGTGACCCCGACTACAACGTGGCGCCGAGCAAAAACGCCCGGGTCGTCCTGGAGCGGGTCCCCCGAGCCGCCCCCGCGGGCGACGGCATCTCCCCGGCGGGCCGGGAGCCGGTCGGTCCGGACGCGCCGCCCGTGCGGCAGCTGCGGCTGATGACCTGGGGGCTGGTGCCGAGCTGGGCGAAGGACCCCGGCGTCGGGTCGCGGATGACGAATGCCCGGGCCGAAACGCTCCTGGACAAGCCGGCGTTCCGCAAGGCCGCGCTCGCCCGGCGCCTCATCGTGCCCGCCGACGGATGGTACGAGTGGCAGGTCAGCCCGACCGCCACCGACGCCAAGGGCAAGCCCCGCAAGCAGCCGTTCTTCATGCATCGCCGCGACGGCGACCTCACCGCGCTGGCCGGCCTCTACGAGTTCTGGCGCGACCCGGACCGGGCCGCGGACGACCCGGACGCGTGGCTGACCACGTTCACGATCATCACCGGCGTCGCGGAGCCCGGCCTGGAACGCATTCACGACCGGCAGCCGCTGGTGCTGGACCGGGCCGACTGGGCGGCCTGGCTCGACCCCGACCTGACCGGCGCCGAGGCGATCCGGCAGCTCGTCGCGCCGCGCGAGCCGGGCCGGTTCGACGCCTATCCGATCGGTCGCGACGTGGGGTCGTCGCAGGCCAACGGCCCCGGGCTGCTGCGTCCCCTGGAGCGGACCGAACTCGTCGGGGTCGTCGACCCGGCCACCGGCGAGGTGATCGGGGGATGAGCGCGCCGGTCGGCGACGGCGTACGGCGTACGGTCCGCACCATCGACACCCCGCAGGGACCGGCGCGGGCGCACCTGCACACCCCGACCGGTGCCGAGCCCGCGGGAGCCCTGGTGCTCTCGCACGGCGCGGGCGGGCGGAACTGGTCCAAGGATCTGCTGGCCCTGGCCACCCTGGCCGGTGGGGCTGCCGCCGAACCGGCCGCGACCGACGCCGCCGACGCCGCCCGGCCCTGGCAGGTGGTGCTGGTCGAACAGCCCTGGCGCGTCGCGGGGCGATCGGTCGCCCCGGCCCCGGCCAAGCTCGACGAGGCCTGGCTGGCGGTGCTGGCCGCGCTACGGGCCGGGCCGGCGCACGACGGCCGGATCGCGGGTCCGCTCGTCGTGGGCGGGCGCAGCGCGGGGGCGCGGGTGGCGTGCCGTACGGCGCAGTCGGTGGGCGCGACGGGCGTCCTGGCGTTGGCGTTTCCCCTGCATCCGCCGGGCCGGCCGGCCGCCAGCCGCGCGGCTGAACTCGCCGGCGTGCGGGTGCCCGTGCTGGTGGTGCAGGGGGCCTCCGATCCGTTCGGGACACCCGAGGAGGTGCGGGCCGCCGTCCCCGGCGTGCCGGTCGTGGCGGTGCGCGGCGGCCACGGGTTCACCGCCGATGTCGGGCCGGTGCTGGCCGCCGCCCGCGACTGGCTGGAGCAGCGGCGCGGCGAGTGAGCGGACCCCGGGGAATGGGCGCCGCCCGGTGGGTGTTGACGGGGCCGTCGGTGCCATCGCCCCACCAGGAGATCCGGTGTTTCTCACGCATCCCGCAGTGCCCGAAGGGCAGGTGCTCGTGCCCGGCTCGGGAAGTGGCCTTGGGCCCGCCCGGTTAGGCTGGAGCACGATGAGTGAGAGCACAGGGCCCGCCGGCCCGCTGACCGCGCACCTGGACGATCCCGACGTCGGCGCGGCCGACCCCGACCCCAGGCCCGACGAGATCGACGTCGCCGCCGAGACCCCGGCCCAGCGCGCGGCCCGGTTCGAGGCCGAGGCGATGCCCTTCCTGGACCAGCTGTATTCCGCGGCCCTGCGCACCACCCGCAATCCGGCCGACGCCGAAGACCTCGTGCAGGAGACGTTTGCCAAGGCCTTCGCGGCGTTCCACCAGTACCGGCCGGGCACCAACCTCAAGGCCTGGCTTTATCGCATCCTGACCAATACCTACATCAACACCTACCGCAAGAAGCAGCGGCAGCCGTTGGAGTCCGATGCCGCCGAGGTGCAGGACTACCAGCTGCACCGGGCCGAATCGCACACCTCGCGCGGCCTGCGGTCGGCCGAGATGGAGGCGCTGGACCACCTGCCGGACTCCGACGTCACGAAGGCGCTGGCGCAGATCGGCGAGGACTTCCGGTTGGCCGTCTACCTGGCGGACGTCGAGGGCTTCTCCTACAAGGAGATCGCCGAGATCATGGACACCCCCATCGGGACCGTGATGTCGCGGCTGCACCGGGGCCGCCGCCAGCTGCGCGAGCTGCTCACCGACTACGCCCGGGAGCGCGGATTCCTCGGCGGTGAGGACCGGTGAGCCAGCCCGCCGCCCGCCAACCCGGCCCGACCGACTGCTCGGAGGTGCTGCTGCGTGTCTTCGAATATCTCGACCAGGAACTCGACGAGGTGGACGGCGACCGGATCCGGGCGCACCTGGACAGCTGCGGGGACTGCATGAGCGCCTACGAACGCGACCGGCTGCTCAAGGCGCTGGTGCGTCGGTCCTGCTCCTGCGAGTCGGCGCCGGAGACGCTGCGCCTGTCGATCCTGACGCGGATCACCACGGTGCACGTGCAGTACGACGAGCAGTACGTGCGCTACGCGGAACACATCCGCTACGAAGAGAACTGAGGCGTTCGGCCACGACAGGCGGTCAGCCCACGACGGCGGCCCACCCGTTCCCGGGTGGGCCGCCGTCGTGGTTCGCCGACTGATCAGGCGTTGGGCTTGCGGCCGTGGTTGGCCGCATTCTTCTTCCGGGCGCGGCGCTTGCGGGCGCGCTTGCTCATGTCTGCTCCTCGATGTGCTCAGTGGGTTCGTGGCGGTCGCCGCCGACCGCCCGGGATGGGGCGCTGCTCCGCCCCACCCGACGTCCCCGCGGGCCCCGAGGGGCGCCGTGGGCATCGCCCAAGTCTGACACACCGGTACGGTAGCTTCGGCTCGTCCCCGCGCCGGCCCCAGCTGGATCGGGCCCAGTCGGAGTCCAGTCCGTGCCTGGACCAGTCCTCGGTTGGGGCGGGAATGCCGGGGAGAAGGCTGGAACAAGGCCTCGATTAATATGGACGCGCGTCCAATAATGTGGGTTTTCTGGACGGGCGTCCACAACGAGTGCCTGTCCAAAAGAATGGTGAGCGAAGGCCTGAGCCAAACTTTAGTATAATTTTTCCAGAGATTCCTCCCGGAAGTCGACCACTCCGTCTCGAAGTGTCAAGATTGAGTTGTTTCGAGGCGCTCCAAGGCAACTCGGAATCGACAGTAGCTGGACACCGCGCGTGTGGCCTGCCCCACTCTGGGTCGCGCGCACGGACCCCTCCCCTCGGTGACGTACCGGTTCAGCCCCCGGGAAGTCAAAAGGAGTCCCCTCATGATTACTCAGCCCTCGCTCCGCCGTTCCTGGTGGTGGCAGCCGTAACCCAGTAAAATCTCCCCATGCGCTCCAGGAGAGGTCGTTCGTGAGCGAACACGCCGCGCCTGGTGGGCCCCCACCACGAGCGTGGGGGCCTTTCGCATATGTGGCAGGCCTCGGTGTGGCATGGGCCCTGCTTCTCCCCGTGGCAGCTCTGCGAAGCCATCTGACGCTGCCAGACGCCCCCGGGTTGATCGTGCTCGTCGTGATGGCGATCGTCAGTTTCCGGGTGATGGATATCCCCTATCGGGGCGCAGCTAATTCCTTCACCACTGTGGTCCTTCTGACCTGCCTGGTCCTGTATGGACCACTCGTGGCCGGTGTCGTCGGCCTCGTGGTGGCCTTCGCCGACACGAAGTACGGCCTGTCCATCGTGCCAGCGTTCAACGGCCTGATGCTGGGCATGACAGCGCTGGTGGGAGGACTCGTCTACCCAGCACTCGGCGGACTCAACGTCCTGCACAGCGTGCACGGTGCAGGCCCGATCGAGTTGCTGGTCCGGGTCGGGGTGCCCCTCCTGGGGGCCGACCTGGCGATGTGTGTCGTCAACGTCTTGGTGCTCGCCGGGATGATGGCCATCACCGGCGGCAGCCCGCGGGCGCTGCTCGTCGGCAGCGTCAAGGAACTCGTTCCGCTCTACATCGGCTACGCCCTGATCGCGTTCGTCTTCGTGCTGCTGTGGGGTCCTGCGGGGGTCGGCCCGCTCAGCGCCCTGCTCATCGCCGCCCCGCTGGCCATCGCGCACTTCGTCTATGTGCAATACGGCGACGAGGTGCGCGCCCACGAACGGATCATCTCGATGTTCACCCGCTCGGGCGACGGCCCCGACGGACGCGTCGCCAGGCACGCCGAGCGAGTCCAGGAACTGTGTCAGGTCATCGCCGCGCAGCTGGGCATCAGCGAACACGACCGGCAGGTCCTGGGCTATGCCGCCCAACTGCACGACATCGCGATGAAGGCGGTCGTGCGAGCCACCGATACCCAGCGTGGCGGGTCCGGGCCCTACACGAATGTGCGGGCCCTGATCCCGCACCCGGCCCTCGCCGCGGAACTGGTCTCCGGCGTGAACTTCCTGGCGGACGCCGCCGCGACGATCCGCTCGCACCACGAACGCATGGACGGCCGCGGCTATCCCGACGGCCTGGTCGGGCAGGCGATTCCGCTGACCGCCCGGATTCTGGCGGTGGCCGATGCGTTCGACGCCCTGACCACCACCCGGGGCGAGCGCACCGCGCTGGACACGCCGGGTGCCCTGGCCGAGCTGCAGCTGTCCGCCGGAAGCCACCTCGACCCGCAGGTGCTGGTCGCGCTGGGCAACGCCCTGCGGGGTCGCACCTGGCCCACCCATGTGGACCCGCTCAACGAGGGCTCCTGGCTCTGGGACCACCACACCCTGCCCGCCATGTCGGACGTGATCGCCGACGAGATGGCCGCGATCCGGGCCGCGGAGACGCTCCCCGCGAGCGTCGGCGAGGGGGAGGGGGAACTGGCCGACAGCGCCCCTCGACCGCGCTGGCACCCGGCCGCGTCCGACGGCGAGGATCGCCCCGAACGCGGTCCGCATCCGGGTGGCGGGCGCAGACGCTCCGCCCGTCCAAGGACCGGTGACCTGCGATGATGACGGCCTGGCGGGTTCGAGTCGTGGTCCTGGTCTTCGCCGGGATAGCCGTCACGCTCAGCGTGATGATGCCCGGAGACAGCCTGCGAAGCATCCACTCCGGTGGCCTGATGTCGCTGTTCAGCTACGCGATCATCATCATGGTGGCCGAACAGTTCCGCCTCGACATCCCGGGCCGCCTGCCGACGTCGTCGATCGCCGCCGCCGCGGGCATGGGCCTGGCGGTCACGACCACGTTGCACGGTGCTCCGTTCCTGTGCTCCAGCGCGGAGGTGCTGGTCACGGCGCTGATCGGGCAGTGGCTCGGCCAGGCGGTCCTGGTGCGGCGCGGGGTGACCACCGCGGACGATCTCGACACCGCGCTGGACGGCGCGATTCGGCTGTTCACGGTCGCCGTGGCCGCTGCCCTCGCGCGGGAGCTGCCGATCTTCAACGGGCGCACGCTGGAGGCCGCCGGCCAGCATTGGCCCGGTTGGATGCTCGCCTTCGTCATCGTCGGGATCGGGCTGTTGACCAGCCTCTTCGAGGCCCCCCTGCGATCGGCAGGACGGTCGGCCGCGGTGCTCGGCGGCTGGCGCACGTTGGCTCCGGACGACGCGCGCAGCCACTACCCACTGGGGGCCGCAGTCGCCGCGACCGGCGCCTTGGTGGCGCTGACCAGCTCGGTCCTGGGTCTGGTCGCGGTGCCCCTGCTGCTGGGCTTCCTGGGGCTCACCGACTTCGCGGTACGCCGGTTCGTGCACGTCCAGGACACCTACGGCCAGGCCCTGCGCTCGTTGGCGCGGATGCCGGAGATCGTGGGCTATGTCGCGCAGGGACACGCCGAACGCGTCAGCGACGTGGCGTGGCTGGTCGCCCGCGAACTGCGCCTGTCCGAGCGGGACACCGACACCCTGCGGACCGCGGCGCTCGTGCACGACCTCGGGCAGCTCGAGCTGCGCCGTACCCTGCCGCGCGGAGCCACCGTCCAGGCCGCGCCCAGCGACCAGCAGCGGATCGCGGACTGCGGAGCCCGGCTGCTGCGGGAGGGTGGCCCGCCCGGCCCGATCGCGGACCTGCTGAACAATCAGGCGGTGCCCTACCACCGGGTGCTCTCCGGTCGGGCCGAGGTCCCCGTCGGGGCGCGGATCATCAAGGTGGCCAACGCGTTCGACGACTACGGCGGCCGGCTGGGCCCGACGTACGGCGAGGATCGGCGCGCCGGCATGGAGCGCCTCTACCTGGGGTTGGGCTATGAGTACGACCCGCGCGTCGTCGAGGCCCTCAGCCGCGCGCTGGAGCGGCTGCACCCGCTGCCCGACCCCGGGGACTGACGCTCCGAGACTGACTGTTAGGTAGGTGCCGAACCCACTCGAGCCCTATGATCTGCGGGGGGACGCTCGACGGGGTGCGGGAGTCAGCACCTTCTCTAGGGGAAACGGGGCCACGTGAACATCACCGTCGTCGGGCTGGGCAAGATCGGGTTGCCACTGGCGGTCCAGTTCGCCGGCAAGGGTCACCGCGTCATCGGCGTCGACATCAACCCGGCCCTGGTCGAAGAGGTCAACGCCGGCCGGGAGCCGTACCCCGGCGAGGCCCAACTGGCCGAGCGGCTCGCCGCGGTGGTCGCCGACGGGCGGCTGCGCGCCAGCACGGACACCACGGCGGCGGTCGCGGCGAGTACGGCGGTCGTGGTGGTCGTTCCGCTCTTCGTCGACGCCGACGCCCGGCCGGACTTCGCGGCGATGGACGCCGCGACCCGCGCGATCGGGGCGGGCCTGCACTCCGGCGTGCTGGTCTGCTACGAGACGACGCTGCCGGTCGGCACCACGAGGGACCGGTGGCGGCCGCTGCTGGAGGAGGTCTCCGGGCTGCGCGCCGGCACCGACTTCCATGTCGCCTTCTCGCCCGAGCGCGTGCTCACCGGCCGGGTGTTCGCCGACCTGCGCAAATATCCGAAGCTGATCGGCGCGCTCACGCCCGAGGGGGCCAGGCGGACCCGCGAGTTCTATGAGGCCGTGCTCGACTTCGACGCCCGCCCCGACCTGACCCGGCCCAACGGCGTCTGGGACCTGGGCACCGCCGAGGCGGCCGAGATGGCCAAGCTCGCCGAAACGACCTATCGCGACGTCAACATCGGCCTGGCCAACCAGTTCGGGCGCTTCGCGGCGAGCCGCGGCATCGACATCTACCAGGTCATCGAGGCCAGCAACTCCCAGCCGTACAGCCACATCCACCGGCCCGGGATCGCCGTCGGCGGGCACTGCATCCCCGTCTACCCGCGCCTCTACCTGCACACCGACCCCGACGCGACCATCGTCCGGGCCGCGCGGGAAGCCAACCTGAGCATGCCCGACTACACGGTGGGCCTGGCGCAGACGGCGTACGGCGACCTGCGCGGCGCCCGGGTGCTCGTCCTCGGCGCCGCCTACCGGGGCGGCGTCAAGGAAACGGCCTTCTCCGGCGCCTATCCCACCGTGGCGGCGCTGCTCGCCCGCGGTGCGCGCGCCGAGGTCCACGACCCGATGTTCACCCCGGCGGAACTCGCCGGACTGGGTTTCGAGCCCTGGCCGGGCCCCGAGTCCGGGCCGGTCGACGTGGCGATCCTGCAGGCCGACCATCCGTGCTACCGCGACTGGACCGCGGCCGACCTGCCCGGCGTGCAACTGGTCGTCGACGGTCGCGGCACCCTCGACCCCGCCCGGTTCCCCGGGGTCCGGGTCGTCGTCGTGGGTCGCGGCTGACGTCCCCACCGGCCGATCAGCAGCTCGGCCGATCAGCAGCTCGGCCGATCAGCGGGCCAGCTCCGCCACGATCGCGGCGGCGGCGGCACCCGACCCGAACGGGGCGCCACGGTCGATGTCCGGGGCGCTGCGTAGCGCGAGATCGCCGAGCTGGGCGGGATCGCTGGCCAGCACGTTCCAGCCGCCGTGCAGGGTCTCCGGCCACTCGGTCTCGGTGCGCAGCGTGGTGCACGGCACGCCCAGCACGTACGCCTCCTTCTGCACCCCGGCCGAGTCGGTCACGACCCCGGCCGCATCCCGCAGGGTCTGGATCATCTCCAGATAGGTCAGCGGCGGCACCCGACGTACGGCTCCCCTCTGCAGGTCCACCCCGTGCTGTTGGGCTTGCCGGAACAACCGGGGGTTGGTGACGAGCAACACGTCGTACGGCAGATCTGCCAGCGCAGCGACGATCGCCCGCAGCCGCGCGGGGTCCTCGATGTTGGCGGTGCGCTGCAGGGTGGCCACGACGTACGGCGGCTCCGGGATCAGCTCCCGCCGCGCGATGGGATGCGCGGTCAGGGTGGCCAACGCGGCGATGAGCAGGTCCACCATGACGTCCCCGACGAGCCGGGTGCGCCCGCTCAGGCCCTCCCCGGCCAGGCGCTGCACGGCCCCCTCGGTCGGGGCGAGCAGCAGGTCCGCGGTGTGGTCGGCGGCGATCCGGTTGCGCTCCTGCGGCATCGTCCGGTTGTAGGAGCGCAGGCCGGCCTCCACATGCGCCGAGGCCAGCCGCAGGTTCGCGGCCGTGAGCACGGTCGCCAGCGTGGTGTCGGTGTCGCCATAGGCGAGCACCCAGTCCGGCCGGGTGCCCGCCAGCACCGGCTCCAGCGCGACGAGCACCTCGGCGGTCTCCTGCGCCGCGGACGGCGCCGCGACGCCCAGATGCACGTTGACGTCGGGGAGCCCGAACCGGTCGAACAGGTCGGCGTACATCGCCCGCAGGTACGGCGGCCCAGTGTGCACCACGACATGCTCCGCGCCCGAATCGTCCAGGGCGCGCGCCACCGGAGCCAGCTTGACGAACTGCGGTCGGGAACCGACGACACTGACCACCAACACGGGCAGCGTTTCCTCTCCGGTCAACGCGCTTCGATACAGTCGACCCTGGATCGCCGCGCATCGCCGCGCGACTCCGTCCGGGCCGTGACAGCGACGCTACTCCGGACGGAATCCGATCGGGCGCAGCACCCGACCCGCAACCTCGTGCCTCGCCCTCGTCGTCCGCCGCCGAAAGAGGACCGAGCACGCCATGAACGACTTTATTCCCCCCGCGAAACCGCTCATCGGCGACGAGGAAATCGAGGCTGTCGCGCGGGTGATGCGCAGCGGCATGCTGGCGCAGGGTCCCGAGGTCGCCGCGTTCGAGCAGGAATTCAGCACGCATTTCGGGCTGGGTCGGGCCTGCGTCGCGGTGAATTCCGGCACCTCCGGGCTGCACCTGGGGCTGCTGGCCGCCGGCGTGGGACCCGGCATGGAGGTCATCGTGCCGTCCTTCACGTTCGCCGCGACCGCCAATTCGGTGGCGTTGACGGGCGCGACGCCGATCTTCGCCGACATCGACCCGGACAGCTTCTGCCTCGACCCGGCGGCGGTCGAGGCGGCGATCACCGAGCGGACGGTCGGCGTGATGCCGGTCCACCTCTACGGTCACCCGGCGAACATGACGGCGCTCCAGGCGATCTGCACCGCGCGCGGGATCCGGCTCTTTGAGGACGCGGCGCAGGCGCACGGGGCGTCGCTGGGTGGCACCCCGGTCGGGGCGTTCGGCACCTTCGCGATGTTCAGCCTGTATCCGACGAAGAACATGACCTCCGGTGAGGGCGGCATGGTCTCCTGCGCCGACGACGAGATCGCCCGACGGGTCAAGCTCTATCGCAATCAGGGAATGGAGCGGCAATATCACAACGAGGTCGTCGGCCTGAACAACCGGATGACCGACATCCATGCCGCGATCGGCCGCGTCCAACTGACCAAGGTCGACGCCTGGACCCGCCGCCGGCAGGAGAACGCCGCCTTCCTGTCCGCAAACCTGACCGGAGTCACGCCGCCGCCGGTCGCCGCCGATGCGGTGCACGTTTATCACCAATACACGGTGCGGGTCCCGCAGGATCGGGACGGTCTGGCCACGGCGCTGCGGGAGGAGTACGCCGTGGGCTCGGGCCAGTTCTATCCGGTGCCCAACCACCGCCTGAAGCCGTTCCAGGCCGACGTCGACCTGCCGGAGACGGAGCGAGCCGCCCGGGAATGCCTGTCGCTGCCGGTCCACCCCAGCCTGAGCCAGGGCGACCTGGAGCGGATCGTCACGGCCGTGAACGCCCTCGCCAAGGCCGGTGCGTGATGGCGAACCTGCGCGCCGGGCTCATCGGTCTGGGCATGATGGGACGCCATCACGCCCGCGTCCTCGCCGGGCTGCCCGGCGTCGACCTGGTCGCCGTGGCGGACGCCCAAGGGGATCCGCACGGCGTCGCCAAGGGCCGGCCGCTGCTGGCGACGCTCGAGGAGCTGCTGGAGCACCGGCTGGACTACTGCACGGTGGCGGTCCCCACGGCCTACCACGAAGAGGTCGGCACGGCCCTCGCCGCGGCCGGGGTGCACGCGATGGTCGAAAAGCCCCTGGCCCAGGACACCGCAGCGGCGCAGCGGCTGGCCGCCGCGTTCGAGACTGCCGGCCTGATCGGGGCGGTCGGGCACATCGAGCGGTTCAACCCGGCGCTGCAACAGGCCCGCCGGCGCCTCGCCGAGGACGAGCTCGGCCAGGTCTATCAGGTGGTCACCCGCAGGCAGAGCCCGTTCCCGGCGCGGATCTCCGACGTCGGGGTCGTGATGGACCTCGCCACGCATGACATCGACCTCACCAGTTGGGTGACCCAGCAGCCGTTCACGCAGGTCGCCGCGCACACGGCGTACAAGAGCGGGCGCAGCCACGAGGACCTCGTCGCGGTCACCGGGCGGCTCGCCGACGGCACCGTCACCAGTCACCTGGTGAACTGGCTGACGCCGTTCAAGGAGCGGGTCACGGTGATCACGGGGGAGCGCGGCGCGTTCGTGGTGGACACCCTGCTCGCCGACCTGACGTTCCACGCCAACGGCTCCAGGGAGACCCCGTGGACGGAGGTCGCCCAGTTCCGCGGGGTGACCGAGGGCGACAGCATCCGCTACGGATTCACCAAGAAGGAGCCGTTGCTGCTGGAGCACGAGGCGTTCCGGGACGCCGTGCTCGGCCTCGACTCCGACGTGGTCACGATGGCCCAGGGCCTGGCGACGGTGCGTACGGCGCAGGCGGTGCTGGAATCCGCCCGCACCGCCCGCACCGTGACCATTTCCGGCTGACGCCGGGTCCGGCTCAGCCGGTCACAGGATCAGGCGGAAGGCGCCGAAGCCGGTGCCGGTGTTGACGGTGCCGCCCCACTTGCCGGCGCCGAGCACCGGGTAGCCGAGGATCCGGCCGTCGTAGGTCAGGGCCAGGACGTCGGAGCGACCGTCCTTCGTGGCATCGCCGGAACTGCTGACCTGGCGGAACGCCCAGCCCCAGCCGATCCGCTGGCCGGTGCCCCACAGCGCGCCGGTGGGCAGCGTGGTGTAGACCCGCATGTCGCCCTTGCCGTCGATGCCGGTCAGGTCCCAGCGGCCGTCGCCGTCATAGTCGCCGGTCGTGAACATGGAGCTGAACACGTGGAAGCCGACGCCGACGATCGTGCCGCCCGCCATGGTGCCGTCCGGCTTGAACCAGTAGCGCCGCAGGTTGCCGGCCGCGTCGCGGCCGAAGACGTCGAAGAAGCCGTCGCCGTCCAGGTCGGCCATCGGAACAATCGCGGACATGCCGTTCCACCCGTTGCCGACCTGCTTCCAGCTGCTGAAGCTGCCGCGGCCGTCGCCGTAGTAGGCCATCAGCCGGCCGTCGTTGAACCGCGCCATCAGGTCGGCCCTGGCGTCGCCGTTGAGGTCGCCGGGGGAACCCAGCCAGGTGGCCGCGCCCCAGCCGACGCCGCCCTTGATCGGCGACTTCAGGTGCAGGTCGCCGGTGCCGGGCCAGACCTGCAGGTCGCCCGCGGTGTTGATGGTGATCAGGTCGGCGATGCCGTCGCCGTCGAAGTCGCCGCGGGTGCGGGAGCCGGCGGTGCAGGTGTAGACCTCGATGTCGTCGAGGTCGATGGTCGAGTTCGTCGCCGGGGTCATCGGGAAGTTGGCGAACCGGATGTCGAGCTGACCCGCGTCGGCGGCGGTGACGGCGCCGGTCACGTCGAGGGTGACCATGCCCCAGGTCGAGGTGGGCGCAGCCCAGCCCGACTCGTTGTTGACGGCGACATAGGCGGCGTCCGAGGGGTAGTTGCCCTTGATCGAGTAGCGCAGGATGGTCCGACCGCCGGGGGTCGTCAGGTAGGGCAGCCCCAGTGGCCAGTACCCGGTCTGGGTCGGCTGGCTGCTCGGGGTGGACGCGCTGATCGAGGACCGGGCCGAGGCGCTGCCGGTGCGACCTCCGGAGACGACCGACCAGCCCTGGGTGTACGACGGTTCGGGCAGCGCCCGGTCCTCGAAGCCGCTGCTGTACAGCGTTTTGGTGCGGGTCGTCCCTGCCGGGCACTCGGCGCCCGACGGCAGCTGGGTCATCGCGTCGGCGGCGGGTAGCACCTGGGCGGGCTGCGCGGCGGATGCTGCGGCCTGCTGGCCGGCGCTCCGCGCGGACTGCCCGGCCGCGGGGTCCACGGCGCGGGCGCTGGTGACGAAGGCCGGGGCGGTGACCGCGACATCGGTGCGGGCCGGCAGGGGCAGCGGGGAGGCGTGGGCGGTGGTGCCGGCCGCGCCGCCGCACAAAGCCGCAGCCACGGCGAGGGAGAGCGCCCGAGGCGCACGTGTGCGGGGGTGAAGGGGCACGGTTCGCATGACTGACCTTTCGACCGGGGGCCACGCGATCTGAGCGGCCCTGCGCCGCAGCCGGTCCGGCGCGACAGGTCCAGGGTGCCTCGCCGCGGCCCCGGAGCCCGGCAGCCCGCCACGGCGACATGCCGAGCGCGTCAAGGTCGGTGGGTTACCCTCGCCGAAGGCCTCGGACTCTGGCACCGCGGGCCGAAAGGACACCATCATGAATAGTCATCCCTGGCTTCGCCGTGCCGCCATCCGGCTCACGGCTCTGGTGGCCGGTGTCGTCGCACCGGCCACGTTCACAAGCTCTGCGCAAGCCGCGGAGGTCGTCCCGCGCCCCTCGGCGGGCCAAATCACCGTGACCGGCCACGGCTACGGCCACGGCCGGGGCATGAGTCAGTGGGGGGCCTATGGCGCCGCCACGAAGGGGCTGCCCTACGCGCAGATCCTCGGCTTCTACTATCCGGGCACCACTCGAACCACGATCGGGAACGACACCATTCGCGTGGCGCTGTCCGACGAGGACGGGGACACCGTGGTGGCGCCGGCGGCCGGCCTGGCCGTGACGACCAAGGCGGGCACGGTGACCTTGCCGACCGGTACGGCGTACACGGCCTGGCGGGTCAGCGGCACCGGACCCGTGAAGCTGGACTACAAGGACGCGACCGGCGCCTGGAAGCCCTATTCGGGGGCCGGCACGCTCGGTGCCGAGGTGACCTTCACCACGACCGGGGGCACGGTGCGGGTGCTGCTGCCCAGCGGGACCTGGGAGGAGGTCCGCGGCCAGCTGCACGCCGTGGCGGTCTCGGGTCGGGTGCGCACCGTGCTGCACACGCCGATCGAGACCTACCTGCGTGGGGTGGTCCCCAACGAGATGCCCGCCTCCTGGCATGGGCAGGCCCTGGCCGCCCAGTCGGTGGCGGCGCGCACCTACGCGCAGGCCTACCGGCAGCGGCAGCGAGCGGCCGGGTCCTGGTACGACATCTGCGACACCGTGCAGTGTCAGGTCTTCGCGGGGGTGGCCCGCTATTCCGGCGGCACCCGGACGCCGCAGGAGGACCCCCGCACGGACGCGGCGATCGGGGCCACCGCGGGCGTCGTGCTGACCTACAACGGGGTCCTGGTCAACGCCGAGTTCTCCGCGAGCAATGGTGGCTGGACCGCGGCCGGGGCGCAGCCCTATCAGGTGGCCAAGGCGGACCCGTACGACGGCGCTGTGTCCGGCTCGCCCACGACGTGGACGACCCAGGTCAACCCGGCGAACCTCGACAACGTGCGGGGCATCGGCCGGTTCCGGCAGGTCGTCATCCTGTCCCGCACCGGCAGCGGCGACCAGGGCGGCCGTGTGCTGACCGCCCGACTGGACGGCGACGCGGGCAGCGCGGACGTCACCGGCGAGCAGCTGCGCAGCTTGCTGGGGCTGCGGTCGTCGTGGTTCACGATGACCTCGTCCGGGGGGAACGACGCCCGTGACTTCGACGGAGACTCCCGGCCCGATGTCCTGGCCCGCGGCACGGGCGGCGATCTCTTGCTGTTCCCAGGCACCGGATCGGGGTCGAGCCAGAGTTTCGGCGCCGGGCGCCGCATCGGCGTCGGCTGGGACGGGATGGTCGACCTGTTCTCCGCCCGCGACTTCAACGGCGACGGCAACCCCGACATCGTCGGGCGGCTCGGCGATGGCCGACTGTTCTTCTACGCCGGTAACGGCCGGGGCGGCTGGGTGAACCAGTACCAGATCGGCAACGGCTGGACCCACTACCGCGCGTTCGTCGGTGCGGGGGACTGGAACCGCGATGGCCACCCCGACGTGCTGGCCATCGACACGGCCACGAATCAACTGGTCATCTCGATGGGTACGGGCCGGGTGCTGCGAGTGCCGGTCGCGATCGGCACCAGCTGGGGCGCCATCGTCCGCCTGGTCACCCCGGGTGACTTCGACGGCGACGGCAAGGACGACCTCATCGGCATCACCGCCGCCGGCGACATGTGGCTCTATTCCGGGGACGGCGCCGGCCGGATCCGCGACCAACGCCAGATCGGGCGGGGTTGGGACGTGATGGCCTCGGTCTGGTCGATCGGGGACGCCGACGGGGACGGCGCCGCCGACCTCCTGGCGATCCACAAGTCCGGTGACCTGTGGCGCTACACGGGCACCGGGACGGGCGGCTTCCGGGTGTACAGCAACCTCGGCGGCGGCTGGGTGAATCGGCTCCCGGTGGCCTGAGCAGGCTCGCCCGATGACCTGAGCGGGCTCGACCTGCCGAGCGCGGAAGCGAACGGAGGGGGTACGGCGTCTCGCCGTACCCCCTCCGGTTGCCGCTGGTTCCGGGCGCGACCCGCGAACCGGTCGAACCGATCAGCCGTCGAGCTTGACGATGAGGTTGCAGCCGGTGGCCGTCTTGACCTCGTCCTCGGTCACGCCCGGCGCGAGTTCGCGCAGCACCAGGCCCTCCTCGGTGACGTCCAGCACGGCCAGGTCGGTGATGATGCGTTGGACGACGCGCTTGCCGGTCAGCGGCAGCTCGCACTCGGCGAGGATCTTGTGGGCGCCGCCCTTGGCGACGTGCTCCATCAGCACGATGACCTTCTTGGCGCCGTGCACCAGGTCCATCGCGCCGCCCATCCCCTTGACCATCTTGCCGGGGATCATCCAGTTGGCGATGTCGCCCTTCTCGCTGACCTGCATCGCGCCCAGGATCGCCGCGTCGACCTTGCCGCCGCGGATCATCCCGAAGCTCGTCGCCGAGTCGAAGAAGCTCGCGCCCCGACGGGTCGTCACGGTCTCCTTGCCGGCGTTGATGAGGTCGGGGTCGACGTCCTCGTCGAACGGGTAGGCGCCGACACCGAGAATGCCGTTCTCGGACTGCAGCACCAGCTCCACGTCGCGGTCGACGTAGTTCGGCACCAGCGTCGGCAGGCCGATGCCGAGGTTGACGTAGTCGCCGTCCTTGAGCTCCCTGGCCGCTCGTGCGGCCATCTCCTCACGCGTGAGCGCCATCAGTCCTCGTCCTCCTGGTCTTCGCTCCCCGCGCCCGCGGGGAACGGGGTGGGCGTGACGGTCCGCTTCTCGATGCGCTTGTCGTGGCGCTGCACGTCGTCGAGGTGGACCACGCGCTGGACGAAGATGCCCGGCAGGTGGATCTCGTCGGGAGCCAGGTCGCCCGGGTCGTAGAGGTGCTCGACCTCGGCGATCGTGATCTTGCCGGCCATGGCGGCCAGCGGGTTGAAGTTGCGCGCCGACTTGTGGAACACCAGGTTGCCGTGGCGGTCGCCCTTCCACGCCCGGACCAGGCCGAAGTCGCACTGGATCGACGGTTCCAGCACGAAGGTCTCGGACTCGCCGTTGACCTCGAATTGGCGGGTCTCCTTGGGCTCGGAGGCCTTCTCGATGGACCCGTCGGTGGCGTATTTCAACGGCAGGCCGCCCTCGGCGACCTGAGTGCCGACGCCGGTGCGGGTGAAGAACGCCGCGATCCCGGAACCGCCGGCGCGCATCTTCTCGGCCAAGGTGCCTTGTGGGGTGAGTTCGACCTCGAGTTCACCGCTGAGGTATTGCCGGGCGAACTCCTTGTTCTCGCCGACATAGCTGGCCTGGATCCGCCGGATCATCTTGTCGGCCAGCAGGATCCCGAGCCCCCAGTCGTCGACGCCACAGTTGTTGCTGACGACCTCGAGGTTGGTGGTGCCCTGTTCGTGGAGGGCTTTGATGAGAACGCTGGGGATCCCGCAGAGGCCGAAGCCACCGACCGCGAGGGATGCCCCGTCAGGAATGTCCTTGACCGCCTCGGCGGCACTGGAGACGACTTTGTCCATGGCCGCGAATCTACCGGCCGGGGCCGAAGCGATGGCTCTCATGGACGTGTGGCTTTAGCCGATGAGACCGACATGACCTCCCGTGCCCGCGTCGTCTGCACCCTGCTGGCCACGGCCCTGGCCGCCGGCACCGTGGTCGTGACCCCGGCGTACGCCGCGGTGCGCCCCCTCGACCAGCCCACCCTGCGGCCCGCCGCGGATGCCGATGTGCCGATCGTCGGGACGTCCGGCCGCGGGTCGGCCATCGCCCGGCGCAGCCCCACCAAGCCGCCGGTGCCGACCGGCACGCCGATGCCGACCCCGAGGGTGGCGCTGCCGGCGGCGCTCGATCGGCTCGCCGATTACAGCCCGCAGATCAGCTGCGATCCCACCGACAAGCCTGGCTCGATCGCCTACGGCGAGTTGCTCAAGAGCATCTATCCGCAGACGATCTACGGGATCTCCCGGTCCTGCACCGAGTCCGGCACCAGCGAGCACAAGGACGGCCGCGCCGTCGACTTCATGATCAACGCGAACGATCCGGCGCAGAAGAAGATCGCCGACGACATCGTGGCCTGGCTGACCGCGAACCAGGGGGCGATGGCTCGCCGGCTCGGGGTCATGTATCTGATCTGGAACCGGCAGATCTGGGGGACCTGGGACATTCCCGGCGGCTGGCAGCCGTACTCCGGGTCCAGCCCGCACACCGACCACATCCACACGTCCCTGACCTGGGACGGGGCGATGAAGAACACGTCCTGGTGGACGGGCGTGGCCCTGACCACCTGGGACGAAGGACCGTGCCAGGTCTACCAGGGCGAGCCGGCGGCGATCTACACCGCGCGGCGCATCGACGACTGCCCCGCCGCCGTCGCGCCGCCCAAGACGACCCACCCCAGCACCGTGCACGGATCGACCGGCACCGAGGTGACCACGGCCCAGCGGCTGCTCGGCGTGGCCACCACCGGCAAGTTCGACTGGACCACCTGGATGGCCGTGCGCCGCTACCAGGCCGCCAAGGGCATCGCGGTCACCGGCGTTCTGGACCAGAAGACCTGGTCGCTGTTGGACCCCGCCTCGCTGCGCTGAGGCCGGTCGCCTCGGCGGTCAGCACCGACGACCACCGATGCGAGGTCGGCCCGGGCATCCTGGGCTTTTGCCGCCACGCCGACGGCTGAGCGTCATCGACGGTCGTCGGGCGGAACGCTCGTTCAGTCGGTCTCGTCCACCTGTTCGGCGTCGAGGATGTTCTGCAACGCCGGGCCGCCACCGCTGGTCACCACGACGGAACCGCGGGCGTCCCAGACGGCCAGCAGGAGCCGCAGCCGCTCGGCCACATCGCCCCGGGTGGCGTCGATGTGCCGACGGACGCCGTCGACGGGCCGGTCGCCAACCAGCGTGGCGTAGAGCCAGACCGAGCCATCGGCCGAGACGAGTGCCGGGTCGCCGTCGGCCGGCTCGGCGCCGGGGACGAAGCGGTCGCCGTACGTCGCGAGTTCGGCCGCCTCGTCGATCACCCCGGCCGTGGTCCCGCCCGGATGGCAGCGCGCCAGCGCGGCGGGGGTGACCAGGATCCGCAGCGGCTCGGTGTTCTCGGCCGCCGCGATCGGGTCGCTGGTCACCAGGACGTCCGCGTCGGAAACGTCGTCGAGGCGCAGGGTGGCGCCGCAGCTCCAGGTCGCCATCGCCCAGTACGCCGTGCGCCAGTGCCCGGCCGGTAGATCGAGGCGCACCGCCATCCCGGGGCCGAGGTTCGCCTCCTCGGTCAGCAGGTTCGCCGCCTTGGCGACCCAGTTGTCGAAGACCTTGGCGGACAGTTCCACCCGCTCGCCGTCCGCGCCGTACCAGGTCAGGCGCGGCGTTCCCGGGTTGGCGGACAGCAGGGTGGCCAGGATGCTGCGGGGCAGTGTCACACCGCCACGCTACATTGAGCTGCCATGGAGAACCGCACGTCAGGGCCGGTGTCGTGGCGACCGGACGCCGAGCGTGCGATCACCGTGGACCGGCCGGTGCCGCTGGTCGCCACGCTCAGCGTGGTCCGCCGCGGGGCGGGCGACCCGACCTGGCGTGCCGACGGCCGGGCCGCGCTGTGGAAGGCCTGGCGGACGCCGCAGGGGCCGGTGACCGCCCACCTCGCGCAGGATGGGCCGGCCGGCGTCGTGCGGGCCCAGGCGTGGGGTCCCGGGGCTCAGTGGCTGCTCGACGGGCTCGCGGAGCTGGTGGGGGAGGGCGACGACGACGCGGGGTTCGATCCGGTGCATGCGCCGCTGGTGGCGGTGCGGCGGCGGTACGCCGGGTGGCGCGTCCCGCGCACGCGGCTCGTCGTGGAGTCGCTGGTGCCGGCCATCATCGAGCAGCGCGTGACTGGGGCGGAGGCCTTTGCGGCGTACCGCCAGCTGGTCCGGCGCTTTGGCGCGCCCGCGCCCGGCCCGGGGGCGGAGCTGGGGTTGCTGCTGGCCCCCGACGCGGCGGGCTGGGCGGCGATCCCGTCCTGGGAGTGGCTGCGGGCCGGCGTGGACGCGCAGCGGGCGGACACGGTGATGCGGGCCGTTCGGCGCGCCGGTCGGCTGGAAGGGCTGGTCGATCGGGTGCCGGCGCAGGCCCGCGAGGCACTGCGGGTCATCCCGGGGGTGGGCGTGTGGACGGCGGCCGAGGTGGCGCACGTGGCGTTCGGGGACGCCGACGCGGTGAGTTTCGGCGACTATCACGTGGCCCGCAACATCGGGTGGGCGCTGGTCGGGGTCGAGCTGGATGACGCGGGGCTGGCCGACCTGCTCACGCCGTACGCGGGGCACCGCTATCGGGTGCAGCGACTCCTGGAGCTGGCCGGGGCGGCGCGGCCGCGGCACGGCGCGCGGATGAGCGTGCCCACCCACCTGCCGGGCCGCGCCGCGCGGTAGCCGCGCGGCGCCTTCGCCGGGCGTTAGTCGCGGGCCGGATTGCCGATGCGGATCAGGCCGCGCTCTTGGGGCCCAGCACCGCGAACCACGCGCCCTGCGGGTCCGTCGCCACCGCGATGAAGGCCCCGCCCGGCACCTCCATCGGACCGACATGGATGGCCCCACCGCCGGCCTGGATCCGCGCGATCGCCTCGTCGACACCGGTCGTCCCGAAATAGGGCAGCCACGCCGAGGCGGGCGCATCGCCCAGGCCCATGATCGCGCCGATCTCGCGGTCCTTGTCCTGGACCAGCTGATAGGCGCCCATCTCGCCCATGTCCAGGGCCTCGCCGGTGGCCCAGCCCAGGTGCTTGCTGTAGAAAGCAAGCGCCGCGTCAGGATCGCTGCTCATCAGTTCGTGCCAGTGACCGTGTCCGGGCCGGTTCTGGTCGAAGGCGTACGACGTGGGCTCGGCCTCCATCGGCGCCGGCTGCAGCAGCCCGAAGACCGCGCCCGTCGGGTCCGCGCAGATCGCGATGCGGCCGGTGCCGGGGATGTCGCTGGCTGGCACGACGAGGTGCGCGCCATCGGCGGTCATCGCGGCGGTCAGGGCGTCGACATCGTCGCAGGCGAAGTAGACGAGCCAGTTCGGCGGCGGCGGGCCGGGCTGCTCGAGGTTGCTTGAGAGGCCGGCGACGAGGCCGCCGCCGGGGGCCGTGGCCAGGTCATAGGCCATGGACTCCATCCCCGAGTCGGCGACCGACCAGCCGAGGGTGTCGGCGTAGAAGGCCCGCGCGGCGGGCAGGTCGCTGGTGCCCAGCTCGTACCAGCACGGGCTCCCATGGAAAGACGGCGTGCTCATGTGCGGCTCCTGTCTGAGGCGGCGATGCCCACCTTCCTACTACAGGAGGCTCCGCCACCGACAGACGGCCGCCGGCTGATGGCCACTCCGTACAAGGCGATCCGCCAGGCGCGCTCAGGTCGGACCGGTGACGAGCGCGAGAGGCACGGCAGTGATCCGATCGCCGAGCGGGTAGCACTCGCGACCCGTGTGCACCACATAGCCCTGCGTCAGCCGTCCCTTCAGCTGATCTCGAAGCCACAGCAACGGCCGAGCGTCGGCCGCCGTGGGCCGGGCGCCGAGTTTCACCTCGATGCCGATGAGGTCTCGACTCGTCTCGATCACGGCGTCCACCTCACGCTCGCCGGCGCCGGTGCGCAGGTGCATGAGGGCGCCACGCACCTCATCGACCTGCGGTCGGAGCTGTTGCATGACGAAGGACTCCAGGTATCTTCCGGCGAGCGTCGGATCGGTCCGCAGATCATCGAGGCGCAGATCGGCGAGTGACAGGGCGAGCGCGGTGTCGGCGAGAAAGCGCTTGGGATAGCTGGTGAGCCGCTTGAGCCGATTGCTCTCGTACGCGGGCACGGGAGCTGCCAGGTGGACCCTGCCCAGCAGGTCGTCATAGTGCTTCCAGGTGACCTTGGTGATGTCGGCGGCCTCCCAGATGCGCTGATCGGGCACCGCTTGAGCCGTCAGGACGCTCATCACGCGCATCGCGCGCAGAAACCGGGTTGCGTCGCGCCCTGCGTCACCCGCCCGCTGCGCCACCACGTTCGCGTAAGCGTCCAGGAAGTAGCGCTGGTCGGGCATGGCCCGCGCGCCGGGAAAACCGGCTCGAGCCAGGGCCGCCAGGTCGAAGGCCGAGCCCGACGTGGCACCCGGCTGCGGCGGGTCGCCGGCCAGCACTCGGGACAGGAATGTCGCGCTCTCGCCGTACCCCTCTAGCTCGGCCCACGTCATCGGCCTCATCACAAGCCGAGATGAGCGGCCGGTGAGTGGATAGGTCGGACCGTACGACGCCGGCTCGACGCTCCCGGTGAGCAGGAACCTCCCGGGTGAGGGGTCGGCATCGACGATCCGTTTCACCGTCCACAGCAGGTCGGTCCCTGCGAGTTGCCACTCATCGAGCAGTACTGGCGGGGGGAGGGCGGCGAGGTAGGTGTCGGGGTCCACCTCCAGCAGCGCGAGATCGCGCGGCAAGAACAGGGTGGTGGTGGCGAGGCGCACCGCAGACGTCGTCTTGCCCACACCCCGAGGTCCGTCGAGGATCACGACTGGAGATGTGCTCAGTGCGGTGCGCAGCTCGGCGTCCAGGTGACGCGGCAAGTACGCCCTGGTCTGAGGCATGCAAATAAGGATAGCCACTATCCGCAAATGCGGATAGTGGCTATACCTTTTTGGAGGATGCGGGAGCCGACGCGGCTCTTGATCAGCGGTGACGTTGATCGCTGGGTGGTGCTAGCTGGGGTTTGCGTCGCGCTTCTTGCGGTAGGTCAGGATCGCGTTGCCCACCGAGGTGATCTGGCTGTCGACGAGCTCGAGGCGCAGCGGCGCGGCCAGGTCGTCGAAGACTCGCTGGCCTTGGCCGGCGAAGACCGGGTGAACGGTCAGGATGAGGGCATCGAGCAGGTCCGCCTCCAGCAGCTGGCGGATCACCGAGATGCCGTTGACGGCAATGTCGCCGCCCTCCTCCTCCCGGAGCCGGCGGGCGAAGTCGACCAGATCGCCGTCGATGATCGTCGAGTTCTCCCAACTCAGGGGCTCGTGCAGGGTGCGCGTCGCGACGTACTTGCGCACCGGGTTGATCATCAGCCCGAAGTCCTCGTTGTGCTGCGGCCAGTAGTCGGCCCACTCCTCGTAAATCACCCGGCCGAGGATGCTCGCGTCAATCGGAGCCAGGTTGGCGCCCATCATCGCCTCCTCCTCCGGCCCGAAGCTGTCGAACTGGAACAGATGCGGGCTCGCGACGACGCCGTCGATCGAGCTGAACAGGTGGGCCACTACTGCGCGCATGTCGGGCTCCTTGGCTGTGTGTGATCCCGCGTCGCGGGGGCTCGGTGCGTGGATTTCACTTTTCTTGAACAAGCTGGCTTTGTCAAGCGAAGTGACTGGTCTACGATGACGCCATGGCGACGCGCGATTACGGGCAGTACTGCGGCCTCGCGCGCGCCCTGGATCTCGTCGGTGAGCGCTGGGGTCTGCTCATCGTTCGCGACCTGCTCTGCGGGCCACAGCGATTCGGTGAACTCCAATCCGGATTGGTCGGCATCCCTTCGAATGTCCTGACCAATCGCCTCAAAGAGCTTGAGGCGGGCGGGGTCGTCGAGCGGGTCCTGCTGGCCGCCCCGGCGCGCGGCACGGCGTACGCCCTCACCGAAGCCGGGCGGTCGCTGGAGGCGACGCTGGTCGCCCTCGGCCGCTGGGGGGCGGCACGGCTGGGCGACCCGCGGCAGGGCGAGGTGGTGACGGCCGGCTCGTTCGCGATGGCGCTGCGTACGACGTTCCGGCCGGGGGCGGCTCGGGCCGGTGAGCGCGTGGCCTACGAGGTGCGGATGGGCGATGTCGTGGTGGGGGCCATCGTTCAGGACCACGCGGTCACGGTGACGGTGGGCGCCCTGGACGATCCGGACGTCGTCGTGGAGACGGGGCCGGCGATCAAGGCCGTGATGGCGGGCGATCTCACCCCGGATGAGGCGGTCGCCGGCGGGGCCGTCACGATCACCGGCAGCAAGCGGGCCTGGCGCCGCTTCCCCGACCTGTTCCGGATCTGAGTCGCGCCCGACCCTGACGCACAGGGATCCCGCGGTAGGTGTCATCGCACGTGACCGATCCCGACCTGCAGCTCAGTCCTACGTCAAGAGTGTTACGTTGCGCCCATGCCAGACCGAGTGGCTTTGCACGCGCAAGCGATGGCCGACGCCGACGCCATCGTGTGTGCCCTTGACGTTGACCGATGGGACACCCCGAGCAGGTGCGTCGGTTGGAGCGTTGGCGACCTGGTGGCGCACATGGTCGGGCAAAACGTTGGCTTCGCGCAGGCGATCTCGACCGCGATCCGGATTTCTGACCCCGACCTCGACACCCCTGCGCAACGGACAGCCACCCCTGCCCGCAGACGGCGCGCTATCACGCTGCGGTGCCATCGAGGCAACGCATAGAGCGCGGCGTTACGTGAGGTGCGAGGGCCCGCTGCACAGGATTGGCTGCTTATCGACACGGACGTAGCGCAGGAACAACTCGTCGTCGGCGCGCAGGACGGCGGCCAGCGCCATGCCCGTCCGCGCCGGTCGGTGGGCGTGGCTGATCCGTCCCGCGTCCCCGGCCTCCAGGGTGGGGGCCACGGTCAGGCACAGTTCGTCGACGGCGCCGGCGGCCAGGAACGACCCGAACAGGCTCGGACCCCCCTCGCTATGTAGTCGAACCAGGCCGCGACCGGCCAGGTCGGCTCGAACCCACGACGGGTCGACATCGACGCCGTCCACGGAGCCGGCCGCGACGACGTCGGCCACCTCGGCGAGCGCAGCCCACCTGGCGGCGTCCGCGCCCGGCACGGTGTAGATGATCGGGCGCACCGGCGCCTGCGTGAACACGGCGCTGGTGGGGTCGAGGTCGAGGCTCCTGCTGACCAGCACGAACGTCGGCTGTCGGGCCAGCCCATGCGCCTCGCGCCACGAGACGGCTCCTGGGTCCAAGCGCAGCCCGCCGTACCCCTCGTCGCGCACCGTGCCCGCGCCGACGATGACCGCGTCCGCCAGGCGCCGCAGCAGGTCGAACACGCGGCGATCCGCCGCGTCGCCCAGGCCGCCCGATCGGCCGTCGCGGGTGGCGGCCCCGTCGAGGCTGGCGATGACGTTCATCCGCAGCCAGGGGCGCGCGGGCTGGGTGGGCAGGTCTGGCAGGGCGTCCGGGTCGGACGGGTTGGGCACCGACGGCGTTGCGTACGTCGCCAGCAGCGCCTCGTCGTCGAGGTCGGTGGCGGGGTCGGGCCAGAGCCGGTCGATGCGGGGGTGGCTGTCGGTGCTGGTCGGCCCGTCAGGAAGCGGGGTCATCGCTGCTCACACGTTGTGGGTCGGGTGGGTGTTGTGCTCCAGTCGGGCCGGCGCCCGCATCCCCAGGATCGCTTCGGTCATGCGCAGGGCGTCGAGGCTGGCGGCGATGTCGTGCATCCGTACGATCCGGGCTCCCGCCAGGATGCAGGCCGTCATCGCCGCCAGCGAACCGGCCAGCCGCTCGCCCTGCGGCCGGTCGATCGATTCGCCGATGAAGTCCTTGTTCGAGATGGCCGCGAGGACGGGCAGGCCCAGGTCCACGATCTCGGCCTGTCGACGGAGCAGCTCCAGCGAGTGCAGCGTGTTCTTGTTCAGGTCGTAGCCTGGATCGAGGATCAGTCGGTCTCGGGCGATCCCCGCGGCCTGAGCCTGGGCGATGCGATCGACCAGGAAGGAACGCACCTCGGCGACCACGTCGTCGTACCGCGCCGCCGGCTTCTCCACGCGCGGGGGGCCGACGCTGTGGGTGATGACCAAGTACGCGTCACCGTCGGCGACCACCCGGGCCATGTCCGGGTCGCCGAGGCCGCTGGTGTCGTTGACCACCGCGGCGCCAGCCGCGAGCGCGGCGGCGGCGACCTCCGCCCGGTAGGTATCGACGCAGATCACGACGTCGGATACCGCACTGATGGCCGCGATGACGGGGACGACGCGGTCGATCTCCTCGGCCGGCTCGACGACGGGACCGCGACCGAACGGCACCCCGCCGACGTCGACCCAGTCGGCCCCCAGCTCGACGGCGTCCAACGCCTTGGCCACCGCGCGATCGAGGGCAAAGGTGGCGCCCCTGTCATAGAACGAGTCCGGCGTGCGGTTCACCACCGCCATCAACGCCACCTGGCGGTCGAAATCAAAATCCCGCCGCCCGATCCGTCGCGTGCTCATGGGTTCCTCTCGTGCCTTTCGTACGCCGTACGCCGTACGCCGTACGCCGTAGCCGCGCTCCGGACTCTTCGGCAGGAGCGACCAAGGTCAACATGCCACGATCAGGACGTGCCAGAGGTTGTCGTGATCCTGCCGAGCCCGTTGCTGCCCGCGATCGGAGATGGCCGCCGTGCTTCCCGCCGAGGCGTACGACGAGGTCGACCGGCACTGTCCCCGCCTCCCGCTGAGCTACTTCGAGCAGGCCGTGGCCGTCCCGGACGGGTGGGCCATGGGGGCCAACGCCTACCTGGCATTCGGCGACACCGCAGTGGCCGAGGCCGCGCTGGACCTGTTCGCGAGACTCTCCTGACGCCGTCCCCCCGCTCGCCGTGGGGACGCTTGCCCTCGGCGAGGGCGAACCGATAACCTCCTTACAGGAGGTAAGGAGATGATCCTTGCGACTATGACTACCAAGGGCCAGCTCACCGTCCCCAAGGAGGTGCGGGACGAGCTGGGACTGACGGCGGGCACGGCGGTCAGCTTCGCGCGCAACGCCGACGGGACCTACACCCTCGCCCGCGGGGGTGGCTCGGTCATGGCTTTGGCGGGCTGCCTCACGCCCGGCGGCGCCGCCACCTCGCGTGCCGCCACCTCCCACGCCACCACGTCGCTGGCTGCCATGGAGCGGGCCATCTCCGACGGCGCGATCGCCGGCGCCATGCTCGGTGGGGACAGCAGCCCGAGCTAATGCGCGGCATCGACACCAACGTGCTCGTGCGGTTCCTGGTGACGGACGACGAGCACCAGAGCGCGCTGGCCCGGGCCCACATGGCTTCCCTGACCGCGGCCGAGCCGGGATTCATCGCCACGGTGACGCTGGTGGAGGCGTACTGGGTGTTGCGCAACGCCATGGGTGTCGACCGCGCGGCCGTGCTGGACGCGTTCGCGCGGCTGGCGGCGGCCGCCGAGGTGCGGGTCGAGGACGGCGAGCAGGTGCGGTTCGCGATCGACGCGGCGCGCGAGGGCGCCGACTTCGCCGACGCGCTCATCGCCTTCGCGGCGCGGCGGGCCGGGTGCTCGGACGTAGTCACGTTCGACGAGAAGGCCGTACGGCGGCTGGGTTTTACCGCACTCGATGCCGGCGCGTGAGGACGTCGCCGCGACTGCCCTGAGAGGTAATGGTAGATTTATGGTATGAGAACTACCATCGACGGCGCGGGCCGGGTCGTTGTGCCGAAGGCGCTGCGCGAGGCCATGGGGCTCTCGGCGGGGCGGGAACTGGACATGGTGTACGTCGACGGCCGCATCGAGATCTCGCTGCCTCCGGCGGACGTGCACGTCGACACCTCCGGCGAGCTCCCCGTCATCAGGCCCACCTCGGCGCTTCCGGCGCTGTCTGATGACGTGGTGGCGACCACCCTCGACCGCGTCCGCCGGTGACCCTGACTCCCGACACGAGCGTGCTCGTCGCCGCTATCGCCGCCTGGCATCCCCGGCACGCCGAGGCTCGGCACCGGCTAGTGGGGATCGAGCCTCGGGTCGAGCGGGTGGTCGCGCACGTCGTGGTCGAGACGTTCAGCGTGTTGACCAGGCTGCCGGCGCCGCATCGCATCTCCCCGACGGACGCCCAGGCCGCGCTCGCCGGCCTGCCCTGGGAGGTGGTCGCGCTGCCGCCCGCCGGGTATCGCGGCTTCATCACTGCGGCGGCGGCGCAGGGCATCAGCGGGGGAGCCATCTACGACGGGCTCATCGGCGTGACTGCGCGGGAGCATCAGCTCACCGTCCTCACCAATGACGCGCGGTCGCGGCGGACCTATGACGCGTTGGGCTGTCCGTCCGTCCCCCTCTAGCCCTGAATAGGCCTGACTTCGGGCTGATCCACTCAGGTCATGGCACAGGATCCGACGATCGACGATCGCACTCCACCCCGAGGCGGCCCCCAGCGCCAGCGCGAAGAGCGCCACCCCGGCGACCACGTCCAGCACGTAATGGTTCCCGGTCGCGATGACATCGACCGCGGTCACGGCTGGTAGGAGCACGGCCAACCACCGAACCCACCGGCGATCGGACAGCGCGGCCGCCCACGCGCACCAGCAGGCCCACGCGATGTGCAGGCTGGGCATCGCCGCGTCCGCGTCGCCGAGGCGCAGGCCGCCGGGCAGATACGTCTGGCCGATGAGATGACTTTCCGCGACCACATCCACCATGCCCGGCATGGCCAGGCGGGGCGGCGCCACGGCGTACGTCGCGAACACGGGCAACGCCGCGAGGGTCAGCACGATCAGGACATTGCGGCGTCCCTGGTAGCTGTCCGGGTGGCGCCACCGGCACCACGCCAGGGTCGCGACTGGGCACAGCAGGAAGCCGGTGTAATACAGGCTCGCCATCATCGCCAGGACGGGGTGAGCTGCGAGTACCGCGTTCATGGCGCGCTCGCGGTCGATATGCAGCACCGTTTCCAGGGCGCCGATCGACGCGGCGTCCGCGTCCGCCGCAGCCGTGTGTGCGCCGATGGCCGTCTGGGCTCCGGTGAACACGACGTACCAACCCGCCACGACGGCCGCCTCACGACCGTGGCTGCGGCTCACAGCGCCGGCATCCGGCCGCCGGGCATCAGGAGTTCGGCCTGGTGGGTGACGACCGCCTGCGACGTGGACTGGGCGACCATCGGCGAGTGGAGCGTGTAGATCGCGACGGCGTAGCGACCGCCGTTGACGTAGCCGATGCTCGGGGTCGTCTCGGCGTCCATCCCGGCGACGTCCCCGCCCCACCCCTGCTTGACCGCGGCGGTGGGGTCGGCGACCTTGAGCCCGAAGAGCTGATCGGTGCCGTCGTCGGCGACCGGGTGCATGGCTGCCATGGTGCTCGTCAGCCAGGGCCCGACCGTCGGGTCGTTCTTAGCATCGGCGAGGAAGGTCGCCATACCTTTGGGGGAGACCTGGGTGCTGCCCCATTGGCCGGCGCCGTTCACGGGAGGCATGCCCAGATTGGTGATGCCGTAGCGGGCCGCGGCCCAGCCGACGACGTCGTCTCCGCCGGCCATGTAGTAGAGCGCGTCCGCGTCGTTGTCGTCGCTGGCCTCGACCATTTGGGTGGCCGTCGTGGCGACCTGCCCCGACATCTCGCCGTTGGCGAGCAGGTTGGACGCCAGGAGCACCTTCACGGTCGACTCGGTGGGAAATAGGCCCGCCGCGGATCCGGCGGTGGTGACCTGACCGGTCTGGGTGTCGACGATGGCGATGCCCGTCGTCCAGCCGAGGGACTGGGCATAGCTCACCGCCGCGTTCGCCGCGGCCTGCCGGGCCCCGGTCGGAGCGGGAGGAGCGGCCACCGCGGCCACCGGTGTAGCCGTGGTCGTCGCCGCGGGCGCGGTCGTGGTGGTCGAGGGCGGCGAGTCCGGCGGCGTGCTCGGGGCGGCCATGGCGATCTGGGTTCCCGCGGCGAGAACGGTGGGCTGCGACGTGGGCGTGAGATCGGTGGGGACGCCGTGCAGGGCAACCGCGGCCAGGGTCGCGGCGGCGGCCCCCAATGCGCCCACCTGGGCGAGGCGTCGAGACAATCCTGTACGTCGCGTCATGGCGGCTGTCCTTGCTCAGAGCGCTGATGCGGAGCCTCGTCGTGCTCCGACGTGATAGCGACATGGCACCGGCACTGCTGATGAGAATCCGATGAAAAACCTGTGCGTGCGCTCTGGACGAACGTCCACGTCTCAGCGTCCCCTCAGCATGGGAGGAAACGTCATATCCGCAGATCAGAGCCGGTAAACAGGCGGCCATCCCAGCTGCCGGTGCGGGCGTCCAGGCGGGACACCGACAACGCATAGGAATCGGACAGACGGCGCGCGTAGATCTCGAAACCGACGCGGCACCCCAGAGTCCGGGGGGCCGCCAGAGGCGGAGGTCAGCACCGTGAGACAGCGAATCCGACAGATGTCCCGACAGGTCTTGGTCGGGATCCTCACACTCCTGTTGCTGTGCGTGGGGGGCGCCGCCTATGCCGTGAAGGCCCACCTGTCGAGCAGCCCCGCGACCGACACGACCACCACGGTCGCGGTCGCCACGTCGACGCTGCGGCAGACCGTGGCGACCACGGGCACGGTGGCACCGAGCCAGCGTGCGGATCTGAGCTTCCCGGCCGCAGGCAAGGTCACGGCGGTCAACGTCGCACCCGGTGACTCGGTGACGTCCGGCGAGGTCCTCGCGAGCATGGACGCCACCGACCTCAACAACGCGGTCGCCCTCGCGCGGGCCAACGTCAACGCGGCCACCGCCCAGCTCAGCGCCGCGAACAGCGGCGGCAACTCGGCCTCGATCGCGTCCGCGCAGGCCCAGCTCAATGCCTCCAACGCGAGGCTGTCCAGCGCCCAGCTCGCGCTGACCCAGGCCAATCTGACCTCGCCCTTCGCCGGTGTCGTCGCCGCCGTCAACGTGACGGCCGGCACTGCGGTCAGTGGACCCAGCGCGACCGCCGTGGCGGGCGGATCGAGCGGCTCGGGATCGGCCGGCTCCGGTTCGGGTTCCGCCAGCAGCGCGAGCAGCACCGTCGCCATCACCGTGATCACGACGAACAACTGGGTCATCAACGCCTCGGTGGGCAGCGCCGACCTGCCCTCGCTGACCAAGGGCATGCAGGCCGAGATCACCCCCACCGGGGGCGGCGCGAAGGACTTCGGCACCGTCTCCAGCGTGGGCGTGGTTGCCACCACCTCTGGATCGACCTCGGGCGGCGGGGCGGCGGGGGGCGCCGGGGCGGGCTCCGGTGCTGCGGGCGCCGTGGCCTCCTTCCCGATCACGATCGCCGTCACCGGATCACCGACCGGCCTCTATGACGGCGGCACCGTCAACGTCACGCTCATCGTCAAGCAGATCACCGACGCGCTGACTGTCCCCACGGCTGCCGTCAGCAGCCAGAACGGCACGACCGTCGTTCAGCTCTCCCGCGACGGGCAGAGCGTGACCACGCCGGTCAACGTCGGGATGGTGTCCGGCGGTCTCACCCAAATCACCAAAGGCCTGTCCGCGGGTGACCAGGTGCTCGTGACCATCCGGGCCCGTACGCCGGGAGCCGGCGCGACCAGCGGTGCGACCGGCAGGGCCGGTGGGGCCGGTGGGGCCGGCGGCGGAGCTGGGTACGGCGGGGGAAGCGGTGGCGCAGGGGGGTACGGCGGGCAGGGCGGCGCCGGCTTCGGCGGCCGCACGGCCGGCCAGGGCGGCGCACAGAGCGGGGCGGGGCAATGACGGCCCCGGCGGCGACGGCCCACGCCGTACCTGCCACGTCAGGTGGGGCAGCGGTTGCCCCACCCGAGCACGGGGGCCCCGTCCTATCCCTGACCGACGTCAGGAAGACCTACGCCCAGGGTCAGCTCGAGGTGCAGGCGCTGCGGGGCGTCACGCTGGAAGTGGCCCGCGGTGACTATGTGGCGATCATGGGCCCGTCCGGTTCGGGGAAGTCGACGCTCATGCACATCCTGGGCTGCCTCGACGTCCCGACCTCGGGCACCTATCGCCTCAACGGTTCGGACGTCGGCGGTCTCGACGAGGCCGAACTCGCCCAGATCCGCAACCGCGAGATCGGCTTCGTCTTCCAGCAGTTCAACCTGCTGGCGACGATGTCCGCCTGCCGAAACGTGGAGCTGCCCCTGGTCTATGCGGGGGTGCCGCGGGCCGAACGGCGGCGGCTGGCCATCGAGGCCCTCGAACGGGTCGGGCTGGCCGACCGCATCGAACACCGACCGAACGAAATGTCCGGTGGTCAGCAGCAGCGGGTCAGCGTGGCGCGGGCCCTCGTCACCGACCCGGCCCTCCTGCTCGCCGACGAGCCGACCGGCAACCTCGACTCGGTCTCGACCAACGACGTCCTGGGGCTGTTCGACGAACTCCACGAGCAGGGCCGCACCGTCGTCGTCATTACCCACGAGATCGAGGTCGGCCATCGTGCGGCCCGGATGGCGCACATCCGCGATGGGCTGCTGACCGAGGAGGCCTTGTCATGATGACCTGGGCAGAGACCCTGCGGACCGCGTGGGAGGCCATCCGCACCCGCCGGATGCGTTCGGCCCTGACGATGCTGGGCATCCTCATCGGCATCGCCGCGGTGATGCTCACCGTCGGGCTCGGGCAGGGCGCCAGCGAGAAGGTCACCGAGCAGATCAGCGCGCTCGGTTCCAACCTGCTCGTCGTGTCCCCGGGATCGAGTACGGCGGGCGGGGTGCGCGGCGGGCGCGGTACGGCGACCACCCTGACCGTCACCGACGCCACGGCCCTGGCGAATCCGGCCGTGGCCCCCGACATCGCCAACGTCGCGCCCGTCTCCACCAGCCAACAGTCCGTCCTGGCCGGCTCGCAGAGCTGGACGACCAGCATTGTCGGGACCACGCCGGCATGGGAGCAGGTGCGGGCCCGGACCACCGCCGATGGCCGGTTCTTCTCCCAGGCGGAGGCGGACTCCGGGGCCCAGGAGGCGGTGATCGGATCAACGACGGCCTCCCAGCTCTTCGGGAATCGAAGCCCGATCGGGGACGCCATGACCATCAACGGGCAAGACTTCACCGTCATCGGCGTGCTCAACACCGTGGGTTCGGGCACCACCGGCGATGAGGACGACCAAGTGGTCATCCCGTTCCAGGCCTACGCCCTGCGCGTCGCCACGACGGCGAATACCAACCAGACGTCCACGATCTATGTGGCGGCCAAGAGTCAGGACACCCTGTCGGCCGCCTATCAGGAGACCAACCAGACCCTTCTCACCACGCACGCCGTCACCGCCGACACGGCCGACTTCACCATCAGCAGCCAACAGGCGCTGATGACCACCGTCACGAGCACCACCAGGATCCTCACGATCCTGCTCGGGGGTGTCGCCGGGATCTCCCTGCTGGTCGGCGGCATCGGCGTCATGAACATCATGCTCGTCTCGGTCACCGAACGAATCCGCGAGATCGGCCTGCGCAAGGCGCTCGGTGCGACACCGGGGACGGTGCTGCGCCAATTCCTCGTGGAAGCCAGTGTGCTGGGGCTGCTCGGCGGAGTCCTTGGGCTCGCGCTTGGCATCGTCGGTGCGCTCATCTTGCCCTCGGCACTGGGCCAGCCGGTGCTCATCTCGCCGGTGGCCGCGGCCGCGGCCCTGCTCGTCTCCCTCGCCATCGGCATCACCGCCGGTGTCTACCCCGCCGGGCGCGCCGCGCGGCTGGCTCCCATCGATGCTCTAAGGAGCGAATGACCATGACTAACCCACGCAACGACCTCGTTCCCACCCGCACCCTGCGCCGTCTTCGCGGCGCCCCGGTCGCGGCCCGCTCGGCCGCGGCGGTCGGCCTGCTCATCACCCTGCCGCTCGTGTCGGCCTGCAGCGGCCAGTCCAACGCGAGCGCCTCGAGCGCGACCCCAGCCGCCGGCAGCACCGGCTCGACCAGCCAGCCGGCCGCGCCCGGCGTCTCCGGACAGATCGCCGCCGTGCAGGGCACCACGCTGCAGGTCCAGGGCAACAACCAGCAGACCGCGGTCAACTACTCGAGCTCGACCAGCATCCGCTCCGCCAGGGCGGGCACCGTCGCCGAAGTCACGGTGGGCAGCTGCGTCGTCGTACGGCCGGCCACGACCACGGCCACCCCCGGCGCCGGCGCGACCACCCCCAGTGGCGGGACTGCGCAAACCCTCACCGCCGGGACGGTCGAAATCAGCGCACCCGTCAACGGTTCCTGCACCGGCGCGGGCGCGTTTGGCCAGGGCGGCCGACAAGGCCAACGCCCCACGGGGTCGGCCACGGGCGGTACGTCGAACGGCGGCGCGTCCAATGGCGGCACCGGGGGCGCTAACCGCGGCGGCGGGTACGGGCGGGGCGGCGTGACCGGCATGGTCGCTTCCGTCGGCGCAGGCACCTTCACCGTGACCCCGCAGGCCCGTCCGGCCGGCGGCGGCTCGACGGGGACCGGCCAGGCCACGACCCCGGCAGCGCAGACGGTGACCGAGGCGAGTTCGACGACGTACTCCGTGTTGGCCACCGGCGCCGCAAGCGACCTGTCGGTCGGGCGCTGCGTGACCGCGCTCGGCTCGGCCGACTCGACCGGCGCCATTTCGGCCACTTCCATCACGGTGCGCGACGCGGTCAACGGCTCGTGCATGACCGCCGGCGCCGGCCCTCGCTCCCGCGCCGGAGCCTCCGCCACAGCGACGGGATCCTGAGATGACCGACCCCAACATCACGCCACCCCCGCCAAACCCGGCCGCCCTACACCAGGCCCCGCCGCCGGAGGCGATGCCGGGACCGGCCGCGGCGGAATCGACGGCCGCGCCGGCCGCGTCGGCCGCCGCGGCTCGGCCGACGCCCCGCCGGCGACGCCCGGCCGGTTCCCGCGGCGTCCGAGCCGCGAAAGTGGGCATCCCCGCCGCCGTAGCGCTGCTCCTGGTCGGCATCGGCGCGCACGCGGCCACGGCGTCGCCGTCGGATGAATACCGGACCACGACCGTCGCGGAAGGCGCCGTCGAACAGGACCTCGTCCTCACGGGCACCGCCCAACCTGTCACCAAGGTGACCGTCGCGTTTCCGGTCGCCGCCAAAGTCACGGGCGTCAATGTCACGGTCGGTCAGCAGGTCACCGCCGGCCAGCCCCTGGCCACGATCGACACCACCGCGCTGCAACAGGCCGTCCTCGACGCCCAAGCCCAGGTCGCGGCGGCGGAGGCGAGCATCAGCACGGCGGCAACCGGGTCGTCGGGTGGTTCGGGCGGCTCGGGTGGGTCGAGCGGCTCGGGTGGGGCGCCGGTGGCGGCCGTGGCGGCACGATCTGCCAGTACGGCGCCCGCCGCCTCCTCGACCTCGACAGCCGCCGGGACCCGTAGTGCGGGGGCCACAAGCGGCGCGGGGACGTCAGGTGGCGCCGGGACCGGCGCCGCGGGGACGGGTAGTCAGGCAAGTGCCACCGCCAAGACCGCCACGGCCGACCAGTTGGTCGCGGCGGTCCAGGCCGCCATGGCCAAGGAGCAGACGGCCTGCGCCGCGGTGCTCGGCCCCGACACCACTCCGCCGCCCGACAACAGCCCGACGCCCACCGGCGGCCCCACCCCCTCCGGTGCGCCGTCTGCGTCGAATAGCCCCTCGCCATCTGGCATGTCGGCGCCGCCGAGCGCGCCGGCACCGACGAGTCCGCCGGCGTCCGCCGACCCGACGGCGACGTCGACCGCCCGGCGCGGCTCCAGCACGCCCAGCATCTCGGTCCCACCGAGCGCGGCCGACAGTTCCGCACCCTCCGCAGCGACGCCGGAACCCACGTCCGCGCCCACGGTCCAGTGGGCCGGCTCGTCCACCAAGACCGCGTCCCCGATCAGCGCCAGGACCGGCCCCAACTCGGAGCCGACGATCGGTCAGCTGACGACCTGCGTGGCATCGATGGGCGATCTCATGCACGCCGAAGCCGCGGCGGCCAGTGCCTTGACCACGCTGGCGCACCAACTCGACGCCGCGGCGGCGTCGAGTGCGGCGACATCTGGTGGGTCTGGCTCCAGCGGGTCCGGGTCCGGTTCCAGTGGTGCCGCGCGCACGGCCACCGGGTCCACCGGTGCCTCATCCGCTGCCTCATCCGGGGCGGCGGGGACGACGAGCCGCGGCGCGGCGAGTCAGGGCGGCTCCGGGTCGTCGGGGGGCACCGGCACGTCGGTGTTGACCGCTGACGCGAGGAATCTGCAGCAACAATCCAGCCTGTTGGCAGCGCAGCAGACGCTCGGGGCGGCGGAGACGGCGCTGTCGTCGGCGACCTTGACCGCGCCCATCTCGGGCCAGGTGGCGGCAGTGCCGTTCACGGTGGGCACGACGGAATCGACCGCATCGGCGATCACCATCGTGGCGCCGGGGGCAACGCAGCTGACCGTCAACATCCCCGCCTCGGCGCTGCTCCAAGTGAAGGTGGGTCAGAAGGCCAAAGTCACGCCCTCCGGCCAGGCGCCACTGGACGCGACGGTCCAGCGGGTCGGCATCCTGCCGAACAGCGCGGCGTCGGCCAGTACCACGACGTACCCCGTGGTGGTTCTTGTTCCGAGCACGCCGGCCGCCCTTTCTGCCGGCGCCCGAGCCCAGGTCTCGATCGTGACGAACACGATCGCCAAGGGGCTCGTCGTGCCGCTGTCCGCCATCACCAGGACGGGCGCAACCACGGGCACGGCGCACGTCCTGAACGGCGATACCGTCACGACCACGTCAGTCGGCGTCGGCGCGGTCGGCAGCGAGACCGTGCAGCTGACCAGCGGCGTGAAAGCGGGTGACCAGCTGGTCCTGGCCGACGTGCAGGCCGCGCTTCCGGGCAACTCGACGCAGGCGAACAACCGGTTGGGTTCCGCGGCAGGCGGGGTTGGCGGCTCGGGGGCGTTTGGTGGCGCCGGCGGGACCGGTGTCGGGGGCGGCGGCAATGGTGCGGGCGGCGGTGCCGGCAATGGCGGCGCCCGCGGCGGAGCCGGCGGGCGACCCGGCGGCTGATCGGGATCGGGCCACCTTGTGACCCGTGCACGGGCCGGCCTGCCCGGCTGCGCCGGTCCCCGCTCGCCCGTCCTGATGTCAGACTCGGCATCGGGAGGGCGAGCGGGGCCGGCGAGCTAGGAGGATGGGTCGGGTGCGGGTGCGGGTGCTGGTGGTGGACGACGACGCCTCGCTGGCGGAACTGGTCAAACGTGGCCTTGAATCCGAGGGCTTTGACGTCGATCTGGCCGCCGATGGAGAACAGGGATTCCGCGCGGCGTACGACGGGGATTACGACGTCATCGTCCTCGACATCATGCTGCCGCGCCTCAACGGGTTCAAGGTGGTCGAGGCGCTGCGGCAGCGTCACGTCACGGCGCCCATCCTGATGCTCACCGCGAAGGACGGCGCCTATGACGAGGTGGACGCGTTCGAGCTGGGCGCCGACGACTACCTGACCAAGCCGTTTCACCTGGTGGTGCTGGTGGCGCGGCTGCGGGCGTTGGTGCGCCGCAGCGCACCGGAGCGCGACGAGTGCCTGCGCCTGGGGGACCTCTCCCTGGACCCGGCGTCCCACCAGGTCATGCGGGGGGCGGACAAGATTTCGTTGACGGCTCGAGAGTTCGCCCTGCTGGAATATCTGCTGCGGCGCCGGGGCAAGGTGGTCAGTAAGCAGCACATCGCCGACGCGGTGTGGGGCCAGGACTTTGCCGGGGATCTGAACGTCGTCGAGGTCTATGTGGGCTACCTGCGCCGCAAGATCGATGCGCCGTTTGGCACCCAGAGCGTCGAGACGCTTCGCGGCGTGGGTTATCGCGTCGCGGCCAACGACGGCTGATCACCCCGTGACGGGTAGCGAGACCGTGAACCTGGCGCCGCCCAGTGGCGAGTTATCCACGGCCACGGAGCCGTGGTGCGCCCGGACGACTTCGGCGACGATGGCCAGGCCTAACCCCGAGCCGCCGTCGTGCCGGGAGCGCTCGCTGTCGAGGCGCAGGAACCGTTCGAAGACCCGCTCCCGGTCCTCGGCCGCAATGCCGGGACCGTCATCCTCCACACGGACCCGAATGAGCCCGTCCACCGGGGCATCCACCGACAGGGCTAGGGCCGACTTCGCATGACGGGCGGCGTTGTCGGTCAGGTTGCGCACGACGCGGACAAGCTGGTGTTCATCGCCCAGCACGCGCGCGGCGGCGATGTCCTGCCGTACGTCGAGGTCGGTGGTCAGCGTGAGTCGACGTACCTCCGCGCCCACCACCTCGTCCAGGTCGACCTCGACGCGGCGCGCCAAGGGCAGCCGGCCCGCGTCATCGACCTTCGACAGGGTGAGCAGGTCATCGACGAGTTGGCGCAGGCGTTCGGTTTCCCGGCCCACCACGGGGGCGACCTCGTCCCAGGTGACATCGCCGCCGGGGGAGTCGGCGAGCTCGACGGCCATGGAGAGGCTGGCCAGCGGGGATCTCAGTTCGTGGCTGGCGTCGGCGACGAACCGTCGCTGCGCCTGTTGGCCGGCCTCTAGCCGGCCGAGCATGTCGTTCATCGTGAGGGCGAGCCGGGTGATCTCGTCGTCGCCGCCCGGGACGCTGACGCGGGCGTCCAGGTGTCCGGTGGTGATCACCTCGGCGTCGCGCCGGATCTGCTCGACCGGCCGCAGCGTGCGACCCACCAGCAGCCACGCGGCGACCGCCGTGCCGGCCAGCACGAGCGGCCCTCCGACGAGCATGGCCTTCCCGAAGGTCGTGACCGCATCGCGTTCCGGGCCCTGGTTGATGGCGACGACCACCGTGTACCGCTGCCCGCCGGCCTCCACCCCCCGGGCGGCGATCAGCGGCGCGATCGCGCGCCCGGGCCAGGGGATGGCGTCCCCGCCGCTGGTCTGCGTGCTGTCGAGGCCCGGTCGCAGGTCGGTCAGCGGCCGTTGGGCGGACCTGGTCGAGGCGAAGACCACGCTCCCACTGCCATCGAGCACCTGCACGCGGCCGCCCTCGTCGACGAAATCGCTGGCCCCCCGCTCGACCGAACCGAGACCGTCCTGCGCGAGAACGGCCGCGACGTCGCGGGCCTGGTTTTCGGCGCGCGTGGTCAGCGACGCGGACATCGTGCGGTGCAGGGCCAGGACCAGCCCGAGGGTGGCCACCAGGACGGGCAGGAGGACGGCGAGTACGGCGATCGCGGTCAGTCGTCCCCGCACCCCGAAGGTGGCGCGCATGGGCTCATCATCGCCCGGTCTGCAGTGGAGACCATCAACGGCGCTCCGACACTGCCGAGAGCGATTGGGTGAGCCCTCAGCGGGCGCGGCCCTGAGGGCGAACCTGAGAATGCTCGGTCAGCCGCGCAAGATTCGCTCCATGGCCTTGCCCTTGGCGAGCTCGTCGATGAGCTTGTCGAGCCAGCGGATCTGCTGCATCAGCGGGTCGTCGATGGTTTCGACCCGGTGCCCGCAGATCACGCCGGTGATGAGTGGGGCGTTCGGGTTCATGGCCGGGGCCTGCGCGAAGAAGGTCGCCAGGTCTCGACCGTCCGAGATGGCTTGCGCCAGGCCCGCCTCGTCGTACCCGGTCAGCCAACCGATGATCGCGTCCACCTCGGCGCGGGTGCGGCCCTTGCGCTCGGCCTTGGCGACGTACAGGGGGTAGACGTCGGCGAAACCGGTCCGGAAGATGCGGTGCTCCCCAGCGGACACGCCTACTCCTTCGTTGGCCGACGAAACCAGTTTAGCTATCGCTCGTTTTCGTGCTCAGTGCTTGCGGGTCGGCAGACGCTGGTCGCCTGCCGACTGGCCACGCGCCATCAGGGGCGCTTGTCTGCGAGCGCGGTAAGGCTGGGTGGCCTCTGCCGAGGCGTGACATGTAACATGAGGCCATGGCGGTACGAGATCGGGTCAGTGCCTATCGAGCCCGGATGCGGGCCCAAGGGCTGCGTCCTGTCCAGATCTGGGTGCCGGACGTGCGCTCGCCCGGATTTGCTGCCGAGGCGCTGCGCCAGTCGAGCCTCGTCGCTGCCGCCGATCGGGATGCCGACGAGATGGCCTTCATCGAGGCGGTTTCGGAGGATTGGGGCGCATGAGGCGCGGCGACCTCGTCACGGTTGCCGGTGGCGGCTACGCCAGCAAACCCCGCCCCGCCCTGATCATCCAGGACGACCGATTCGCCGGGACCGACTCGCTGACGATCTGCCCGCTCACGACGACCGAGGTGGAGGCGCCTCTGCTTCGCGTGCTGGTCCGCGCTGATGAGGCCAATGGTCTCGTGCGCGACAGCGCCGTGATGATCGACAAGGTCACCACGGTTCGTCGCGGCAACGCTCAAGCCGTCGTGGGCCACCTCGACGCGGCGACGCTCATCGAGGTGGAGCGGCGAATCCTGGTGTTCCTCGGCTTCGGGGCCTAAGACTGCTGCGCGCGCACGACGTCAGCCAAGGTCAGCGCAGGTCATCCCACGTCCGTGAACACCAG
>JAIUNK010000042.1 GCA_020161845.1 Actinomycetota bacterium
CAGATGGAACTCGCCCGCCACGGCGCGCACACCCTATGGGGCCTGCTCACCCGCACGGCCAGCACCATCGCGGCCCACACGCTCAGAACCGCCATCCTGACCGGCGACTAACCCACACAACGCGCCTTAGGGCGACGGCGACAACGGAACAGCAGCGCGGAACGATCGTGGTCGGCCGGCTTGCGGATCGTGCGCGGGGGCGGAGCGACAATGGTGGTGCGCTTGGAAGCGATCCTGGCCGTCTGCTTGTCGACCAGATCGCCATCCGCCCAAGTGAGCTCGACGGCGGACGGGCGCTCGACGGCGAAGACCTCAGCCAGGCGGGTCTGCTGTTTGTGGGCGAGCAGGTCAGTGCAGGCGGGCGGGTCAGGGAGCTTTTAAGCGCGGGTCGCGTACGCGGGCGAGGTCGGCCGTGGCCGTCCTGCCGGATGGCTCCCGACACTCATCCAGGGCGTCGGCGGCCGGGTGGACCCGTGACAGGGGTCCATCACCGCCAGAGCCCGGGTCAATTCCGCGGTGCGGGCTAGAACCCCGTGAACCCGCTCCCGGTGAGTCCCGACGGCCCTTGAAGCCAGGGCCTGGTTGGCCCCGTGATCACTTGAAACTCTTGATATCGCGGCCCGCACCTAGATAAGGTCTATCGGGCCCCACGGATCCGTTCGCGGCGGCCCCGACCTGCACTAACTGGCGCAGTATGCGGCCGTCGAGGAACCCATCTGCTGCCCAATTATGTTGTGGCGCAGGGCGATTCTGGACGGCTCAGGGAGGGGCACGACAGATGACCACACGGGTGACAGCTTCGCTTATTGCGCGCCTCACGGTCGCCCTGCTCGTCGTCGCCAGCTTAGGACAGCCGCCGACGCCCGCCACGGCCGTCGAGTGCTCCGGTAACGCGACCGCGTGCGAAAACCAGCTCCCCGGCAGTCCGGCGTCGGAATGGGATGATTTCTCCGGCTCGGGCGATCCCACCATCCAGGGGTACGGTACGGACATCTCTGTCAATGCGGGCGGCCATATTGACTTCAAAATTAGGACCACCGCGACCGCGTACCAGATTGCTATCTATCGGCTGGGATGGTATCGGGGTTTGGGGGCTCGAAAGGTCGCCCAGATCACGCCCTCGGCGACCTTGCCGCAGAGCCAGCCAGCCTGTGTGGTTGACCCGGCTACCCAACTCGTCGATTGCGGGAATTGGGCCGTTTCGGCGGGCTGGGACGTGCCTGCCAGCGCTGTCTCTGGTGTGTACCTTGCGGTCCTGCGCCGTCCCGACACCGGGGGAGCAAGTCACATCCCGTTCATCGTGCGCAGCGACGCCAGCCACTCCGACCTGGTGTTCCAGACCGCTGACACCACGTGGCAGGCGTACAACAGCTACGGGGGCGCCAGTCTCTATTCCGCCCCCGCCATCGTCAGCGGGGGCGAGGCACGCGCCGTCAAAGTGAGCTACAACAGACCGTTCTCAACTCGCTCCGGCGCTTCCGCTAGGGACTACTTGATGGACAGCGAGTACGCCATGATTCGTTTCCTGGAACGCAACGGGTACGACGTTTCTTACATCTCGGGCGTCGACGCTGACCGGCTCGGTGGCCTGCTTAAGAACCACAAGACCTATCTCTCCGTCGGGCACGACGAGTACTGGTCGGGAAAGCAGCGACTGAATGTTGAGGCGGCTCGTGACGCTGGGGTCAACCTTGCCTTCTTTAGCGGCAACGAAGTGTATTGGAAGACCCGCTATGAACAAAGTATCGCCGGCACACCCACGGATTATCGGACCGTAGTCTGCTACAAAGAGTCGCGGGCGAATGGTAAAGTCGACCCTTCTCCCGAATGGACTGGAACATGGCGTGACCCGCGCTTCAGCAGCGATGGCGGAAAGCCCGAGAACGCCCTGACCGGGACCATGTATATGGTGAACTTCGACGACCTGCCGCTGACCGTTAGCGCCGCTGAGGGGAAGAATCGTTTCTGGCGCAATACATCCGCGGCGTCACTAGCAACCGGCCAAACCATAACTCTGTCGCCGTCGATCATTGGTTACGAGTCTGATGAGGACATCGACAATGGATTCAGACCCGCCGGTTTGATACTCCTATCCACCACCACCGGCTCCACGCCGCAGTACTTGACAGACTTCGGACGCGACACCACCGCTGGCACGACCACCCATCACTTGACGCTGTATCGGGCCGCTAGTGGCGCTCTCGTCTTCGGGGCCGGGACGATCCGCTGGCCGTGGGGCCTCGACAATGGCCATGACGTTCCCGGCGGCACCGTCAACCTGGCGATGCAGCAGGCCACCGTCAACCTCATGGCGGACATGGGCGCGCAACCCCAGACCCCCATGCCTGGGCTCGTGAGTGCCGATCCCTCCAGCGACACCAGCGCGCCCAGCGTCGCGATCACCAGCCCGACCAGCGGGTCCTTCCTCAGCGGCTCGCAGGTTACCGTCACTGGGACGGCCAGCGACCAAGGCGGTCGCGTAGCCGCCGTGGAGGTCTCCCTTGATGGTGGCGTGAGCTACCATCGCGCCACAGGAACGGCCACCTGGACATATGCAGGAGCACTTGGTGGGCTCGGCGCCGGCGCCATTCGGGCTCGGGCCAGCGATGACTCAGCCAATGTGTCCACCCCGGTAACGTCTGCGGCGGCGACGACCTGCCCGTGCGTCGCGCTGGGGGACGTAACTCCCGCCCAACCCGACGCCGCGGACGCATCTGCGGTCGAACTCGGAGTTCGGGTGCGCCCGACCGAGGCTGGCTGGATCACCGGGGTGCGCTTCTACAAGAGCGCCGCAAACACGGGAACCCACCTGGGCAGCCTGTGGAGCACCTCCGGGGCATTACTCGCGTCGGGCACCTTCACGAACGAGACGCCCAGCGGATGGCAAACGCTCACTTTTCCCGCCCCCGTGGCCGTCACCGCCAACACGACGTACGTCGTCAGCTACTACGCACCGGCCGGTCACTACGCCGCCGGCAGTGGCGCCGACCTGAATAGTCATTGGTACGGTCCCAAAGGCGCGAGTCCCATTCAGGCCCTGGGCGCCACGCCGTCCGTCGGGAACGGCGTCTACGGTGTGGGGCACCGATTCCCCGACCGCACGTTCGGCGCCGCGAATTACTACGTCGACGTCATCTTCGACAACCAGGATCGTCTTCCACCCCAGCTGGTCTCGACGATTCCGGTGTCGGGAGCCTCTAGCGTACCCACGACCCTCGCGCCATCCGCGGTTCTGTCCAAGCCCATCCAGGCCGGATCGCTGACGATGACCATGAAGGACAGCAGCAACGCCACGGTTGCTGGCGCCGTCTCGTACGACGAGACGAGCCGGCGGGCAACCTATACGCCAGCAGCAGAGCTGGCGCGATCCACCACGTACAGTGTGTCCGTACAGGCCACGGACACCGTCGGTAACGCCATGCCCACCACCACGTGGACCTTCACGACGGCCGCCCCGGACGGGCAGTCTTGGGTGTGCCCTTGCCAATTGTGGGACGACGACTATGTCCCGGCGTCCAAGGCGGACTCCGACTCCGCCGCCCTTGAACTCGGCGTGCGCTTCTCAGCGCAAGCCGACGGTCAGGTCACCGGTATTCGGTTTTACAAGGGTGTCACCAATACCGGAACACACACCGGATCGCTCTGGTCGGCTAGCGGGACGCGTCTAGCAACTGGGACGTTCACCAACGAAAGTGCCGAGGGCTGGCAGACGCTCACGTTCGCGAATCCCGTCGCCATCACCGCGGGTTCGTCCTACGTTGCATCCTACTTTGCGCCTCAGGGCCATTACGCCGCCGACCCCGGAGCCTTGGCCGGAGGACGCTTGGCGCCGCCACTGGTCGTCCCCAATAACGGCGGTGCCTATCGGTATGGTTCGGCGAGCGCCTTCCCCACCAACAGCTCCGCCGCGAGCTACGCCGTTCAACCCGTCTTCACGACCGCATCCGGTGTGAAACCGACGGTCGCAACGTCTGTGCCGCTTGGGGGAACGACGAGCGTACGTATCGACCTTCCGCTGAGCGTTACCTTCGCTGTCCCGGTGGCCACGACCTCCGCAACTCTCGCGCTAGCCACTCAAGCGGGCTTACCAGTTCCAGGCAGCGTGAGCTTCGACTCAACGAGTCGAATCGCGACGTTCACCCCCACCGCACCCCTGGCACCCGGAACCGCTCATCGCCTCACCATTAGCGGGGCCACCTCCGCGTCTGGGCAGGTGATGGATCCCGTGACGGTCCCGTTCACCACGGCCGGGGTCACCGCATGCCCGTGCACCGTGTTCTCCTCGACCGCACGGCCGGTGGTCGAGGACGCGGGCGACACCAATGGGGTATCCCTGGGTCTACGGTTCAGTCCAACCAGCAACGGCACGATCACCGGCGTGCGCTTCTACAAGGCTGCCGGCAACGGCGGCAGCCACACGGGATCGTTGTGGTCGTCGACCGGAGCGCGTCTGGCCACCGGCACCTTTACCGGTGAGACGGCTTCCGGTTGGCAACAACTCACCTTCGCTGTCCCGGTCAGCGTGGTGTCTGGCCAGACCTATGTCGTCTCCTATTACGCTCCACAGGGTCACTACGCCGCCGATGTGGATGCGGTCGCTACCGGCTGGACCAATGGGCCGCTGTCCGTCCCGGGCACGGCGAACGGTGCCTACGCCTACGGTGTCGACCAGTTCCCGAACTCCAGCTACCGGAATACCAACTACTGGGTCGACCCAGTGTTCAGCACGAACCTGACGCCGGACACACAGCCCCCCTCCGTCACGGCGACGTCGCCGGTTGCGGGGTCCTCGAGTGTGGACCCGGCCGGAGGAGTCTCAGCGACCTTCGACGAGGCGATCAGTCCGAGCAGCTTGGTCATGACGCTCAAGACCAGCGCAGGCAGCCCAGTCGCGGGGGCCGCCACATACGACCAAGCGACCAAGAAGGCCACCTTCAGCCCCAGTTCGACCCTCGGCTATGGAACGACGTACACCGCCACGGTGAACGCCACCGACGCAGCCGGCAACGCCATGGGAGCGCCGGTGACGTGGTCGTTCACGACCATGGCGGGACCAGCCACACCGGGAACCTGTCCGTGTGGTCTATGGGACGACACGGCAATCCCGGCGGTGATCGACAGTGGTGACACGTCCACCGTTGAGCTGGGCGTTCGGTTCAGTGTCAGCCGTCCTGGGCAGGCTTCGGCGGTTCGCTTCTACAAGGCCGCGGCCAACACCGGACCGCATGTAGTGAATCTGTGGGATGCCAATGGAAACCGCCTAGCGACCGGGACCTCCACTAGCGAGACCGCTACCGGGTGGCAGACCGTGACCTTCCCTCAGCCAGTGCCACTCACGGCCGGAAGCACGTACGTGGCCTCCTATGTCGCCAGTGCTGGGCACTACGCATACACCGCCGCCGGCTTCGCCACCGCACTGACGGTGACCCCCCTGTCCGCGCCAACCGGTGCAGGAGTATTCCGCTACGGCGGGGGCTTCCCGACGGCCTCCTGGAACAACACCAACTACTGGGTGGACCCGGTCATCACCGAGCCGTGACATGTGAGCCGTCCAACGGCACCTAGACAGCGGCTCCGCTCCCTGCCGGCCCGACCGACCCCGGTCGGGCCGGCAGCTTGGCGCCGATAGCCCGGGCTGCAGGCGAGATGATCCCTAGACGATTCGGGCCAGGTAGTCCGCTAGGCGCTGATCCGCGTCCGCTGTCTCAAATCCGGTAGCGGCAAGCTTGTCCAGGGCGAGGGTGCTGTGCGGGGGCCGTGGCGCGAGCGTCTTGCCGGCTGCGTACCGCTCAGTGCTCACTCGGTCGATGTCCGCCGTCGAGCGGCCGCGAGCGGCGAATACTCGAGCAGCGATGTCGGCCCACGTTTGGACGTGCCCGGAATTCGTCATGTTGTATGTTCCGTACGGCGCCCCAACGCGCAACAAGTGCACGATGCTGGCCGCCAGGTCTTCGGCGAACGTCAGTCTGCCCCACTGGTCGTCGACGACGGCCGGACGCGCGCCCCGATCAGCCAGGGCCGCCATCGTGGCCACGAAATTGCGACCGGAACCGACCACCCACGAAGTGCGCACCACGTAGTGTCGCTCGCAGGCAGCTACGGCGAGGTCACCCGCCGCCTTGGACTGGCCATACACCCCTAGCGGGCTCAGCGGCTCCGACTCGTCGTGTTCGAGACGGGTGCCATCGAAGACGTAATCCGAGGAGATGTGCACGAGCGTGACCCGCCGGCCGCGGCAGCGCCGGGCGAGGTGGGCGACACCGATGGCGTTGGTAGTCCAGGCCGCAATCCGGCCATTGGCTGTCTCCGCGGCGTCCACGGCGGTGTAGGCGGCGGCGTTGATGACCGCGTCCACATCGCTCAGATCGATCCCCTGCACGCTCTCAGGATCCGCCAGATCCACGTCGCGCCGTCCTAGCGCCACGGAGTCCGGCAACGCCTCGGCGACCGCTCGCCCAAGCTGACCATGCGCGCCAAGAATCAGCGCGCGGCCACCTCGAGCGGGAGTCGCCTTGGACAGGTTGGGGTGGCGCCGGTCTGCCTCGGAGATCACGGCTTGGGCCAGGGGGATCGGCCACTCGATGGACAGTGTGGGATCCGCCAGATTGACCATGCTGTACCGGTCCTTCGCCGCCGCGCTCCAGTGGTCGTTGACCAGGTAGGAGTACACGGTGGCGGGCTGCAGAGTCTGGTAGGCATTCCCCACACCACGAGGCACATAAACGGCGCGATCAGGGCCCATCTCAAGCGTCTCCACCACGCCGTACGACGGGCCGGGCCGCAGGTCAACCCAGGCGCCAAAGACGCGGCCGGTCGCCACCGAGACAAACTTGTCCCACGGCTCCGCATGGATGCCACGGGTCACCCCCACGGCGTCGTTGACGACCAGGTTGTGCTGCACCGGTTCCAGATCAGGCAGACCGAGCGCCGTCATCTTCGCGCGTTGCCAGTTCTCCTTGAACCAGCCACGCGAATCCCGATGGATAGGAAGGTCTAGGATGAGAAGCCCGGGGATGGATGTCGCACGAATACTCACCGAGTCCACCAACTGCTCCTTAGGTCAGGTGATATCCGGGTGGGGCTGTTTCCCTATTGACCTGTCACGGCGTACTTCGCCTCGGCAGCGGCCTTCTGCGGACGCCACCATTCCTCGTTCCGGCGATACCAGTCCACGGTGGCGGCCAGGCCGGTCTGAAAGTCTGCAAAGGCCGGCGACCAGCCGAGTTCGGTCCGCAACTTCGATGCGTCGATCGCATACCGGAGGTCGTGGCCGGGGCGGTCCGCGACCAGATCGTAGGAATCCTCGGATTGGCCCATCAGCCGCAAGAGGAGTCGCACAACGGTCCGATTGTCCACCTCCCCATCCGCACCGATGAGGTAGGTCTCGCCCACTCTGCCGGCCTCAATCACTCGCAGCACGGCGGAACTATGGTCGTCTACGTGGATCCAATCGCGAACGTTCGACCCTTGCCCGTAGACCCGGGGTCGGACGCCGTCGATGATGTTAGTGATCTGGCGTGGGATGAACTTTTCGACATGCTGATACGGACCGTAGTTGTTCGAGCAGTTGCTGATCGTTGCGCGGATCCCGAACGACCGGCACCATGCGCGAACAAGCAGGTCAGCGCCAGCCTTGGTCGCGGAATAAGGGGAACTCGGCTGGTACGGGGTGGCCTCAGTGAAGCGATCCGGATCATCGAGATCGAGGTCACCGAACACCTCGTCGGTGGAGATGTGATGAAAACGTGTGTCGTATTTCCGCACGGCCTCCAATAGGCGATAGGTGCCGACCAGATTGGTCTGGACGAACGGCTCCGGATCGTGCAAGGAGTTATCATTGTGAGATTCTGCGGCGAAATGCACCGTCACATCGTGCTGCCCGACCAACTGATCGACAAGCTCGGCGTCACAAATGTCCCCATGCACAAATGTGCACCTGAGCTTCGACAGGCCTTCGATATTTCGACGATCGCCGGCGTAGGTTAGCTTGTCCAACAGCGTCAACGTCGCATCGGTGTGTGCAAGGGCGTACCTAACGAAGTTCGACCCGATGAACCCGGCCGCACCCGTGACCAGAAGACGTAGCATGGGCGCTATCGTAAGGTCTCGCCGACCTCAGCTGAGTGATCTGATGCTGAAGTCGATCGCCCCGGGCGTCATCGCTGCTCAACGACGACGACGCATCGGCCCGGGACGAGGCCACACCCCGGGAGCCCGGTGGCTTGATGCTCCTATTGCGTGTCAAGCGCTGATTAGGCGGCGTTGAGCCAGGAGCGGTAGCGGTGGGCGAGGTCCTCGTTGGGTCGGCGTCCGAGTTCGAGTTCGCCGATTCTGGCTGGCCATACGCCCAGGTGTTCAGCTGCCTGGGTGAGGGTGAGGTTCTTAGCTTGCCGTGCGGGGCGTAGGTCGGAGTAGTCGGGAGCGGCGATGTGGCCTGCCAGGGCGTGGAAGACCTCGCGAGCGACGGCGCGTTTGAGGGCGCGGAACACGGCCTTGTTGGTCCAGCCTTTGGCGAGGTGGGTGTCGCGGTAGGCGCGGGTCCGCGGGTCGTAGGACATGCGGACCTTGACGATGTGGTGCAAGGCGGCGTTAGCCTGCCGGTCCCCGCCGCGGCAGAGGCGGTGTCGGCTGGTCTTTCCGGAGGAGACCGGGATCGGGGCGGTGCCGCATAAGGCGGCGAACGACGCGGAGGTGCGAAGTCGGTCTGGGTTGTCGCCGGCGGTGATCAGCAGCTGGGCGCCGACGGCCGGTCCGACGCCCTTGATGGCCATCAGGGCCGGGTTGGTCCGGGTGGTCCGGTGCAGCAGCCGCTGTTCGAGGTCCTGGATCTCCTCGTGGAGGATGCGGTGTCGACGGGCCAGGGCACGCAGCGCGAACATCGTGTCGGCGGTGTCGCTGTGGTGCAGCTGCTCGGGTCGGCAATTGCGAAGTGCGGCAAGGAGTTCGGCATCGGGTAGGTCTCGGTAGCGGTCGCGCAGGGCGGGGACGGCGTTGACCAGCAGGGCGTTGATCTGTCGCCGCGCAGCCTGTTGCGCCTTGACCGCTGAGCGGCGCGCGATGGTCAAGGCGCGCAGCGGTTCGATGGTGGGGCTCTTGGGGTCGGTGGTGGCTTCCCCGGAGAGCACCGAGCGTGCCGCACGGTAGGCGTCCAGGGGGTCGGTCTTGCCCTGCCGGCGCTTCTCGGCCGGGCGGGTCCGATTGACTTCCACGACCGCGATCCCAGCCGTGAGCAGCTCGGTGGTGATACCGACACCGTAGCTGGAGGTCCCCTCGACACCGACCGCGCGGACGGGTCCGTGCTCGATCAGCCAGGCGACCGCGCGCCGGTACCCGGTCACGGTCGTGGGGAACTCCTGGTCCGCGACCGGCTGCCCCACACTGGTGATCACGGCGATGTGGATGCTGTCCTTGTGCGAGTCAACGCCGCCTACCTGCTGCTGCTGGCTTGTCATGATGGTGTGGCCCTTCCGTTCCGATGGGTCGGCCCGGCCGGGTCGGTCAGACAGGACTTACACCAGATCCCGTGCGATGGGGTCAGGCTCGTATGAGGTCATGCCCGACCGGCCGGTGCCGCGGCACGAGGGCCGGACGGATCACTCCATCGACAACCCAGCAGGGCGCCAGTCAGATGACGGGTCACGACTCCCGCGCCGCCCCACCATCATGTAAGTCCAGCTGACCCCAGTCCGGTCAGGAAGGGCGGCTCAGCGGTTGCCCACTGTCCGTGGTGTTGTTGATCCACTCGACTTGCGCGTTTCGGATCAGGGCATAACCATAGGCACCCTGAGTAAAGCGGTTCCCGTCGAAGACGACGCCCATCAGCGTGTCGGACCTGAAGCTGCCGTCGGCGTATACGGTGTATCCGGCACCCTTAAGGATATTACCGGCAACCCTAATATTGGAGATTCGACCGAATCCATTATCGATCATTACGGTGGCGGTCTGCCATTTGCCCGTCATATCGACAGTATTGTTTTCAATGGTAATGTCGCTGAGGCCACCATCCATTTGGATACCATCGTAATGCGGGTCACCCGGAGCCGCTAGATCGTGAATATAGTTGCCGCGGATGACCGAACCCGACGCGGGCGTGATCCCGTTCTCCAGGGAATGGATATCGCAGCGCACTACGGTGGCCGGGCCGGCCACGCCGACAGATCCCGAGGCGCCCGAGGTGCCCTTGCCGTCAATTTCTACGTCCCGAATGACCACGCCACTCGTCCCGAGCTTGACTTGGATCTGCGCCCACGACGAGGAGCGAACCCGGGTGCGTTGGATCGTCACGTTTGAGGCAGCCACGTAAATACTGCCGGACACGTCCAAACCGTCGATTACTGTGCCCGGTGTCGTCACCACCAACGAACCCGACGGCCGCAAAGAAACCCCGCTGGGTACGCCCACGGCACCGGCCCCAACTGTGCCGCCGCTGGACGCCGGAGAGGACGAGGCGGTTGACGCCGGAGCTGTCTCGACGGACGCCGATGGGGTTGAGCTTGCGGTGGATGGCGGAGGCGAGCTGTCCGGGCGGAAAAGCACATCGACCCAGTAGTTCGAGTTCTGGTACGTCTTCGTCGGAAACGCCGACGACCCGCCGTAGTTGTACACCCCTACGTTGACGGATGGCACTTTGAGCGCGGGGGTGGCGGACGTGACGACAGGGGCGTTGTCGTTGGCGACGTAGCGCCCCTTGGGGGCGAAGTACGAGATGACATACGACGCGCCGACCGACAAACGCACGGGCGAGGAGAACGTCGCCGACTGCCAGCCGCTAGCGGTGAGCGACGAGAAGTTCACCGACGCGAGTTTGGTGCCATTCGAGGACCACAGCGTTCCGGAATACGGGCCGGAAGAGTCGGCCGGCCTCCAAAAGCGTACGCCGACCGCCGAACCCGGGGCCACCACGCTGAACCGGGAGCCCAACTCGACCGGGCCCCAATCGTCCGCCGCCGAAGCGTTGGGGAGGGCCGGCCCCCATAGCGTCGAGTCGGCCGAGAAGCTCGGCGCCGAGCCCACCGCGAGGATGGGCAGGGTGAGGGCGCATACGGCTAGCCATAGCGTCCACCGGTTGCCACGCTTGTGGGAACGGTGACGCACGCTCGTGTCCTCTGGCATGAGAGGCCTATCTGGTGTAGGGGTTAGACCGCCACCGAGGGGGATCGGCAGCCAACGCCGGGAGGCGGCTTCATTCGGCTGCCCGATCCTACACAACCGCCCACGGCAACGGCAGGGGTTCACTCTGGGCCGTGGCGGTGCTACCTCGGGCACATTTCGATACCAGGAGCTCCGCGCGCAGCTCAGGACGCGGATCAGCCCGTGGAGAGCTCAGTCAAGCTTGGGCGGCGGGTAGACGAAATCCGGCTCCCGGAACCCCACTCGAAGAAGCGCTTCGATGGCGGCGGCGCAGCGAGAGACGGCGTGGCCATCACCATAGGGGTTGACCGCCGTGGCCATGTCCCGGTAGGCCACGTCATCATCGAGGAGTCGGCGCAACTCCCGGTAGACGTCGTCCTCCGCGGTGCCGACCAGCCGAGCGGTGCCGGCCTCGATAGCTTCCGGCCGCTCAGTGGTGTCCCGCGCCACAAGAACGGGTTTTCCCAGCCCCGGCCCCTCCTCCTGAAGGCCGCCTGAGTCCGTAACGACGATGCCGCATTTGGTTAGCTCACGGACAAACTCCACATAGTCCATCGGTTCGTGGATCGCGATGTTCGGGTACGGCGCCAACACAGGAATCACCACCGACCGTACGGCCGGATTGAGATGCAGCGGAACCACGAACGTGACGTCGGGTGTCTCAGTGGCCACACGGGCCAGGGCTCTGGCGACGCCGGCCATGACGGCGCCCAGGTTTTCCCGGCGGTGCAGTGTGACCAGGACCCTGCGGCGATCGGTCAGCAGCGCCTCTGACACGGCGAGGCGTGCCACGACGCTCTGCAGGGCATCGATCACGGTGTTGCCGGTCACCACGATCCGATCGGCGGGAACGCGCTCCCCGAGCAGTGCCGCCTTGTTGCGGGCAGTGGGCGCGAGATGCAAACTGGCCAACCGTCCGATGATCTGACGGTTGGCCTCTTCAGGGAATGGACTGGCCAGGTCATAAGTGCGAAGTCCGGCCTCCAGGTGGGCCACCGGCACTTCGGCATAGAAGGCCGCCTGTGCAGCCGCATTTGCTGTGCTTGTGTCCCCATGCACAACAACCAGATCCGGAGCTAGGTCATGCAGGATCGGGGTGAGCCTCAGCAGGGTCTTAGCGACGATACTCTCGATTCCCTGGCCGGGCTCGAATAATCCCAGATCGTGCTCGGGACAAATCCCAAAGACCTCATTGACCTGGTCCAACATCTGGCGGTGCTGGCCAGTCGTCACGACCGTCACGTCGACACGGCCGCGCTCGCAAAGACCGAGTACAAGCGGGGCAGCCTTAATCGCTTCCGGGCGGGTGCCGTAAACGACCAGCACCCTGGGGCGCTGGGCGCTGACCCTGTTGCCGCCTGCCCTCGACCGATCGGCCATTCGCTGACCCCAGCCCTTCTCGAATCCCACCGGGACAACTGCCGCACAACGCGAGCACCAAAGGTTACCAACATCGCCGAGTTCCTCGACCCTGCTGACCCGGTCACCCTTGAGAACCATCTCCGGTGTTTAGAAACGACTCCACCCGACTGTCTTCATCGTGCTCCGCGCCGACGGGGCGTCACGCGAACCGTCGGCGTCGGCCGACAGCCAAGCCGAAGATGGGCCCAAAGCTTCGATCAGGCCGGGGTAACAACCAGCTTGACCGTGGCCTGGACCTCGGGGTGCAGGCGCACGGTTGCGGTCGCGTCGCCGGTCGAGCGGACCGGGGTGGCGAACTCGATCGTGCGCTTGTCGATCGTCAGGCCCACGGCCTTGGCCGCCTCGGCGACGTCCGCCTGCGAGACCGCACCGAACAGGCGGCCACCGGCACCGGCCCGCGCGGCGATCGTCAGGGTCCGCGCCTCGAGCTGACCGCGCAGGTCCTTGGCCGCGTCCAGGGACTTGATCGCCCGGGTCTCGCGCCCCTTCCGAATCGAGTCGACCTGCTTCTGGCCACCCTTGGTCCACGGTGTGGCTAGGGAGCGCGGCAGCAGGAAGTTGCGGGCGTAACCGTCCTTGACCTCGACCACGTCACCCGCCGTACCGAGACCGGTCACCTCATGCGTCAGGATGAGCTTCATCTCAATCTCTCCTCAGTCCGATAACCGGCGGCTCAGCGGGCCGAGCTCGAGTACGGCAGCAGCGCCATCTCGCGGGCGTTCTTGACCGCCTTGGCGATCAGCCGCTGCTCCTGCACCGACACCCCGGTCACCCGGCGCGCGCGGATCTTGCCGCGGTCGGAGATGAACTTGCGCAGCAGCGCGGTGTCCTTGTAGTCGATGTTCTCGATCTTGGCGACCTTCAGCGGGTTCGCCTTCTTCTTGGGCTTACGCACAACGGGCTTGGCCATCGTGGTGCTCTCCTTAATCCTTGAACGCCCGGGGATTGCAGGCCCCAGCGGAAAACGTCATGTGTCAGTGAATTAGAAAGGGGGCTCGTCGTAGCTGGGACCGCCGCCCCAACCGCCGCCGCCCTGCGAGGCGCCGGGGCCGGCGCCGCCCGGACCGCCCGATGGCTGACCGCCCGGCTGGCCGCCGCCCGGCTGGCCGCCCTGACCACCCGAGGGGCCGGTCGCCCACGGGTCGGAGGCCTGCTGGCCCCCGCCGTACCCGCCGCCCTGGCCAGCGCCGTAGCCGCCCTGACCGCCGAAGCCGCCGCCACCCTGGCCGCCGCCGGAGCCCCCAAAGCCGCCGCCGCCCCCGCCACCGCCACGCTGGGTCTTGGTGACCTTGGCCGAGGCGTACCGCAGCGAGGGGCCGATCTCGTCGACCTCCATCTCGATGACGGTGCGCTTCTCGCCTTCCTTGGTCTCATAGGAGCGGGACTTCAGCCGGCCGGAGACGATCACGCGACTGCCCCGCAGCAGCGACTCGGCCACATTCTCCGCGGCGTCGCGCCACACCGAGCAGCGCATGAACAGCGTCTCGCCGTCCTTCCACTCATTGCTCTGGCGGTCGAACGTGCGCGGCGTGGAGGCCACCGTGAAGTTGGCGACCGCGGCCCCGGACGGGGTGAAACGCAGCTCCGGATCACCGGTCAGATTGCCGATGATCGTGATCGTGGTGTCGCCGGCCATATCGCAAGCCTCCTCAGGCGCCCGGCCGCAGCAGCTTCGTGCGCAGGATCGACTCCGAGAGCCCCAGCTGCCGGTCCATTTCCTTGGCGGTCGCCGGCGCGGCGGTGAAGTTCACCACGACATAGATGCCCTCGGAACGCTTCTTAATGTCGAACGCCATGCGGCGCCGGCCCCAAACGTCCACATTGTCGACGGTGCCCTTGTCGTTCTTCACGACGGTCAGGAACCGCTCGAGCGCGGCGGGAACCTGGCGGTCGTCGACCTCCGGGTCGACGATGATCATCATCTCGTACTGACGCATGCGGAACACCCACCTCCTCTGGTCTAGGCGGTCACGGTCTCTCCGTGACAGGAGGGTTAGCAGCGTCGGACCCGCACCCTGGCCCCGACGCACCGCCACGACGAGGCGTCGTACGGCGTGCGGGGTGGTCGGCGCGGGCCAACCGTCCTAGGGTACCCGGCGGCGCCGCAGCCACCGAATCGACCTTGATCACGCACCCCCAACACCGCGGGGAGGGAACCGTAGGCGGCTGCGGCACGGTCCGGATGGGTGATCTGCCCGACTATCAGGCCACGCCGACCGAGGTGGGGGCGAGAACCTGCGTCGCGAAAACCAGCCTCATCGACTGCGCTCCGGCTCCAGCTGCCGCAGTCGCGGCTGAACCGTGGCGAGGCATCCTAGTTGCGACGCGACGTGAGGCTATGAATCCTGCAGTTGAACAGCTCCCAGGTCACCGGACCACGGGCGGACCGCTGCATCCACTGATCCGGCGACGGACTGGAGGAGCGTTCATCGGGATCGTGGCACTCAATCGCCGGCAAGGCGGTGACCACCATGTCTGCGACAAAGGGGGCCGCTGGCAGACGTACCGATAGGCGATGCCGGCCAAGCGGCCCATCAGGCATCACGCTGATCTCCACCGCGCCGTCGGTGCTGACCACAGGGTCGCCGCCGAGAAGGCCACGGAGGACGGCGCTGAGCTGCGGAGAGTCAAACGTGCCGATGCGCAGCTGCCAAGCCTGCAACGGCTCCGCGCCACTACTCGTACCGATGCCCTTGCCCACGCCTGTCCCGATCGTCGCGCTCAGGCACGCCCGAGCTTGGTCGGTGGGGTGACGGGCCGTGCGGGGCGCGCCGCGTCGACGCGATCGAAGGAATCCAACTCCTCGCTGACCGTCTCAGCGAGCCGCAGCGCGGTCGGGCTGTCCCCGGTCAGGTAGTGGAATTGCGCCGCCTTGAGCATCATCACGTGCATGCGCGACCGCAGCCGCTCGTCGCCAACCCCCCGCAACCGCTCGATGGCCGTGTCGTAGACGGTGCGGGCGGCCGCGAGGTCGCCGGACGGCTCGTGGGCGAGACCCTGGATCGTCATGGCCTCGGCCCAGGCGAGCGCATCGGCAGACCGCAGGTCTGCAGCCCGCGGCTCGGTCGGCACAGGTCCGGACTCGACAACGGGTGAGCCGAGGTAGGGCAGTAACGCTGCTTCGGCCGAGAGGGCCTCGTGGAGCCGCTCCGACTCGTCGGCAAGCTCGGCTGCGGTCGCCTGAGGATGGTCGTGCTCGAAGCGCGCCAGCATCCGCTCCGCGAGATCCGGGTCGGTGAGGGCCGCCTCGGGTTCGACGCTGGGTGGCCGCATGACGCCATACACCTTCTGGTTCTTCGTCACCAGCGTCACGGCGCCGGCCTCGGCCGCACGGATGCGTTCGGCCGGGCCGTCCTGGCCGATCTCGGTGGCGGTCAGCTCGGGCATGGCCGGTAAGCCCGGTGCGGCATGCGCTGCCAGCACGCCCTGATCCAGCGAGAGCGACGCCGGCTCGATCACGGCGACGACCTTGCCATACCGGGAGATGAGCACCCGACGGCCCCCTCCGAGAGCCTCGAAGATGCGGCGCGACCGCCTACCGGGACACGACCAAGTGGCTCGCCGCCGTCGTCCCCCTCGGAGCGCTCGCCGCGGCAACCGCCACGATCGGGCCGCCCTTGATCAGGAGCGCCACGCAGGCGACCGATCTCGGGGACTGGGTGTCCCGACAGGGGGCCACCGCCGGGGGGATCCTCGCGATCGTGCTGGACATCGCCGCGATCCTCTATTGGGGCGGAAGGGTGCTGAGCGCCGCGCCCATCGACCTCGGCCAGCTCCAACACGCCTCGTTCGCCAACCGCCGCGCCACGGCGATCGGCGAGGGCGTCACGGCGCCAGAGTTCTTCACCGACGAGACCTTCACGACGGCCCGGCCATCGATAAGCCCACGGCGGTCACGGTGGGGCTCAGCCCGTCGGGTCGGGACGCGCTGACGGCCGCTACCGGCTGCGCGGACCCCACCGCCACAAGGTTCTTCGCCGCGGACGGCTCCTGGCGCGTGCCCACGCTCGCCGTCGAGGGTCCGGGGTGCCGGTTCGCCGCCCGGTGGACGCCGCGGACTGAAGAGGCCACGGTCCCACCGGTCTCGTGATCCGCGACGGGAGCGGGCGGATGCTGCGGATCGTCCGGGTCATCCTCCGCTGAGGAGGCCGAGGCTGGCCGCCAGGGTGGTCAGCATCGACTCGGCCTCGCTAAGGCTTCCCGCCGCGCGGGCGCGGTCGAGGCGGGTCAGCAGGGCCGGGGCGTCGACGTACTCCGGCGGGCATGCGGCGACCGCCGCGCGCAGGTCGCCATACGCGTCATCGTGCAGGAGCAAGAGCCGCACGTCGACGCGGAACGCCGCCTTCGCGAAGCCCAGGTCGGCGAGCGCGGGACGCCGTACGGCGAGGCGCCGCAACACCCCGTAGACCGGCAGCTTGCCGCGCTCGATCGCCACGAACTGCGCAGGGTCCCGCGCCAGGGCCCAGTCGGCGACGAGCGCCGACAGGTATGGCGGGCGCAGTTCCACACCCTCCTCCGACCAGGCATGATCACCTTGCACGACCAGGAGATACCCAGCCAGCAGCGTGGCTACGTCCTCCGCACGCCGGGCCCGCAACGCCTTCCCCACCGGCGAGTCGGACCCTGGAACGCGCGGCACCGCCGAGCCCCCGGGGGTCTCGACCGCCTCCAGCGCCGCCGCAAGGAGGGGCCCCAGGAGCGCGGCGACCGGTCGCAGGATCGCGACCCGCGCGGGCGTTCCGGAGCCGAGCGCGACCAAACCCTTCCAGTACGCCGTAGCCCACCGGTCACTCCGGCCAAGCTGCACTTCCGGCATCCCGAACTGGCCCCAGGCCAGCCCCTCCACCGGCCCGAACAGGCCGGCGCGGGCGGCGATGAGCCGGTAGGAGTCATAGCCGCAGAACAGCTCGTCCGCGCCCTCACCCGACAACACCGTCCGGACGCCCTCGGCGCGGGCACGGCGGGCCAGCACCGTCATCCCGACCGGCCCGAGCCGCACCAGCGGCAGCCGCCGGGTGCGCACATAGTCTCGGAACCCCGCCATCGTCTCCGTCGCGGTCAGCCGGTGTTGGATGAGGTCCAACCCGGCCGCCGCGGCCACGCGCTGCTGCCGCAGTCGGGTCTCCTCGTCGCCGTCGACCCACAGGCTCAACCCCCGACGAGCACCCTCGTCCGCCGCGATCGCCCCGATCACCGTCGAGTCGACGCCGCCGCTGAGCAGGGACACCACCTCGCCCACCGCGCGCATCCGGACCCGAATCGCGGCCCGCAGGCGGTCCTCCACCTCGGCCAACTCCTCCGAAGCGGTCGCCGCCCCGGAGCGGGCCGGCGCCGACCCCACCGGAACGGACCCCACCGGTACGGCCCCCACCTGCGCAGACCCCAGCTGCGCCGGCCCCGCCTGGGAGGGTTCACCCGCGTCGCCCCACCGTTCGCAGCGCGGCTCGCCCGTCGGTGCGATGACGACGACGGCGCCGGGCGGGACCTGGGCGATTCCGGCGTAGGGGGTCGTCATGCCGGTCGGCGCCCAGTCCCGCACGATCGCGGCGAGCCCAGCCGCGTCGTACCGCTGCTCTGGCTCCCCGAGCAGCGCGGTGATCGCCGGGATCGTGGAGGCGAAGACCTGCCGGTCAGGCCGGGCGGCGCGGTAGAGCGGGCAGATTCCGAACCGATCGCGGGCCGCGTACGTCGTGCCGTCGGCCAGCCGCGCCACCACGGCAAACTGGCCGTCGATGCGCTGCAGGAACCGGGGCCCGTCGCGCCGCAGCCCCTCCAGCAGAACGGCAATTTCGGGGGCTCCGGGCATCTGCAGCTGGGCCTGGAGCGCCGCGAGGTTGAACAGCTCCCCGTTGAACACCGCCCGGTCGCCGGCCGCCGTCGCGTAGGGCTGCTCCGGCGAGCCCTCGTCCCATTGGATCAGCCGGGTGGCCACGAGCACCGCGCCCGGGGCGCTGGTCACGGCGGCACCGTCGGGGCCCCTCCCGGCGAGCGCGGCGAGGGCGCCCAGCACCTGCTGCGGCGGCACCTGTCCGGGCTCCACCCCCACGGCGACGCCGGCGCCCAGGACGGCGCCGATGCCGCACATGGTTCAGAGCCGCTCGTACAGGTCGTGGATGTGCACCATCGAGGCGAAGTCCTCGACGGTGGCCGCGTCCAGCGCGCTGTCCGCCCCGGTCGCCTCGGCCAGCACCTCGATGATGGCCACCACCGAGAGCGAGTCGAGCATCCCCGCCTTGGCGAGATCGGCGCTGGCCAGTACCGCTGAAGGATCGTGGGCGTAGAAGACGACGTCCAGGAGCTCCGCCTGCACCTCGTCCCACGGCTTCTTGGTTGTCAGCATGACCTGTCCTCTCACGTCAACGGGCCGTCGCCCGGGTGGTATCTCAGGCTGCGCGTCTCCTGGTAGTGCAGCGAGGCCCGCAGGCCCTGGGCGGCCTGGCGCAGCCCCGCCACCGCCCAGCCGCTGGCGGCCGCCAAGTCCTCCCAGGGTGCGTCGTCCGCGATAGGGGCCGCACCCACGGGCGCTAACTCCAGCAAGCGGCCCATGACGTCGGCGGGCAGGGCGTAGTAGTAGTAGTCGTCCTGGGATTGCTTCAGGGCGTAGGTGTCCGTCGTCGGGGGGCGGCCGATGATCTGCTCCGGTACGCCGAGTTCGCGGGCCAGCTCGTAGACCCCGCTCTTGGTGAGGTCGCCGATGCCGAGCAGGTCGGCCGCGTCATCGCCGTACTTCACCACGAACCCGGTCCGCAGCTCGTCGCCGTTCGAGGCGCCCACCACGGCGAGATTGTTCGCCTCCGCCTCGGCGTATGCGAACAGCATCCGGGTGCGCTGCTTGCGGTTCTGGTAGGCGATCAGCGCGCGCAGGTCCTCGACCCGCAACCGCACGATCCGCTCCGGCGCACCGTGTCGCGGCCCGATCGCCAGGTCGTAGACGAGCGCGCCCAACCGCCGGGCCCGCTCCGGGGAGGCACAGACCGCGTAGGCATCCCGGGCGGGGTCGTAGTCGGGGGCGTAGCGCTGCAAGATCGCCACCACGTCGCGCATCGGCTGCTGCGCCTCGATGGCCGCGGCGATGGACCGTTCGACGAGTCTTACTCCGGCCGAGGCGACCGCCGCGTCGACGTACGCCCTCGTCTCGGGCCCCGTCGCAGTGTCCGGCAGGTAGAGAGCGGTCACGTGCTCGGGTCCGAGGGCCCGCGCGCACAGGTGCACGACCACGGAGGAATCGACCCCCCCGGACAGCTGCACCAGGGCGCCCTGCTTGGGCAGTCCATGAACCCGATCGCGCAACCACGCGCACCGGGCGGTCACCGCATCGTGGCTCATTTCCCGCTCTCTCCCACCGTCAAGGCCTCGACCACGCGCACGTCGCACAGGGCCGCGATGGAGCCGACGGTGCCATGCAGCGCACGGCGTACGTCACGCGCGTGCAGCGGCGCTTCCGCAGCCGCCACCACTTGGACCATCGGCACCACATCGCCCGCCACGAGCGCCGGCCGGTGGGCAATCCGCACCGCAATGGGCTGCAGGGCCTCCTCCAGCGTCCGACGCATCTCCTCGACGTCGACCTTCGTTCCCGCCACGTTGAGGATGTGGTCGCCCCGCCCGCAGTGGATGAGGTGCCCGCGCTCGTCGTACCGCCCCAGGTCGCCGGTGTCGACGGTGGCGGGCTGCGGCTGCGGTCCGGCGGCCGGGTCCTTGATGAGGAAGGTCGCCGCGAGCTGGCTGGTCACGAGGATCCGCCCGGGCGCACCCGGCGCGGGCGGCACGGGCGGCACCACGTCCGCGCCCGCGCCGACGTCGGCCCGGGGCGTGATCGTGATCCCGACCCCCGGCAGGGGCTGCCCCACGTCTCCCGCCACGAACTCGGCGGCCGGCCCTCGCCATGTGGCGATGCGCGGGCCGAGCTCGGCCTGCCCGTACATGTTCGTCAGGTCCACGCCGGGGAACCGGGCCGTCAACGCCCGAGCCCCTGCGTCGGAGAGTCGTCCGCCGGCGACGACGACCCGCCGTACGGCCTCGGCCGGCAGCCCCGCCGCGAGCAGCACCGGCAGCGCCTGTGGGGTGAGGTAGAGCCCGAGCGGCCAGCGCGCCGTCGCGGCGAACGTGGCCAGCTGCCGGGCCTGGTCCTGCCGCGGCAGGAAGGTGACCTCGATCCCGGCCGCGGCGTGCGTCTCGACGATGCTCAGGCCGTAGGCGTACCCGGGGGCGGGCATCGCACACCAGGTCAGGTCGTCGGTCAGGCCAACGGTGGCGAGCACCGCGGCGACGTGGCGACGTCGGGTCGCCGCATCGAACACGGCGCAGGTGGACGCATTTGTGGTCCCGGAGGAGTGGAACGCCAGCCCTCCCCCGGCGCGCAGCGCCGCCGCGATAGCGGCACTCGCGGCGCCCGCGGGCATCACCGTGACGGGTCCGCCCCACAGCTCGGTGAGGATCGCGCGCACTGCATCGGCGCGCTCGTCGGGGACGCCAGCGGGGCGCAGGTACACCCCCGCTGACCCGGCCGTGCCGGCGCCGGTCACGCGGCCACTTCCAGGGCGCCGGTCACGCGGCCACTTCCACGGCGCCGAAGCGGGAGAGCAGTGCGTCAAGGTGCCGGGACGCCAGCCGCCGGGCCGTCTCCGAGACGAGGCTGTGGTCCAGGTTGGGTTCGACGGTCAGCCGGATTCGTCCGCCGCGCTGGACTAGGTGGCTCGTGCCGCCCTTGGCCTCGAAGAAGCGGCTCTCCCAGGGCCCGCTGACGAAGGTCACGTCGACCCCGCTCGGCACCCGGGCGAGCAGCCGGCCGACGCGGTCCCGGGCCTCGTGGGGATGCCGGAGGACGGCGAGGCTCGGCCAGCGCTCCAGCGCGGTACGGCGCAGCGCGCGCCAGCGCCCTCCAGTCGGCGATTCAGGGACCAGCGAGGCAGGAACCAGCGACGCACCGGCAGGCGCCGGCTCGAACGGGGCATCGCGGCGCGCGTCGGTGCCATTCCAGCGCCGGTAGAACTGGTCGTCGAAGTAGGACTCCTCCGGCGCGAAGTGCACCTGGTTGAACGCCAGGACGGCCGTCGGCGGGGCCACCTCGGCCGCCCGCAGCAGACACCACGGCCCGGCGCAGACGCCCACCCCGATCACCGGGGCGCCGGCCGCCACGGTCTGCGCCATCGCGAGCAGCTCCGCGCAGTCCGCCGCCGCCGCGTCCGTATAGGGCGCCGCCTGGTAGGGGTCGTCCGGGTTGATCGCATCACCGAGGCCGGTGCGGTCGGCGCGGATCGACACGACGCCGTACGGCGCCAGTCGGCGCGCCTCGCGCGCCCACAGATCGGCCGGACCCGTCGCGAACTCCGAACCCATCGCGGTGAAGGCCAACACCGCCCGCGGGGTCGGCGGCGCGTCGTGCGGCCGCGCGTCGTGCGGCGGCACGTCGGCCTGGGTCAGCACGGCGCGGACCCGACGCGGGCCGAGCACCAGCAGGGTCTCGCGCACGCCGTCGGCGACGGTGGCCGTCGCGCGCAGCGGTACGGCCTCGATGGGCGCGGCCGGGCCGAGCGGCAGGCCCGCGACGATCTCGCGGATCGCGTCCTGGGGGACGCGGGCGGCGTACGGCGTCGTGGTGGCGATGCGATTCGCCACCCGCCGGTCGACCTCCCGGCGCACGAGGTGTCCTGGTGTGCCGGTGTCGGGCGCGTCGGTGTCGGGCAGGGTGAGCGCCTCCAGGGCGCGCAACTCGGCGGTGCTCAGGTGGCGCGAGGCCAGCTCGATGCCGTCCTCGACGACGGGCACCGGGACGGAGTGCCGGCGCAACCCGCGCAGCCGCCGGGTCGCGGCGCGGCCGGTGACCGGCTCCCACAGCACCCGCAGCTCACCGGGTTGGGCGGGCAGTCCCGCGACCAGGCAGGCGCCGAGCCGCAGACCCACCGCGTGCACGAGCCGACCCGGCACCATCGCCCGGGCGTACGCCAGCGCGGCCGCGACGGCGGCCGGCCACGCCGCGGCGAACGGCTCGGGCGTGGCAGCTGGTTGCGCGGCCGCGACAGGCTGGGCGGTGACGACCAGCTGGGCGGAGGTGGCCGGGGAGTCCCCGTCGCCGGGCAGGTCCGGGCTCACCGCGACGAAGCCCGCCCGGGCCGCCTGCATCGCCAGCACCCGGGCGGTCCGCAGCCCGACCACGCGTTCGTGGCCGAAGGGCGGCAGGACGAGCACCGCGCCCGCTGCCAGGCCGTCGGCCGGTCGGTCGATGCGCACGGCGATCGGCGCCGTGGGGAGCCACGTCGTGGTCGACACCACGTCCGGCCAGGGCGCGCTGAGCTGCAACGCGCTCTCCAACGTCTGGTCCAGACCGGCGCGGTGGGCCCGCAGCGAGCCCCCCGACGCGGTGTCGATGTCGGTGGATCGCGTGAGCAGGTTCACTGGTCCGCCCCTCCCCGGCTCCCGCGCAGCCCGGATGGTCCGGGTCCGCCGTCGGGGACGCCGACGGGAGGGCTGGTCAGGACTCCCCAGTCCGCCAGTACGGCATCGATGTGCCCGGCCACAATGCGGCGCGAGCGCGCGGCCACCGCCCCATGGTCGAGGATCGGCTCGACGGTCCAGCGCAGCCGCGGACGGCGCCCCCGGCCGTGCCAACCGCCCCCCTTGGCACGGAAGAGCACCGACTCCCAGCCGCCCGTCACGAGGTAGAGGGAGACCTCGCGGGGAACGCGGCGGAGCATGCGTCCCACCCGGTCCCGGGCATCCTTCGGGTGGCGCAGCAGGGCCAACTGCGGCAAGCGCGTCAGCG
>JAIUNK010000043.1 GCA_020161845.1 Actinomycetota bacterium
CGTTGACCGTGATCTTGCCCTTCGAACCGTACTGGTGCACCGTGGCGTACAGGTCGAAGCTGCGCGAGCCCTCCGGCAGCGTCACCGTGAACGACGAGTTGTTGTAACCCAGCGCCGCGGTGTCGTCCCAGTAGGGCAGGTTCTGCGCCTTCAGCAGGTTCGTGAGGTGATCCCACGAGCCACCGAACGTGCCCTCGCCTGGGGCGATGTCGACGTAGCCCCGCTGACCCGAGAACGAGACCAGCGTCTCCGCCGCCTCGGACTCGCCGTTGTCGTTCATGGCGACGACCCGGATGTAGTACTTGTCGCCCTCCATGGCCACGAAGTTCGCGGTCGTGGCCTCCGTGTCCGCGAACCAGGTCAGCTCCGGACCGCGCTGGCCGTTGCCGAGCAGCTTCTGGAAGGTGACCTTGTACGACGAGGCGCTGTCCGAAGACCAGTCGATCTTGGCGGTCGGCACGTTGGCGTCGGCGACGATCTCGTTGGAGACCTCCGGGGTTGCCGGCATGCCGCCATACGTGAACGTCCAGCTCGTCTTGGCGCCGTCCGCGAACGTGGTGCCGTCGGCCGGCTCCGCGGTGATGGTGACCGACGACTTGCCCTCCGTGGAGTGCGTGCCGGCGGCCATCTCGACGCCATCGACCATCCAGATCACGCCCGCCTGGTCGGGCAGGGTGTAGGTGTCGTTGGCGACGTTCTCCTGGTCATCCTGCGTCGGCGCCTGCGGCGTGACGTCCGTCTCCGACGTAAACGTGAAGATCCACGGGTCGGGAGCGGTCCCGTCTGGCTTAGGCTGCAAGAGGTAGCCTGTCGCCGCTTCTGCGATGACAGTGACTCGACCCGTGTAGGGCAGCGGCTTACCTAGATCGCTATAGGCGATAGTCCGAGTGATTCCGTTCTGCACCGTCTTATAAGTGACTCGCGGGTCCATCGGGAACGTGAGTGTGTCATTGGCGGAACCCGCCTGGTCGCTCTGCACTGGGGCCTGCGGAACGATTACGACCGTGTTCGTGAAACTGTAGCTCCACGAGCTCTTGACGGGGTTACCGTCTGCGCCCTTCGTCACGACGTACAACGAGTCGTTGGGCTCCGCCACGATCAAGACGTGCACGAAGGCGATATCCCCGCCTGCGAGAGTCCGCTGAAGGTCCGTGAGCTTGATCGTCTTGCCGTACCACGACCCATCGACGTACTGGGTCGCTGTGGTGGGCACAGCCGTGTCGCTCAACGCGATCTTGTAAGACGTCATGCCGGTCTGGAGCTGCGGGAAGGTAACCGCGTCCTCAAAGATGCCAGTCTGGTCAACGAAGCTCGGAGCAGCCGGCGTGATGGACGTCCGACTGTCATACTCCTGCTTCCACTGCTTAAGCGTGACCGCCGGGTCCCAGGCGTACCTGGCCTGGTCGGCAACACTAATGGAGGCAGTGAATGTGTACTCGACCGGGTTTACCTGCCCGTAGGTGTAGACAGGAATCCGAGTGCCGAGAAGCGGGTTGTCGCTGGTGTACGTAGTGGTGTTCCCGCCTCCGACGACCGTCCACGTGACTCCCGGGACCTTGGGAAGAACGTAGTAGTCGTTCGCGCCGTCAGCATTAACCATTTCCGGCGCAGGCAGCGACTTGATCGCTGTGGTGTCCTGGAAGGTGGCGGCTCCCGACTCAACTGTGGCGCCACTCGTGTTGACAGCATCCCACTTGTACTTAGACATGTCGGTGAGAACTGCCTGCCAGAAAATCTTGCCGCTGGCATTATCCTTGGGGCGCGTAATGACGGCCTGCGTCTCGCCGCTCTGGAAGGTGACCTTATTCCAGTCTCCCGCAGTTCCGCCAGTGATGGTCGGGGCAGTGTACACGCCGAGAGAGGTGTTCCCCGCGGTCGCCGTGCCTCCCGGCGCGGATCCCACATCCTTGGTGCTGTAGAACCAGGTGACACCCTGGATGTTCGGAAGAGTAAGCGTGTCACTCTCGATGCCGTCGCGGTCTTGCTTCGTGGGCTGCACAAAGCTCACCTGCGAGCGGCTGTCCATCTTGTAAGACTTGACAACATCCACGCCTGTGTAGCCAGGCGACGGCTTGGCAGTGACAGTCACGAGTTCAGTTCCAACAGCGCCCGCGACCGTCAGGGTCTGGGTAGCTAGAGGGCCGTCCGTCGCGGACCACTTGAGGACTGCTGATGCAGGTCCAGTCGTCAGGTTGCTGAGGATCTTGCCAGTTGCGTCAACCTCGGCGTCTGGCAGGACGAAGAGCCCGCTGGTCGTGACGGTGGTGTCAGCCGCGTTGGTGCCGTCAGCAATGGAGACCACCCAGTCGATCCCCGTTCCCTTCGTGACAGTGATCGTCTTCTTGGCCGGATCGGAAGTCAACGAGGGCACGGAACTGACTGCGCAGGTCGCGTTGTCAAACGTACCAAGGGAAGCCTTGGCGCCGCTCTCGTCGTAGACGGCGAACGCGGTGACAGCCTTCCCGGTGGCTGCGTCATACAGCTCGTCACTAAGGGTGACCTTGTAGGTGGCCTGGTCAGCCGACAGAGTCGCCGTTGCGGCATTGGCCCCCGCGGTGTTAGCGCCACCGATGGTTGCGTCGGAAGTGTCGACGGTCAGGTCCACAGCGCTATCGCCGGCTGCCTTGAACGTATAGATCCCAGTGTTCGCCGGAAGCGTGACATAGTCGAGACCGGCGCCGCCGCAGACGTTGGTGAGCGTCACGTCCGCAGCGGCCGCGTGGGCTGCGAGGGGCGCCGCGGCGAGACCAACAGCCGCCAGCGCGATAGTTGTGGAAGCGGTGAGGACGCGCTTGCCAGTCTTGTGAGACAAGGTTGCTCTCTTTTCGTATGAGTGTCCGTCGCAGGGCAGGCCTGCGGCCGGACGGCCAGGGATGACGGACTCACTATGCACCGGCTTTGCCAAGAAATGGAAGTCGACTCGCGAAAAACTTCTCAAGATCTCGGATCGTGATATGGACGAGCGTTTTAGACGAACGCGTGACTTCGCCAATTCCCGCACGTCCGCGCAGTTCTCGCGCCTTAAGCCCGATCACGTATCACGAGTGCCTGCGCGGCGCCTCCGCCTCACCTGTCCATGGTCCCGGCCGACCGCGGGCCAGAATCTGGAACTATGACAAACTAGCAGGTGAGACCGCCCGCGATGCGGTCGTGGCGAATCGCGCAGGGGGCGATGGCGATTCGGATCTGGCTCTCTGCTCAGGTCGCATCGGGAGCTGCCGATGAGAGCGGTGCCGACGTGCACTCGAATTCGATCGGCGTCCTTTTCGAGTGCCCCATTTTGGCATGCATTCTTAACCTGGAGAGGGACATGGAAGAATTCCGCGGGAACGACGTGGTGCGTGATCTCGCGCCCATTGTCGCGCGCGATGAACTCCACGATCTGCTCGCCCTATCGGGGTCCGTGCGCTGGGGTGTGACGAGCGGCCTACTGCTGCGTCCGCTGCCCGCATCGACCGCCGGCCGGACCGGTCGCACCGTGCGCGGCCCGCTGCGGCCCGCCGCCTAACGGCTCCAGCCGACCCGATAGCCCCAGTCCCTCAGGGCTGGAGCTTCGTGCTGCCGGTCGGTCCACCGTCTGCACGGACCGTGCGCTGCCGGCCGCTGTGTCGGGCCGGACTCCGAGCGGAGCATCAGCTACGCCGTACCGCCTGTCCCCGCGGAGCCTCCCCCGCGGGCTCTCCCCCATGCGCCGGGCTCCCGAAGCCGCTCGGCTCGGGCGTACCCCCGCATGTCTTCCGGTGTCGTCGACCTCCCCAGGTCCCCAAGGCGCCGATCTCTCCCCGACCAGCGCTGACACTCGAAACGGTAAGTCAGCCCCGCCGCCACGGCAAGACCCCTGAGACGCAAGACATTTCGTGTCGCGGGAGGTCGCCACGCCGCCGCCTCCCACCCCCGCACCCCTTCTCCATACCGCGGTATGAGCAGCGACCGCTCACCGCACTCTTCTCCATACCGTGGTATGCGCAGACGACCGCTCGCCGCCCGTCCCCCGCCAGGCCGCGCCTGCCACTGCCGCCCGCCGCCGCCTCCTCCATACCGTGGTATGGCCAGGGGGCGCTCCCGAATCCCACCTGGCCGCTCACCAGCCGACCGGGTCGGACCCGAGACCCGCCGCGGGCTTGGGGCTCACCACCGCGCTCAGCATGGCGCTCACCCGGCTGAGGTCACCCGTCACCGACGACTCTCGGGACGCCGTGTCATTGATCGGGTACTGAGCCCTCAGGCGTCACCAGAGAGTCCCGCACGCGCTCGGGCACGGCGTACGAGCTCGTCCACCCCGATACGGCCCGCGACATACTCCCTGCTGTCGACCTCCGCCTCAGGCGAGATGTCGAGACCTTCCAAGCGAAGGTCGTGCACCGCGGCGGCTACGTGCGCTGCTCGGCGCTCCGCGAGGGAGGACACCGCCTCGGAGGGCTCGTTCACCGCGCTCATGCGCTACTCCCTCGATCAGATCTGCTCAACCTATCGGTTGGTGATGGCCATACCCAGCCCAGATACCGGGCCGGTACGCCCATTGACCTGCGTCATCCACAGGTTCCCGGCGCCGCTCGACGTCCCTGCGTGCTGTGCCGATAGCCTGCGGCGCGTCCGAACGGGCATCATCGAAGAGACGCGGAAGGAGGCCCGCCATGACCGCCGCACCTGTGCGATACCTGAGCATCGACGAGTTCTTCGCGGAGTACAGCGACCGCGAGGGCGAACGCTGGGAACTGGTCGCCGGCGTCCCCGTCATGTCCCCCACCGAATCCCCCACCAACCGAGCCACGGCCTTCACCATCGGATTCCACCTCCGGTGCCAGCTCGGCACCGAGTACCACTTCGAGCCGGACTCGGACGTCTTCCTGCCTCCGACCCGGGGGCGGGACACCGTGCGGATACCCGACCTGCTGGTCCGCCGCCGCGTCGCTGGCGTTCGCCCGGAGCATGGTGACCGCTCCGAGGTTGTCCTGGTGGTCGAGGTCGTCTCGCCCGGATCGGTCCGCACGGACCGCGTCACCAAGCGCCGCGAGTACGCCGCAGCCCGCATCCCCAACTACCTGATCGTCGACGTCCGCCACGAGACCCCGACGCTCACCCTGTACGACACACTCGTCGAGCCAGCCAACGCCGGAGACGCAGCGGCCACGACGTACCCGCACTACGCCGACCCCACCGGCGACGGCACCTCGGTGACCCTGCGCATCGACGGCCACGCCATCACCCTCACCGCCACCGACCTCGCCAACGCCCTATAGCCATGACCACCGCACCAGAGCGACACCTGAGCATCGACGAGTTCTTCGGGGAGTACGGCGACCGCGAGGGCGAACGCTGGGAACTGGTCGCCGGCATCCCGAACTACCTGCTCATTCCGGGCGCCGACCCGATCACCATCACGGGCGACGACCTGCGCTAACTCCGGCTACCGGGCGGATCGTCCACACCCCCGACGTTCGAAGCAGGTATCCACAGCGGTCGTGACTTCGGCCGGTGCGGTGTCGTACGCCGCCCGTAGCGTGACCGCGTCGGCACCTGGATACTCGAACTCATGGGAAGGAGCGACGCGATGAGCACCACGACCGCCGCTGACGCCCTGCGCACCCCGATGCGCGAACTGACCATCGCCGAATGGCACGACCTCTACGGCGACTACGAAGGCGGTCACTGCGAACTCGTCCGCGGCCAAGCCATCGTGACCCCCACCGAATCCACTCAGAATCTCAACGCGGCGATGAAGCTCCTGCGCCTACTCAGCCCGCGCATCGGTGCTCGATGGACGGCGCTACCCGGCGTGAGCATCCAGCTCGCGGAGGAACCAGCCGCGCTGGTCCGCGTGCCCGACCTCCTCCTCGTCCGCAGCGCAATCGTCGGCCCCAACTGGAAGGTCGCTCCAGCAGACATCTCTCTCGTCATCGAGGTCGTCTCCCCGTCCTCGGTCGAGCGCGACCGCGTAACAAAACGCGCGGAGTACGCCGCGGCGGGCATCCCGAACTACCTGATCATCGAGTTGGCACCCAATGACGGACCCCACCTCTGGCTCTTCGACACGCTGCTGACCGACGACGCCAGCGGGATCACGACGTACGCCGACCCCACCGGCGACGGCAACACCGTCACCCTGCACATCCCCGGCGCCGACCCCATCACCATCACCGCCGACGACCTGCGCTAACTCCCCCTTTCGTGGCGCCCGCCGTCCACACCCCCGCCACCGAGAGCGGATATCCACAGGGCTCGACGTACGAGCCGGTGCGTCGTCGTACGCCGCCCGTAGCGTGACCGCATCGGCACCTGGATACTCGAACTCATGGGAAGGAGCGACGCGATGAGCACCACGACCGCCGCTGACCTCCAGCGCACCCCGATGCGCGAGCTCACCATCGCCGAATGGCACGACCTGTACGGCGACTACGAAGGCGGCCACTGCGAACTCGTCCGCGGCCAAGCCATCGTGACCCCCACCGAATCCATTCAGAACAACCGGGCGATCCGGCGACTGATGCTGCTCCTTGACGCGGCCCTCTCCGACGCCTGGGAGCCCCTGACCAACACGAGCGTGGTCATCCGCCACGATCCGAGGCCCACGATCCGCGTGCCTGACCTGGTGGTCCTCCGCAGCGACCTTGCCGGCTCGCAGTGGCGCGTCCTTCCCGCCGGCGTCACTCTCGTCGCCGAGGCCGTCTCCCCGTCGTCCGTCGAACGCGACCGGGTGACCAAACGAGCGGAGTACGCCGCGGCGGGCATCCCGAACTACCTGCTCATCGAGGTGGGACAGGATGACGGACCGCATCTGTGGCTGTTCGACACGCTGCTGACCGACGACGCCAGCGGGATCACGACGTACGCGAAGCCCACCGGCGACGGCACGACCGTCACCCTGCACATCCCGGGCGCCGACCCGATCACCGTCACCGCCGCCGACCTCGCCGACGCCCTCTAGCCATGACCACCGCACCCGTGCGACACCTGAGCATCGATCAGTTCTACGCGGAGTACAGCGACCGCGAGGCTGAACGTTGGGAACTGGTCGAAGGCATCCCCGTTCGGTATCCCATCGAATGCCCGACCGAACGTGCCGCCGTCGGCGTGCTCATCTGGGAGATGTATTCGAGGCTCGCAAACGCTTACCGCTACGAGCCCAACTCCGACGTCTTCCTGCCGCCCACCCGTGGACGAGACACCGTGCGCATGCCCGATCTGCTGGTTCGCCGCCGCGTTCCTGGCGTTCGCCCGGAGCAGGGTGACCGCTCCGGGGTCGCGCTGGTGGTCGAGGTCATCTCGCCCGGATCGGTCCGCACGGACCGCGTCACCAAACGCCGCGAGTACGCCGCAGCCGGCATCCCCAACTACCTGATCGTCGACGTCCGCGACGAGACCCCGACGCTCACCCTGTACGACACACTCGTCGAGCCGACCGACCCGGCAGGTGCAGCGGCCACGACGTACCCGCGTTACGCCGACGCCACCGGGGACGGCACCTCGGTGACCCTGCACATCGACGGCCACGCCATCACCCTCACCGCCGCCGAGCTCGCCGACGCTCTGTAGTCCGAAGCAGGCCAACCGGAACGCGGATGTCGCGTCGTCGGCGTTCATCCACACCCCCGGCCCGAGACGGGTTTTGACCACAGGGGCCGGTCGAGCGCGACGCGGTGTCGGTCCTGCGCCCTATCCTCCGCGGTGACGGGACCCGGATACTGACCGCATGGGAAGGAGCGACGCGATGAGCCTCGCCGCAGCCCCGGTGCGGCCGCTGACGATCGAGGAGTGGTACGAGCTGTACCACGACGACGAAGGCGGCCGCTGCGAACTCGTCCGCGGACGCGCCATCGTCACGCCCCCGGAGGATCCGGAGCACGCCCGGATGATTGGGGATCTGTCGTTCCTGCTGCATCCGGCATTCGCGTCCTCGTGGCGGACTCTGTGGGGGGTGGGGCTGCTGCTGCGGGGCGATCCGGACGCGACGTTCCGTTCCCCCGACGTGTCCGTGCTGAGCCGCGACATCGACATGAGGGGCTGGTACGTCCATCCCCACCAGGTCGCCCTCGCCGTCGAAATCACGTCGTGGCAGTCGGTGGAGACGGATTGGGTGCACAAGCGGGCCGAGTACGCCGCAGCCGGCATCCCCAACTACCTGATCGTGGACGTCCGCTTCGACGACGGGCCACACTTGTGGCTGTTTGACCGACTCGTGGCGGACGCGGGCGGGGGGCCCACGACGTACGCCGACACCACCGGCGACGGGCACTCGGCCACGCTGCGCCTGCCCGGCTGCGACCCGATCACCATCACCGCCGCCGACCTCGCCTGACGCGTGCTGCAGGCGACAGCCAGGCCAGGACTCATGTGACTTGCATCACGTAACTATTCGCAAGCAATGCCCCTGCGGCCGCGCTGAATTCAGAATTAACACGGCCTGACTCTTAGAATGCATGAGCGCCTACATCTAGCCATCAGTGGGCGCTCACTGCAATAATGAGTGGGTGACCACGACAGCAGCGCCGCCGACACCACTGGAGTGCGTCGCTGCTGTGTTCGACTCACCTCACGATGTAGCCCAACGTGCCCGGGACGCGATCCAGGCCGCCGCGCAGGCGTTGACGGCGTTCGACTCATGGGGCATCGCGCCGCCGTGGAGCGACGAGGCCGACGGCTGGAGCGCGCTGGGAGGGAGCCCGTCGGTCGGTGCCGCGGTGGGGGTGCCGACCGCCGATCTCGCAGCGGTCTGCGGCGAGCTTTTCCAGCTCAGGGCCCTGACAGAAGGCGCGGCCGTGGCCGTCGCGCTGGAAGCGGTGACCCGCGGGGTCGTCGCCGAGTCGATCAGCGTCGACGTCGACGGCTGGGTGCGGGATCAGGCCTGGGACGCCGGTGTTGGCCTCCCGCCAAGCGTCGCCGCGGGAGTCAAGGTGGTTGTCGAACAAGCCCGCCGGAGCCGGCCCGTGGACCTCCGCCCGCTCGCGGCGGCGGTCGTGGCGGGACGGGTGCCGATCACGAGCGCCACGAACCTCGGCAGGGAACTCGATCTGCTGGCCAAGCGCGTCCCCGAGCCCGTCTGGGAGACGGCCGCCGCCGAACTCATCGACTGGGCGGCCCAGGGCGCCAGCCCCAGCGACCTGCGCACGGCCCGTCAACGGATCGCCGCCCTCTACGGCACCGAAGCGTTCGAAGAGGAACAGGCCACCGCGAAGCGCCACCGCGACGTCACGAGCTGGAAGGCCGACGACGCCGGCGGCTGGACCTGTCGAGTACACACCGACAACGAGGGACGTTCGATCCTCGACGCCGCCTTCGATGCCCTGGCCGGCCCAAGCCCCGAGGCCGCCGACGTCATCGCCTCCCGTCCGCCGTTCCGCCCCGCCGCGCCATGCGGAGGCGCTGACCAGCCCGACGCCGACGCCAGCGCCAAGACCGACGCCAAGACCGACACCCTCCCCGACTCCGACACGGTGACGCCGACCCGCGACACCCGCACGGCCGGGCAGCGACGCCACGACGCCCTCATCGAATTGGCCCGAGTCATCGCCACCGACCCGAGCGCGATGACCGACGCCAGGCCCACGTCCGCGGTGAAGGCCCAGGTGACGATCACCCTGGACTTCGAACGCCTGCGCGCCGGCCTCGGACCCGGCATCGACGGACACGGGACGCCGTTGACGGCGGCAACCGTACGCCGCATGTGCTGCGACGCCGCGCTCATCCCCGCCGTCCTCGGCAGCGACTCCGCTATCCTCGACTGGGGGCGAGCCCGACGGCTAGCCTCCGCCGACCAGGTCCGCTACCTGCGACAACGCGACAAGGGATGCACCTTCCCCGGCTGTTCGAGACCGCCCGCCTGGACGGAAGCACACCACCTCGACGAATGGCTCGAAGACAGCGGCACCACCAACGTCGACCGGCTGGCCCTGCTCTGTTGCCGGCACCACGACATCGTGCACGCCCACCGGCTCAAGGGCGAACTCGCGGGCGGCCGCATCATCTGGAAACGCCGCGATGCCTGACCGTGCCAACCGCCGGGCCGCTGCAGGCGCCGCGATGCCTGACCCCGCCAACCGCCGGGCCTCCGGATCAGCCCGTCAGCTTCACCAACTCCGGGTCACCCTTGAGCACCGACGCCGCGTTGGCGCGGGTCACCTGCGCGATCGGCGACAACATGCGCGTCCCCACGTCGCGGCGGCCGGTGTTGATGCTGGTCTTGTCGGTGACCGGCCAGTCCTTGCCCTTCAGGTCGCCCACCAGCTGAGCAATCGAGGCAGCCAAGGCCGCCGGGTCATCCCAGGTCGTCGCCCCGAGCCGGCCCTGCATCAGATCACGGACTCCCTGATAGGTGGCGCGGGCCCCCACGACGTACGGCAAGGTCCGCTTCGCCTCCGCCACCGCCTCCGTGGCCGCCACCGCAGCCTCGTCGTCCGGCGCCACCACGCCCTCGGGCGCCTGGTCGCCGTACTTGTCCTTCAGCAAGGCCGCCATCTTGGCCTTGGCATCGCTCGGCGCCGCCAGGGCCGAGCGACCGAAGTCCTTGCCACCCGACGGCATCTCCAGCGACTTGTCATCGAGCTTGGGCTGCAACTTGGCGAACGTGGCGTCGTACTGGATCTTCGCCGCCACATCGTCCGAGCGACCGGCCATGACCTCGACCCGCGGCGGGCCCTGCGTCCGCCGCCCGGTCACCCCGGTCAGCACCGCCTCCGCCTGCGCCTCACCCCGCAGCTTCGGGTCGGCCCCCACGTAATAGTCGATCGTGTCGTCGTCCATCGGCAGCGTCGTCGCCGCGATGACCACGACGCCGGCCTTCTCGGCCTGATCCAGCCGCATCTTCAGCCGGCCGGTGTCGACCGCTTCGATCACCAAGACAGCGGGCTTCGACTCGAGCAGCATCCCGACATAGCGGTCCTGATCATCACCGGTCCGGGCGAACCTGGACTCGACCGAGAAACCGGCCTTCTTCAACGCCGCGTTCAGCGCCGGTTCGACCTTGCTCCCCACCGGGAAGGACAGCCCGACCTTCGCGTCGGCCTTGATCGGGGTGAATGCGCCACGCGTCGCGGTGCCGGAAACCGGCGTGCCCGGCGCGGGAGAAGCATCGCCCCCGCTGCACGCCGCCGCACCAGAGGCGAGCGCTACCGACAACAACAGGGCCGCACTGACCCGGCCCGCGCGGGGCCACTTCTTCGCCATGTTCTGCTCCAGGGATGACACGGCCGCTGCGCGCGACGGTCACGGCCCCACTCGGCGGCGGAATTCGGGGTATCCGACACCGATGCAGCGGCCGCCCCGGATCCCGCGACCCTGGACCCGAGCGGGGTGCGCCGACCGGAAACCGTCCACCGCCGCGGCCAACCCCGGCCGATGCCAGCCAATGCCGGCCAATCCCGCTGGGCCCCAACGATGCACGGGTGACGCCGCCCGGTCGGTCGACCGTCACCTGACGCCCCCACCCTAACCCCAACGCCTGGTGGCTTCGTCCTCAGGTTCCTGCGCGCGCCGCCGTACATGGGGGCATGAGCACCACCCCCGACCCCGACCTGGCCAGCGACGCCGAGCGCGACTCCGACCTCTACCTGCGCGGTTTCATCGACGCGCAGGAACTCGTCCGGCGCGCCCGGGAACGTGTCGATCCCCGCCGGCCCGTGGCCACCTCCAACGTCCCGCGCCTCTGACCCCACCCCACCGGCCCACCGGCCCGCGCGACCAGCCACCCCACCGGCAGGGTCACCTCACGACCGGACGACCCGCGACTTCACCGCCTTGTCGTGCCAGGCCCGCTTGAGGCCCAGCGAGTCGAAGAACAACGAGAAGTAGCCGATCAGGCACGGCAACGCCGACAACATCAGCACCAACTCGCGCAGCAACCCGCGCCCGAACGAGATCCGCTGCCCCGTGTTCTCGTCGATGACCCGGATGCCGCACACCATCTTGCCCGGCGTCGCCCCCTTCATCGCCAGGAACGCCGCGTGGTAGACGAACCGCGCCACCAGCTCGCCGATCGAGAGCGCCACCGTCACCGGCGTCCACACCGAACCGGGTGCCGTGGGATCGGCCACGGGTGAGGTGTCGTAGTACCCCAGGGCGAAACCGAGCAGCCCGAACGGGATTCCCACGATCAGCCAGTCCAGGATCCGCGCCCCGAGACGCGGCCCCGCATCCGCCGTACGCACCCCCGCCAACGGACCGTCGCCCTGCCCGTAGGAGGACTGCCAGGTCGGCGCGTGCCCGCCGTACTGCGGCGCCTGCCACACCTGTTGCCCGTCCCAGTCCGGCGGACCGTACGGCTGCTGGGCCGGCGGGGCCCACTGCCCGTACGCGGGCGGCTGCTGCCCGTACGCCGGGAACTGCGCGCTCCCGGCGTACGGATCGGAGGGGACATCAGGGTCGTGCGGACCCTGCGGGGGTTGCGTCACCGCAGCGTCACTGCCCCACGACCCACGACTTCACGGCCTTGTCGTGCCAGCCCCGCTTGCGGCCCGTCCCGTCGAAGAACAGCGAGAAGTACCCGACCAGGCACAGCAGCCCGGACAGCCACAACACGATCTCGCGGCCGAAGCCCTGCGCGAACGAGAGGCGCTCACCGGTCTGCTCGTTGCCGACCCGCATCTTCAGCGCCATCTTGCCCGGGGTCGCGCCCTTGGCCATGTAGAAGTAGGCGCAGTACGCCGCAAAGACCGCCACCCGCACCAGGTTGAACACGGTGCTGTCGGCGTTGTAGCTGAACTCGCCGGCCGAGGTCGTGGTCCGGTCCCAGCCCGTCGCCGCACCGATGATGGCCAGCGGGATGCCCACGATCAGCCAGTCGATGATCTTCGCCCCCAGTCGCGCCCCCGCGCCCGGCACGCGCAGCTGGCCGGGACCCTGCCCGAACTGCGACTGCCACGGCGGGACGGTGCCCTGCTGGTACGCCGGGGCCTGCCACGGCCCAGGCTCCTGGCCGTACGGCGCCTGACCCGGCCCGGGCTGCTGACCGAACTGCGGCTGACCATATTCGGGTTGCTGGCCGTATTGCGGCTGCTGGCCATATTGCGGCGGCTGGCCAAATTGCGGCGGCTGTTGACCGTAGGGCGGCTGCCCGTACGGCTGCTGCCCCGGGTTTTGATGCGGCGGACGCGGCTCGCCCTCGCCGTACTGCTGGTTGTCGTTGCTCATGCCTGCACCACCCTTGAATCTGCGGGCAGGCCGGCCCGCTCGTCCGTGTCGTAGCTCATGGTCCTCGATCCCCCGATCGCTCGTCGGCGTGGCGCCCAGGGCAAGGGGCGGGCGCCCAGTCAAGTATGCGGCTCGCCCACCGCCGACGCCCAGCATTGCGACCACCCGTGCGTCGGTGGCACCCTCCTGAACGGCAGCGGCAGCGGGAACGGCAGCGGCTGCGGCTGCGGCTGCGGAGCGCCAGGCCGTCCCGTCGGCGGTGCCGGGTTAGCCTCGCCGGTGATGAGACGCACCCGAACGGCAGACGGCGCACGACGTACCGGCACGATCGCCGCCGTCGCCGCCGTCGCCGTGGCCGCCCTCGCGACGATCGCGGCCACGATCGTGGCGATCCCCGCGCGACTGGAGCCCGGGCACCCGGTCGGCCCCACGGCGGCGGCATCGGGCTCGTCGGTGCTGACCACGGCGGCGTCCGGCTCGTCGGCGGCGACCACGACGCCGCGCGCCTCGGCGAAGACATCGGAGACGTCGGAGACGTCGGAGACGTCGGCACCGTCCGCCGACCCGCCGATCGACGGGCAGCCGAGCCCGGCGGAGCTGGCGCGGGCCCGCGCGGACGTCGCGAAGCTCTCCGACGCGCGCCTGGCGGGGCAGGTGCTGGTGATCTCCTACGAAGGGCAGGTCAGCAACAACGCCGCCGCTCTGCTGCGCGCCACCGGGGCAGGCGGGCTCATCGTCCTCGGCGCCAATGTGCCACAACGAGTGGCCGATCGGGTGCCGACGATGCAGGCGGTGGCGGCCGCGGCAAGGGCGGAACTCGACCGGACGGGGCGCGACTGGCCCGCCGCCGTCGGCATCGACCAGGAGGGCGGCGTCGTGACGCGGATCGCGGAGCCGCTGACGCGGTTCCCCGCGCCGATGGCGATCGGCGCGGCCGGCGACCCCGATCTCGCGCGGGCCGTCGCCGAGGCCAGTGGCCGTGAGTTGCGCGCCGCGGGGTTCACGATGACGTTCGGCCCGTCCGGCGACGTCACCAGCGGTCGCGATGTCGCCATCGGCACGCGCGCGATCTCGGGGGTACCCGCGATCGTGGCAAGGCTGGGGTCGGCGATGGCGCGCGGGTACGCCGACGCGGGGATCGTGTCGACCGCCAAACACTTCCCGGGGCACGGCTCGGTGCGGGTCGACAGCCACGTCGACCGGCCGGTGCTGTCGGGTTCGCTGGAGACGCTGCTGTCCCGCGACCTGGCGCCGTTCGCCCGGCTCGCCGCCGACCGCGCGCCGGGAATCATGGTCGGGCACCTGCTGGTCCCGGCCGTGGACGGCGCCGCCCCCGCCACCCTGTCGCGGGCCGTGCTGACCGGGCTGCTGCGCGAGCGGCTCGGGTTCGCCGGATTGATCGTGACCGACTCGATGCAGATGGGGGCGATTGCCCGGTACGTCGGTGCGGGACCGGCCGCCGTAGCCGCCCTGTCGGCGGGCGCGGACGTGGTGCTGATGCCCACCGACCCGGTGCGCGCCCGGGACGGGATCGTGGCGGCCATCCGCTCCGGGGCGCTGCCCCGGGACCGGGTCGAGGAGGCGGCCGCCCGGATGGTCGCCACGCTGCGGCACGCGGCTGCCCGGGCACTCACCACGCCGGGGAAGAGCGGCTCGGGCGTCCCCGTGTCCGCGGCCGTCGGATCGAACGCGGGGGTCGCGGCGGAACTCGCCCGACGTTCGGTGGTGCAGCTGGGCGGCTCGTGCGGGGCGCGGCTGGTCGGGTCCTCCATCGCGATCGTGGGCGGCGAGGTCGCCGATCGGGCCGCGCTGGAGGCTGCTGCTCGACGTGCCGGGCTGTCGGTCGGTCCGCGCGGATCGGACACGACGCGTGTCGCCGTGCTCGGCGGGGCGGGGATGTTCGCCGGCCTCGCGCACGCCGCCACGGCCCGAGCGACGTACGGCGACGTCGTCGTCGGGATCGACAACCCGACCTACCTCGGCATGGCGCACGCGAAGGTCGCCAAGATCGAGACGTTCGGGCGCACGCCCGCCACCTGGGATGCCCTGGTCGCCGTGTTGCTCGGTACGGCTCGGACCACGGCCAAGCTGCCGCTGTCGATCGAGGGCGCGGGCGCGGGCTGCTGACCGGGCTCGGGCTGCTGAGCGACCCACCAGCCGATTCGCGCCGGGGCATGGCCGCTGGGTAACATGTGACCTCGTTGCGCGCGAGCGCGACAGGCGCCCGTAGCTCAACGGATAGAGCATCTGACTACGGATCAGAAGGTTAGGGGTTCGAATCCCTTCGGGCGCGCCAGCCAACGCACCAGGTCGGAGCCGGCTCACCGGTTCCGGCCTTTCGCATTCCAGGCCCGTTTGCTAACGCCCTTGCTAACACGGTGCCCAGGCCTCGGCGCGGCGCGGTGCCCAGCGAGGCCCTCGGGGGTACCCACGTGATCAGCCCGCAAGACTGCCGCGTCCGGCGCAGTCGAGGCCGTCCTCTCCGCCATGAGGTCCGCGAAGATTGACGCGGCGCCCGTCGCCTGGTCGCCGAGGACGTGGGCGTAGACGCGAAGAGTGATGCTCGCGTCGGCATGGCCGAGCCGGGCCGCGACGACGTGAGCGGGCACTCCTGCCTTGAGGAGCAGAGTTGCGTGCGTGTGTCGCAGGTCGTGCAGCCGGATCGAGGGAACTTGCCGTGAGGCCGGGACCGAGGCGTTGTGCTCGGCGACGAGCTTCGGCATGAGTTGGGACACGGTGTCCGGGTAAAGCGGCGCACCGATCTCTCGGCAGAACACGTGTCCCGTGCCCTCCCAGGAGTCCTCGGCACGAAGCCGGTCCTGCTCCTGCCGAGCCCGATGCTCGACGAGGACGGTGACCGTCCCGGGGTCGATGCTGACGACCCGTTCCCGGCCGCCCTTCGTCGTGCCCTCGACGCGGGTGCCGTCGACAACGTTCACCGTGCCCCGAATCCGCACCGACGGCGACGGGCCGAGGTCGACGTCCGACCAGCGCAGGTGCAGCAGCTCGCCGCGCCGGGCGCCGGTGTACGCCGCGACGTGGAAGAACGCGAACAGCCGATGCCGTCGCGCCGCGTCGAGGAACGAGGCGAGCTGCTCGGCATCCCACACCCCGGACCCCTTCACTGCCAACGTCTTGCGAGGCCGCTTCGCCGTCGCGGCGGGGTTGCTCGGCAAGATCCGATCGACGAGCACAGCGTCGGCGAACGCCTTGCGCAGAATCGAGTGCACGTATTGAACCGTCCGCGCCGACAACGGCCGACCGCCCTTCCCGCCCGACGTAAGAAGCTCTTGATAGAACGCGCTCAGCGTGGAAGGCCGGACGGCCTGGAGCTTGAGCCGCCCGAGGCGCGGCACGACGTACGAGTCGATGAGGTTCCGATACCCGGCCAGCGTCTTTGGCTTGACGACCAGTGCGTGCCCATCGAGCCACTGCCGCAGATAGGCCGCAACCGTGATGTCGTCGCGACCGACGTATTCCCCGCGCCGAGCGTCGAGGCGTGCCCGGTCGCGCGCCGCCTTAGCCTCGTCTTCGGAGGCGAACCCGCCGACCCAGCGCGGTTTGCTCACCCCTCGGGCATCGGTCACGCGGATGACGTACGACCAGGTGTTTCCGCGCCGGATGACCCCGGCCCGAAGGCGGGGCGAACTCGACGCGGCGGCGGGAGTCATGCCGCCACGACGTGCAGGTCGACGAACGCCAGCACGTCGCGACCGCGCACCCGCCGTACGCCGTCGATCTTGATCGAAGGGAGCCGACCGGAGCGGACCAGTTCGTAGACCTTGCTCGGGCTCAGGCTGAGGTGCTTGGCGACCTCGGGAATCCGATAAAGCAGCTTCTCGTCCATGTCCGTCCTCCTCTGTCAGCGGTGGGGGTGAGCTGCGGCGGTGCGGGTGGTCTCGGCCTTCCATTGCGCGTATTCGCGGGCGCGCGCGGCAGCCGCCACGGCCAGGACGGCATCACCGGGACGAGGCCAACCCGTCCCGGCGTAGGCCCAGGAGCCGACGACGAGCGTGGTGGCCTCGTCGTCCTCGGCGAGCAGGCGCCGCTCGAGGTCGCGGGTATCGAGCGGTTCGCCCGAGCGGGCCGACTGCTCCACGAGGCGGCGGAAGCGGGCCCGGGCTCGACGGAGGGCGCGGAGGGTGACGCTGTAGCGGCGTGACTTGCTCGCGAAGTGCCCGCGGAAGCCGAGCATGTGCGCCCACTTACCGATGAGCGCGTAGTGGTCGCTGCCCTGGGAATCCAGCGGCACGACCGTGGACAGGCCCGCGCGGCGCCACTCGGCACGTCGTACGGCGTGCTCGTGCAGCTCGCGGCAGGTGTCGGCGAGGCGGTGCAGGTGTGGGCGGTCGCGGTTCTCAGCGGACAGGCCGGAGTCCTTGGTGGCGTACTTGGCGAGGTACCCCGCGACCTGAGCCGGTTCGAGCCGCTCGGAGCCGGCCAGGCCGCCGCCGTGGGTGACGATCCGGACGTCGAGCTGGCGCCCCCACCCGATCACGCGCGACAGGTCGCTTTCCCACGCGGGCGGCGCGGGGACGGCAGTCGAGGAGGTGGCGGCGCGTACGGCGTCCGCAAGGTCGTCAGCGGTCAGCGGGGCCGGGGAGCCCGGGCCGTCGGGTCCGTCGAGGCGGATGAGGGCGTGGAAGTGGACGAGGCCGCGGGCCTGGTACTCGGCGACCTTGGCGAACTGCAGCGACGCGACGCCCTTAAGCCGCCCTTCGGTGGTCCCGAGGCGGCGAGCCAGCTCGCGGCGTAGGGCGGTCGTGGTGCGCCGCCACAGGACCGGGACGTGCCATTGCCAGATGACGGCGCCCGTCCAGTCGTAGCAGTCGGGGCAGAGCGGCCCGCCGACGAGCCGGTCGTCCTCCTCGTGCCGAGCGCTGCAAGCGAGCCGTACGCCGTGCGGGCAGGTCTCGACGGTGTCCGAACGGCGGGGTCGGCAGCGGCCGCCGTCGGGCCGTACGCCGTGGACGTAGCCGAACGACGGTGCCGTGAGCGTGACGAACACCAACGGCACGGCACGCACCATCGGGGGGACGCTCTTGCCCCCAGCGACCCCGGCACGGATCAGCTCGAAGGTGTCGCGGGCGTAGGTGCGCGAGCAGGCGGGGCAGACGTGGGCGCGGCGGTTGCCGCACGGGACGTACAACTGGCCCAGCGGCGTGTCCGTCGAGGAGAACCGGCCGAGGACCTCACCCGTGGCCCGGTCGACGGTCATCGATTCGCCGTCGAGGCGGATCGGGCGGCGGCAGTTGCCGACGTCGGCGAGGGCCTCGGCGAACGCGGCGTGCGATCCGTCAACGAGGCGCGCGAGCATCGCGTCGGCCGCAACGCCGTCGGGTAGATCCAGCCCGGCGTCCTCCCTGTGCCCGGCGAAGGCCGCCCAGGAGGACGTCAGGCAGGACCGGCCCGTGCTCACCATGCACCGGCCTGAAGGCGCCTAGCGCAGTCCGGGCAGAGCACCAGCAGGAACGCGCGCACGGTCTCCCAGGTGTGCCCGTCGTCCGACCTGACACGCTGCCAGCACATGTCGCAGCGGACCGTGTCGGCGGCGGTCATGCGGCACCACCGAGGTCGTCCCAGTCGGGCTCGCCAGTGAGGACCGGCAGGAGCCAATCGGGCACGAGCAGCGGGACTGCGGCCTCCGGGTCGCGGTCACGCCCGGCCCACCATCCCCCCGTGATGTCCCAGGCAATGACGGCCGCCTCGCATGACGTACGGACGGGGCAGTTGTCGCAGACGACGGACATGGTCAGGGCGTCCCACGCGGGGATGTCCACCTCGTCACGCGTCCAGGGCAGGTGCGGCAGCTCGGCGCACGCGGCGCACGTTGTCCAGTCACGGCCGGAGGCCGCCTCGTGAGCAGGCGTGGCGGGGCTTCCCGCTCGGGCCCTCATGCCGCGCTCTTCTCGTCCTCGGCGCGGGCGGGCACCACCAGGCCGAGAATCGCGTCGGAACGGCCCAACGGCACCGTACCGACGGCCGCGATGCCAGCGGCGACTCGGGCGCGGTACGTGGCGTAGTCGGTGTAGTGCATGCGCACGCGGCGTACGGGAACGCCCGGCGACTCCATGATGCCGACGCCGGGGAGGAACTGGCGCACGCGGTCGATGCCGTCGCGGCCGATCCCGTCGTGGAGCATCGCGACGGCATCACCGTTGTCGACGCGCAGAGTGATCCGTACGGCGATGTTCGACCGGTCATCGGTGTCGAGAGCATTGGCGCTCATGCGTTGCGCGAGAATCAGGACCGTGAACCCGACCTTGGCCGACTCCTTGATGAGGCGGGACACCGACCGTTCGAGGCGGGGCGCGAGACGTTCCCCGGCCTTGGCCCCCCGCTCGGCGTCGAGGGCGCGAGCTGCGGCAAGCAGGCCCGGGAACTCCTCCATGACAACCCAGACCGCGGGCAGCGCGGCCGTGAAGGTGCTGATCTTGTCCTCGCCTCGCCGCAGCAGCGCCGCGATCCGGTCGTCCATGAGGTTGACGAGCCGGGCCAGGGTGTCGGCCGCCGCGTCGAGGTCCTCGGCGCGGGTGCCGGTGGCGATATAGGCGCCGCCCCTACCTCGGGCAAACGGGTCAAGCAGGATCCCGGACGGGTCGACGCCGCAGACGATGACGTCGGGCCGGTGGGCGAGGGCGGCAAGCAGGGTGTACGTCGCGGACGACTTGCCCGCGCGGCTTGCGCCTTGCAGAGCGACGTGCGGCGTGCCAGCCGCGTCGATGGCTACGGTCCGGCCGTACTCGTCGCGGCCAATGACGATGGCTGGTGCGGTCTGCCGCGCCGGGTCCTCGGACGTGCGCTCATCCGCCAGGGGATCGCGGCGGATGACTTCGAGGATGACCCATCCGGGCTTGGTCGCCTCGGTGACGCTGGCAGTGTGGGCGCCGAAGGTGGAAGCGAGGCCGCCACAGGCCGAGCGCCAGTCAGCGAGGGTCTGTCCGGCGCACATGCGGACGGTGAAGACGTCTATGGTGCCCCGTCGGGTCAGCCTTGCGAGCCGCGGGGTGTGCCGCTCTCCAGCGAGCTTGGGACCGAGGCCGGACGCGATGCACGCGGTCTCCCAGCGCGGGCGGTACACGACGAGGCCGAGCGCCTGGCCGACGTACCGATCCCGCAGCCACGCGAGCCAAGTCGGCCTGATCAGCGAGAACAGAACAAGCAGAGCGAGCCAGAGGGTCACCAGCAGGATCGCCCAGGCCAGACGTTCGGTCTCGACGAGGTAGACGACGGCTCCGGCGCTACCCAGTGTGATGACCCACATCGGCGCCTGCCAGATGGTGCGGAGGCAGGCGCCGATCAGCAGGGCGAACCCGATCAGCAGGCCCCCGATCAGGGATTCGACGATCCCGACATCGGCAGTGGCGGGAGCCCGACCACGCGACCTCGCTGGGGTCGACGAGGACACACCCACGACGTCACGCGGCCTTGATGTCGGGGTTGCCGTGCTTGGGGGCCTTGCCCGGCGCGCACAGGCCATCGGCCCGGAAAGACCAGGCGATACGCGGCCGACCGTTGCCGCTGTCATCGACGTAGGGCATGGCCGTGAGCCCGAGCAGCTCGACGGGAGTGAACGGCAGACCGCTGTCGTTGGTCGGCGGCACCGGCTGGTGGGGGGCGGCGACCTTGATAGACGCCGTGCGCTCTCGCTTGGCCGCGGCTGCATCCGCGTCAACGATCTGGAACTGCCACAGCGGCAGGCCCGAGTCCTTGTCGAGCTGCTGCGGGCGGGAGCCATCGGCGCGCTGCGGAGCGTTGAAGTCCGTGACGGCCTCCACGAGGCCGACGAGGAAGGCCCCGGCCGGGAACGCTACTTGAAACTCCACGGGGAAACGACGCTGCATAGCCATGAGCTGGTCCTTTCGGAGGGTGGCGTTGTTGTCACCCACAGCTCACCGCTGCCATGCACGACGCGGTCACCACGTGCCTGGACATTTTGGGACGTCTTGAGGACAATCAAACCGTCCCTAAGCGTCTGGAGGCGCGGCATGACGTCCAACGAGGTGCTCCGAGCCGCCATCCTTGGCGCCGGCCTGTCGCACGAGACCCTGGCCGAGCGCGTCGGCGTGGATCAGAAGACCGTCGAACGATGGGTGGCTGGCGGGCGAATCCCCCATCGGCGGACGCGCCTCACTGTCGCGCAGGCACTCGGCAAGGACGACGTCGTCCTGTGGCCTCAGACGGCGGACGAGCCCCAGGCGTTGCGTGCTGCCCAGGCCGAATTGGTGCAGCTCTTCCCGAACCGCGGCTCCGTGCCGGCGCAATGCTGGTACGAGCTGGCCGGGAGCGCCGTGGAGACCATCGACCTGCTCGCGTACGCGGCGTCCTTCCTGCACGACGCCCTGCCGGGATTCACCGACCTCCTCGCGGAACGCGCGCGGACAGGAACCCGGGTCCGACTGCTCTTCGGGGATCCCACGTCGGAGGCCGTGGCCCTGCGCGGCGAAGAGGAGGGCATCGGCGATCTGCTCGCCGGCCGCTGCTCGCTGAGCTGGAACTACTTCCGCGAGTTGCTGAAGGAACCGGGCGTCGAGGCCCGCCAGCACGGCACGACGCTCTACAACTCGATCTTCCGGTTCGACGACGACATCCTCGTCAACACGCACGCGTACGGCGTCCCCGCCTCACACTCCCCGGTGCTCCACATCCGCCGCCTCCCCGGCGGACGCCTCTTCTCCCACTACGTGGCATGTATCGAGGATGTGTGGACTGAAGGCCAGGGCCGCAGTCGGCCCCATCACGCGGCTCGGCCTGAGGGAATGTGACGGAGGGAACACCCTTCCGAGCAGTTGCGTCTCCGACCTTCCTGGACAATAGCGATGTCTTTCATGCCGCCGAATCCCCTGGCCGCTCGACCGCCGAGCGCTCAGCAACATGTGTCGGAGCGAGAAGTGACCGGACGTACAACTTGGCTTTCCATAAGCGCTGCAACCGCCCTGAGTTCCTTGGCAATACTGCCGCCGTCCTTTGCTGCCCCTGTGGTCCAGCTCACTCATTCGACGGAAAGAGTTCCCGCCGCGAGCGTGGCACTTCCGAATGCCACCGGCCTGCGCGTCATCACCCATGATGAAGTAATCGAAATGATGGCGGACGAGATAGCGAAGTCCAACACTCAGTCCAAGTCGGAAATACAAAAAGAGATCCGTCAGCAAAATGACTTCACGACCTTGGCAGACACCCTCGAAAACAAGTATAAACCGTACTTCTCAGAGGCATTTTGGGCCGAGGGCTCACCTCGCATCTCCTTCAAGAGCAACACACCGGCTAATCTCATCCACAGCATCAAGACACAAAGTGCCGACCGGGCCAAAATCGCCTTCAGTGGCGTCATGAGCGCCGCGGAAGCCGACGATGCCTCCAGCGCCCTCGCCGATCACATCATCTCGAGAACCCTTTCATCAAAAGACGTTAGGCCTACACAGTTTTCAATAATGAATCGGCCTGCTGACGGACAGCTGGAAATCATTGCGGACAGCCCACTAGGCGCGATCGTTGAAGAGTGGTCCAGGCTTCGAGCAAGCAACGGGAAGCCTCCCGTGACTGTTTCCATCAGCACAGACAAAGCCCTAAAGAAGAGGAATTTCGGCTCAGATACACTTATGACCGGCGGAGCCCAGCTTAATTTCAACAATCAGAGCGTGGGCTGCACCAGTGGATTCCCTTGGGTGAACTGGAACACCTTGGCCTCAAACGGTGAGGTAGACACCTGAATGTACTACCTCTCTTCATGGCGTCTTATAATCGGTGCATGACGACTGTGGTGACTGATCTTCCGGGACGCCCCGTAAGTATCACATTCATGGAAC
>JAIUNK010000044.1 GCA_020161845.1 Actinomycetota bacterium
AGGTCCTCGACGTTCACCATAGAAGTGCCCCTGCCAGGTGGCGATCTCGACACCCACCACGCTGGCCAGGGGCACCCTCACGTCAGGCACCGACACGCCATCGAGACCAAACCCACACAACGCGCCTAAGAGGACTTCGGCAGGGCGCCGACCTATCGAGTCACCGCGAACAGCGCCTTGGCCAGGGCGAGGACGGTGCCGGCCAGGGCCAGCGTCATGACGGTACGCATCGCGCTGCGATCATCGAGGCGCCCGTGCAGCACGCCGCCCGCGACGAGCCCGACCACCGCGGCAGCGGCCAAGACAGCCCAGCCGCCCATGCCGACCGAGGGCCAACGCTCCTTGAGTAGGATCGCGGCCACGCCCTGGATGCAGAAGATCACCGTCGCGGTCGCCGCGAACGGCGCGCGCGGCCAGCCGATGCTGCGGGTGTAGACCGCGAGAGCAGGCCCGCCGACGCCGGCGGAGGTGTTCAGGAACCCCGAGATCAACCCGGTCGCCACCCGCATCCGGCGACCGTCCGCGAACCGCCCACTCGGCGCCGTCAGCGTCACCACCAGCGCCACCAGCACGAGCGTGCCGACCACGACGCCGATCCAGTCGGCGGGCAACACGCGAACGACCGCGGCGCCCGGCACGCAACCCACCAGCCCCGCCGGGATGAGCCACCGGGCGCGGGGCAGATCGAAGTCGTGCCGCAGCTGGTACGCCGAGACCAACGCCGTCGCCGCGCTGCCCACATTGGTCACCACGATGCCCTCGACCGGGCCAAGGGCCAGGATCATGAACGGCGAGGTGACCAGCGCGAATCCCATGCCCGTGGACCGTTGCAGGGTGGAGCCGACGAACACCGCCAGCGCCCCGGCGAGCACGGGCAGCAGATCGGTCACGCGGTCATCCTGGCAGGCCCCGTCCGGGGTCGGCGCAGGGCCCCGCGGTCAGAGCGCAGGGCCCCAACGTCAGGGCGCAGCGCCCCGAGGTCAGTCCGAGCCGGCCGCCCGGTCCAGTCCCGCCCGGATGTCGGCGACCAGGTCCGTCGCGGACTCGATGCCGATCGAGAGCCGAACCAACCCGGCCGTGATGCCCGCCGCGGCGTGGGCCTGCGGGGTCATCGACGCGTGCGTCATCGTCATCGGGTGCGCCACCAGCGACTCCACCCCACCCAACGACTCCGCCAGGGAGAGGCACCGCAGGCCCGCCACGAACCGGCGTACCGCCTGCTCGTCCGCCAACTCGAAGCTCACCATTCCCCCGAAGCCGTCCTGTTGGCGGGCGGCCAGGTCGTGCCCCGGGTGCGTGGTCAGACCCGGGTAATGCACGGCCGATACCGCGGGATGCGCCGCCAACGCGTCCGCGATCGCGGCGGCATTCTCCTGGTGGGCCCGCATCCGGGTGTGCAGGGAGCGCAACCCGCGCAGCGTGAGATAGGAGTCGAAGGGGCTGCCGGTGACCCCTATGACGTTGGCCCACCACGCCAGGGTCTCCACCAGCTCGGGGGTGCTCGCGACGATGGCCCCGCCGACGACGTCGCTGTGACCGTTCAGGTACTTCGTTGTGGAATGCACCACCACGTCGGCGCCGTGCTCGATCGGTCGTTGTCCCAGCGGGGAGCAGAAGGTGTTGTCCGCAATCAGCAGGGCGCCCACCGCATGGGCCCGCCGGGCGACGTCGGCGATGTCGGTGATGCGCAGCAGCGGATTGCTCGGGGTCTCCACCAGCACGACCGTGGGGGCCCCGCCGGGAGCGCTCGCGCTGATCTCGCGGGCCACGGTGGCCGGGTCGGTCAGGTCGACGTAGGACACCTCGAAGTGCCCCTTCTCGGCCAGCGAATCGAACAGCCGCCACGACCCGCCGTACAGGTCGTGCGGGACCACGATCCGCTGCCCCGGGCGCAGGAACGCCATCGCCACCGTGGTGATCGTGGCCATCCCGGTCGCCGTGACCACGGCCCCGGCGCCGCCCTCCAGTTCGGCCAACGCCTCGGCGAGAAGCTCGCGGGTCGGGTTGCCGCTGCGGGTGTAGTCGTAGCGACGCGGCTCCGCGAACCCGGCGAAGGTGAAGTTGCTGGACAGGTAGATCGGCGGCACCACGGACCCGTGGGTCGTGTCGGACTCCAGCCCGACGCGGACGGCGGCGGTGTGCGGGTGGCGGTCGGTCACCTTGGGGCCTTTCGTGCGGGTGGTTGCGTCGGGGGCGACGAAACGGGTCGTACGGCGCAGGTTCGCACCCGTGCTGACGGGCCGGTCACCCGGACCCCTCGGGGCGGCGGCCTGACGGCGGACTCAGTGATGCGGACTCAGTGATAACGTGCGCTTATCTTAAGCCGAAGCGATGTGACGGGGGAGTCCGGCCCGGGCGAGGCCCGAAGGACCGGGCGCACCGGCGCCGCGCGATGTGACTGAGCGATGTGACTGAGCGACGTGACTGAGCGATGTGACTGAGCAAACAAGCCGTACTGACCGATCCGTCAGCGATCCCGAGAGGATCATGGCTGCCGGGTGCCCAGGCGGACACTTGACCACGTCGCGCCTTCGGAGCACCTGCTCCCGACTCGAAAGGACTCGTCATGGCACTCGTAGAGGACGTCACCAACACCATCAAAAAGCTGATCGAGCAGATTCAGCGGCGACTCGGTTCCGTCGGCAAGCAGGCCGGCGAGCTGGTCGGCGACGGCCGGGGCAAGCTGGACGAGGCCGTGCACAAGTCCGAGGGCGTCCTGTCCGAGCAGGTCGGCAAGGTCAAGGGCGTCGTGCACAAGTCCGAGGGCGTCCTGTCCGAGCAGGTCGGCAAGGTCAAGGGCGTCGTGCACAAGTCCGAGGGCGTGCTCTCCGAGCAGGTCGGCAAGGTCAAGGGCGCCATGCACAAGCCCGAGGTCAGCGCCAAGGACATCGCTGACTGAGCCGGCTGACTGATCCGGCCGACCGAACCATCGGCCAGCCGGCGCACCGACGAGCCCGGCGCGTCCCGCGCGGTGTGATGCACCTGGCAGGTCTGCTGACCGAGATGTCTGGAATCTGCAGAGGATGATGGGCGTTCGGGTGGGTAGTGGACGCTCGACCGAGTGACCCGACGCCGCCAGCGGCAGGAGCGCCCCCGCTCCCAGATGAAAGAGGACCCCAACATGGCGTTGATGGACGACATCAGCAAGGTGGCCAAGCAGGTCGCCAAGGAGGCGGAGCACGTCGTCGGCAAGGCGGTCAAGCAGGCCGGCGAGCTGACCGACGCCAACCGGCACAAGATCGAAGACGCTCTCGACAAGGCGGGCAAGTTCGTCGACAGCAAGACCGACGGCAAGTTCAGCAAGCAGATCGAGCACGCCAAGGACGCCGCCGACAAGGGCGTGGCGTTCGTGGCCAAGCAGAAGTCGGCGCACGTGCCGCCGCGTCCGGGGCAGTCCCGCGACGACGACGACGCCACCGGCCCCGCCGCGAGCTGGGACGACACCAGCGTTCAGGACAGCGTTGCGCACCTCGATGGCACCGCCCCGCCCGTCGGCGAGTCGCCCTACCCCAACCCGATCCCGCCGTACTCGCCCCCGCAGAGCTGACCCGCACCGCAATCGCGCTGCCCCTCGGGCCCGTCCACGCCACCCGGCCTGGACGGGCCCGAGGCGTGTCGGCGGGGCGGGTTCGGGGCGCGTGCGTCGGCGGGCACGCGTGGCGGCGGCGTGGCGGCATACGGTGGAACCGGCGGCGCCGACCTCGGCTCGTCCCCGCGCCGTCAGCGCCGCCAGCGCCACCCGTCCGCGAGCAGAACGGAAGTCGCATGCACGACCGGCATCGCCAGATCGAGAACCGCCTCGGCCGGGCCCTCGAGGAACGGATCCGTCCCGCCGAATACGGCGATCGCCGCCCCCTGACCGTGGCCGCCTGGCGAACGCCGGGCGAACCCGTCCCGTTCGCCGAGGCGACCGGGCCCGCCGCGACGTACCAGCCCTTCGCCGTCGGGACGACCTGGGGCCGCGCCTGGGACACCCTGTGGCTGCACGTCACCGGCGAGGTGCCGCCCGAGTGGGCCGGGCTGCGCATCGAGGCGCTCATCGACCCGGGCTTCGCCGCAGGTCCGGGGTTCAGCTGCGAGGGCCTGGCGTATCTGCCGGACGGCACGCCCGTCAAGGGGATCCATCCGCGCAGCCGGCACCTGCCGATCCGGGCCGACGGTTCCGGTCCGGCGCGCGGGATCGCGCGGGGCGGGGAGCGCGTGGCCTGGTACGTCGAGCTGGGCGCGAACCCCGACATCATGGCCGATCACCGGATGAACACTCCGCAGTCCGACCTCCGGACGCGCCGCGACCAGGAGCTGTTCGTCTTCCGAGGCGCCGAGCTGGCGGTGCTGCGCGAGGATGTCGCGGCGCTGGCCCTGGACCTGGAGGTCCTCGGCGACCTGATGCACTCGCTGTCCCTCGACGACCCGCGCCGTCACGAACTCATGCTGACCATCGACCGGGCGCTGGACGCCTTGGACTGGCACGACGTGCCCGCCTCGGCGGCCCGCACCCGGGAGGTGCTCGCCCCACAGCTCAGCCGCACCGACGCGCAGCCCGGGCACCGGATCAGCGCCATCGGCAACGCCCACATCGACACGGCCTGGCTGTGGCCGCTGCGCGAGACCCGCCGCAAGGTGGCCCGCACCTTCTCCGGCGCGCTGCAACTGCTGCGGGACGACCCCGACTACGTCTTCGCGGCCCCGCAAGCTCAGCAGTACGCCTGGCTCAAGGAGCAGCACCCCACGACGTACGCCGAGGTCAAGGGGGCCATCGGGCGACGCCGCTGGCTGCCGGTGGGCGGCGCCTGGGTCGAGGCGGACGGCAACCTGCCCGGCGGCGAGGCGCTGGCCCGCCAACTGGTGCACGGCAAACGGTTCTTCCGGCGCGAATTCGGGGTGGAGACGGCCGGGGTGTGGCTGCCGGACAGCTTCGGCTACACCGCGGCGTACCCCCAGATCGCCCGCCTCGCCCGCAATGACTGGTTCCTCACCCAGAAGATCAGCTGGAATCAGACGAATCCCTTTCCGCACCATACGTTCTGGTGGGAGGGCATCGACGGCACCCGGATCTTCACGCACTTCCCGCCGGCGGACACCTACAACGGCGAGATGTCCGTGGAGGAGGTCCAGCGGGCCGCGCGGCAGTTCCGCGACAAGGGCGGCGCGAGTCGGTCGCTGTACCCGTACGGCTACGGCGACGGCGGCGGCGGCCCCACCCGCGAGATGCTGGGGCGCTACCACCGGATGGCGAACCTGGCGGGGGTGCCGCGCATCGCGCTGGAGGGACCCGACGAGTTCTTCGCGGCGGCGCGGGAGGAATACGGCGAGGCCGCGCCCGTCTGGTCCGGCGAGCTCTACCTGGAGCTGCACCGCGGCACGCTGACCACGCAGGCCCGCACCAAGGCCGGCAACCGGCGCTGCGAACACCTGCTGCGGGAGGCCGAGCTCTGGTGCGCGACCGCCGCAGTGCTCGGCGACGGGCTCGGCGACGGGCTCGGCGACGGGCTCGGCGACGGGCTCGGCGGCGGGCTCGGCGGCGGGCTCGGCGACGATCGGGGGATCGGCGACGGCCGCGAGGGAGCCGACGGCGAGGGCGCGGGATACCGCTATCCCTACGACGACCTGGACCGGCTCTGGAAGGCTGTGCTCACCCTGCAGTTCCACGACATCCTGCCCGGCAGTTCGATCACCTGGGTGCATCGCGAGGCCGAGGAGACCTATGCGGCGGTGGCCGCGGAGCTTCAGGCGCTGATCCGGACCGCCGCGAGGGCGCTTCCTGGAGCAAGCGCTCCGGGCGCCTCCGCCGGCCTGGCCGGCGGTCCCGCCGCGCGCCGGTGGGTGCTCAACGCCGCGCCGGTGCTGCGGGCCGAGGTGGTGACCGGGCCGGACGGGCCGACGTTCGCGGTCGCGCCGCCGTTGGCCGCCGGAACGCTGCGGGAATCCCCGCGGGTGCACACCGTCACGGTCGAGCGGCCGGACGCCGACACGGTGGTGCTGGTCAATGGCGCGGCCCGGGTGGCGTTCGTGCGGGGCGCCCTCACGTCGTACCTCGATCTGCGCGAGCCGGCCGGTTCGGCGAACCTGGCGGGGCTGGCGCCGCGCGAGCTGCTGGCTCCCGGTGAGGTCGGCGACCTGCTACAGGTCCATCCCGACATCCCGAACGACTGGGACGCCTGGGACCTCGACCGGCACTACCGCAACACCCGCGAGGATCTTCGCGAGGCCGAGTCGGTCCGGGTCGTCGCCGAGCACCCTCTGGAGGCGAAGCTCGAGGTGATCACCCGCTACCGCGCCTCGACGATCACCCGGACCTACGCGTTGCGGGCCGGGTCGCCACGCCTCGACGTGCACTGCCGCATCGACTGGCAGGAGCGGGAGCGCTTGCTGAAGGCAGCATTCCCGCTCGCCGTCCATGCGGAAGTGGCGCGCTCGGAGATCCAATACGGCCACATCCAGCGCCCCACCCACGAGAACACCTCCTGGGACTGGGCCCGCTTCGAGACCTGCGCGCACCGCTGGATCCACGTCGGCGAGGGCGCCGGGGGCGGGGAGTTCGGCATCGGCCTGCTCACCGACTCGACGTACGGGCACGACGTGACCCGATCGGTGGCCGCCGACGGCAGCCGCGTCACCACGGTGCGCCTCACGCTGCTGCGCTCCCCCAACGGTCCCGACCCGAGCGCCGACGCCGGCGCCCACGAGTTCACCTACGCCCTCGCGCCGGGCGACATCCCGGCGACGATCCGGGAGGCCTACGCGCTCAACCTGCCGCTACGGGTGGTCCGCGGGGATGCGACGACGCCGCCGCCTGCGCTGGTGGGGGTGTATTCGGAGCAGGGCGCGCTGGTGGAGGCGGTCAAGCTCGCGGACGACCGCAGCGGAGACGTGATCGTGCGGCTGTACGAGGGGCACGGCGGGCGGGCGCGGGCGCGCATCTCCGCGCCCTTCCCGGTGGCCGACGTGATCGCCTGCGATCTGCTGGAGGACCCGCTGGACGGGCCGCTGGCGCCCGCGGTGCGCCGGGTGGCGCCGGGCAGCTACGGCAACCTCGCCCAGGACCGCTGGGATGTCGCGCTGCGCCCGTTCCAGATCGCCACCCTGCGCCTGGTCCGGGCGCGCTGAGAGCGGGCGCTACGCCGTGACCGTCCGGCGATAGCGGTCGCCGAGCCGGTCGGCCCAGCCGTGGGCGGCGCACGAGCGCAGCAGCTCCAGGGCGTCGCTGACCACCCGAACGTCGGTGGCCCCGCCGGAGACCCGGTCGACCGCGGCGAGGACGAGGGCTTGGTACTGCGCCGCGCCGCTGATCAGCCCGCCGCAGAAGACCCAGGTGGCCGCGGCCGGCGCGGACAGATGCCGGGCGGCCGTGGCCAAGGCCACCTCGACGTCGGCCACCGCGGCCGTCACGATGCCCCCGGCCACCTCGTCGTCGTCCTCGACCCAGGCCGCCGTGACCGCCTTCGCCAACGCGGCCAGCCCCTGCTTGGGGTGCGCCGTCTCGCCGAGCTCGCGGGCCAGCTCAAGGGCACCCGCGTCGTCATACCCCGCCCGCGCCGTGATCGTCGTCGCCGGGGCCCGGCCGTCGGCCGCGCGGACCATCGCGACCAACGCCCGTTTGCCCAGGTCGGCGGCCGCCCCCTCGTCGCTGCCGAGCCACTCGACGCCGCCGATCCGGGCGAGCCGGTCGGCGTCGTCGCGGGTCCAGAACGCGCTGCCCGTGCCGATGATCGAGGCCACCGTCTCGGTGCCGGCCTCCCCGGTGAGCAGCAGGGGCGCGGCGTCGTTGACGACGTGGATCCGCCCGGAGTACCGGTGTTCCCGAGCCAGCTCAACGAACTCCTGCGCCAGCCCCGCCGCGTTCGTGTCGTCGAACGCGGCGGTCGCGACGTACGTCTCGGCCACCTCGTGCTCCGCCACGCGCGCTACCACGTCGGCGTAGACCGCCCGCGCCTGCTCCGCAGAGATGCTCGCCGTGTTGGCGGAGCCGAGCTTCTCTGCGCTGACGCGCTGCGCGCCGCGCCAGATCTCCAGGCGAGTGAAGGTGCCGCCGCAGTCGGCAACGGCGTACGTGGGGTCGGTTCGCGAGCTCTGCATCACGGGACCGATTCTCCCCCTTCGCCGTGAGCAGGACGGGCCGTCAGCAGGACGGGCCGTCAGCGGGAGGGGCCGTCAGCGGGAGCCCGCCAACTCGTCCTCCTCGGCCGACGTCCCGGGCTGCGCGCGCAGCGAGCCGGGCTCGAAGAGCCGACCGCGGTCCTTGACCGAGTGCCCGGTCAGCAGGCCGACCATGAACACGCCGATGGCCAGCGCCCCGATCGCGAAGATCGTGTCGCCCGGCACCCGCAACCAGCGGATCACGGTCAGGGTCGGGGTGTAGAGGAACTCGGCGCTGCGGGCGTACCACAGCCCCTCCTGCACGCTGGCGTGGGCCTGCGCGAGACCGAGCGGCAGGAGGCTCAACAGCGCCATCATCAGCAGGCCGATGTTGAGGCACCAGAAGCCGAACGCGATCGGCTTGTCGTTCCACTCCCGGCCCGGGGTGAGCGAGCGGACGCAGAACAGCATCAGGCCGATGCCGAGCATGCCGTAGACCCCGAAAAGTGCCGTGTGCCCGTGCAGCGGAGTCAGGTTGAGACCCTGCACGTAGAACAGCGAGATCGGCGGGTTGATGAGGAAGCCGAAGACGCCGGCGCCGAGCATGTTCCAGAACGAGACGGACAGGAAGAAGTAGATCGCCCACTTGTAGCCGGCCACCCACTCGCGGACCTTGAGCAGCTGCAGGTGCCGGATCGCCTCGAAGCCCATCAGCGCCAGCGGCACCACCTCCAGGGCGGAGAACGTCGCACCGAGCGCCATGACCGGCGCCGGGGACCCGGAGAAGTACAGGTGGTGCGCGGTGCCGATGATGCCGCCGCCGAGGAAGATCACGGTCGCGGCGAGCACGGCCGTCGTCGCCACCGCGGGCCGGATCAGGCCGAGTCGGCTGAACAGGAACGCGATGACCACCGTGGCGAAGACCTCGAAGAAGCCCTCCACCCACAGGTGGACGACCCACCAGCGCCAGTACTCCGCCATCGACAGGTGCGTGCTGCGGCCGATGCCGAAGGCGGCCAGGTAGAAGCCGGCGATGGCCAGGCAGCTCAGCAGCAACATGGCGACGAGCTGGCGGTTGGTGCCGGCGGCCAGCGGCGCGTCGGCGGAGGCCAGGATCTTCTCGGCCCGCTTCGAGCGGCGCAGCGCGGGCGCGGTGCCGCGCCACATCAGGGCGAACCACAGGAACAGACCGATCGTCAGCCCGATCTGGAAGGCCCGACCCAGGTCGACGTACTCATAGCCCTGCGTGCCGAACCAGAAGTTGACCGCATTGCCGTGGCCCATCTTGCCCATCATCGAGAGCCATTCGCCGGCCATCGAGCCGAGCACGACGACGATCAGCGCGACGAACAGGACGTTCACGCCGAGCCGCTGGTAGGCGGGTTCCTTGCCGCCGACCGCCGGCGCCACGTAGAGCCCGGTGGCCAGCCATGCCGTCGCGATCCAGAAGATGCCGAGCTGGGTGTGCCAGGTGCGGACCACGGCATAGGGCAGGATCTGGTCGATCGGGATCCCGTAGAGGGCGCCGCCCTCCACGCCGTAGTGGGCGCCGATGATGCCCATCGCGATCTGCAGGACGAAGAGCAGGCCGACGACGTAGAAGTACTTCAACGTGGCCTTCTGGCTGGGCGTCGATCGGTAGCCCAGCAGCGGATCGTTCTCGGGGATGGAGGCCGGGTCGTGCTCCTCGCGGGCGTCGTTGAGCCGGTGGTAGAACACCAGGGCAGCGATGCCCGCCAGCAGCATCACGATCGAGACCAGGCTCCACACCACGTTGTCGGCGGGCGGGACGTTGTCGATCAACGGCTCGTGCGGCCAGTTCTGGGTGTAGGTGACCGCGTCGCCGGGGCGGTTGGTCGAGGCCGCCCAGCTGGTCCACCAGAAGAAGTCGGCCATCTTCTTGGCGTTGGCGGGGTCGGTCAGGACGCCCTTCGGGATGGCGTACTGCTCATGCCCGTCCCGGAAGAGGTCGGCGTAATAGCGGGCGTTGGCCTCGTACGCCGCGACGCGGTCCGGGCTCAGCGTGATGCGATCAGCGCCCGCGTCGTACGTGTTGGTCCGCATCGCCTCCTTCAAGCGAGCCTGCAGCGCGCCCTGCTGCTCGGGGGTCGCGGCGGCGTACGAGGCGGCCCCCTGCTGCGTCGCCCAGCCGTCGAGGAGGTGCACCGACTCGCGGTGCAGCCAGTCGGCGGTCCAGTCGGGAGCGACGTAGGCGCCGTGCCCCCAGACCGAGCCGATCTCCTGGCCGCCCATTGACTGCCAGACCTGCTGGCCGCCGATGATGTCCTCGCTGGTCATCACGGTGCGCCCGGAGGTGTCGGTGACGGCGGCCGGGATCGGCGGCTTCTCCTGGTCGATTTTGATCCCCATCCAGCCCAAGACCGCGAACGAGCCGAGGACGACGACAGCGAGGGCGATCCACCAGCGCCGATCGACGCGTGGGATGCCGCCGCGGGCGGCGGACGTGGGTGCGGTCGCATCGGGGGGTGGGGCGTCGGTGCGTGGGCCGGGGCGAGCGGACGGTGCCATGGTGTCGGGCTCCTGACTGATTACTACACGTCATGTGTAAAAATGACAGGTAGTCCTCGAAAAGGCAAGATCCCCAGGCGCGCTGGTCGGCCGGGGGCGTGGATCGGCCGGTCTTCGCCCGGTCGACGGCCATTCGGCGCAGGCGCGGGCCGGTCGTCTCGCGTGGCGTCGCCCGGATTGGTCCAGTGCCCTCGCGTCGTTCAGGGTGGGTCCTAACGTCGAGGAGGAACCATGCGCCGTACCGTCCTGCCGGCCCTGTCCGTGCTGTCCATCGCCGCGCTGCTCACCGCCGGGTGCGCCGGGCGAGACAACACCTCCCTCATCACCGACGGGAAGGCACCCTGGCAGACCGGCGAGGCCGCCGCGGGAGGGCACGGTGCGGCGAGCGGCGGTACGGCGAGTGCCGCGGCCGCGCTGGCCGGGGGCGAGATCGTCGACCCGGCCGGCAAGAAGCTCGGCACGGTGTCGGTGAGCAAGGGCGCGCACGGATTGACCATCCAGGTCAGCGGGACCGGCATGCCGCCCGGCTTCCACGGGCTGCACCTGCACGCCGTCGGCAAGTGCGAGCCGAACTCCGCCGACCCGGCCAACCCGGGCACGACCGGCAACTTCCTGTCCGCGGGCGGCCACCTGGCCGGCGGCGGCGCCGCGCACCCGGAGCACGCGGGCGACCTGCCCTCGCTCTACGTCCTGCGCGACGGCACGGCCATGCTGTCCACCGAGACCGACCGGCTCACCGAGGCGCAGCTGGGTCAGGAGGGCGGAATCAGCCTGCTCGTGCACGCGGGCCCGGACAACTACGCGAACATCCCGACCCGGTACGCCGCGGGCGGCGCGGACGCCGAGACGAAGAAGGCCGGCGACGCCGGAGCCCGGATCGCCTGCGCGGTCATCACGAAGTCCGCGGCTGGAGCGGCCGCCGGTCACTAGCCCTGGTTGACTCGCCTCGCCAGGGCCCCAACCCGCCTGGACCCGGCCCGCCTGGACGCTTACATGTCCTGGCGGCGGGCGGCGCGGTGGTCTTGGGCGCGCTGTACGGCGTGCTCGACCCCGTCCTCGGCGCGGTGCAGACCGTCGGCGGCGGGCACCCCCGGCTCGGCGAGGCCCTGCACGATCAGCGGGTCCGCACCCAGAACGCCGGCCGCGCCACGTCGCTTGAGACGCCGCTCCAACCAGCGGGCCAGCAGCATCAGCGCGTAGTCGAGGATGATGAACAGCGCCCCGGCGACCAGATAGGCGGGCACCGTGTTGGCGTACGCCGACCCCAGCGTCTTAGCCCAGTTCAGCAGGTCGGGATAGGTCACCGCGATCCCCAGCGCGGAGTCCTTCAGCACGACGACGAGCTGCGCGACCAGAGCGGGCAGCATCGCCGTCAGCGCCTGCGGCAGCTGGATGAGGTTCAGCGTCTGCTGTGGCGTCAGGCCGATCGACAGGCCGGCCTCCGACTGGCCCCGCGGCAGGGCGTCGACGCCGGAGCGGACGAGTTCGGCGATGACCGCGCCGTTGTAGAGCGTCAGGCCGGTGACAACGGCCGCCAGCGGGGCTTGGTCGTTGGGTATCCAGTCGGCCCGGGCAAAGACGCCGAAGTAGGCGAACACCATCATCAGCAGGACGGGGACGGCGCGGAAGAACTCCACCACGATGCCGCAGACCCACCGGACCGCTCGGACCGGCGAGAGCCGGCCCATCCCGAACAGCAGGCCGAAGATCCCGGCGAGGATGACCGAGAAGAAGGTCGCCTTGAGCGTGCCGATCAGGCCCGGGATCAGATAGGAAGTCCAGGCCCCCGGCTCCAGGAACGGTGTCCACAGGGACGGCTCCAGCTGGCCGGTCGCGGCCATCCGCGCGCCCACGAGGTAGGCCACGACCACGGTCAACACGACACCGACGATCGTGAGAATCAGGTTGCGCCGCCGGGCCCGCGGGCCGGGGGCGTCGAAGAGGACGGCCTGCGCGCTCATCGCTTCACCGCCAGGCGCTGCGACAGGTTGGTCGAGGCGACCCCGAGCGGCAGCGTCAGCACCACGAAGACCAGCGCGAAGATCATGAAGACCCCGATGCTGGCCCCCTCGTTCTCGGTGATCTTGGACAGCAGCCCGGCCGAGTCGTTGACGCCGATGACGGCCGCGACGGTGGTGTTCTTGATGAGCGCGATGAACGTCGAGCCCAGCGGGGCGATCGCGCCACGGAACGCCTGCGGCAGGATCACCTCACGCAGCGATTGACCGAACGTCAACCCGATGGCCCGCGCCGCCTCGGCCTGCCCGGTCGGGACCGTGTTGATGCCGCTGCGCAGCGCCTCGCAGACGAACGCCGCGTGATAGAGCGAGAGCATCACCACCGCCCACCAGTAGGCGTTCTGGGCGAAGTCCTCGCTGATCTGCAGCCCGAGGATGAAGCTCAGGCCCAGCACGGACAGCACCATGAGCAGGGTCAGCGGGGAGTTGAGGAAGATGTTGACGTAGCTGGTCCCCATCCCGCGCAGCACCGCCGCCGGCGAGATCCGCAGCACGGCGACCACGGTGCCGACCACCAGTGCGCCGATGGCCGACAGGACCGACAGCTGGATCGTCACCCAGATGGCGCCCCAGATGTCATAGGTCGCGAGGATGTCTCCCATGCTCAACCTTCCACTGCGTGGGATGCGGGCGGTACGTCGGGTGGGGTGGGGCCGGCCGCGCACGGCGTACCGGCCCCACCCCCGCCCGATCGGTGTGGATCAGGCGCAGGCGTCAGGGGTGGGCGGGTTGCCCTCCCCAGGCTTGTAGTTCGCCGCGCCGAGGTTGTCGTCCACGGCCTTCTTCCAGGAACCGTCGCTGATCATCGACTTGATCGCGTCGGTCGCCTTGGTGCACATGTCCTTGTCGCCCTTCTTGAGGCCGATGCCGTAGCGCTCCTTGCTGAACGGCTTGCCGACGACCTTGAGCTTGCCCTTGTACTGGTCCTGCGCGGCATAGCCGGCGAGGATCGTGTCGTCGGTGGTCAGCGCGTCGACGGCCTTGCTGACTAGGCCGGAAACGCACTCGGAGTAGGTGGCGAACTCCTGCAGGTTGACGGTCGGCACCTTGTCCTTGACCTGCTGGGCCGAGGTGGACCCCTTCACCGAGCAGAGCTTCTTGCCCGCCAGGCTGTCGACGCCGGTGATCGAGGTGTCGTCGGCGCGCACCAGCAGGTCCTGCCCGGCGATGAAGTACGGCCCCGCGAAGGCGACCTTCTCCTTGCGCTTGTCGGTGATCGAGTACGTGCCCACGACCATGTCGACCTGGCCGGTCTCCAGCAGCGTCTCGCGCTGCGCGCTGGGAGCCTGCACCCAGGAGATGTCCTTCTCGTCGGTGCCGAGCTTCTTGGCGACATAGCGGGCGACGTCGACGTCCATGCCCGTGTATTTGTCGCCTTGCTTCAGCCCCAGACCCGGCTGGTCGAACTTGATGCCGATCTTCATCTTCTTGCCGGCCGTGCCGGTGGAGCCGGCGTCGTTGGAACCCCCACACGCGGCGAGGCCGAGGGTGAGAGCGGCGGTGGCGGCGATCGCGGCGCCGATCCGTCGTGCGGTCATGTGCGGTCCTCCAGGTGATGAACAGGCGGTACGCCGTGTCGGTTGTGGGTCTTAGTGGGTGAGGATCTTGGCCAGGAAGTCCTGGGCGCGGGCGCTCTGAGCGTTGGTGAAGAACTCCTGGGGAGTGTTCTCCTCGACGATCTGGCCGTCGGCCATGAAGACCACCCGGTCGGCGGCCCGGCGGGCGAAGCCCATCTCGTGGGTGACCACGACCATCGTCATCCCGCTCTTGGCCAGGTTGGTCATGACGTCGAGGACCTCGTTGATCATCTCCGGGTCCAGCGCCGAGGTGGGCTCGTCGAACAGCATGATCTTGGGGTCCATGGCCAGCGCGCGGGCGATCGCGACCCGCTGCTGCTGGCCGCCGGAGAGCTGGGCCGGCAGCTTGGCGGCCTGCTGCGCGACGCCGACGCGTTCGAGCAGCTTCATCGCCTTGGCCTCGGCCTCGGCGCGGCCCATCTTGCGCACCTTGATCGGGCCGAGCGTGACGTTCTCCAGGATCGTCTTGTGCGCGAACAGGTTGAAGCTCTGGAACACCATGCCGACCTCGGCGCGCAGCCGGGCCAGCTCCTTGCCCTCCTCGGGCAGCGGTTGGCCATCGATGGTGATCGAGCCGGACTCGAACGTCTCCAGGCGGTTGATGGTGCGGCACAGGGTCGACTTGCCGGACCCCGAGGGGCCGATCACGACGACGACCTCGCCCTTGGCGACCGACAAGTTGATGTCCCGCAGCACATGCAACTCGCCGAAGTGCTTGTCGACGTGGCTCATCTCCAGCAGGGGGGTCGACCCGTGCGTCATCGTGTCTCCTCGCGCGTTGCGTGCCAGGGTTTCGAGCTTCGGAACCCCACGCCCCGCGAAGATATGGACACCCGCGGTGACGCGAGGGACGGGCCAGGCCCGTCCCGGTGTTGGCGAGGGTACACGCTGCTTAGGTCGCCTGTGACCTGGGTCAGCGCAAATCGGCGGCTTCGGTTGGGCAACGATTGCGTCGCACGGCCGGCCGCGCCGTGCGCAGGCGGCCCCCGGGCAGTGCCCTTCAGCGCGGTGGACAGGCCCCCGATGTGCCCGCAGGACTACGTCGTTGGTCGGGTCTAGGCGGCACCGGACTCCAGGTCCAGGACCCGCAGGAAGAGCACGTTGTTCTCCTTGTGGATGTGCTCGTGCAGATCGGTCTCGAGGCGCTCCAGTCGCGCCAGCATCGCCGTGTACGACGCGCAGGCGTCCGCCGGCACCGTGAAGTCCTTGGTGGCGGCGCGGATGCCACGCAGCAGATCGCCCGCGGTGTCGTGTTCGCTCAGCATCTGCGTGATCGGGCCGCGCAGGCTGCCGGGGAAGGCCGGCTGCGCCCCCGGGGTGCCCAGCGCGATGATCGAGGGGAAGAGGATCTGCTCCTCCTTGGTGAGATGGCTGGTCAGGTCGGTGATCAGCGCATAATAGTCGGCCCCGACCTGACGCAGTTCGGGGTGATTCTCCCCGTGCACCCGCACCACGAGGTCGACCAAGTCGCCCAGGCTGGGCATCTCGTCCCACAGATAACGGTGGTGCGCCGCCAGGATGTGCTCGGCAAGCTCGGCCACGTCGTACTCCCGCCACGGCGCCGGCCGCGGGTCGGCGATGTTGAGCCGGGCGGCGACTTCGGCGGACCGCAGGCCCGCCTCCGCGCAGGCCTGGTCGAGGCTCCGGTCGCCGTGGCAGCAGTAGTCCAGGCCATAGTCCTGCAGCACCCGGCTGCGGCGCGGATCGGCGGTGACGAGTTCGCCGAGGGTGGCGGCGGTGTCGACGGGCATGATGGGGTCCTTTCCCTACGCGGACTGGTGGGCGGGGGTGGCGGCGCCGGGGCGGCCAGCGTGCGTGCCGGCGGACGGCGGTACGGCGCAGGTGGCGGCGAGCATGGTCGTCAGCGCGGCGCGCGCGTCGGCCCAGGCGGCGTGCAGCGCGCAGGGCGTCCCGGCGGCTCCGCACGGGTGCCCTTCGAGGACGCAGCGGCCCGTGTCGGTGGGGCCGTCGATGGCCTCGACGACATCGAGGACCGACCGGCCAACGGCCTCCTCCGTGAGCGCATAGCCGCCGGTCGGGCCGGGGATGGACCGGACCCAGCCCGCCTTGACCAGCGGCCCGACCACTTGGGGCACGAACCCCGGCGTGGTGTCGAGGGCGAGGGCCAGCTCGCCGGCCTTGACCCGGTTCCCGGGCGGCGCCAGGGCGGCGAGCGCCCGCACCGCGAGCCCGGCCTTCCGGGTAACCTCAAGTCGCATAGTGCGAGACTACTGGATTACCACACGGTGTTTCAACCACGCGGGTGGCGTCGCCTCCGAAGGCGGCATCAACCACGTGGGGTGTCGAGACGGATCCTCAGGAGATGTTGTCCCGCTCCGCGGCAATCGTCGTGGAGTCCCCGTGGCCCGTGTGCACGGTGGTGTGCTCCGGCAACACCAGCAAGCGCTCTCGAATCGACTCCACGATCTGCGGTTTGGAGCTGAAGGACCGGCCGGTGGCACCCGGGCCGCCCTGGAACAGCGTGTCCCCGGAAAACAGGACGTCGAGATCCGGGGCATAGAAGCAGAGCGCGCCCGGGGCGTGCCCCGGGGTGTGAATGGCCCGCAAGGCCACCCCGCCGACCTTGATGACCTGGCCGTCGTCGATGTCCGCATCCCAGGTCAGGCCGGGATGGGTCAGTTCCCACAGCGGCTTCTCGGCCGGGTGCAGCCAGATGGGGGCGCCGGTACGGTCGCGCAGCTGCGGCGCCACCCGGACGTGATCGTCATGAGCGTGCGTGCACACGATGGCCTTGAGTTCGCGATCGCCGACGACGCGCAGGATCGCGTCCACGTCGTGCGGCGCGTCGAGGACGATGCACTCGTTGGCATCGCCGATCACCCAGACGTTGTTGTCGACGTCGAAGGTCTCGCCGTCGAGGGTGAACGTGCCCGACGTGATGCCGTGCGCGATCGGGGTCGAAGGGCGCGCCGCACTCGACGTACCGCCGGTGTCGTTCACAGGACCACCACCGAACGCAGCACCTCACCGTGGTGCATCTTGTCGAACGCGGCCTCGACGTCGCCGATCCCGATGGTCTCGGTGACGAACGCGTCGAGGTCCAGGCGGCCCTGCCGATAAAGGTCGATGAGCAGGGGGAAGTCCCGGGTGGGCAGGCAGTCGCCGTACCAGCTCGACTTCAGCGCCCCACCGCGGCCGAACACGTCGATGAGCGGGATGTCCGGAATCGTCATGTCGGGCGTGGGCACCCCGACGAGCACGACCGTCCCGGCCAGGTCGCGGGCGTAGAAGGCCTGCTTCCAGGTCTCCGGGCGGCCGACCGCGTCGATCACGACGTCGGCGCCGAAGCCGCCGGTGAGGCGCTGGATCGCCTCAACGGGGTCGGCGTCGCGGCTGTTCACGGTGTCGGTGGCGCCCATGCCGCGGGCCCAATCGAGCTTCTTGGCGTCGATGTCGACGGCGATGATCCGGGTGGCGCCCGCGAGCTTCGCGCCGGCGATCGCGGCGCACCCGACGCCGCCGCACCCGATCACCGCGACCGACTGGCCGCGACGCACGTTCCCGGTGTTCATGGCCGCCCCGATGCCGGCCATCACGCCACAGCCGAGCAGACCCGCCGCGGCGGGGGCGGCCGCCGGGTCGACCTTGGTGCACTGCCCGGCCGCGACCAGCGTCTTCTCGATGAACGCGCCGATCCCCAGCGCCGGGGTCAGCTCGGTGCCGTCCGTCAGGGTCATCTTCTGGGTGGCGTTGTGGGTGGCGAAGCAGTACCAGGGCTCACCCCGCTGGCACGCCCGACACTGGCCGCAGACCGCCCGCCAGTTGAGGATCACGTAGTCGCCCGGCGCCACGTCCGTGACACCCTCGCCGACCGCCTCGACGACGCCCGCCGCCTCGTGGCCGAGCAGGAACGGGAACTCGTCGTTGATGCCGCCCTCGCGATAGTGCAGGTCGGTGTGGCAGACCCCGCACGCCTGGACCGTGACGACGGCCTCGCCTGGCCCGGGGTCCGGAACGACGATGTCGACCAGCTCCACCGGGGCGCCCTTGCTGCGGGCGATGACTCCCTTGACCGTACTGGGCACTGTGCCGTCCTTCCTGCCGACGCCGGACCTGCTCCCAGTCAACGACGTCGGCCGGCCGGTTGCCAGGCCGGTGTGGGCAGCTGGCCACAACCGCCCAGCTCACGACGTACGGCCCCCGCTTTCCGCAGCGGCAACCGGGCTGTCACGATGGGAGGATGCCGCACCCGCAGTTCGACACCCTGGTCCACGAGCCGACCCGGCTGCGCCTGTGCGCGCTGCTGATTCCGGTGGAGTCCCGCGACTTCGCCGGGCTGCGCGAGGAGCTCGACGTCTCGGAGTCCGCGCTGAGCAAACACGTGAGCGCGCTGCGGCGGGCGGGGTACGTGACGTCGTCGCGGTCCCGCCACGCCACCGGCCGGGACCGGGTCGAGGTGGCATTGACCGAGGCCGGCCGGGTGGCGTTCTGTGGGCACGTGGCGGAGATTCAGCGGATGGCGACGGTGGTACGCCGCAGTGAGGCCCGCCGTTCCCCCCGTACGGCGTAGCCCCTCGCACACACTCGTTCCCCCCGACTGGCGCCCCATTCCCTCGACTGGCGCCCCACCTCCCCGACTGGCGCCCCACTTTCCCGAGGGCGCCCCATTCCCTCGACTGGCGCCCCACCTCCCCGACTGGCGCCCTCGTTGAAGCGGGGCGCCAGTGCGGCATATGGGGCGTCAGTCGTGACATGGCGGGCGGGCCGTTGCCTCGGGTCGGATCTTCGGCTCGCCCGACGCCACTCCGATCGGTGTGCTGAGGGGGTCAGAGCCCCGCTGGCGCTCCAGTCGGTGTGCTGAGGGGGCGGATTCAAGGGGTCTCAACCCCCGCTGGCGCTCCAGTCGGTGTGCTGAGGGGGTCAGAGCCCCGCTGGCGCTCCGATCGGAGGGCCGCCGGGGCCAGAAACCCCGTGGCCCTCAGGCGGTGACCGGGACATGCAGCGGGCCGCGCAGGGTCACCGTCGGCCGCAGCGTGACCGAACCGGCCAGCCGCAGGTCGGGGCAGGCCGCAGCGAGTTCCCGCAGCGCCGTCGCCGCCTCCAGCCGGGCCAGCGGCGCGCCGAGGCAGTAGTGCGCACCGGCCGAGAAGGCGAGGTGATCGGCATCGGGGGTACGGGTGACGTCGAACTCGTCCTGGCGCCGATGCACGTCCGGGTCCCGGCCCGTCGCCGCGATGAACGCCACCACATAGCTGCCGCGGCTGATGTGACGCCCGGCGAGTTCGGTGTCCTGATGCGCGATGCGGCCGGTGACCTGCACCGGCGGGTCGTACCGCAGGGTCTCCTCGATCGCCGCCCCGGCCCGCTGCGGCTCGGCCACCAGGAGGCGCCACTGGTCGGGGTGACGCTGCAGGGCCAGCACCGCGTTGCCGATCAGGTTGACCGTGGTCTCGAAGCCCGCGATGAGCAACAGCTGACACAGCGACAGCAGTTCCGCGGGCGTGATCTCCGCGGGCCCGGCGGCCGCGAGCTCGCTGACGATGTCGTCGGTCGGTTCGCGGCGCCGCAGCGCGATCAGCCGCTCGAAGATGCCGTGCAGCTCCCGCTGACCACGCAGGACCCGCCGCCGGTGACCCACCGAGCGGTACCCGTCCAGCACGGCCGCGATGGCCCCGCCATGCTCCCGGAAGTGCGCCCGATCCTTGGGCGGGATGCCCAGCATCTCGGTGATCACGGCCACCGGCAGCGGTCCGGCCAGGCGGTCGACGAGGTCGAACGGCTCACCCCGTGGCAGGTCGCGCAGCAGCCCGGCGGTGGTGGCGCGGATCAGGTCGTCGTACTGGGCCAGCCGCCGCGGACTGAACGCCGGCGCCACGAGCCGCCGCAGCCGGGTGTGGTCGGGCGGATCCCGCTCCAGCAGCGACAGATCCAGCTCGATGGAGTCCAGGTGGCTGGGCCCGGCGCCGGGTGGCGGGCTCACACCGTACGAGCGGGAGCGCAGGACCTCGCTGGTCAGGGCGTGGCCGGTGATCGCGTACAGGCCGAGGGGGCTCTTGACGACCGGCCCCTGGGCGCGCAGCCGCTCGTAGGCGGCGTAGGGATCGGGGTTGCCCGGGGTGCGGAAGATCCGCGACACCACGTCGCCGCGCAGGCGGTCGTTGAGCAGCAGTACGGCGCGGCCGGCGGAGATCTGGGCGCCCTGCCGCAAGACCTCGGGAGTGCGGGCGATCACGGCGTCGACCAGGTGCGGCATCTCGTCCCCTCCGGCGCGGCTCGGGATCCAGCGGCCTGGTCCCGCGAGCCCTGCTACCGGCCAGTCTGCCACCGAAACCCCCGGTGCCCTCCGGGTGGTGGCCCAGGTCACCGGCTGGTGGATCCCACGCGGCGCTCAGCGCGGTGGCGACGTCGTCGCGCTCGCTGCTGGGCTGGGTGGGGCGGGCATGGCCGGAGGTGATGGGGCAACGCCCGGACTAGACCAGGACGGCTCGGCAGGCGGCACGACGGTCCCTCCCCCGATCCCGAACTCGCCGATGACGGCGACGCCGTCCGACTCGTACACCGGGATCGTCCGCGGCGCCGGATTCGTCGTGATGGGCGGCCCCGGCGTGTTCCGCGGCTCGGTCGGTTCCAGATCGGTACGCCGAACGTACCCGCTGCCACCGTTCTTCATCGCGACCAGCACGAGGTCCGGCGCCAATCCGTTCGCCATGCTGCCGTAGCTCTCGCCTCGGGCGTTGGTGGCCAGCGGCTGGACCGATCGCTTCGCCCAGCCCATCCGGACCCGGACCTGCCCCGTTCCCGTCACGGTGAACACCTGCTGGGCAGCGGCCTGCTCGCTCGCATTCAGCGGCGTCGGCTCGGTCCATTCTGGGCCCGGACCGTCGCAGCTCGTCGTCCCGAACGGGCCGGCGTCCCAGCTGCCGGCCGTCAGGCAGCTCAGGTCGTGCGCGATCGCGTTGGCCCCGGCCGGTCGCGGCCCCAGATCGATGGTGACCGTACCGGTGCCCTCACGCACGACCAGGGGGCCGACCAGCTCGATACGCTCACCACCCGGGACCGGGGTGTCGCGGGCCGTCGAGCGCCGCGCGCCGGGCGAGGTCGGGGTCGGGGACGGCGTCGCCGGGGTGGTCGCCGTCGCCGCGGGCGCGGTCGGCGGGTCGCCGCCGCGGCTCACGGCGTACACCCCGCCCACCAGCACCGCGACGGCGGCGACCGAGGCGGCGGGCGCGACCCACCGCGGGCGTCGGGGGATGCTCGGGAGCGGGCCGGGCTCGCGAATGTGCAAGGCGGCGGTGGCGTCGTACGCCGCGCGCAGCTCGCGCTCGAGGCCGCGGGTCAGATCGGTGTTCATGGGTGGCCTCCTGTCTCGTTCGTGGGCAGCTCCCGTGCCAGCGCGGCCAGCCCTCGTGACGCCGCGGTCTTGACGGTTCCGACCGAGATGCCGAGGGCCGCGGCAATCTCCTTCTCGGGCAGGTCGGCCCAATAGCGCAGCGCGATGACCTCCCGCTGGCGCCGGGGCAACCGGTTCACCGCATCGACGAGCTCGGCCCGCGGCAGACCCGCGTCGGCCGCCGGCTGGGTCGTCGTCGCCCCCGCCACGAGCCGCAGCCGCAGGCCCCGGTCGCGTTGCGCCCGTCGCCACCGGCCCCGGGAGGCGTTGAGGATGACGACGTGCAGATAGGCCCGCGCGTCGTCGGCGGCGGTGATGCCGCGGCGCTGGAGCGCGATGAAGGCGTCCTGGACGGCGTCCTCGGCCGCCGGCAGATCGCGCATCAGGAGGTAGGCGTAGCGGACGAGATGGCGGTATTCCGCCCGGTAGAGCCCCTCTACCCCACCGGACATGGGCAGCTCTACGACGGTGCCGACGGCCTCAACAGCCGCCTGCACCATCTCGCCGCCTCCCCCGCTCACTGGTCCACCATTCTCGTGTCGGCGTTCTCCGATGGAGCGCTGATGCACCCCGGGTGCCACCAGGTCACTGCCCTGCTCGCTTGACGCCGAGGACGTCCAGCATGAGATCTGCAGGATCTGGTGGTGGCCCGGGACGTGTGGACCGTCGA
>JAIUNK010000045.1 GCA_020161845.1 Actinomycetota bacterium
ACTACACCAACCGCGTCGGCACCCAACGCGCCGTCCGTAACCACATCCGCGGCCTGAACGCCCTGGGCTACAGCGTCACCCTCAGCCCGGCCGCCTGACCACGAACCCGCACCTCACGACGTGGCCAACCGTGTGGTCACCTTCCATTTTCGGATTAGAGATCCAGCAGGAGCGCGACGGTTTCGCGAAGCTCGGCGAGGACCAGCGGGCCGACGTTGCCTCGACGCTGCTGGATCCGCGTCGTGGCGACTGACCTGAGATGCTGGCACTGCGCGGCGGACGGCCCGTCGAGGCCGTTGCCATCATCCGGCGCGATGAGCACTTCCGAGCCGCCGGACCGAATTGTGCGGGTCAGCGGGATGACCTGAACGACATTCGGCCCGCCACGCAGGATGCGTCGAGCCGTGACGACGACCGCGAGTCGACGCAGTCCGGCCTCGCTGCCGGCCGGCATCCCTAGATCCACCTCGACGACATCACCCGGCGTCAGCATCGAGCCACGACACCTCGTCGTCGGTGAGTTCCCCGGCAAGGTCCCGCGCCATCGCGTCCTGGCGAAGCGCCCGGATCGCCTGGCTTACCGTCTCGTCGATCGTTTCGTGTCGTTCGGCCGCCAGCCGGGTCACTCGCGCATGTGTGTCCCGGCTGATGCGGATCGTTGTCGTTTCGGCCATGCTCGCGATGATAGGTGACTGTAGACGGATTCATCTACAGTTACGTCGGGAGGTCCGACCACCCAGCGACCCCGCACCGGCCGTCGAAGCTCGACCAGGGCGGCATGACCGCTCTCCGGGTCAGTTTCATGCTCAGAGCAAGGGCTCTACGCGTCGCGATTAGGGTGACGCAATGGCCGCCCGGACGCCCTGTCCGACATCCTCAGGGCTCTTGCGGCCGGGCCCTGAGAACCCCCTGCCGGCTCGCACCATGGTGACGCGGAGCCGGTGATTAGCCGGTGCCCCCCGGCTCCCGCCAGGCCGGGTTGATGAGCTGGTAGAGCGCATTTGTCTGCCAGCGACCCTGTAGCCGCAAGTAGTCCGGCGCGGTGCCGTAGTGCACGAATCCACAGCTCAAGAGCACTCGCTGAGAGGCGAGATTGTCCACGAGTGTCTCCCCCTGCAGGCGGTGCAGGTTCAGCGCGTCGAAGGCATGGCGCACCAGCAGTCGCAGCGCGGCGGTGGCCACGCCACGACCGGTGTACGCCTCGTCAACGAGATAGCCCACGCTGGCCGACTGGAACGCCCCACGGATCACGGAGTTCAGGTCTGCTTTGCCCACCAGCCGGCCATCGGTCTCGATCAGGAACATGGCCGCCGCTCCGTTGTCCCGCGCGCGCTGCGCCTCGGCGATGACGGTGGCCTGGCTGGCCGTGGAGTCGTAACCCTCCGGCCGTACTGGCTGACCGGTGGCGAAATGCGCGCGGTTGCGCCTCAGCAAGTCGCCGAGCGCCTCAGCGTCGCCGACCTCGGGCGATCGGAGGGTCACATCCATGCGGCGACTCTGCCACCCAACGCGCCTGCCATCACGCCGGGCTCGCCCCGTGTGCCGCATCCCGTCGCGGGGGACCCGTGACGCAGGACCGGCATGGAAGCATGACCGGGGCGCCCAGCGGGCGTCACGGGGAGGCGGGGAGGGCGCTGCGCGGCACCCGCCAGACGCGTCGCGCTTCCGGATGGGTGACCACCAGGGCATCAGCGACGACCGCCGCATCAACGTTGCCGTCGCCCACCGCGGGGTACCCGCCGAGCGGCACCCGGCCCAGCTCCGCGCGTCCTACGGCGTCGACCACCAGGACAGTCGGGCCACTCTGCCCCACGGCGTACACCCGATTCCCGCTGGCCGTCACGGCATCCGCGTCCTTGAGCGGGAAGCGGGCCAGCTCGGCCAGGTCGGTCGCGGACAGTGCGAGGAGCACGTGATCGTCGGTACAGGCCACCCAGACCGTCCCCGCGGCCACCGCGACACCCTGCGGACCACGGCAGACCCCGGCGCGGGTGGGGCCAATGCGGCCCGTCGTACGGTGTACGCCGGTGAGGCTGCCGTCGCCGTACCCGCTCACCCACACCATCGTCTCGCCCAGGGCGAGCAGCCGCGGTTCGGCGCCGACCGGATACCGGGCCACGGGCGCTCCCGTGCCGCTATCTAGCTTGGCCACCTCTTTGGCGCGCTCGTCGACCACCCATAGCTCGGACCCGCTGCTGGCGATGCCTTCCGGGCGTCCGGTGGCACCGAACGGTACGCGGCGCAGCACCGTGCCCTGGGCGGAAAGGCGGACCAGCGCGCCATCCCCGAAGACGCTGACCCACACTCCGCCCTCAGGTGCCGCCGAGAGCCGGAGCGGGTGCGAGCCCACCGCGACCCGCCCACCCTCCCCGGTGCGGACCTGTCCGGCGCCGTTAAGCCCCAGCCAGGCCTTCCCGCCAACGTCGGCGATCCCGATGGGTTCCCCGGGCTCCTCTTCGACGACCGCCCCGGCGGGCAGGCTCGGGTTGGCCGCATTGGTCGCGCTGGTCGCGCTGGGCGTGGCTGTCGAGGATCCTGCGGCCGTCGGGTCGGCGGTGGGGGTGGCGGCGCAGCCGGCAAGGGCGGCGGCAAGGAGTACGGCGCAGGCGAGGCCGGCGCCTGGGAGTACACCAGGCAGCAGGAGCCGCAGTCGACCCGACGGGGTGCGCCGCGGACCCCCGCTCGGCGGGGTCACAGGGATGCGATTCATGGGTGAAGTCCCTCCGATCGTTCGTGACAGGCTTGCGCGCTGGGGCAGGGAAGCCCCCCGGCCAGGCAGTTCTGTACCGCGCAGGTGCGGCAAAAACGAGCCGGCTCCAGGGCCGGGCTGACCCGCACGGCCTCGCGGGCGATGGCGTCTAGGGCGCGGACGAAATCCGCTCGGCCGCGGGCGCTGGGTAATGCGCGCCCGACCAGCGCCATCACCGGATCGCTCGCGACGCTGGTGAGCGCATCGGCGGCGGCGCGTCCCGAAGCGGTCAGCGTGAGCCACACCCGCCGATCCCCCGCCCCTCGGCGCCCTCGATCCACCAGGCCGGCCTCGACGAGCCGTTCCACCACCCGCACAGCGGCCGACTGCGACAGCCCGAGTGCCTGCTCCAGGTCGGGTAGTGGGGTCGGCTCGTGCCAGGCCAACAGCGTGAGGGTGTCCCGGGCCGAGGAATGGTCCAGCGGGGACTCGAACGCGGCAAACGACAGGTCGCTGTCGATGTGGCGAGCCAGGGCCCGCAGCACGTTGGCCCCATGCCGGAGCAGGTCGGCCTCGTCCTGCGAGCCTGGGTCCAGGGACACGAGCTCATCAAACTATGCAGCATGCATTCTTGCAAGGCCTGGTCCTCGGTTCGGCCGTTCGATCCTTGCTGGCCTTCGGGATGCCTTCGTCATGGCTCCCCCAGACTGCTGGCCTTCAGGATCGTCGGACCCGCACCCATTCCCCCGTCGGCGAACGTTGCCATCCTCCCGGGTCGGCCCGCGCCACCGGTACGTCGGGTGCCGCCGAGGCCAAAGCGACCGGGGCCGGTGGGGGGCCGTTAGCAGCTAACCGACCCGCGAAGTAGTCCACCCACGCCGTCGCCGGCGGCCGGGCCGACGGGTCGGTGCCAAGCGCCGCGCGCAGCAGAGCCTGGCCGCGGCTGTCGAGGATGTCGTCGACGCGGCGGGGGTCTCGAGCGGTTGACGCCTGCGGCCCCGGGCTCAGGCAGCGGAGCACGAACAGGGCGTATTTGTAGAGGTCGGTCTGCGTGGTCAGCTGGCGCCCCTCCTGGCCGGGGGGCTCCCAGTCGGGGGAGTTCAACTGCGGTACGGCGGACATCGTGCCCTTGACGCGTACGGCGTCGCAGTCCACCAGCACGGCAGCGGCGTCACGCCGGCCGGGACCCACGCTGAACAGGGCATTTTTCGCACTGAAGTCGCCATACACCACGTTGTTCGCGCCCAGGATCGCGAACGCTTCGGCCAGGCTCAGGCACACGGCGTACCGCTGGTAGAGGTTGACACGCGGGAACCCGAGCCGTTGCACCCGCTCGGCCGCCAGGAATAGGTATTGGATCTCCCGCTCTTTACGCAGCAGCGACCCCGTGAGGGACGGCCCCACGTGCACGAACTGGTCGCGGATCAGCGGCATCAGGAGCCCGATGACGCCCCCTTCGGTCACCAGCCGGATCGGCCAGGTGGTCAGGGCGTCCAGTCGGCGGCGGGTGGCGTCGTCGAGGCGGCTGCGCACCCCGATGATCGCCTCCAGCCCGGCCGGGGAGAGCTGCCCGGGCTTGAACTCCTTGTACGCCAACGGCCCGTCGTAGTCGGGAAGACGCAGCGCGGGGCACCGGTAGATCCGACCCTGGCCGCCCTCGGCGATGTACTCCAGGGCGCCGAGGGCCGACTTCTGGATCACCTCGCCCGGGGCGGCCGTCATGCCTGCACCGGCCAGATGCCGATGGCGCCGCGGTCGTCGTCGTAGGTCTTGCGCCCGAAGCACACCTGCGCCGCGAACTCGATCGGGTGCGGCGGCCGAGCCCACTGCCGCGCCAGGACCGCCCCGACCTCGCCGCGCCCCGACCCGAGGGGGTCGCCGATACCGTCGGTGAGCAGCAGGAACGCCGAATCCGCCCCCAGCGTCGACTCGACCACGACCGGCGCGTCGGCCGGCACCAGCGGCAGGCACGCGGTCGCCGACTCGGCGATCACGGCGCCGGCGTTTTTGACGTCCCCGAGCGCCACCCAGCCGTCCTCGTCGTCGAGGAGCCAGGCGCTCGTGTCGCCGTGCCGGACCACGGTGAGGCGGTGCGTGCCATCGGCGCCCGGCGTGATGCCCACGACCCCGATCACGATGGTGGTCGCCATGACGGCCGCGACCTGCGGTGCGGTGGCGTCCACCGAGAGAGCCGCGCCGCCCGGCAGGGTGGTGGCGGCATCGATGATCCGGTCGGCGAGATGGGTGAGCACCCCGTGCCAGTCGATCTGCGCCGGGTCCGTGGTCGCGGCCAGCTTCGCCACGTGCGCCGCGCCCTCCTCGGTGGCGATCCGCGCCGCGACGTGCGACCACGCCCCGGAGGAGACGCCATCGGCAACAACACAGACCAGGCGTACCCCGTCAGGGCTGATCGTGTAGGCGATGTCATCCTGCCGCGGGTCGCCGTACTGCTGGTGCGACAGCCCCCGCCCGGACGCCCCCCGCAGCACGAGCCGCTCGGTGCCGCCGGGGTCGCAGATGACCGCCGCGTCGATCACCGTGTCGTGGACCACCCCGCGATCGACGGCGGGCGCGGGGCGGGTGCGGGTGAAGGCGCGCCCTGGGTCGCCAATGCTGTACGCCGTGAAGGCGCCCGCCGTGACCGGCGGCGGGGCCGCGGCGGCGTCGGCTGGGCCAGCCGTTGCCTCGACCGACCCGGCGTCCGAGTCGGTATCGGTCTTGGTCGTGGGGTCCGTCGTCGGCGCAGCGCCCGACCCGGGCAGCCGGGGGCCTACGGTGGCGGCCCCGTCCGGGCTTAACCGCGTGACGATCTGCGCCGGCTCCGCCAACGGGTCGTCGCCGCCGCCCGCCAACGGGTCGTCGCCGCCCGTCAACGGGTCGTCGCCGCCGGCCACCGGGTCAGAGGAAGACGTCATCGTCCGCGCTGAAAGACTTCACGCCGTCCTCCGCCTTAGGCAGGACGATTCCGGTGCCGCCGGCCGCCAGCCCGCTGCCGGACTGGATGACGCTGGCCACGAGCAGCTTGGCCATCTTCGTGACGGCGGAGGCAGGGGTCTGGTCCTGCTCTGCCAGGAACAGCCGCATGGCCCGCTCCGGCGGGTTCTTGGGGTAGATGACCTGCTGCAACACCTGCGGGTCACAGCCCTGCAGGCCGAACGGGATGATGTTCGGATACATGCGGTTGCCGGTGCCGCTGGCCTTGTCGTACGCCGTGAGCGCCTCGAAACTGGCCGTCCACTCCGCCGGCGGGTCGGTCGGCGCGCCGTCGGACAGGAAGAACACCGCGGGCCGGTGCACCTGGTAGCCATCGGCCTTCAGCTGCGTCACGTTCCGTTCGATCTCGGCCTTGAGCAGGTCGAACGCCGCCTTGTAGCTCGTGTTCTTGCGTCCCACCAGGTTGGGCAGGCTGGTCTGCTCCAGCAGGTCGCACAGCGGCAGCAGCACGCGGGCGTCGTCGGAGAAGTCGACCACCCCGAAGCGCACCTTGTCGCAGATGATGGGGTCCTTCTCCAGGGCTTGCACCAGCGAGGGCAGGATCCGGTTGCACTCCTCCAACGCGCCGCTCTCGACCATCGAATAGGACACGTCGCAGACGAGGTAGAACGGCAGCAACTTGGCCTTGTCGTCCTGCGGAGCGTCCGAACCGCTGGAGGCGCCTGGGGCGGCGGCCGGCGGCGGACCCAGCGGCGGCACCGGCGAGGCGGGCACCCCGAACGTCGCCTGTCCCGGCGTCGTGGCCTGCGGCGTCATCGGGTCGGCCTGCCCATGCGCCTGCTCTTGCGCCGTGGTCAGGTCGGGCGACCCGGCCGGTACGCCGTACGCCGGGGACACCCCCGGCAGGGGCTCCTCGCCGGGCAACGGGCTGGTCGGGGGTGCTTGCGTCATCTGCGCTCCATCGTCGGCCCGGGTCTCGGGTTGCCTGTGTTCACCCCCCTTGTGCCCGCGCAGGCCACAGTTCAACCGTGCTCCAGGACGAACGTTCCACATCACCCGGCTCGTGAGCTCGCGACCGATCCCTAGCCCAGCGGGCGCGTCGAGAGGTAGACCTTCGCGCCGTCGGTCGAGGCGCAGGTCACCAGCGCCGACGTCCCTTCGCAGGTCAGCGACACGTTCTCGCCCCTCGCGACGCTGAACACGGTCAGTTGCACGGGCGCGACCGATGCCGCGGCTGGCCCGGAGCCCGCTGATGTTCCGGAGGCCGTGGCTGGCGTGGCTGCCGGGGACGTCGTGGCTGTCGGGGAGGTCCTGGCTGCTGTGGTGTTCACATAGGCCAGCCGGGTGTCCGCGGCAAACGAGCAGCTGGTGCGGGGCCCGACGGCGACGACCGGGTACGGCGCCTGCGCGGTGGGGCACGCCGTCGCGTCGAGTCGCACGGGTGACGTGGGGGTGGCGGCACCGGCCGAGGGTGCAGCCGTCAGAGTGGAGCTGGCCGTGGTGCTGGCGGCGCTTGGCGGGGACGCTCCGTCGAGGCCGCCCCAGCTGGCGATCAGGAACGGCACCACGATCAGCAGCGCGGGGATGAGGAGCGCTAGCAGGAGCAAGCGCAGCAGCATCGTGCCGCAACCGCCACGTCGACGACGGGGCCGGCCGCCGCCGCCCGGGAACGGGTAGCCGGGCGGTCCTGCGCCGGGACCGCCCCAGGGTCCCGGGCGTCCCTGGGCTCCTTGACCGCCTGACCCTCCCGGACCTCCCGGAAAGCCGGGGAAGCCGGGAAAACCGCCCGGTTGGCCGGTCGCTGAGGGCACGGGTCGGCGGCGCCCGGGGATCCGGATGACGGGTCCTGGGGGTGGCGGCTGCGGCGTACCACCTGGTCCGGGCCCGCGGGACGGGCCCGACGGGCGTGCGCCGGGGGCAACGGGAGGAGCGGGAGGTGCGGCGCTCGGGACCGATGTCGGCGGCGGGCTCACGGGCGAAGTGATCGGGCCCGGCGGGGCGGCGCCGCGATCGTGGGCGGGGAGCATTTCGCCGCAGTCGGGGCAGAAGACGACCCCCTGCGCGCTTTCGGCACCGCACTCGGGACACGTCCGCCTCAAGAGTCAGCCCCTCACGTCGCGGTTCACCGGCGGGCGCGCCCGGTGGCTTGCTCGCCCCACCCTAAGTGAGCGTGGCCACCCCCGCGCGCTTGCTGCGTTTCAGCCAGACGGCAAGCCGGTCCATATGGACCAAAAATGATCCATATGGACCACTATTGGTCCATACTGAGCGGATGGATCTGTCCCGCCCCCTCGCCACGGTGCTTCCGGCCATCGACGCCGGGGCTATCGCCGTGCTCGCCGGGACGGAGGCGCCTCTCACCGGGCGTCGGGTCGCCGAGTTGGCGGGCGAATCCAGTCATCCGTCCACTCTGCGAGCCTTGCTCCGGCTCGCCGCGCAGGGGTTGGTCCTCGTCGAGCCAGCCGGTCGAGCCAATCTGTATCGCCTCAACCGGGATCATCTCTTGGTTCCAGCGCTCCTCGAGATCGCCTCGGCGGACACGTTGCTCAGATCGCGACTAGCCGACAGCATCAGCTCGTGGCAGGTGCCGGCCCTTCACGCATCGCTCTACGGTTCCGTGGCCCGAGGGGATGCCTCCACCGCCTCGGACCTTGACGTTCTGGTCGTCCGGCCCGAGGGCCTCGCGTCCTCCGACCTGGAGACCTGGGAGGAGCAGCTGTCCGATCTCGAAGGAAGGGCGTTCAATTGGACCGGCAACCCACTGTCCTGGCTCGAGACAACGCCCACCGACTTGAGAAGGGCCGCCGAGGCCGGGGAACCCCTCTTCCAGTCATGGCGTGACGACGCCATCCTCCTGACGGGGCAATCGCTGTCCTCACTCATCCGGGAACCGCACAAGCCGCGGAGCGCCTGATGGCCACCGAACGCCGACGGCGGGGCACATCTGCGGACGCCCGGAACCGACGCATCATCGCCGCCAGATATCTCGAGGTCGCCGAGCTCGCAGCCAGCGAGGAGGGTCCCGGCGCCAACAACGTGGTTGTGGGCATCGCCGTCCTCGCGGGTATCGCCGCCTCCGACGCGGTGTGCATCGCTGCCACCGGGACCAGCTACTCGGGGGAAGATCACGCCGAAGCCGCGAGGGTCCTGGGTCGTACTGATGGCCCCTTGGGAAAGGAGCTGGCCAAGCTCGTGCGCCTCAAACCAGGAGCGCACTACGGCTCCACGTTCATCTCCGCAGACGACTGCACCCGGGCCCTCCGCGCAGCCAAGAAGCTCGTCGAGGCCGCCACCAGCCGAACCTTGCAGGGATGACCGCCCATGCTCATCCGCCGCAGAGGGTCGAGTCTTTGACGTCACGCACGCGGCACGGCGCCGGGGTGTCAGGGCGTCAGGGAACTCGGGTCCGCGGGGACGTCCACGGCGTACGACGTCAGCACGGCCAGCGGCACGATCGCCAGGACCTGGGCGTTGGTCGCCGCAAGCACCACGGGCGCGGCCTTGCCATCCTGGTGCGCGCGGGCCCAGTTGCGCGCCGTCACGCACCACCGGTCACCGGGCACCAGGCCCGGGAACCCGTACGCCGGCATCGGCGTGGACAGGTCGTTGCCGATGCTGCGTTGGTGCTCCAGGAACTCGGCCGTCATCACCGCGCAGATCGTGTGGCTGCCGACGTCCTGCGGCCCCCACGTGCAGCAACCGTCGCGGTAGAAGCCCGTGACAGGGTCACGACCGCACTCCTGGAGCTCCTCACCAAAAACGTTGAGCTGCATCATGGGCCCAGTATCGCGGCCTTCCCACAGGGCGCACAGGCGCGCGGCGGCCCGGGTCGCCGCTTGCCCTCAAGGATCGTCTAAACTACACAATTGAGGAGCTCATTATCTAGTTTAGACCGTCCGTGAGGGGTTCAGGTGCACTCGTTCGTCGACCTTGATCGAGTCCTGGGCGTGGTGCCGGCGCCGCTGGTCATGACCTTGCGTGACATCGATCGAGGTCAGGGCAGCGAGGGTCTCTACCTCCACCAGGTGCCCGACCTCCTCACCGAGCTGGCCCACCGCGCTCGGGTCGCGAGCATCACGTCGTCGTCTGCCCTTGAGGGCATCGTCGTCAAGAGCCGCACCCGCGCCGCCGCCATCATCGCGAACAAGCCCATCGAGTTGCGCACTCGCAGCGAACAGGAGCTCGCCGGCTACCGCGCCGCCCTCGACTATCTTTTCGCCGAGGAGTGGCGTCCCCTCAACGTAGGTCTGCTCCTTCATCTGCACCGACTGTTGTTCGCGGACACCAAGGCCAGCGGCGGGACGTTCAAAAAGAGCGACAACCTCGTGGTCGACCGGTCCCCGGACGGAGTTCAGACGGTCCGATTCAAGCCTGTCCCCGCGGCCCGAACCGAGCACTATGCCGCCGAGCTTGTCGACCGCTACGTCGCCGCCACCGAGGCAAACCGCCACCACCCGGTGCTGCTCGTGGGCCTGTTCGTTCTGGACCTGCTCATCATTCACCCGTTTGACGACGGCAATGGTCGCGTCGCCCGCGCGTTGACCAACGCGCTTCTCGCTGAGGCCGGGTATGGGGTCGGCCGCTACGTGTCACTGGAACAACTCATCGCCGAATCTGCGGACGACTACTGCCGGGCGTTGCTCGACTCGACTCACGATTGGGACGATCACGCCCACGACCCGTGGCCCTGGCTGGCGTACTTCTGCACGCTCCTCGCCCGCGGTTACGCGCGGTTCGCCGAGGGCGTCTCTGCCGATAGGACTGGAGGCACAAAGGCAGAACGCGTCCGTGAGCACGTGTTGCGGCACGGAACGACAGTCTTTGCGATCTCCGACATCAGAGCCGCACTACCCGGAATCAGCGACCCGACCATCCGACTCGTGCTCAACGAGCTGAAGGACGAAGGGCTCCTCAAGCCGCAAGGCACCGGCCGCTCGGCGGTGTGGTTGCGGGTGGCCACGTAAAGCCCGCCACGCCCGACCGCGTGCAGGAGGCGCCTCCTGCGCCGCGACATCCCCGAAGAAGCAGGCACGTTGGCGATCAGGGCGGTCAGGCGCGCCGCTCCCCGCCGCCTCGTCGGCGCGGAGCCACCCGAGGCGATCGAGCACCAGGCGTGGCACTAGGGTGACGCAGTGCCCGCCCAGACCTCGATCGCGGTTGCTCTCCTCGTGCGAGAAGGGCAGGTCCTCCTGGGACATCGCCATCCCCTGCGCGAGTGGTTCCCCGACTGTTGGGACCTCATCGGTCGAGATGCACGCGTTCGTCGTGACGACGTGGGATGGGGAGCCTGGCAACCTGGCACCGGAGGAGCACGACGACGTGAGGTGGTTCTTGCCGAGCGAACTTGCCCGCCTCACCATGGCCGACCCGGGCGCCCTGCCCGACATCCTCAATGCCATGACGACCGAAGACGGGGCTTAAGCGGCGGCCCGCGCTCCCTCACCCGAAGCCGGGCGCCGTCATTCCCCGACGGCGCGGCGGATCAGCGTTTCGAGGGCCTGTTCGTTCTCGGGGGTCCACTCGGTCACCGCGAAGGCGGTCGGCCACATCGTGCCGTCATCGAGCTGCGCGATGTCCTGAAAACCCACGTGCCCGTAGCGCGTCGAGAACTTCCCGGCGTACTGCCAGAACAGGACCACCTTGCCGTTCTTGGCGTAGGCCGGAAATCCATACCAGGTCCGCGGCACCAAGTCCGGAGCCACCCGCTTCACGAGGGCATGCAAACCTTCGGCGATCGCACGGTCGGAGTCCCCCATCGCCGCGATGGCGTCGAGGACGTCCTGCTCGGTGTCCTTCCCGGCCTTCGTCTTGCGGGCCTCGGTCGCCGCCTGGGAGACCGCGGCGCGCTCTGCCTTGCTCAGACCTCGCCCTGCCGCGGCGCTTCGATCGCTGCTGGCCATCGGGTGCCCTTTCGTCTCAGAAGGTGCGGGCTGGTGGCGGTCAGCCCTCGGGCAGCGCCGCAAACGCCTTCTTCGTAGCCCTGTACCAGCCCATCCCCTTGATGGGGTTGCGCCAGCGAGCCGTCATGGCGGCGGCCGCGTCGGCGTGCTCGGCGTCACCCGCGGCGACCGCCTCCTTGAGATGGTGATCCTGGGCCTTAATGACCTGATCGGCGTCCGCGCCGCGATGGGCCAGATCGCACGGGCCGCCGAGCTGCTTGCACGTCATCGTCTTCACGGGAGTCTCCTTCAACGGGTGGGGCTGGAATGGTGGCTAGCCGACGGGGCTGCGAAACCTCGCAGGTCCCGGCGCCCGGGATGGGCGCTCACTCTGGTGACGACGTACGGTCCTCAAACGTGACATCGCGCGGCCGACCAGGTTCGACCGACAGGCCGCCGCGGCGCCGCGACACCGCGGCGATGACCTCCGGTGCGGCGCGGAACACAACGCCGGCCACCCGGCCGTCCTGCACCGTGAAGTCGAAGGCCACCCGCGCCGACCCCAGGTGGAACCACGCGGCCCCGGCCCGACCCTCGATGAAGACCGGCAGGGCCGCCCTCGCGGCGCCGTCGAACATGGCCGCCACCGCCTCACGACCCGCCAGCCGCTGCGGGGTGCCCACGGCCACGGCCGCGGCGTCGGCGGTGACCACGACGTCGGGCGCGAGAAGGTGCAGCAGCCGCGCGAAGTCCCCGTCCTGCGCTGCGGCGAGGAAGGCGTCGACGACCTCCCAGTCGGCGGCCGGCCCCTCCGGCAGGTGCGCGGCGACCTTCGCGCGCGCCCGCGAAGCTAACTTGCGCACGGCGACCGGCGACCGGTCGAGCACCGCTGCCACCGCGTCGAACTCGATGCCGAACGTGTCGTGCAGGATGAACGCGACCCGTTCGCTCGGCGACAGCTGCTCCAGCACGACATGCAGCGCGATGCCCACGGTCTCGGCGAGCGCGACCTCCTCGAACGGGTCGATCCCGCCGCCCGGGTCCCCGGCCAACGTCGTCGCAGTCCCAGGGGCCCCGACAGCGGTGTGGTCGACCGGCTCGGGAATCCTCGCCCGCAACCGATCCAGGCACAGCCGCGTCGTGACCGTCGTCAACCAGGCGGGCAGGCTGGCGATCTGCGTCGGGTCGCTGCGCTGAAGTCGCAACCACGCATGCTGTACGACGTCTTCGGCCTCGTGTCGGTCGCCGAGCACGCCCGCGGCGATCCGCACCAGCCGGGCCCGCTCGGCCTCGAACTCCTGGATCAGGGTCATGGCTTCTCCTGGCCTCTGGGCGCCCATGATGGACCCCACCATGGGGCGAGTACGTGGGCAACCCCTGACTCGTTGACGTACGCGGGGCCCCAAGTGTGACCGGAACCGGCCGCCGTACTCCATCGCTGGGGATCGACCGCGGCCATCACGAGGTGCCCATGAGGTTCGTGTCCTGGGGGCTCATGATCACCGCGAGCGTGAGCCGGGTGTCCGCCGGGGCGCACCCGGCGGCCGGGTCGCCGCTTGCCCTCACAGATCGCCTAAACTAGATAATTGGCCAGCGCATTATCTAGTTTGGTCCCCTCTCTGAGGGGTTCAGATGGACGGGCCGCTCGGCGGTGTGGTTGCGGGTGGCCACCTAAGTGCACCACGCCCGACCGCGTGCGAGAGGCGCCTCCTGCGCCGCGCGACATCCCCGAAGAACCACGGCTTTCAGAAGGGCCAGGCGGGCTCGGCTTCCGGCGGACCGATCAGCAGTCCGTTGACGCGGCCATGCCGATCGAATGACACGCGCGCGACCATCTCGCCGGCCTCGTGGTGCAGAACGAGCCGGCCGATGGCGGGCACCGCGGTCGCCTCGCCTGGTGTGGCCGGCTGCGTACGGCGTACGGCGCCGTCCGTTTCCAGTACGACGTGACCCGCGCACGACTCCAGCGCACCGACCGAGGCCAGGACTTCGCGCCATACGGTCACCAGGGCGCGACGCGTGATGGCCCGGGCGCAGGTGTAGCTCATTCGGGCCCGTACGGCGTCGGGGTCGCCGGCCGCCAGCAGGCCGATGGCCTCCTCCGCCTGGGCCAGGACCGGAATCGAGGATTGCAAGCTAAGCTCCTCCCCGGTCTCCGGGTCCACCGGATGACCGAATCGTTTGAACGCCGCCTGCCGGGAAATCCCCAGCTCGGCGCCGATGTCTTGCCACGTGTGGCCGTCGCGCCGCGCCTGGTAAACGGCCGCGGCCAGGGATGCCTCGGCTCGTTCGGCGGCGCGATGGGCGGCGGCTACGGCGTACAGGCTCTCGCCGTGGCCGTCAGCGCTCGACGCGCGGCTTGACGCGCGGCTCGACGGACCGTTTGACGGCCCGCTGGGCGGCGCGTCCGGCGGGGGATCAGACGGGGCGACGGCGCGCAGGCGTCGGGACATGCCGGGCACGTTAGCGATCAGGGCGGTCAGGCGCGCCTCTCCGCCGCCTCGTGCGCGGTGGCGCTGACGGATCGCTCGAACCCGCCCCCGACCGCACCGATCCCCAACGCGGCGACTATCCCGAAGATGACGGACGTGCCCTCGCCCATGGTGGTGACCGCATGCACGACCAGCGCCGCCACCGCACCGCCGACGAGCTGGCCCTGCTTGGTGCGCAGCAGCCGCGCCGGCCACTGCGCCAGCGGCCCGCTGATCGCGCGGATCGGGGTGGGCGGTGCGCACCAGGCCCCGAGGACGAAGGCCAGGGCGCCGACGGCCATAGCCAGGACGGGCACGTCACCGCCGCGGTTGTGGGTGATGACGGCCAGGCCGACGGCGAGTACGGCGGCGGTGGCCGCGGAGATGAGCGTCATGGTTCGCATGGCCCCAGGCTGGCCGGAGTAGTGTGACTTGTCAACCACTTGATGACACTTCACGCCACGGATGCCCGTCGGGGCCCGGGCGCTTCCCTCGCGTTCATCCCGCGGCGGCGCCGGTCAGTCCCTGCTGGCGGGGCTGTCCTGCCGGTTTGGCCTACGAGACTGCGGCCGTCCCGGCGTACGGTGGAGGGCCAATGACCGGTTCCGGTTTTCTCCAGCTCGCGCCCGACCAGGCACCCCGGAAAGGACGTACGTCGTGGCTGGTCGAGCAGCTGCGCGCCGCGATGACGGACGGGAGTCTTCAGGTCGGGGCGAGGCTGCCGGCGACCCGGGTGCTGGCCGCGGAGTTGTCGATGGCTCGCGGCACGGTGGCGCAGGCGTATCAGCGCTTGGCCGAAGAGGGACTGCTGGTCGCCCATCAGGGCGGCGGCACCAGGGTCGCCGGCACCCCGCTCACCCTGCCGCCAGCCGAACCCGCCCCGGTCGGCGCGATGCGGGAAGAGTCGCCGGAGCTGCTCGACATCTCCTCTGGCATGCCGGACCTGAGCGCGTTCCCGCGCGCCGCCTGGCTGAAAGCTGAGCGGGCTGTCCTGGCCACGGCGACCGCGCGCGAGCTGGGGTACGCCGACCCGCAGGGAGCCCCGCAGCTGCGCGCCGCACTGGCGGCGTGGCTGGCCCGCAGCCGCGGCGTCACGGTGAATCCTCAGCAGGTGATCGTCACCGCCGGCGTCACCGGGGCGCTCAGCCTGCTGGCGCAGGTGCTCCGCGACGCAGGCATCACCACCTGCGCGGTCGAGGACCCAGGGGCGTGCGGCAACCGGCGCAACCTGAGCTACTGGATGGATGGGCTCACCCCCATTCCCGTCGACGCGGACGGTCTGGCCGTCAGCCACCTGATTCACACCGACGAACGCGCGGTCCTGGTGACGCCCGCGCATCAGTTCCCGACCGGCGTCGCGCTCGCCCCGCACCGCCGCGGCGAGCTGCTCGCCTGGGCGAAGGAGGTGGACGGTCTGGTGATCGAGGACGACTACGACTCGGAGTACCGCTATGACCGCGCCCCCATCCGGGCGATGCACGCCGCGGCGCCGGACCGGGTCGCCCACATCTCCAGCCTGTCCAAGGTCCTCGCCCCGGCGCTGCGCCTGGGCTGGCTCATCGCGCCGCCGCACCTGCACGACGACCTGGTGCGCAAGCGGTGGGCCACCGACCTGGGGTCACCGGCGCTGCCGCAGCTCGCCCTGGCACAGCTGATCGGCTCGGGCGTGCTGGAGCGGCAGCTGCGGTCGCTTCGGCTGCGGCACCGCCAGCGCCGCGACGCCGCCGTCGCCGCCATCACCGAGCACCTGCCAGGCTGCACGATCGAGGGCATCGCGGCCGGCCTGCACCTGCTCGTCCGGTTGCCGGAGCACGTGGATGATGCCGAGGTCGCCGCTCGCGCCCGCGCGGTCGGCGTGAGTGTTCACCCGCTCTCGCAGCACCGCTTCGCGCCTGGTTCGCCCGGGCTCGTGATCGGCTACGGCCCGCACCCCATCCCGCGCCTGCAGCGCGCCATCGAGGCGCTCGGGACGATCATTCGGGGTTGACGCGCCCTCGAGGCTGGTTGCGGCCCGACCTATCGATGGGTCAGCGCGAGCATGACGGCCAGGGCCACGAACGAGCCCGCGAACACCCGGCTCGTCGTACGCATCACTGCGGGTTTCCCGGTCACATAGCGGCGCAGCCAGGCCGCGCACAGCCCGTAGAGCGCGAAGATCCCCACCGTGACCCCCATGAAGGCCACCCCGAGCGCGGCCATGCGCGCCGCCGCTCCCGGCGCGTTCGGATCGACGAACATCGGCAGGAACACGAAGAAGAAGACCGTGAGCTTCGGGTTCAACAGGTTCACGAGGACGGCGCTGCGGATTGTGCCCAGCGCCGTGGGGGCGCCGTTGCTGCGCTTGCCGTCGGGGCCGGCGCTGCCGGCGGGGAGGTCTTGCGGCGGGGCGAGTACGCCGTGCTGGCGCCAGGTCCCCCACCCCAGGTAGAGCAGGTAGAAGACGCCGAGCCACTTCACGACGTCGAAGGCCACCAGGCTCGCCGCCATCACGGCCGCCGCACCCGACAGGGCGAGCGCCAGGTGCGGCACGATCCCCAACGTGCAGCCCACCGCGGCGATCAGACCCGCGCGGGCGCCCCGCGACAGGCCCGCGGCGACGGTGAACAGCGCACCCGTGCCCGGCGTCGCGGTGATCACGATCGAGGTCATCCAAAATTGCCACGTCATGACCCCAGCGTTGCCGCCAGTTGGCCCCATCAGAAGAGCCAAACACGCTCGTCGCGCGTGTGCCAAAGCGGCCAACCACCCCGCGGACGCCTCGCCCGGTCTTGTCGTCCGTGACGCCGCCGCAGCTCCGCGGACCTCACGCCCCCGACCTCACTCGACCGGTCTCACACGACCCGGCGATAGTGCATTGCAACCGCGCCGTTGGTGAGCGGCTGCGACGCGACGAGATCGAGGCGTCGGGTTCTGGGCAGACCGCCCTCGAAAAGGGTCGGCCCGTGGCCGGCGATCATGGGGTGGACAAGGAGCCGGTACTCGTCGATGAGATCCAGTCGATCTAGCGCCGTCGCCAGGGTGACGCTGCCGACGAGCAGGCCATCCGGCGTCCGATCCTTGAGTTCCTGCACGGCCGTGCGCAGGTCGCCGACGACGTGGTGGCTGTTGTGCCACGGGAAGTCGCTGCGCGTGGCGGACACGACGTACTTCGGTGTGGCCTCCAGCTTGAGCGCCCATTCGCGCAGCGCAGGCGGTGCCTCGACGTCGCCGCGCGCGACGGCCGGCCAGGCGCCCTCCATCATTTCGTAGGTGACCCGGCCCCACAGCATGCCGCCGGACTCCTCCATGAGGCGAGTGAAGTAGGCGTGCGTCTCGTCGTCCGCGATGCCTTCGCGGTGGTCGACGCAGCCATCGAGGGTGACGTTGATGCCGAACGTGAGTAGACCCATGCCATGAGTCTGCGCCCGGGCAGTGCGGCCGTCACCCGCGCTCAGTCGAACCGGGCGCCAAACTAGAGTGCCGCTGCATCAGGTGTCCGCGGGCTTCGGCGGCACGGCCATGGCACCGCAGAGGGCGTCTTGTAGCATGGTGCTACACGCTGAAGGAGCGCCGATGGGGACGATACCGACCAGGGTCGAAGCCGACCTGTACGAAGCCGCCAAGACCGCTGGCGCGCTCATGAGCCGAAGCGCAGCCCAGCAGATCAACCACTGGGCCCGAGTAGGTCGCGAGTTCGAGGTCACGCCTGGCGTCAGCCACCGAGACGTCGAGGCTGTGCTGTCGGGTGCGGCTCACTACGACACGATCGGCGGACGCGAGCAGGCCCTGGTGCGAGTCCAATGGCGTGACGGGATTGAGGCGGCCCGCGAGGCGCTGGACCTCGAGGGTGAGTTCCTGGCGGAAGGAGAGGCTTGGGTGGAGGCCGACGCCGACGGCCGCGTGATCGCCCGGTCGGCCTCCGCTCCCACGTCATGATGGCGGCCGCCGAAGGTAGTCCAGGGGGACGGTGCTGAGTGGATCGGGTCCCGATCCTTTACGTTCTGGCAGGCCCGAATGGGGCCGGCAAATCGACATTCGTGGAGCGGGTGCTCCAGCCGAAGACCCATCTGAGCTTCGTGAATGCCGATGTGATCGCAGCGGCTACATGGCCAGCCGCGGCGGGCGCGCAGGCCTACGCGGCTGCTGCACTCGCCGCGGAAGAGCGCCAGCGACTACTCATCGCCCGAGAGTCGTTCATCACCGAGACGGTCTTCAGCCATCGGAACAAGCTCGATCTGCTCACCGATGCGAAAAACGCCGGCTATCACACCTCGCTGCACGTCATGCTCATCCCGGAGGATCTGAGCGTCGCCCGCGTAGCTCATCGCGTCCGCCGCGGTGGCCATGACGTGCCCGAAGACAAGATCAGGACCCGCCACCGGCGGCTGTGGGCGCTGGTCGCGCGTGCCCGAGGGATCGTGGATGAGGCCTGCTTCTACGACAACAGCTTGGCGCGCACACCCTTTCGCCCGGTCGCCACCTACGAGCGCGGAAGGCCCGTCGGCGTCCCACAGTGGCCCGACTGGGCGCCGCCCGAATTAACCTGACCCGGTGGGACCCGCATCGTCTGCATGGTGCGATAGTTCGCCGGTGAACATCCTGTGGGCTCGGCATGGGGAGAACGTCGCGAATCTGACCCGGACGCTGTCGCATCGGGTGTTCGACGGGGAACTGACCGATCGCGGACGCGAGCAAGCCGCCAAACTTGGGAAACACCTGGCCGTCCTGGACCCCCCAATCGGCTTCATCGCGTCCTCGGCCGCACGCCGCGCCGTCGAAACGGCCGCCATCGTGAGCGGGCCGCTGGGCATCGACCCCGCGAGCATCCCCGCCCTCGACCAGCTGCGCGAGGTCAACGTCGGCGAGTTCGATGGTCGGTCCGACGACGCCGCCTGGGCAACGTACGACGACATCCTGGGGGCCTGGCGCCACGGCGAATTCCACCGCAGCTTCCCTGGTGGTGAAGACTTACACGAGCTCAGCGAGCGGCTTCGCCAGGGACTGGGATCGGTGGCGGCGATGGCCGGATCCCGACGGGTCCTGGTCGTGGCGCACGGGGCAAACCTGCGGGCGGCGCTGCTGGTGCTCGCTGGCGCTAGCGACCCCGGGCATGACCTGGCCACGGGTGGGGTCGCCGAACTTGCGATCCAGACCGAGCCCGGGTCCGTGCAGGCACCAGCGATCCGCGTTGACCTCCTGAGCTGGGGTCTTGCACTACCGAACGGTAAGCTGCGCAGCAGTCGAGACGCCTAGCAATCCAGCCGGTACTCAGCCTGCCATGTGGGTCAGCGAGGCGGCCAGCGGGTGCCCCCGCAATCAGGAAACCCAGGGGCCCCCACGTCGTCGCAAACCCCCGTTGAGCGCACCCATTCCGGTGCGCTTCCCGGCTGACCTCCTCGAAGAGGTCAAGCGCGCCGCCGAGGCCGACGACCGCTCCGTCTCGGCATGGATCCGCCGAGCCGTCGAACACGAGCTCTCACGCTCCGCCTGACGACTTAGCTCGCGACCAGCTCTAGGGCACCACTGTCACGCCGAGAGCGCGGGCATGGCGCGCCAGCCGCTCATCAAAGGTCGCCAGCATCTGACCGGACCCGCGGGCGGCATCCAGGACCACGCAATCGGGCAGCGGCATGCCGGTGTCCGCGCGCAGGGTCGCCAGGGCTGCCGGGTCGAGCCCCGGGGCCAGCTCGATGCCAAGACCAGTCAACAGGAACTGGACCGGCCCAAGCTGGCCGGTCCGCGCAGGTCCGACGATCACCTCGGTCATCGTCAGCGGCGGGGTCGCAAGCGGCTCGGCGGTGGCCAGGAGGGTGTGCGCGACGTCATGGTGGGCATCCTCGGGGCTCAGCGCGGCAATCAGCACGCAAGCGTCGAGAATCACGCAGGCCAGTCCTTGCGCAGCTCCGCCAGGTAGCCCTGCGGGTAGCACCGAGAGAACCGATCGCCGATACGCGCCAAGGCCGCGCGGCGCGACGCGGCCAGGTCGTCTTGCTCCATCGCCAGAGCGGCCCCACCGTGCCGCGCCAACCGCGCCAGGAGCTGTGACTCCGGCAGATCCGGCCACGCGACCCTGGCCCGGTCCAGCGCCTGACGCAGCTCGTCGTCGAGGGTCACCTGGATCCGTTGTTTGGTCGTCACCATGCCTGACTGTACCACCAGCGTGTGACAGGGCGATGACCTGGGCTTATCTCGGGCGCGTTGACATCTCGGACTTCGTCAGAGCTGAGGCATCCGGCCGGCCTCGGCGTACGTCGATTCCGCGACGGAACCGATCCGAAGAACCGTGGCCTCGTCGTACGGTCGTCCGATGATCTGCGCCCCGATGGGCAACCCTTCGGAGAAGCCGCACGGCACCGACATCGCCGGCAGACCGGTGAGGTTGCCGGGTGCGCTGGTGCGCACGTACGAATCGATGACCGCCTCGGTGACGCCCCACCGGTCGAACGCGTCCTGCCCCACCCGCGCGGCGACGTTCGGGAGGGTCGGCGCGAGCACCGCGTCAAGACCGGAGTTGAACAGGTCCCGCCAGCCCTGCTGCAGCAGGGTCCGGACGCGCAAGGCGCGGATGTAATCCGTGGCGGGAACCATTTCCCCGGCCTCCAGCAGCAGCCGCACATCCGGCTCGAACTCGTCGGCCTGTTCGCGGATACGTTGCTGGTGATAGGCGCTGGCCTCGGCCAGGAAGATGCAATATTCCACCGGCATGTACGCCTCGGGCATCGGGATCTGCGCGTCGACCACGTCGGCTCCGGCCTCGCCCAGCCGGGCGGCCAGTGCGCGTACGGCGTCCGCAACGGCCGGGTCGATGTGGTCGAAGAAGTAGTTGGTCGGCACCCCGATGCGCAGCCCCTGCACACCCCCGTCCAGCGCGGCGGAGTAGTCCGGCACGGGCACGTCCCGCGAGGCCGGGTCGCTGCGGTCGTAGCCGGCTACGTGTTGCAGCATCAGCGCGACGTCCGCGACGGTGCGCGCCATCGGGCCGATGTGGTCCAGGGCCCAGCTCAGCGAGGCCACGCCGCGGCGGGACACCCGCCCGTACGTCGGCTTCAGCCCGGTGACGCCGCACACGGCGGAGGGGATCCGGATCGACCCGCCCGTGTCGGTGCCGATCGCGAGGTGGCACATGCCCGCGGCGAGAGCCGCGCCGGATCCGCCGCTGGACCCGCCGGGGATGTGCTCCAGGTTCCAGGGGTTGCGGGTGGTGGGGGTGATGACCCCGAACGCGTATTCGTGGGTGTGCGTCTTGCCGACCATGACCGCGCCCGCGGCGTCGAGGAGCTCGACGACGGCGCCGTCCTCCTCCGGCACATAGTTGGCACGGGTGCGGGAACTGGAGGTCGTCCGCACCCCGGCGGTGTTGACTAGGTCTTTCATGCCGTACGTCAGGCCGTGCAGGGGACCCCGGTAGTTTCCGGCGGCGATCTCCGCCTCGGCCGCCCGAGCCCGCACCCGAGCCGCGTCGGCGGTGACGGTAGCGAAGGCGCCCACGCGGTCCTCGACCGCGTCGATCCTCCCCAACACCGACTCGGTCAGTTCGACCGGTGACAGCTCCCGAGTCCGGATCAGATCGCTCGCGTCCGTCGCGCTCAGCATCCACGGTTCCATGGCTCACTCCCACCTTGCGTCGAAGGCCGTCGCCGGCGGGGTCTCGCCCACATCGACGGAGTCCAAGGTGTCGATCAAGCCCATGATCGCGTCCAGGACGGGCGCGACCGCCGAGCGGCGCTCCTCGCTGAGGTCCAACCGCGCGAAGCCGCTGACCGGGGAGATCGCCCCGCCGGCAAGGGATGTGCGCTCTGGGAACGTCATCGGGTACCTCCAGCTCGATGGTGGCGACACTGTTCCGGCCGAGTCTGCCGGCGCAACCGGAGGTCCGCCACCTGGGCGCTCTCCTCAACGCTCGCCGTTGCGTTGTCTCGACGGCGCTCTCCAGGCCTTGACGCTGCCGGCAGCGGATCTGCTCAGAGCGGCGTCGCGTACGGCGGCGCAGCT
>JAIUNK010000046.1 GCA_020161845.1 Actinomycetota bacterium
AAAAGGCGACCACAGCTGGCCGTCACCTCGGCCCTCGCCGAGTCCCTACAACGAACGCCTCACAGACATCCGTTGAAAGGATGGTGCCCTAGTGACCGCGGGCGTCGCCGCGCTGCTGTGCTGCTGGGTCGCGATCATCTGTTGGCCGTCCCGGCCGGGGGCGGCACGGGACTCGGTGCCGGCCCGGCGGGAGGGCGGCTCGGCGCCGCGGCCGGCGGACCGGGTCGGCCGTGCGGTGGCGTGGGGGCGGGCCCGATGGGCGCTGGTCCCGGTGCCCGGTCGCGCACGCGCGGCGCGGCGCCGCAACCGATCCGCCGTGCTAGGGGTGCTCGATGGACTGAGCGGCGGGCTCGCCGTCGGGTTGCCGGCAGCGACGGCGCTGCGCGAGGCGGCTCAGGCGTGTGCGCAGGAGGCGGTGCGGACGGCCCTGGCCAGCTCCTCCGTGGAGCCCCTCGCCGGCTGGGAGGTGCCCACCGAGGTGCCGCCCGAGACCCGGCGCCGCATGACCGCCGACGGTCTGGAGGGGGTGCTCCTGCTGAGCCGTACCTGGCAGCTGTCGGAGCGGGTGGGCAGCCCGCTGGCGGCAGCCGTGGCGACGACGGCCGACCTGCTGCGCGCCGAGGCCGCGGCCCGCGACGGGGTCGAGGCCGCGATGGCCGAGGCTCGGGCGACCGTGTTGGTGCTGGTCGCGTTGCCGCTGCTGGGGCCGGTGCTCGCGATGGCGATCGGCGTCTCGCCGGGGGACCTCTACGGCACCGTGCCGGGGCTGGTGTCCGCTGGCGTCGGGATCGTGCTGCTCGGGCTCGGCGCCTGGTGGCTTCGTCGACTGCTGCACACCGTGGCCCGAGCGGGTGAGCGGCCATGAGCCGCCGCGCCCAAGCGGCGGGGGGCCGCGCCCGGGCGGGTGAGCGGCCATGAGCCGCCGCGTCCGAGCGGCGGGTGGCCGCGGATGACTCCGGTGGTGCAGGCCACTATCGCGGTCCTGGTGGGCCTCGCGGTGGCCGGTTGGCTGGGGTCCGCTGGGCCACGCCTCGAGCGCCGAGATCCGGCCGCCTCCCGCGCCGCGCCGACGCGTCGGGACCGAGCCGTGCCGACGCGTCGGGACCGAGCCGTGCCGGTCGACGTCGGCGCCGTCGCCGCGACCGGTGATCTGGTGGCCCTCGCGCTGGACTCCGGCGTCGATGTGGACGGGGCGCTGGAGGCGGTGGCGCGGTGCTCAGACGGCGAACCCGCCGTCGCGAATGCGCTGCGCGTCATCGTGGCGGCCCGCCGCTGGGGCATCGAACCGGGCGTCGTCCTGGCCGCCGACGGCCGCGAGGACCCGTGGGCGCCGCTGCTGCGGGCGCTGCACCTGGCCGACGCCGCGGGTGTGCCGCCGGCGGCCGCGATCCGGCGGACCTGCGCCGATCTGCGAGCGACCCGGCGGCATCGGCTCGAGGTCGCCACGGCCCGGCTGCGGGTGCGGGTGGTGCTGCCGCTCGGGTTGTGCTTCCTGCCGGCGTTCGTCTGCACCACGGTCGTGCCGGTCGTTCTGGCCCTGGCCGGTCGCGTGGTCGCGCCGTGATCCACACCCCCCACCCCTGCGGCGGTTACGCACAGCCCCCGAGGTGGTCCCGGACGGGACGGCGCCGGCGGCAGGAGGGTGAGCAGGTGCCCGACCAGCCCGGTCGGGCCCACGAAAGGAGCATCTCGATGACCACCTCACGCGCCCGCCTCCGCCGCCCGATCGGGATCCGTCGACGCCTGGGCTCGGCCCCGTCGCGGGGACCTCGCCCCGCCGACGTGCGCCGCTGGCGTGAGGCCGGCATGACCACGGCCGAATACGCGATCGGCACGATCGCCGCCTGCACGTTCGCGGCGCTGCTGATCGCGATCGTGCGATCGCCGGAGATCAAGGAGTCCCTGCTCAGGATCATCACCAGCGCCCTGGGTCTCGGCGGCTGACATGCCCGGACGGCCCGGACGGGGAGGGCGGCGAGTACGGCGAGGGCTGGCCCGACGGCCCGGCCTGCGTGGACGCGAGGCCGGGATGGTGACCGCCGAGACCGCCCTCGTCATCCCCCTGGTCGTGGTCCTGCTGGCGGTCTGCCTGGGGGCGATGCGGTGGGGGATCGACCAGGTCCGCTGCGTCGACGCCGCGCGGGCCGGGGCGCGGGCGGCCGCTCGCGGCGACACCCCCGCCGCCGTCCATGAGCTCGCGTTGCGCGGTGCGCCGCAGGGTGCCGAGGTGACCAGCCTCGGCACCGGGGACTTCGTCACCGTCCGGGTCGTCGCTCCGCTGCCGACGGGCATCGCCCTGATCGAGGCACTGCCCCGGCCGGCCGCCGCTGCGACGGCCCGGCTGGAGGTCAGCGCAGGCGCGCCGTGACGGTCCGGGCACCCCGCGGACGTCGGAGGGGGTGCTGGGGCGGCGCGCTGCGCTCGCGACGGGGCACCGATCAGGGCGCTGGCACCGTGCTCGTGCTCGGCGTCGTCGCCGTCCTGGTCACCGTGCTATTCGGGGCTCTGGCGGTGCTCTCGGCGGTCGAAGCGGGCCACCGTGCCGCGAGTGCGGCCGACCTGGCGGCGCTCGCCGGAGCGGCCTCGCTTGCCGCCGAATCCCCCACGGGAGGGGCCTGCGATCGGGCCGCCGCGGTGGCCGCCGCGAACGGGGCCGTCCTGGTGGACTGCGTCGTGCGCGGCGAGGAGGTCTGGCTCGCGACCACCGTCTCGCCGGCCTTCCGGGGCCTGCCGGCGGCGACCGCGCGAGCTCGGGCAGGTCCCGCCCCGCCCGCCGGCTGAGGAGGCCCCGACTCCCCAGGGTGCTGGCCGTTCGTCTGGAGATGGCTATGGGTTTGGGAATCGCCCCGCCGTCAGCTGAATGTTTGCAGGAGTCGTGCTCTCTCGGAGTAGGCGCGCTCGGAGGAGGTGAGAGTCCACGTCTGAGGTAGCGACGCTTCCCCGAAGAGGATCGCTTCCACATACATGTCCGGCTCGAAGTGGCCATAGGGAATGGGGAGCGTCGACCGATAGCCAACTATGGGCCCATCTAGCCGCACGGGTAAGCGTGCATCTATCAGAGCGGGGGTCATCTGCAGGCGCTCCACTTGTTCCTTGGCGAACGGGGAAGCGTGCACTTCGATGTCAATCGGTTCGACCCCTTGGCGTGATGTCGACGCGTCAGGCTCGTTGCTGAACACGACAAACAATCCACTCGAACTCTCCCAGGCAGGATGCGACTCGATCGACCCACTTTGCACCCACAGAGTCGTCCGTCTGCTGCGTCGAGTGCTCGACACGACAGGCGTGTCTGCTCGAGTGACGATTTTCGTTTGCGTGTTCACGCGATCCTCCAGCAGCACAGCCGCCCACTCCTCTCCGCTCGCCAAGAGTGGGCAGAGGATGATCTCGGGTCGGCGACCTCGCGATCCGGGTGCTTTCAGGCCTGACTTGAACATCCCGCTGCCTCCGGGGTTGGCCATTCGCGGATTATTCTTCCCGCGGGAGTCGGCAAGAAAATGACAGTCTACCTGCCGTCTTCACAGCGTTCCCTGTCTTGCGAGCAATTCGTCGGTCGGGAGGTAGCGCAGCAGCACCTCCAACAGTCGGACGGCGCCCGCCTTGTCGAGTGGGTTGTTGCCGTTACCGCACTTGGGTGACTGGATGCAGGCGGGGCAGCCCGCCTCACAGCCGCAGGTCGCGACGGTGTCCCGGGTGGCGGTGAGCCAGCGGCGGGCGACGGCGTACCCGCGTTCGGCGAAACCCGCCCCGCCAGGGTGACCGTCGTAGACCATGATCGTCGGCAGGCCGGTGTCGGGATGAACGGCGGTGCTCACGCCGCCGATGTCCCAGCGGTCCGCCGTGGCGATCAGCGGCAACAGGGAGATGGCGGCGTGTTCGGCGCCGTGCGCCGCTCCCGGTACGGCGGTCGCGCCCACACCCTGGGCCGCCAGCTCCTGCGGGGTGATCGTCCACCAGACACCCTTCGTGGCCAGCACCCGTTCGGGCAGGTCCAGGGGATGCTCGCCGAGCACGGCGCCACTCGGACGCCGCCGCAGAAAGGACGTGATCCGGCGTCGGACCCGCACGGATCCGAACGCCATGGTCACCGGGCCGCAGTCGACGCTACGGTCCACGGCGGCGATATCGAAGGCGCTGACGCCGCGGGCCTGGGTGTACCAGCCGGGGTCGCCGGCAGTGACCATCGCGGCGCCGTCGGCGAGGTCGAGCGAGGTCACGACGTACGTGCTGCCCTGGTGCACGTGCACGGCGCCGGTGTGCACCGCGGCGTCGGCGCGCTCGGCGTCGATGGTGCCGAGCACCCGGCCGGTGCCGTTCTCCACGATGCGGATCTGCGCGCCGGTGCCGCGCAGCGCGACGTGGTCGGTGGGCCGCTCGGAACGGGTCCAATACCAGCCGGTGGGTCGGGCGCGGAGCAGGCCGCGGCGGACCAGGTCCTCGGCCAGGGGCACCGTCTGGGGTCCGAAGTACGTCGCGTCGGCGGCCGTGAGGGGCAGCTCGGCGGCGGCTGCGGCCAGGTGCCCGGCCAGGACATACGGATTCTCGGGATCGACGACGGTCGCCTCCACCGGGGCATCGAAGACCGCCTCCGGATGGCGCACCAGATAGGCGTCCAGCGGGTCGTCGGCCGCCACGAAGACCGCCAGCGCCGGCGCGCCGGAGCGCCCCGCACGCCCGGCCTGCTGCCACAGCGAGGCTCGGGTGCCCGGCCAGCCCGCGATCAGGACCGCGTCCAGCCCGCTGACGTCGATGCCGAGCTCCAGGGCGGAGGTGGTGGCCAGCCCCGCAATGGCTCCGGAGCGCAGGCCCGCCTCGAGCAGCCGCCGATCCTCGGGCAGGTAGCCGCCGCGATAGGTGGCCACCCGGGCGGCCAGGTCCGGCCGGTCCGCCAGCGCCCGGCGGGCCTGCGTGGCCAGGTGCTCGGACCCGGCCCGGGATCGGGTGAACGCCACGGTCTGTACGCCCTGGCGGACCAGATCGGCCAGCAGGTCGGCCGCCTCGGCGCCCGCCGACCGGCGCCGGGCGGGCTCGGCGGCCTCGGCGGCCTCGGCGGGCTCGGCGTCGTTGTCGGGCTCGCCGGCCGGCTCCCACAGCGCAAAGGTCAGCGCGCCGCGCGGTGAATCATCGCCGGTCACGGCGTGCACCGGCGCACCCACCAGGGCGGCGGCGTGCCGGGCCGGGTCGGCCACGGTGGCCGAGGCGAAGGCGACGGTGGGCGCTGCGCCGTACCGGTCGCACACCCGCCGCAGCCGGCGCAGCACCGCGGCGACGTGGGCACCGAACACGCCGCGATAGGAATGGCACTCATCGAGCACGACGTAGCGCAGGGACCGCAGGAACGGGGCCCAATTCTGGTGTCCCGGCAGGATGGCGTGGTGCAGCATGTCGGGATTGGTCAGCACGTGGTTGGCGTGCGCGCGTACCCAGCGGCGCTCGTCGGGCGGGGTGTCCCCGTCGTACGTCGCAGCGCGGAGCCCACCCAGCCGCAACGCCTCGATGCGCGCCAGCTGGTCGGCCGCCAGCGCCTTGGTCGGGGCCACGTAGAGCGATGTCACACCCCGCCCCGATACGGCCCGCGCACCGGCGGTCACGTCGGACAGGATCGGCAGGAGGTAGCCCAAGCTCTTGCCGGAGGCGGTGCCGGTGGCGATCACCGCGTGCTCCCCCCGGTGCAGCGTCTCGGCCAGCTCGACCTGGTGCCGCCACGGCCGGGTCACGCCCGCGGCGATCAGGGCGTCGCGCACGGGCGGCTCGAGCCACGCGGGCCAGGGCGCCGGGTGCGCCGGCCGGGCCGGGCGGGTCCGGGTCACGACGCGGCGGTCCGGCCGCCGGTCCCAGAGGGCGTCGAGGACCTCGGCGGCGGGGCGCGCCGGCCGGCGCGGCGGTCCGCTCATGAACTCACACGCTAGGCCCGCGCCGATCCGTCCCGCAGGAGGGTCCACGACGTATACGCCCCGAGCGCACCGCTGTAGCGTGGGGGGCGCGCGGCTGGGAGTGGCGACGACGAAGGAGTGCCGGTGGCGGATCTCGAAGTGTCGGTCACCCAGGAGCGCGGGATCTGGGTCGTAACCGCCGTGGGTGACGTCGATGTGAGCAACGCCGCCAAGTTGCGGGACGCGCTGGACCGCGTCCTCGCCGACGGGGAATCGCGGCTGGTCGTCGATCTGCGGGGGGTGTCCTTCATGGACTCCACCGGGCTGGGCATCCTGGTCGGTCGGCTCAAGGTGGTGCGGGCCCGGCGCGGCTCGATGCGACTGGTGTGCGTCGCCCCGCGGATGCTGCGCGTCCTGGACATCACCGGACTCGACACGGTCTTCCCGCTGCACGAGTCCCTCGCCGATGCCGTCGCCGCCCTGAACCCGGCCGGTGCGGGCGAAGATTCCTGAAGCACAGGAGACTTCCGGAAGAATCCTGGTTGTCGGCTCCCCACCCACAGGGGTGAGGCAGGTCCTGACGGTTCACTCTAGGCTGTCGCCAAGTACGACGTGTGAATGTTGGTAAGTTCGACGGCTATTGCGATTTGTCCCGTTCGCGGCATAGCGTCTCGACGAGGGTGTGCGCCGAGAATGCGCACGCATGCGGTCCAGGGTGAGGAGTCTTGCGGTGCCACGCAGTCTCTTCGGTGCAGCTCATGACCTGCCGCTTTGGCTCGAAGGCCGGCACATCGGCGAGCTCGACGCCGCCACCCGCGACGAGCACAGTCAGGAATTGCTGCGTCGCGCCGATGACGCCGATAGCCCCACCGTTCGGCAGGGATATCTGGATCAGGTGGTATTGCTCAACGGCCCTATCGCCGAGTCGATCGCGTCCCGCTACCGGCAGCGTGGCATCGACGGTGACGACCTCGTACAGGTCGCCTATCTGGGGCTGGTCAAGGCGTCGCAGGGTTACCGGCCCGGGGAGGGACCGGGGTTCCTGGCGTACGCCGTGCCCACCATCTCGGGCGAGATCAAGCGACACTTCCGCGACTTCGGGTGGGTCGTGCGCCCGCCGCGACGACTGCAGGAGCTGCGCAGTCAGGTGGCGCTCACCCGCTCGGATCTGCAGCAAGAGAAGGGTCGTCCCCCCACGTCGGCCGAGTTGGCCTCCGAACTGGGCGTCGCCGAAGGCGAACTGGCCGAGGCCGAGATGGCGGACGGATGCTACTCGGCGGTGAGTTTGGACACGCCGAGCCGGGTCGGCGGAACGGCGGTGCTGGCCGATCTGCTGGTCGACGAGACCGATCAGTTCGACCACGTCGAGAACATGGCGGCCCTCCGGCCGGCGCTGCAGCGGCTGACCGAGCGCGATCGGCAGATCCTGTTGCTGCGGTTCGTCCGAGGGTGGACGCAGGAGCAGATCGGTCAGGAGATCGGCGTTTCGCAGATGCAGGTGTCGCGGTTGCTCACCCGGATCCTCGGCGAGCTACGCGCGGACTTGGAGGGCGGGGCGCGTTTCTCGGCGGAGGAATGACGCGCGCTCGACCCGCGTCGTCGGGTCCCTCGCTGCCCAGAGTCGCCCCCGGTCGTGGCCTGCGCCCGGCCCGATCGCCCCTCGAAACGAGACACCGTGACCCCCACCGCCTCTGATTTCGCGGCTATCGCCCAGCGCCTGCATGCCCAGGCGGACGTCGCGGAAACGGTGCAGACCGTCGCCGAGATGGCCCGCGAGACCCTGGGCGCCGACTGGTGCGGGGTGATGCTCGTGCACCGGGGCCAGAAGCTGGAGACCGCCGCCGTCACCGACGACGTGGTCCGGCGAGCCGACGACCTGCAGACCACGCTCGGTCAAGGGCCGTGCCTGGAGGCGGTGGATGAGCGGACCACCTTCGTTATCCACGACACCCGCACGGAGTCGCGCTGGCCGCAGTGGTGCGAGCAGGCGGCGGGCCTGGGGATCCGCAGCGTGCTGTCGGTGCGGCTGTTCACCCAGGCCGGCACGATCGGATCGCTGAACGTCTACGGCAGCCGGCCCGATCAGTTCGACGCCGAGGATGCGGTGATCTGCGGGATCTATGCGGGGCACGCCTCGGTGGCGCTGGCGGCGGCCCGCACCGAGAGTGGGCTGCGCGAGGCCATGGACGGCCGGCATCTGATCGGCCTGGCGCAGGGGATCCTGATGGAGCGCTTCGACCTGACTACGGAGAAGGCCTTCGCCGTGCTGCGCCGCTACAGCCAGGACCGCAACATGAAGCTGCGCCAGGTCGCGGCCCATGTGGTGGAGTCCCGCGGGCTCCCGGACTGATTCCTCTCGTCCCTGGGGTCACCCTCGCTGAGCCCGGGGCCCCTGGCCCGCCCGGTGGCGCGCGACACGAGACGATGCAGCCATGGATGTCCCCCGCGCCGATCCGGCCCACCTCGACGATGTCCGCGCGGATCTGCGGGAGCTGGGCTTCACCGTGGACGGTGTGCGCGCGCTGCTCGGACCGGTGGCCGCCGCCGCGCTGGAGCGCGACGACCCCCTCCCGGCGTACCGTCGGCTCGCCCGAGCCAGCCGGCCCGAGGAGCCGCTGAGCTGCGCGGTGGCCCTGTTCACGCTGGGTCGTCCGGCGCCGCGCGGCGCGGTGACCGCCGCGTTCCCGCGCACCGGGATCAACGGCCTGACCCGGCTCGGGCTGGTCCGGGCCGCCCCGGGGTCGGGCAATGACCTGGTCGCGACGTGCGACGTGCGCCCGTACGGCGATGAGTCGAACAGCTGGTGGGTGGCCTCGGACTGCGGCGAACTCGCGGTCGGGGGGCCGCTGCGCCTCGATCACGTGCTGGGGGTGGGCGGTGCCTCGGTCACCCTGGCGTCGTGGACCCCCCGACTGCGGGTAGCTCGTGCGCTCGATCTGGGCACCGGCTCCGGCGTGCAGGCCCTGAGCCTGGCCGGCCACGCGGGCGAGGTCGTCGCCACCGACGTCTCGGCGCGCGCGCTCGGCTACGCGGCGTTCACCGCCGCCCTCGCCGGACAACGCTGGGACCTGCGGCGCGGCGATCTGTTCGAGCCGGTGGCGGGGGAGCGGTTCGACCTCATCGTCAGCAACCCGCCGTTCGTGATCACGCCGCGCCGCGGCGACGTGGCCACCTACGACTACCGGGACGGGGGCCGCGCGGGCCACGAGGTGGTCGAGCTGTTGGTGCGAAATGCAGGTAACCACCTGAATCCCGGCGGCCTGGCACAGCTGCTGGGGAACTGGGAGATGACGGCAGGCCAGGACTGGCGGGAGGTGTGGGCGGACTGGTTGGAGGGTGCCGGGGTGGATGCGTACGTCGTGCAGCGCGAGGTTCAGGACGTCGCCGAATATGCCGAGACCTGGGCCCGCGACGGCGGTCATCGGCCGGGGACTCCGGCGTATGAGGCCCTGGTCGGCGCGTGGCTGGACGACTTCGCCGCGCGCGGCGTCGAGCGGATCGGTTTCGGGGTGGCGACACTGCATCGCCGTGGGGCCGCGGAGACCCGATCGCCGTGGGTCGATCTCGTCGAGCATTCCGGGGCGGTGGCGACGCCGATGGGGCCGGCGGTGCTGGCTCGGGTGCAGGCCCGGGACTGGTTGGCCGAGCATGACGTCGCCGACCTGCTGGGGCGCCGCTGGCTCGCGGCGCCGGATGTGACCCAGGAGCGGCACTACCTGCCGGGCAGCGAGGATCCCAGCGTGGTGCTGATCCGGCAGGGTGGCGCGCTCGGCGCGGCGGTGCGGGTTGACACCGTGCTGGCGGCGCTCGTCGGGGTCAGCGACGGCGAGCTGACGGCCGGTCAGGCGCTCGGCGGGATCGCGGTGCTGCTCGACGTCCCGGTCGCGGACGTGATCGCGCAGGCGGTGCCGGGCATGCACGAGCTCATCGCCGCGGGGATGCTGATGCCGGCCGACGCGTGAATCCGGGGCGTCCCGGCGCCCCGGTTGGGTCAACTAGAGTTCACCCGCCGTCCAATTCCGCACCAGGAGACTGGCGGGGCGGGTGGCCCCTCGTCGTATGGTGTCGGGGACCTCCACGTCCTGACGGCGACGAATCCGCCGTACGTGGTTGGCAGAAGAGGACAGGGACGAAGTGGCTGCAGGCACGGGACGCACGCTGGTCATCGTCGAGTCGCCGAACAAGGGCAAGAAGATCGCGGCGTATCTGGGCGAGCAATACACGGTGGAGGCGTCCTCGGGTCACATCCGGGACCTGCCCAACCCCTCCGAGCTGCCGCCGGACATGAAGAAGGGTCCGTACGGCAAGTTCGCGGTGAACGTCGACGCCGGCTTCGATCCGTATTACGTCGTGGACGCCGACAAGAAGCGCCGGGTCACCGAGCTCAAGCGCGCCTTGAAGGAGTCCGACGAGCTGCTGCTCGCGACCGATGAGGACCGCGAGGGTGAGGCCATCGCCTGGCACCTGCTGGAGGTGCTCAAGCCGAAGGTGCCGGTCCGGCGGATGGTGTTCCACGAGGTCACCAAGGAGGCCATCCAGCGGGCCGTCCACGAGACCCGCGACCTCGACACCCGCCTCGTCGATGCCCAGGAGACCCGGCGCATCCTCGACCGGCTCTACGGCTACGAGGTCAGCCCGGTGCTGTGGCGCAAGGTCCGCCAGGGCCTGTCCGCCGGCCGCGTGCAGTCCGTGGTGACCCGGATGGTCGTCGAGCGCGAGCGGGAGCGGATGGCGTTCCGGCCCGCGGCGTACTGGGACGTCGAGGGCACCTTCGCGACGCAAGCCGGTACGTCGGGCGCCGGCGAGGCGTTCGACGCCCGCCTGAACAGCCTGGATGGCGCGCGCGTGGCCACCGGGCGGGACTTCGACGACCGCGGCGCGCTGCGCTCCGCCAAGCTGGTGCACCTCGACGAGGCGGCGGCCCGCGCGGTGGCGCAGGCGGCCCAGGCCAGCACGGCGACGGTCACCGATGTCGCGGAGAAGCCCTACACGCGGCGCCCGTACGCCCCGTTCACCACCTCGACGATGCAGCAGGAGGCCGGCCGCAAGCTGCGGATGACCTCGCGTACGGCGATGTCGGTGGCCCAACGGCTCTATGAGGGCGGCTACATCACCTATATGCGGACCGACTCGACGACGCTGTCGGAGTCGGCCCTGACCGCGGCGCGCACCCAGGCCCGGGACATGTACGGCGCGGACTACGTGCCCGAGCAGCCCCGGCGCTACGAGAAGAAGGTCAAGAACGCCCAGGAGGCGCACGAGGCGATTCGGCCGGCGGGCGACCGGTTCCGGACCCCAGCCCAGGTGGCCGGGGAGTTGCGAGGGCAGGAGTTCGAGCTCTACGAGCTGATCTGGAAGCGGACCGTGGCCAGCCAGATGGCGGACGCCCGCGGCTCGACGGCGACGGTGCGCCTGGGCCTGGATCTGGCGAACGCGCCGTTTGCCCGCGCCGAGTTTTCGGCGAGCGGCACCGTCATCACCTTCCGCGGCTTCCTCGCGGCGTACGAAGAGGGCCGCGACGAGGACGACACCGCCCGCGCGGCGGCGCGCGAGGAGGAGCGGCGGCTGCCGCGGGTGAGCGTCGGCGTGCCGCTCGATGTCCGCTCGGTGCGTGCCGACGGGCACGTGACCAGCCCACCCGCGCGCTACACCGAGGCCTCGCTGGTCGCGGCCATGGAGGAGATGGGGATCGGGCGGCCGTCCACCTATGCGGCCACGATCGCGACCATCCAGGACCGCGGCTACGTGCGCAAACGGTCCTCGGCGTTGGTCCCGACCTGGCTGGCGTTCGCGGTCACCCAACTCCTGGAGCGGCACTTCCCGCAGCTGGTGGACTACGAGTTCACCGCCCGGATGGAGGAGGACCTGGACGAGATCGCCCGGGGCGACCAGGGCCGGGTCGACTGGCTGACCCGGTTCTACTTCGGCGACCAGGCGGCCAGCGCGGAGGGGCTGCGGGAGCTGGTCGACGACTTCGGCGACATCGACGCCCGCGAGATCTCCACGATCCCGCTCGGGGACGGGATGGTCGTGCGGGTGGGCCGGTACGGGCCGTACGTCGAGGAGGTGGCGCCGGCCGGCGTCGAGGGGGAGCCCGCAGCGGTCAGCGGGGAGGTCAGGGAGGCCGGCGAGGCCGGCGAGGCCGGGGAGGCCGGGGAGGTCAAGAACCGGCGCGCGACGATCACCGACGACCTGGCGCCGGACGAGATGACCCCGGCCAAGGCGCGTGAGCTGCTGGAGATGGCCTCGGACGACGGTCGGGAGTTGGGCCTCAACCCGGCCACGGGACGCACGGTGGTGGCGAAGGCCGGGCGGTACGGCCCCTATGTCACCGAGCTGCTCACCGCGGCCGAGGAGGAGCTGACCGGTCGGAGCAAGCCGAAGCCGAAGACGGCGTCGCTGTTCGCGTCGATGGACCTGGCCACGATCGACATCGAGGTGGCCCTGCGGCTGTTGTCGTTGCCGCGCGTCGTCGGGGCCGACCCCGACGGGGTGGAGATCACCGCGCAGAACGGTCGCTACGGGCCGTATCTGAAGCGCGGCACCGACTCCCGGTCGCTGGCGAGCGAGGACCAGCTGTTCGAGATCACGCTGGACCAGGCGCTGGCGATCTATGCCCAGCCCAAGCAGCGCGGCCGGGCCGCGGCCAAGCCGCCGTTGGCGGAGTTCGGCGCCGACCCGGTCAGCGGGAAGCCGGTGGTGGCCAAGGACGGCCGGTTCGGGCCGTATGTGACCGACGGCGAGACCAACGCCACCCTGCGCCGCGACGACGACCCGGCGACGCTGTCGGCCGAGCGAGCTTATGAACTGCTCGCCGAGAAGCGGGCCAAGGGGCCGACGACCCGCAAGCGGGCGGCCAAGAAGGCGACGAAGGCGACCAAGGCGACCGCGAGCTCCAGCACGAAGACGGGCGCGACGGCGAAGGCGGGCTCGACCACGAAGACGGCCGCGAAGAAGGTCGCCGCCAAGAAGGCGCCGGCCAAGAAGTCGGCGCCCTCCAGCCCGTCGACCTAGTCGACCATCCCCGTTGTCGGACAGCGATTCTCGCAGGTCAGCTCAGGTGTGCGGGGGTGTCGCCGATGGGTCCTGTGGGCGTCGCCACCGCGTCGCCCAGACCCCACACCCGATCGAACAGGAGTGGACATGGAGGTCCTCGGTACGGCCGCCAGCCTTCTCGGCATGCGGTCAGCCGCCGTGGCGCAGGATGCGCAGATCTCTCTGCTGAAGAAGGCGATGGACACCGAGGGAGCCGCGGCCGTCAAGCTGCTCGACTCCCTCGCCCTGCCGCTGGCGACCGAGGGCAGCCTCGGCCGCAACGTCAACACCTACGCCTGAGTCGCTGCCTCGACGCATCGCTCGCCAACGAACCGCCGCCGGACACCCCGGCGGCGGTTCGGTGTTGTCGGGGCGATTCCGGCTGTCGCGCCCATTCCGGCGGGCGGGACGATTCCAGCTGTCGGGACGATTCCGGCTGTCGGGGCGGTGGCCTAGGCTGCGAATGTGAGCGAGGCGGGCGAGCGGCGCGGGGACGACTCGGCACGACCACGGGGCGTTCTCGTCGCCTTCGAGGGCGGTGACGGCGCCGGCAAGTCCACCCAGATCGCGCGGTTGACGCGATGGTTGACCGCGCAGGGTCGCGACTTCGTGGTGACCCGCGAGCCGGGCGGCACCGACCTCGGCGAGCGGGTGCGCGATGTGCTCCTTCACGGCGGCGCCGTGTCCGCCCGCGCCGAGGCGCTGCTGTTCGCGGCCGACCGGGCGCAGCACGTCGACACGGTGATCCGGCCCGCCCTGGCGGCGGGGCAGGACGTCATCACCGACCGGTTCATGGACTCCTCGATCGCCTACCAGGGCGCGGGGCGCGACCTGGACGCGGCGGAGATCAGGACCCTGTCCCTGTGGGCCACGGGCGGGCTGCAGCCCGACCTGACCGTGCTGCTGGACGTGCCGGTCGACGTGGCGCGCGCGCGGCGGCAGCGGCTGGCCGACCGGATGGAGGCTGAGCCGACCGACTTCCACGAGCGGGTGCGGGCCCATTTCCTGGCGCTGGCGGCGGCGGCTCCGGAGCGCTATCTCGTGGTGGACGGCGCGGCCGAGTCCGGTCAGATCGCCGAGATCGTGGCCTCGCGGTTGGCGGCCACCGGCTGGTTCGGCCCGGACCCGGCAGGAGGAGCCCGGTGAGCGTGGCCCCGGAGCTCGTCGGGGGCAGGCGGTGAGCGTCTTCGCGGACCTGGTCGGCCAGCGCCTCACGGTGGAGACGCTGACCCGGGCCGTGGCGGACGGCCAGGCGATGACGCACGCCTGGTTGTTCACCGGGCCACCCGGCTCGGGGCGCTCGACCGCGGCCCGGGCGTTCGCGGCCGCCCTGGAGTGCCCGTCGGGGGGGTGCGGGCAGTGCCGGGAGTGCCGGACGGCGATCGAGGGCAGCCACGCCGATGTCACGATCCTGGCGACCGAGGGTCTGTCGATCCGGGTGGAGCAGGCCCGGGAGCTGGCCGCGCTGGCGGCGCTGCGGCCTTCGGTGGGGCCGTGGCGGGTGATCATCGTCGAGGACGCCGACCGGTTGACCGAACGTGCGGCGGATGCGCTGCTCAAGGCCCTGGAGGAGCCCGCGAGCCGCACGGTGTGGGTGTTGTGCGCGCCGTCGCTGCAGGACGTCATCGTCACCATCCGGAGCCGGTCGCGGCACGTGCGGCTGCGCACCCCGCCGGTCAAGGACGTGGCCGCGCTCGTGCAGCGGCGTGACGGGGTGGACCCGGCGATGGCCACCTATGCCGCCCGTGCGGCGCAGAGTCACATCGGGCTGGCCCGGCGGCTGGCCCGGGACGAGGGGGCCCGGATCCGGCGCCGCGACGTCGTACGGTTGGCCTCCCGCATCGGCGACGTGGCCGACGCGGTGGCGGCCGCCGCGGACCTGGCCTCGATCGCGACCGAGGAGTCCGGGGCCGCGAGTGCCGAGCGGGACGCCCGGGAGAAGGCGCGGCTCATGGAGACCCTCGGCGTCGACCCGGGCGCCCGCACCCAGCCGCCGCACGTCCGGGCGCAGCTGGTGGCCCTGGAGAAGGAGCAGAAGACCCGGGCGACGCGCGCGGCGCGGGACGTCGTGGACCGGGCGTTGATCGACCTGTTGTCGGTGTATCGGGACGCCCTGGTGCTGAAGTTCGGCGCCCCGGTCGAGCTGGTCAACGAGGACCTGCGAGCCGAGGTGGATCCGGTGGCCCGGGCGCTGACCCCGGAAGGTCTGCTGGCGGCGATGGACGTCATCGGCACGGCCCGGGAGCGGATCGCCGCCAACGTGCCGCCGCTGCTGGCGCTGGAGGCGATGGCGATCGGGCTGCGGCTGCCGCGCCGCTGAGGTGCGAATCGGCGTGCGACGTACCGTCGTTGCCGCGACCGCCGCAGACCCGACGGCCGTGCGGGAGGGTTCAGGGCACTGCCGTACCCTGCTGGGGGAGACGTGGCGAACAGGAGTGCGAGCGTGCGGATGACCGGCGGAACGCGGGGGACGGGATCGAACCGATGGGGCCGGAGTTGGGGGGTGGCGACGCTCGCGGTGCTGCTGGCCGGCGGGAGTGCGGCGTGTTCGACGCCGCCGTTCGGGGGTGGCAGCGAGACGTCGGCGACCCTGGGGGGCGGCGGGGCCACGACCACGGCGACGCCGCCGGCGGGCAAGGAGAACCTGGCGCGCTATTACGGGCAGCGGGTCGAGTGGCAGCCGTGTGAGAGCAACCAGTGCGCGTGGCTGACCGTGCCGGTGGATTATGCCAAGCCGGAGGGGGAGACGATCCGGCTGCGGATGCTCAAGGTGCCGGCGCGGGGATCCAGCAAGGGCACCTTGTTCGTCAACCCGGGCGGTCCGGGCGGGTCGGCGACGGAGTACGCGTCGCTGGCGAACTTCATCGTGACGCCGGCGGTGCGGCAGACGTACGACGTGGTCGGTGTCGACCCGCGCGGCGTCGCCAAGTCCAACCCGGTCACCTGCCTGGACGACAAGGCGATGGACGCGATGATGGGGGCCGACCCGACCCCCGATGACGCGGCGGAGCGGACGGCGGTCGAGGGGATCGCCAAGGAGTTCGCGCAGGCGTGCCAGGCAAAGTACCCGAATCTGTTGCCGCACCTAGGGACTCCCGACGTGGCCCGGGACATGGATGTGGCGCGGGCGGCGCTGGGACAGGACAAGTTCCTCTATCTGGGCAAGTCCTATGGCACCTATCTGGGCACGGTCTACGCGGACCTGTTCCCGGCCCAGGTCGGTCGGATGGTGCTCGACGGCGCGATGCCGCCGTCGCTGTCCGACACGGAGCTCTCGCTGGGGCAGGCGCAGGGTTTCGAGACCGCGACCCGGTCCTACGTCGAGGATTGCGTGAAGAAGGGCGGCTGCCCGCTGGGCGGCAGCGTGGACGACGGGATGGCCGCGATCCGGGAGCTGCTGAAGTCCGTGGACGCCAAGCCGTTGCCGATCAAGGGCGATCCGCGGGTCAAGGAACTCACCGAGGGGTGGGCCTCGATGGGGATGGCCGCCGCGATGTACAGCCAGCAGCAGTGGCCGGAGCTGACCAACGCGCTGCGGGGGGCGAAGGCGGGCGACGGGACGGGGCTGTTCTCGCTGGCAGCGCAGTACGCCGAGCGGGAGAGCGACGGCAGCTACGGCGGCAACATCATGCAGGTCATCTCGGCCGTGAACTGCCTGGACCACCCGGTGGAGCGGATGACCGAGGCCCAGCAAGAGCAGCAGGTGGCGGAGTTCACCAAGGTGGCGCCGACGTGGGGCCGGTTCATGGCGGGCTCGTCATACACCTGCCTGAACTGGCCGGTGCAGTCGACCAACAAGCCGCGCGTGATCACGGGGGAGGGGGCCAACCCGATCCTGGTGGTCGGCACGACGCGGGACCCCGCGACGCCGTACGCGTGGGCGCAGAAGCTGGCCGAGCAGCTCAAGGGCGCGCGGCTGGTGACGTTTGATGGGGACGGCCACACGGCGTACATGCGCTCGAACCGGTGCGTGAACGACGCGGTGGACGGTTACCTGGTGGGCGGAAAGGTGCCGGGCGGCGACGTGCGGTGCTGATCGCCTTGGCCCGGCCTTGGCGGCCTGGTGCGGGGCTTGATGGGGGCGCAGTGTGCTCCGGGATGGGCGTGGTCGGCGCTCGCCACGCCGTACGACGTGGCTGGTCGCGGCGGGTTTGGTCGGTGCGGAGGCGATCCGTATACTGGTGAGCCGCATCGCGGTTCGCTCCCTGGAGGGCCCGGTGCACCCGCCGCTTTAGCTCAGTCGGCCAGAGCGATTCACTCGTAATGAATAGGTCGTCGGTTCGATTCCGACAAGCGGCTCGCTACCAATGGCCTGACCAGGAGGTTTCCTGGTCAGGCCATCGTAGTCCAGGCGGGACCTGTCGACCAGTGCCACGTTTGTGACACGTTTGGCGCGCAGGTCGCGAGCGTTTGAGGTCCTCCATGAGGGACGCCGCCCCATCCACCGGTCAGGCGGATCTCCTCCGCGAGAACGTGGACGGCGTCGTCGGTGAGGACGTTCCCGAAGGGTGGCGTCCGACGTCGAACGCGCCAGGTGACTGAACGGACCAGGGGGCTGGCTGTACCTCCCGCCGATCTCGGCTGGGCCCGTCCGCGGTCTGGTCCGGCGGGCCGCTCAGGTGAACAGCGCGAGTTCGGCGGCTCCGTGACGCTCCCGCCAGGTGCCCACGACGACCCCGCGCTGGATGACGGGGTTGTGCCCGCTGGACATCAGGCGGCGGCGATTCGGTGGGACGATCATTCCGTCTGACGTACCGGGGCCGAAGACCCAGGGGTCGTAGGCCGGCAGCAGCAGCGTCTGGTCGGTTGTCGCTGCATCGGCCAGCCCGGCCACGTCGTCGGGTCTGGTCCACGTCGCGGTTCCGTCAAGGAGCGTTTCGACTACCCGCCCCTGCGAAACCAGCTCGGCGAGGGCCTCGGTGAGCATCTGGTTGGGCACGCTGAGTCCCTCGGTGAACCAGTAGCGCAGGTTTGCGCTGCCTGCGGGGCCGTAGGCAGCCAGGTAGCGCAGCAGGAGCCAGCGAATCGCGGTGGCTGCGTCCGGAGCAGGGGGACCTGGGCGAGGAGGGAGGCGGAACGTGGCCTGCTTGTCGCGTTCTGGCCCGAAGGTGATGTCTCCCCACCAGTGCAGCGGCTTGTAGAGGGCATCTGCTCCACGGCCTGTGGCTGCCAGCGCAAGGTGTTGCAGGCCCGGCCGTCCTGCCAGGTGCGCGACGATCTCCGGCCGTGTCTTGGGCCCATCGGTCAGGAACTCCCGCAGCGCCTCTCGCAAGGGCGCCCAATCCTCCAGCTGGAAGTGTCCTTGGGCCTGCCATCGACGCGTCGTCCAGACTCGGCTTGCGGCGCGGGCTGCCAGTACGTGGGCTGCGGTTGCGGGGGTGAGCACGTACGAGCCGCCGCGCCACGCGTAGACACGGACCAGGTCGCCGGCTTCCAGCGCGTCCTCGATCGACTGACGAAGAGGCAGCCGCACGCGAGCGTCGACAGCAGCCCTGGCAAGACGACGGGGCCAGGCCCGCAATGAGAGCACTCGGGTAACGACCTCGGACACCGAATCGGCGGTCTCGTCAAGAAGGAGGTGACGCCGGAGTCGCCACCCCAAGGCCTGGTCCTGAGTCACCGCGATCACGTGACCACGGTATGTCGACGTGGCGGTGCGGGGCGCTCCTCGACGCTTGCGCTTGAAGACCACCGTTGACAGCGACAGCTTTCGGGTGTGGGGGGCCCGGCCCGAGCGCGGCGAGCACACGGCGTACCGCCTTGTCGTCGCTCACGCCCGCATCGGGTCGTCATGTCATCCGTCGTCCCTCCAGCCGTCGGCCCAGTGCACGACCGTCGTCGCGGGCGGGGAGGCCACCGTCGGGGTCGCCGCCAGGGGGCCGTGTCCCGACCATCGAGTGGCAGGCCCATGCCGTCGGCAGGATCGTCTGCGTCGGCGTCGCTGACGGCCAACCGGGACAGGGCCGGCAGCGGGCCGGTCGGCGGGGCCGGGCGTAGGGTTGGGCAGGGCACGGACCGCACATCTCCGGGGGCGATCTTGACATGACCGAGCTATTGCAGCCGTATCTGCTGGCGGCCAGTGAGTCCGAACTCCGCCAGCGCGCCGTCAAGCGCCTCAAGCGCAAGCAGGAACTACGCCAGCACGTCATCAGCTACACCGTCGTCATCGGCGCCTTGTGGATCATCTGGGCGGTCACCTCACGGTCCTACCCGTGGCCGATCTGGCCGATGCTCGGATGGGGGATCGGGCTGGCCTTCCACGTCGCGTCCCTGCGCTGGGACGAACCGCCCAGCCAGGCCCAGATCACCGCCGAGGCCGAACGCCTGCGGGAACTGGATCGGCGCCGGGAGGGTACGTCGGGTCCGCAGGACGTCATCTGAGCCGATCGCGGCCCGTTTCCCGGCGCAGATCCCTACGCGTGGCAGCCGGCGTTCGCGGCACCTCACCAGCAGAGCAGCACGCCGCCGAGGACAGCGCAGCCGGCCCCGGTGAGCTGCACCCGGTCGAGGTTCTCGTGCAGGAGCCCCGCTGCCAAGACCACGCCGACGGCCGGCGACAGGGGGGCGAGCGCGGCGACGACACTGAGCTGCCCCGAGGTCGCTGCGCTGACATAGCTCAGCTCCGCTGCCGCGTCGGTGAGGCCGACCGTGATGGCCAACGCCACGCTGGCGGCGCTGCTTGCCGGAGTGAGCGGGGAGGCCGGGCGGGTCCGCGTACCTCGGCGCTCCCGCGCCGCGACGAACCCGCAGGCCAACGCAGCGGACACGGCGTGCATGACGGCGACGAACCCGAAGGGTCGGTCGGGCGGCGCCGTACCGGCGGCCACCGACCAGAGGCCGTTGACGACGCCCGCGGCGAGCCCGACGCCGTACGCCGTGGCAAGCCTGGCCGTCCGCCGGTGCCGGCGCGGCTCCCACGCGGCCATGGGCGCCCCCACCAGCGCCAACCCCAGCCCCGCCGCGGCGACCAGGCCCGGGGCGTCCCTCCGCACCGCGATTCCGATCGCCACCGGGATGACCGCACCGGCTGTGGCCAGCGGCAGCACGCCGCCGACCCGCCCTTGTGCCAATGCGACGTACAGCAGCCCCAACCCGAGCACGCAGCACACGCCCGCCGCCGCGGCGTGCCCGAGCTGATCCGCCCGAGGAGCCGGCCCGCCCACGACGACGGCCGCGAGCAGCACCGCCACGGCACCCGTGAGCTGCGAGATCACGAGCAACCGCGAGACGGACGAGCGAGCGGCAGCGCCTCTGGGGTGCGCTCGTCGCGGGAGCACTGGGCTGCCTGCTGTTGGTGCTGTGGGCCCGAGAGCAGTGGTTGGGGGCGCTGATACTCGGCGCAATCCTGCTTGGTACAGCGGGGGCGCAATGGTTCGCGTGGCTCTTGATTGCCGGGCGGCTGGCCGCACTGGGGACTGGCGATGGAAGGCGGGCCACGGCTGATGTCAAGCGGGATCGCTGGGGCAAAACCGTTTCCGCGCTGGCGATGCCGCTCGGAGCGTTCATGACCGGCTTGGTGCTTTTCATCGCGGGATCGACCACGGACAACGATCGCATTTCGGGGCCTGGGCTCAGCGTGGGGCTCGCGGGCGCCGTGTTATTCGTGACGCTCCTGATCAGGAACCGGAAGCATCGGTAGCCTGACCTCGTGATGTGCCAGCGATGGATCGGCACGAAAGGCGAGTGGCTTTGGGGCGAGCCGGCGCGTAGTCCACGTTCCGCCACATAAGTAATGATCGACTAGTCGGGACCTTGCCGTCCTGCTCGTGATTCGCGTCAATAAGACCTCAGTCCTTGTGAGCGCCACTTGGTCACCCCGATAGTGCGCGAACACGTGTGCCACTGCGAGGGCATACCCAATGCACCGCTTCTCGGGATGCCCACCCTAGATCCATCGGATGCGTATGTCCCGCAAAACACACGGGCCAGGCAGAGTTCCCGGTGGACTCCCAGTAGGATTCCCTCAAGAAGTCCAGGACCTCCTCCATGCTCCTACGCACAGGGGGACGATAGGAATACTCCGACCCATCAAGGGAAATCCCAACAGCGGATTCTCCGCGCGGAATCCACAGGGTTCTACCATCAGGGCCATCGTCTATGCGCATGCGCACCGGATGGTCCGCCAAGTCGCGATTGAACTCGCCGATTAGCAACCTCAACTGATCCCACCGTGGTTCCAACTCACTAATGTTAACCACCCCTTATTTTGCCGCAGCCATCTGGGTGCTCAAATCAAGAAACGAAGGTAATGAATCCGCGCGTGTAGACGTACTGCTGCTGAGGAATACCCCTAGGGCCATTGATGACAGAGCTGATCACATCGACAAACTCGAGCCTGTGTCCGGTCTTCACTCCATTGAAGGTGCCGTGGAAAAGATATGAGGCTGGGGCCAGCGACGAAGAGTGCAAACTCATGAAAGAACGCTTGGTGCGCTGAATGTCGAAGGCAGCTGGGACGAGTGACGCGACCCTACTTCCACCAGATTCGGGCAATGCGTAACGCTGTGCCGGCGGCGACCCGGCTCTGAGCATCTGCCAGTCTCCGTGCCTGACTCAGGGGGACTGCGCGTCGGTTCGCGCCTCGGCGTTCGCGCAGGCCACCGCCTTGTCGATCGCATCAGCGGCCAGCTCCGGGAAGATCCGGATGAACTCGTCCAAGTAATTGGCGATCGCTTCAGCCGCCGAACTGTTATCAACATCCGTCAATTGCGCCCACTGGCGCGGCTGATACCGGGCGAGGCGTGCGAGGGTATATAGCACTTCCCAGGCAGCCATGAAAGGGTGGATTGGCCGCCCGGCGCTATCAATATCAGGGAACGCTAGTGTGTCGCGCCTTAAATTCGCAACATAATTGGTATGATGGGGTATGACGCGTTCTGGGCGCCCGAAAGCCGTACTGGAGTTGACCGAAGCCGAGCGGGAGGCGTTGACCCGGTGGGCGCGACGACGGACCTCGGCGCAGGCGTTGGCGTTACGGTCGCGGATCGTGCTGGAGTG
>JAIUNK010000047.1 GCA_020161845.1 Actinomycetota bacterium
GGATCGACCAGTCATCGGCTGCTCGGCGGTCGCGAGCGAGCCGGGCCTGCAGGGCCTCGATCGCCAGGTCGGCCCACGCTCGGGCGCCGGAGGCGTCGCGCAGCTCGGGTGGCCACCCGCCGGCCAGCGTGAGTGTCGGGATGAGCAGGGGGAGTACGTCGTCGCGGCGCGCGGCGGTGAGGATGGCGCGCCGACGGGCCGTCTCACCCAGCAGGGTCGCGGCCTCCAGCACCGCTACCAGGTGGGGCGCCAGATCGGCCAGGCTCCGGGCGGCCGTGCGGGTTCGGGGGGCGGCCCGCGACGTGAGCAGTGGGTGCAGCCGGTCCCAAGCCTGCGTCAGGAGCTCGCCGGAGAGCGCCGGTCGAGCGGAGAGCTCCTGTGCGAGTGCCGGCACCCGACGTACCCAATCTGCGGCGGGATCCCACCGCCCGTCTCGTCGCGTCGCCGTCCAGGTGCGCAGCAGCTCCTGGGCCCACGCGTCGCCGTACCGATCCGCGAGCGCGACGAGCGACGCCGTACCGGTCGCGCCGAGGTCGTCGACCCCGAACGGGCGTAGCAGAGCCGCGGCCCGGTCTGCGTCCCCGATGCTGCCCGCCAGGTCGGCGGCCACGATCAACAGGTCGGCCCGCGGGCTGTCGGTGGACACGAGATCGTCGGGCTCGCCCGTCGGCACGGGACCGCCCAGCTCCGGCGGCAGGCGCCCCGCGCGTCCACCACCCGGCGTGCTGGCCACGATGCCCGGCCACGCGGGCAGCAGCCCCGCCAGGTCGCGGTCGACATCCGCTGCGCCAGGGTTCGCGCGGGACCGCTGCGCCAGTTCCCGCAGTGCCGGGCCGGGCGCGGCCTCGCACCAGTGAGCGAACGCGAGCCGGCGCGGCCACACCAGCAGGGCGGCGCGCCGGTACCACCGGTCCATCGTCTCGCCGTAGTTGCCCATGTAGCCCTCGTACTCCTGCTCGTACGGGGTCAGTCGCGCCGAGGGCGTGCCCGCGGCCTCCTCGGTGCCGAACCCCGTCGGGCGCGGCAGCACGGTCCCGTCCGGCGACACCGCATGGGTGACCTCGACGTCGCTATCGATCAGATCTCCGGAGATCTCGTCACCGTCGCGCACCTCATGCACCTCGGTCAGCGCCAGCACGGTCTCGCAATCGGCCTGGTCCGCCCCCGCCAGCAGCAGGGTCGCCGCGCCGGCGTCGCCGCCCTTGAGCCGGTCGACGCACAGGCCGCTGGCGGGGTACTCGTGATCCAGCAGGTAGGCCAGCCTCGTGGGGACCTCACCCGGCATCCCCCAGCGCCTCGCCGGCGTGCTGAAGTAGCGATCGAGGATCCCCGCGATCTGACCTGCCGCGTCGGCCGGGACGGCGGGCCCGGTCGTGGGTCCGGTCGCCAAGAGGTCGTAGGTCAGCACCACCCGGTGGCCGCTGCGCACCGGGCGGACCTCGTGCCGGCGGTCGGCGTACCACGCGACCAGCGTCGTCGCGTGCGCGGCCGGAGCGTACGTCGTAGCGCCGCCGGCGCCGTCGTCCACGACCAGCTCCCCGCCGCGACCCCGGAACGGCAGGACCACGACCAGCGTGCCGATCATCTCATCGGCCGTCGGGGTGTCCTGGTGGGGCAGGAAGAAGTCGCCCTTCTCGTAGACCAGCAGCGAGTGGAAGCGGGCGGTGAGCCGGCACTTGGCGGGCAGTCCCAGGCCCCACCGCGCCTCGTCGAGCACCTCGGCCAGGCAGCCGTCCCAGTCGACGGTGACCATCTCCGAGGGGACCTGCCAGGTGCGGCGGACGGTCGGGTCGATCAGGGTGCGTTCGCCCTGGCCGAACGGCGCGGGTACGGCGACCTCGAGCAGGCATTTGAGCTTGGTTGGGGTCAGCGGCGTTCGCAGCTCGCCGATGTCGTCGACGTCCACCCGCGGGACGCTGACCAGCGGGGACAGGCGCGCGCTGGATCGCGGTTCGGTGCCCGCGCTGAGCAGTCGAGTCAACTCATCGAGGATTGTGAGGGCCATCGGCTGCCTCCTCGCTCAGGAGCGATGGTGCTTCGATCCAACCACGCGCGGTCGCGTCCCCCAAGCTGAACACGGTCTGCCGTGGAAGTCCCGCGGCATAGCCTCAATCAGTCACCATGAAGGAGACGCTCACCAAGTCGCGAGGTGCTCGTCCACCCTCGGGGCTCCCCGCACAAGTTCGGACTTCCAGTCGACGACGCCTTGGTGTTGAAGTCGACCGACGATCACGAGCTGGTGCACTCCTTGACGCTCCGCCTCTGCCGCGAGCCAAGTCCGGCGAATGTTTGCCGGCACGTTCATCGGTAGCGGGAGGCACCAGTGGTCCGCGAGATCGTTCGCTGACTCCTCCTGCGGGTCGTTGTGGCCGTCGCCTTCGCCCTCGTCGATGACGAACTGACCAGGACCGGCGTGGCCCAGGACGACATGGGCTGCCTCGTGCAGCAGCGTAAACAGCACCTTGTCCAGCCTCTTGCCCCATCCGGACAGCGCGATGACAGGCTGCGTGAGAATGTCGTCCAGAAGGAAGGATGCGCCGCTGATTTTGCTGCCCGCGAATGGTTCCACGTAGACCAGACGCACCCCGACTGCCGCGAACATGGCCGGTAGTCGTGCGAAGTCAGCCGCGTCGCGGATCTGCCGCGTGAGGCCTTCACTAAGTTTCTTGAGGGCCTCACGATCGACGGCGCTGACGGTGCGATCGCGCGCTTTTTGTCGCGCGCAGGCCAGCCAGACTTTCTGCGTCGGGGTAACGGATTGGTGGGCATTGTGCCGGCGCGCCGACGCGGCGAACGTCGGCTCCTTGGTGAGATCTGATATCTCGAGAAGCTCGCAGAGTGCGCGGGCCTGATCGGAGAGGGGGCCGTCAGGCAGGAGGTGGCGCCTCCGAAGCTCCGGGACCGGAGCCAGTTCGCGCATGCGGGATCGCGTTCGTACGTCGTCCAGGGCCCGCTGGTCCTCGACGTTCTGGCAGGCCAGCCACAAGTCGTAGCTGGACTGCAGGTTCAGCCACAGGTCGGCACCGGTGCCGAGGGCGGCCCCAATCTGGGTCGCCGTTTCAGTCGTGACCGCCTTTTTGCCCAAGATGATCCCGGAGACCAATTGGGTCGGGCGGCCGAGGATTTCCGCGAAGTCAGCCTGGCTCCACCCACGGGCATCGAGCTCCTCAAGGAGGAAGTTGCCAGGCGGGAAGGCCATCGCAAGCTGGTCGGTCATGAGTCTCACCCCTTGTGGTAATCGAGCCCGTCGATGATGACGGTGACGCGGCCGCCCGCGTCCGTGTAAAAGCGCACGATCAATCGGTATTGCTGGTTGAGGCGAATCGACGACTGGCCTCGTCGATCCTTTCCTTTGAGTTGCTCCAGGTGCAGCGACTTGAGGGCTCGCAGCGCTCGCTCGTCTGTTGCGCTCCTGAGCTGCTGAATGCGCATGTAGAAGCGTGTCGTGACCTCCGGAGGCCACCGCTTGACGTGCCTGATCTCGCCGTACGCCAGCCGTCGCAGCTCATCGTCCTCGAACTCGATGCGCACGCGTCCTCCCGGCCAATGACTCCACCACCATACACCCGGCGATCAACTGCTGACCATCACACCTTCACTGAAGTAAGACATCCGAGAAGTTATCCCGGTGCGGACGTCCGACCGCCGGCCGCATCGTTGGAGCCGGGGATCAACGGGCCCGATGGCTCCGCGAAAACGGGTTGTCGGCGAGTGCGGTCCCCTGGTTACCGTGAACGCTATGTCCAAGCTGCCCAACGTGGAGTACGGCGAGCGCGGTGTGGCTCTCCCCAACGAGATCCTGCGCTCGGTCGTCGGCAGCGGCGTGCACGGCATCGCCATCGAGGGCACCGACGACCATGACGAGATGGGCGTCTACATCGAACCGCCCGAGTGGATCCTCGGGGTCGAACGTCACCGCGAGGACTACATCTGGCGCACGCAGCCCGAGGGCGTGCGCAGCGGCCACGGTGACACCGACCTGGTCCTTTACTCGCTGCGGAAGTATCTCCGCCTGGCGATCAAGGGAAACCCGACCGTCATGCTGCCGTTGTTCGCCCCGGAGGAGTCGCTGATCGTTGTCATCCCCTGGGCAACGAACTCCGTGGCCTTCGCGCGGCGCTTCTGTCGCAACTCGCAGTCGAGCGCTTCTTGGGCTACATGCGTTCCCAGCACGAGCGGATGCTGGGGCAGTCCAAGCGCAACGTTCCCAACCGGCCGGAGCTGATCGAGAAATATGGCTGGGACGTCAAGTACGGCAGTCACGCCCTGCGACTCGCCTACCAGGGCCTTGAAATTGCCAGCACGGGCAGCCTCAGCCTGCCGCTGCCGGATCGCGAGAGGTCCCGGGTGCTCGCCGTGAAACGGGGCGAGGTCCAGCGGGACGAGGTCTCCGCCGAGATCTCCGGGCTGGAGCACGCCGTACGTGCCCTCCTCGACGAGGGCCGTTCGCCGCTGCCTCGCGCGGCCGACCTGGACCGCATCAGTGCCTGGGCGATCGACGCGCAACGGCGACACTGGGGCTGGAGCGCATGATCCGTGGGACCGTGCGGTGTGACGCGTGTCGGCCCCCAGCGGTCGCCCACCGCCAAAGGCCGGGCGCGCGGCCTCGACTCCGACTGCGGCGATCAGCGGATCCGGCCGTACGCCGTGTGAGCGGCGATGTTGCGGACCACGAGGCACCCACGCCACTCGGTCATGGCCTGCTCCGCTTCCTCGGGGAAGGCGCCGCTCCAGTCCCAGAAGGGGGCCCAGGAGCCGTCGGGATCCTGGCTGGCGATGGTGTGGTCGAGGGCGACCTCCAGGGGGGCAGCCAGGACGGCAGCCAACGGGTGGTGAGGCTGCGGTGCCACCCACAGCGGGTGGATGCCATAGCTGCCGAACTCCTCGGGTCGGCGCATCACGCGTTGGGGCAGCACCGAGGAGAGATAGGCCAGGGCCTCCGCGCGGGCGGGTTCCGGCACGGCCGGCTCACCGGCGAAGTGGGCCAGGGCGTCGTGGGCGTTGACCTCGTTGGCGCGCAATCCGGTGCGGATCACCGCAACGGCCTGGTCGGTGAGTTCGTCGAGCAGAGCCGGGCTGACGGCACCCGGGGTGCAGGCCTCGCGTCGCCACAGGTGCGCGGTCAGGGCGACTCCCGGGTTGGCCACGAACCCCTGGAACGTCTCGGTGAGCTGCCCGGGGCGGGACTGGTCCCACCACGGGGCATGCGGGCTCGCCTGAGCAGCCGGCGGGATGAACGGCCACACGACCAGGCCGTTGTCGGCGCGAGTGACCGCGCCCATCAGCCAGTCGCAGGCGCCCGCGACCAGGGGGTGGTCGCCCGGGGCGCCGTGCTGGCGCAGGATGTCCAGCGCCGTCAGCGTGGCGAGAACGTTGGACTCCGGCGCCCGGCAGTCGCTCTCCAGCGCGTGTCCGAATCCTCCGTCGGGCGAGCGGAAGGCGGTCAGCTCATCAGCGATCGCCGCGAGGGGCCCACCATCAAGAAGGTGAGCCAGCCGGGCTCGTTCGAGCGGCCGAGCGCGGCGCTCGACAAACGAGCGGGCGCGGTCAACCGCCTCCGGGGTCAGCAACGTCGAAATCGTCGGCACGGGTTGAGGGTACGGGCGCGCACCGACATCGCATGGCGGCCCGATGCCGGCGGCGCGGTGCCGGCGGCGGTCCGTAGGCTGACCGCATCGACGCGGCGACGAGAGGCGAACTGATGAGCGCGACCCGCACCTGCCTGTGGTTCCCCCCGGAGACGGCCGCGGCCGCGGTCGATTGCTACCTCGAGCTGGTGCCCGGCACCCGCCTGCTCGGACACCGACGTTACGACGGCGACCAGCCGGACATGGGCGCCGACATCTGGCTTCTCGAGATCGGCGGGACGCCCTATCAGGTGATGGGAGCCAAGTACGCCGGGTCGTTCACGACCGCGGCCTCGATCGTGCTGGAGGTGGCCGACCAGGCCGAGCTCGACCGGGTCTGGGACGGCTTCCTGGCCCGCGGCGGCACCGAGCAGCAGTGCTCCTGGATTGTGGACCCCTTCGGCCTCTCCTGGCAGATCCTGCCCACCGTCTTCTTCGAGGCGTTCGACGGCGCCGACGCGGCCCGCGCGCAGCGCGTCGTCGAGGCCATCTGGACGATGACGCGCGTCGATGTCGCGGCGGTCTTGGCCCTAGCGGGGCAGGGCGCAGCGGGGCAGCACGCGACAGGGCAGGACGCAGCGGCGCAGCACGGGACGGGTTAACAGGCCACGAGGGCCCAGCGATCGCGATCTCTTCGCGGCTCTCGGCGTACAGCTAGAGAACCCAAGAAACGCCTCGTGACCGTCGACAAGCCCGGCGGCCATGGGCAGCCCCGGCGCGCCGCGGAATACCTACGCCGCAGCCGGACTTGCACCCCGACGTGACCCCGACCCCCCGCGCCGACGTCGGCCTGCGGTCCGAGCGTGGTCCGATCCTGTTCGCCGTCATGGTCTCCACCGGCCTGATCGCCATCGACGCCACGATCGTGGCGACGGCCGTGCCCTCGATCGTGCGCGACGTCGGCGGCTTCGCCGAGTTTCCCTGGCTGTTCTCGGTGTACCTGCTGGCCCAGGCCGTATCGGTGCCGGTCTACGCCAAGCTCGCCGACCTGTTCGGCCGCAAGCCGCTCATGCTGTTCGGGATCGGGCTGTTCCTGATCGGCTCGATCCTGTGCGGGATCGCCTGGAGCATGCCGGCGCTGATCGTGTTCCGCGCGATCCAGGGGCTCGGCGCCGGGGCCGTTCAACCGATGTCGATGACGATCATCGGCGACATCTACAGCGTGGCCGAGCGGGCGACGGTGCAGGGGTACGTCGCGAGTGTGTGGGCGCTGTCCGCCGTGGTGGGGCCGACGCTGGGCGGGGTCTTCAGCCAACTCGGCATCTGGCGCTGGATCTTCCTGGTGAACATCCCGCTGTGCCTGCTGGCCGGCGCGCTGATCGCCCGCGACTTCCACGAACAGGTGCACCGTCGCGACCATCGGATCGACTACGCCGGCTCGGTGCTGCTCACTGTCGGGCTGGCGCTGATCATCCTCGGCGTCCTGCAGGGCGGTCACGGGTGGGCCTGGACCTCGCCGACCAGCCTGGCGGTCTTCGGCGGCGGGACGATCGTGCTGCTGGCGTTCGCCCTGGTGGAACGGCGGGCCGCCGAGCCCGTGCTGCCGATGTGGGTGCTGCGCCGGCGGCTGTTGGCGGCGACGACGACCCTGTCGCTCGGGATCGGCGTGGTCCTCATCGGGCTGACCTCGTTCGTGCCGACCTACCTGGAGAACTCCCTCGGCGTGCCACCGCTGGTCGGGGGACTGGCGTTGGCCACCCTGACGATCGGGTGGCCGATCGCGGCCAGCCTGTCCGGCCGGTACTTCTACCTGCGCATCGGCTTCCGCCCCACCATCTGGATCGGGCTCGGCATCGTCCTGGTCGGCACCGTCGCGCTGGCGGCCCTCGCGACCCGGCCGTCGGTGCTGGTCGTCGCCGTGACCTGCTTCGTCATCGGGTTCGGGATGGGCCTGGTGTCCGCGCCGGCCCTCATCGCCGCGCAGGCGAGCGTCGACTGGCACGAGCGGGGCGTCGCGACCGGCATGAACATGTTCGCCAGGTCGATCGGCAGCGCGTTGGGCGCGGCGGTCTTCGGGGCCGTCGCCAACGCGGTGGTCGCCGCGTCCGGTCGGCCCGAGACCGATCCGGCGACCGCGGCGGCGGCTGGTACGGCGGTCTTCGTCGCCGCGGCCGTCGCGACGGCGGCCACCTGCATCGCCGGCCTGGCCATGCCACCCGTCCCCAGCGAGCCGCCCGAGCATCAGACCGAGAGCGCCGCCGCCCCGGCCAGCTGACTCACCGGGGGCGGCTGCCGGTGCGGGCCGGGCCCTGCGCGTCCCCCGCCAGGCCCTGCGCGTCCCCCGCCGGGCGTCAGTCCATCGCCTCGATGCCGAGTTCCGCCAGACCGCCCAGCCCGGCGCGCAGTCGCGCGACCAGCTCGGCCGGCGGCGTGGTCCAGCCGTGCACCTCCTCCAGCACCCGCAGGGGCTCCAGCGTCCGGTAGGAGCGGGTCGGATTCCCCGGAAAGCGCTTGTCCGTGACGTTGGGGTCGTCCTCGAGGGTGCCGAGCGGCTGCACCCGGTAGACCCGCGGCGGGCCGTCGCCGCGCGCCAGCTCGGCGGCCAGCGGCGCCCCCTCGCTCGACGCGGTGACGTAGATGTGCCGCATCGCTCGGCCCGAGCCGTAGTTCGAGCGATGGCCGGGGCTGAGCAGGTCGCCGGGCCGCACGTCCGCGCGGGTGCCGTGGAAGAACGGCCCGGGATCGTCGACGACCCGCGTCGGCGGGGCCGGGTCCCGCAGCAGCTGGTCCAGCCGGCGCAGCAGTTGGGCCTGCCGCGACCGGCCGTCCGGGGCCCGGGGGTACCGGTCCAACACGCCGCGGACCTGCGGCGTCATGCGCTTGGCGGCCGCGTCCAGGACGTACTCCGCGACGACCGGGTCCCCGCCGCGGGAGGACTCCGCGGCCCGGGCCGCGTGGACGGCCGCGCCGAGGATGTGGCCGAGTTGGGTGTGCTTGGCGAGCGGGTGCAGGTACGCCGCAGCGGCCGCCGAACCTGCGGCGTACGCCGCGTGCCGCGCCGCCTCGCTGGGCGCTTCGCGCCCGGCACGATTCGCCGCAACAGCCGCCGTACGCTGCAGCCGGGACCGCGGTGCCCCGTCGGCGAAGACCCGGGCGGCCTCCAGCGCTGCGGCCGGCCGCGGGTCCTGCGGACAGGCCTTGGCGACCAGGATCAGGGTCTGCTGGGCACAGTCGGCGGCGTACCGCGTGACCGCGCGCAGCTCCTCCAGCGTCAGCTCGAAATCCGTCGTCGCCGGCATGCCTTCGAGTCTCACACGGCTCCGGCCGGTGCGATCCTCGACCCCGGTGCTCCGAACGGGCGGCCCGGGCCCCGATGTGCCAGCGTGGGAGCCATGATCCTGATCATGGTGAAGTTCCCGATCCGGCCGGACCGCCTGGAGGCCTGGCGCGAGCTGTCGGCCTCCTACGCCGCCGCAGTACGGGCCGAGCCCGGCAACGTCTTCTTCGAGTTCTCCGAGAGCGTCGAGGAGCCCGGCACGTTCGTCTGCATCGAAGGTTTCAGCGACGACGCCGCCGGCAAGGCGCACATGGCGCAGGGCCACGTCGACCGGTTCATGAGCGAGATGCCGGACATCGTCGCGGCTCAACCGCAGATCATCTACGTCGACGCCGAGGAGGTCACCGGGTTCGGCCCGATGGGGGAGATCCAGCCCCGCAGCAGCTGACCGTGCCGCGCCGACCCCGCCGGCGCCGCCGCTCCGCTCTGGAGCCCGCCCCGTCCGCTCTGGCGCGCTCTGTTCTACCGTTCTACGGTGAATCGTGCCTAGCGGGAGGGTCGGCCGTCGACAGCGGCTCAGTGTCGGGGTGGCCGGCGCTGCCCTGGTGGCCGCGACCGTGGGCTTCTGGTGGCCCGCGAAGGACTCCGGCGCGCAGGGCGGAGTCGCCGCCTGCCAGCAGGCCCATGCGGTCCCGGCCACAGGGGGAGGCGCGGTGGGTGAGGCGGTGGTCCCCCCCGGTGGCGTGCCCAACGAGACGCTGCGGTGGTCCGGCTGCACCTGGCCGCCCCTGCCGGGCGCCGACGAGGACGGCTACTGGGAGGTGACCGTGCGGCGGACCACGACGGCCGGACCGGGCAGCGATGAGCCGAATACGGACACGATCACCACGTCATGTCCGCAGGTTGTCGCGAGCTTCCGACCGGACGTGACGGGCGCGTCCAACACTTGGGAGTACACGTGGACCACCGGTCAGATCGTCGAGCTCACCGGCTCCGTCGGTGCCCCGCCCAGTCTTGAGGTGACTCCGCTGCCTCCGGAGATGTATTTGGGGCTGGGCACCAAGCCCAACCGGGACCTGATCCTGCGCACCTCGGTGGGTCTGCGATTGGCGCAGGCGCGGTGCGCCGACGAGGCCCCGGGTCCGGCCCCGAGCTGAGCCCGCGGGTGCCGGCCGCCGTCAGGCCTCCGATTCCGCCTCCGCCTCCGCCAGCGGCGGGTCGGGCTCGGGTGGGTGTTCGGCTTCGAGCTCTTCGGTACGCCGTTCGGCGAACCAGCCGCGCCGCAGCGCGACCAGGACCCCGGCGACGGGGACCGCCAGGAACAGCCCGGCCAGCCCCAGCGCCAGACCACCACCCGTCGCGAGCAGCAAGGTGATCACCGGGTGGAACTGCATGGCCCGGCTCAGCAGCAGCGGGGACAGCACGTTTCCCTCGATCTGCTGGACCAACAGCACGATCACCAGCGCCCAGATGGCCGTGCTCAGGCCGCCGGAGAACAGGGCCACCCCGACCGCGATAGCCCCGGCCGTGGTCGCGCCGATCATCGGGATGAAACCGAGGATGAAGGTCAACACCATGATCGGGACGACGAACGGAACCCCCAGGATCGCCAGGCCCAGGCCGATGAAGACCGCGTCGATGAATCCCGTCGCCGTCGAGGCGAGCATCCACCAGCGGGCTGTGCGGAAACCCTCCCGCATCGCGGTGTCGACCCGGGCGCGGCGGGCCGGGTGCACCGCCGACAGGACGCCGTTCCAGAGCTGATCCCCGCTGGCCAGGCAGAACAGCGTCGCGAACGTGGCCACCACGACAATCGTGATCATGGTCGACACGACGGTGACGCCGGTCAGCGCGAACTGCCCGACGCCGCTGAAGACCTGGGTGGCCAGGCCGCGGGCCTCATCCCCGATCTGCTGGACCAGCGCGGGCGTGACGGCCCAGCCTCGGTCGACGAACCAGAGGTTGGCCGTCGCCACCCCGATGATCACGGCGTCGAGCATCGACGACCACGACCTGGTCAGTTCGACCACGATGAACCAGAGCAGCGCGACGATCACCGCGGCGTACACGCTGACGACGAGCAGCGCCGCCAGCCCGCCGGGGAGAAACCGCCGCAACCGCTTCACGACCGGCCAGAGCAGAGCGGTCTGCCCGAAGCCGATGAAGGCGGCGACCGCCACGATCTCCACCCGCCGGACCAACCAGATGACCAGCAGCGCTGCGAGCCCGATCCACAACACCCGCTGGGCCACGCCCGCCTCGGTGCTCAGGAAGGGTCGAACCGGCTGCTCCGCCAGCGAGGGCGGCAGCGGCGTCTCAGCAGTCACCCGCTCACCGTAGGCAAACGCCGGCGGCCGGTGATATCCGCGTCGAACCTCCGGTCCGGGACGCGTCAGTCGGGGCGCGACAGGTCCGCGACGGCGATGTCGTCCGGGACGACGGCCGTGGGGCAGGTGGTGTCGCGCAGTACCCGGCGCCCGACCGACCCCAGCACCATCCCGGAGAGGGTGCCGCGGCCGCGGCTGCCGACCACCAGGAGCCGGGCGCGGCGGGACTCCGCGACGAGCACCGTGGCCGGGTCGCCCTGCCGGCACTCGCCGCTGACCAGCAGGTCCGGTGCCTGGTCCCGGACGGCGGCCACCAGCGCGGCGTGCTGCTCGGCCGCCGAGTCGAGGGACTCGCCGACGTCCGACCGCTCGGTCGCGGCCCCCGTGCGGGGGCCCGGCGGCTGACTCTGCACCCGGATCAGGCGCAGCGCGCAACCCTCGCGGCGGGCCTCCGCCAGGGCCCACTGCACGGCCGGCTGGTCGGCTCCCCCGTCGACGCCGACCACGATGGGGCCGTCCCGGTGCGGCTGCTGCGGGACGATCACCACGGGCCCGCGCGCGTTGGCGGCCACCTTGTCGGCGACGCCCCCGAACAGCGTGGCCCGCACGCTGCCCAGCCCGCGCGTGCCGATGACGACGACGCCGGGGGCGGCGGTCTGCTCGGTCAGGTAGGCCACGGCGTTGTCGTGGACGTAATGCGAGGCGATCTCCAGCGACGGGTAGGCCGCCTGGGCCTCGCGCGCCGCGTCGTGCAGGTCGGCCCGATCCGTGGAGTCGACGGTGGCCTCGGCCGGGGTTGCTGCGGGGTCGATGTCGTGGGTGTCGATCGCTTCCGGGTGCGCCATCGAAATGACCAGTGGCCATGCGCGGCGAGCGGATTGGTGGGCCGCCCAGTCCAGGGCGTGCCGTGCCGGGCGGGTTCCGTCGTAGCCGGCGAGCACTCGGGGCCGGTGCGTCATCGCTGCCTCCTCGCGTCGGGGCTGCCTGACCTCGTCGGTGGGGGATACCGGTGCCGGCGGCGGCCGGTCCGGTGCGGTCGAGGGTCGGCGGGCCTGCGTCCCTCTAGCATCCCCCGCCGTACGGCGTCGCGCCGCTTGACTTCGGGACGGATTGGCCGGAACCTGCCGAGGGCGGCGTTGTTACTCGGTGGTCACGACGGTTGTGCCGCCCGCCCCGCGACGCGCAGTGAGGACCGCCCATGCCCGAGCCGGCGCAGAATCACCCCGCAGACCCCGCAGACCCCGCGCAGAATCACCCCGCGCACCCTGCAGATCCGGTCGCGCAGCCGACCCCCGAGCTGCTGGACGTGCTCATCGTGGGGGCCGGGATCTCCGGCATCGACGTGGCCTACCGGGTGCAGGAACGCTGCCCCGACCTGAGCTATGCGATCGTCGAGGCGCGCGAGGCGATCGGTGGGACCTGGGACCTGTTCCGCTACCCCGGCATCCGCTCGGACTCCGACATCTTCACGCTGGCCTACCCGTTCCACCCATGGACCGGAACCAACGCGATCGTCGAGGGCCAGGAGATCCGCGACTACCTGCACGAGGTCGTGGACCGGCACGGGATCGCCGAGCGGATCAGGTTCCGGACCCGGGTGATCGCCGCGGATTGGCGGCCCGACGAGGCACGCTGGCGGGTCCGGCTGGCGGTCGATCCGGGCACCCCGGAAACCCCGAGCACCCCGGGCACATCGGAACCGACCGGGGCGACCGTCGAGCAGATCGTCAGCGCCCGGTTCTTCGTGGTGTGCACCGGCTATTACGACGACGAGCATCCCTACGATCCGCACTTCGCGGGCCGGCAGACCTTCGCCGGGACGATCGTGCACCCCCAGCACTGGCCGCCGGACCTCGACTGCCACGGCCAACGCGTCGCGGTGATCGGGTCGGGCGCGACGGCGATCACGCTGGTGCCCGCGCTGGTCCAGGCCGGGGCAAGGGTCACGATGGTTCAGCGGACCCCGACGTACGTGCTCGCCCAACCCCGCCGGGACCACCTCGCGGACCGGCTACGCGCCGCCCTGCCCGGCACCGCCGCGCACCACGTCATCCGGGCGAAGAACACCCTCCTGCAGTGGGGGCTCTACCAGGCCTGCCGACGGGCCCCCGACCGGATGCGCGGGCTCCTGCGCCGGGGCGCCGTGGCCGGGATCGGGTCGGAGCAGATGGTGCAGGACCACTTCAGCCCGCCGTACGGGCCGTGGGAGCAACGCCTGTGCATCGCCCCGGGGGGCGACTTCTTCGCCGCGATCCGGGGCGGCGGCGCCGACGTGGTGACCGGCGCGATCGAGACGTTCACCCCGCAGGGTCTGCGGATGGCCGACGGCCGCGACGTACCGGCCGACGTGATCGTCACCGCGACCGGACTGCAGATCAGGCTGCTCGGCGGCATCGAGCTGACCCTGGCCGGCGCCCCCGTGGACCCGTCCCACAGTTATGTCTACAACGGCGCGATGCTGTCCGGCCTGCCCAACCTCGCGTTCGTCATCGGCTACATCAACCTGTCGTGGACGGTCCGGTCCGACCTGTCCGCCCGGCTGATCGCCAGGGTGCTCCGGCGGCTCGTCGACGACGGGATGGACGAGGTCACGCCGGTCGCCCCGGCCGATCCGGGGCCCAGCCACCCGATGATGGACATGCCGTCGGGCTACCTGGCGCGCGCCGCGCACCTGATGCCGCGGGCCACCGATCGCTACCCCTGGGCCGTCGCCCAGAACGTCCTGCGGGACAGCTGGCACGTGAATCGGGCCGACCTGGATGACGGGCTGCGCTGGCGGCGGATCGCTCGGGGCCCAGTGGCCGGCGCCGCGGCCGACCTCGCCGGGCGGCCCGAGGCGGACCGCCGATGAGGGCCGTGACCTGCCACGACGGCCGGCTGGCGGTGACGGACGTGCCCACCCCCGCACCCGGCCCCGGGCAACTGCTGCTGGCGGTGACCCGGTGCGGCATCTGCGGCTCCGACCTGCACGCCCGCACGAACGCCGACGCCAGCGCCGACATCGCTGCCGAGGTCGGCTACCCGCATTTCATGCGGTCCCGGGACCACGTCGTACTGGGCCACGAGTTCACCGGCACGGTCCTCGACTACGGCCCGGACTGCCGACGCCGCTGGCCCACCGGCCGGCCGGTCGTGGCGCTGCCCGCCCTGCGGCACGGCGGGGACGTGCACCTCATCGGTCTGTCCGAGCGGGCGCCGGGGGGTTATGCGGAGTACGTGGTGGTCGCCGAGGATGTCACGATGCCGGTGCCCGACGGTCTCGCGCCGGACCTGGCCGCGCTCACCGAGCCGCTGGCCGTCGCGCACCACGCGGTCCGTCGGGGCCAGGTCGGGCGCCGCGACGTCGCCGTCGTGATCGGCTGCGGTCCCATCGGGCTCGCCGTCATCCTGATGTTGAAGGCGGCCGGGGTGCGCACGGTGGTCGCGAGCGACTTCTCGCCGGGCCGGCGGGCGCTCGCGCGGCGCTGCGGCGCGGACGTCGTGGTGGACCCTGGCGCGGAGTCGCCGTGGGAGTCGTACGGCGAGCGCGGTGGCCACATCCGCCGGGCGCCGGAGTATTTCGGTCTCGCGCTGGACACCATGCACGCCCTGCGGCGCGTCCCGCGGGTGCCGTGGTGGCAGGTCATCCGGTCCGCGGAACGGCTGGGCGCCGGGCCGCGCGGTCCGGTGGTCTTCGAGTGCGTCGGCGTGCCGGGCGTCATCGAGCAGCTGGTCACCGGGGCGCCGTACCTCTCCCGCATCGTCGTCGTCGGCGTCTGCATGCCACCGGACACCTTCCGGCCCGCGATGGCCGTCAACAAGGAGCTGGACCTGCGGTTCGCGTTCTGTTACGACCCGGCGGAGTTCCGGGCCGCGCTGCACCTGATGGCGGACGGCCGGGTCGACGCGCGCCCGCTGGTCACCGGCACGGTCGGGTTGGGCGGGGTGGCGGCGGCGTTCGAGGCGCTGGCCGGTACGCCGGAGCACGCGAAGATCCTGATCGACCCGGCCAGCCCGGCGCTATTGCCGCCCGCTGGCCGATCGGATCCGCCTGTTGGATAATTGTTTCCACGCCTTAGGAGTCCCTGCCTCAGGAAAGGACCCGCCTCATGTCCACGGTTCAGGTCGCCGGCCTCACCATCGACCAGCAGCTGCACGACTTCGTCCGCGACGAGGCGCTGCCCGGCACGGGCATCGAGGAGGGCGCGTTCTGGGCGGGACTGGCGGGCATCGTGGCCGACCTCGGGCCGGTACGCCGGGAGCTGCTGGCCACCCGCGACCGGCTGCAGCAGCAGATCGACGACTACCACCGCAAAAGCCCGGGGGCGCCGGCCGACCAGGCGGCGTACCAGCGCTTTTTGCGGGAGATCGGCTACCTCGTCGCGGAACCCGCCGACGTGCAGGTGACCACGGCCAACGTCGACACCGAGATCGCCTCCCAGCCGGGCCCGCAGCTCGTCGTACCGCTGCTCAACGCCCGCTTCGCCACCAACGCCGCGAACGCGCGGTGGGGCTCGCTGTACGACGCGCTGTACGGCACCGATGTCTTGCCCGAGACCGACGGGCTGGCCAAGGGCGAGGCGTACAACCCGAAGCGGGGCGCGGCGGTCGTGACGCGGGTGCGCGAATTCCTCGACACACATTTCCCCCTGTCGGGCAGATCCCACGCTGCGGCAACGCGATACCGCGTCGACAACGGCACCCTCGTCGTCGACCAGGACGGCGGCGCCGCCACGCTGAGCGATCCCGCGCAGTTCGTCGGCTATCAGGGCGAGCCCGGCGCGCCGGGCGTCGTCCTGCTGCGGCACCACGGCCTGCACGTCGAAATCGTCATCGACTCCGCCGGCCAGATCGGCGGCGCGGACCGCGCCGGCGTGCAGGACGTCGTCCTCGAATCGGCCGTGACGACGATCATCGACATGGAGGACTCGATCGCCGCGGTCGACGCGGCCGACAAGACGGCGGCGTACCGGAACTGGCTCGGCCTGATGCAGGGCACCCTGTCGGAGCAGGTCACCAAGGGCGGGCGCACGTTCACGCGGTCGCTCAACGGGCCGCGCAGCTACACCACCCCGGACTCCTCCGGCGAGCTGGTCCTGCCCGGCCGGGCCATGCTGTTCATCCGGCACGTCGGCCACCTGATGACCACGGACGCCGTCCTCGACCCCGACGGCCAGCCCATCCCCGAGGGCTTCCTCGACGCCCTGTTGGCCGGGCTCGGCAGCGTGCACGACCTGCGCGGCGAGCACGCCGGCGGCAACTCGCGCACCGGCTCGATCTATGTGGTCAAGCCCAAGATGCACGGCCCGGACGAGGTGGCCCACACCGTGGAGCTGTTCCGCCGCACCGAGCAGGTCCTCGGCCTGGAGCCCGACACGATCAAGATCGGGATCATGGACGAGGAACGGCGTACCAGCGCCAACCTCAAGGCCTGCATCGCCGCGGCGAGCAGCCGGGTCGCGTTCATCAACACCGGCTTCCTGGACCGGACCGGCGACGAGATGCACACCTCCATGCAGGCCGGCCCGATGATCCGCAAGGGCGCGATGAAGTCGACGCCGTGGATCGCGGCGTACGAGGACCAGAACGTCGACATCGGCCTCGAATGCGGCCTGCCCGGCCGCGCGCAGATCGGCAAGGGCATGTGGGCGGCCCCGGACAACATGGCCGACATGCTCGCGGCCAAGATCGCGCACCCGAAGGCCGGCGCCACGACTGCGTGGGTGCCCTCGCCGACGGCCGCGACGCTGCACGCGCTGCACTACCACGAGGTGGACGTGCTGGCCCGGCAGGCCGAACTCCTCGAGCAGGCCCGGACCCGTGGGCGCCGTGGCACGCTCGACGACCTGCTCACGGTCCCGATCGAGGACCCCGCACAATGGTCCGCGCAGGATCGGCGCGACGAGGTCGACAACAACGTGCAGGGAATCCTGGGGTACGTCGTGCGCTGGGTGGACGCCGGGATCGGGTGCTCCAAGGTGCCCGACATCAGCAACACCGCCCTGATGGAGGACCGCGCCACCTGCCGGATCAGCTCCCAACACGTCGCGAACTGGCTGCATCACGGCGTCGTGGACGCCGAGCTGGTGGAGGACTCCTTCCGTCGGATGGCCGCCAAGGTCGATGAGCAGAACGCGGGGCTGCCGGGCTACCGGCCGATGGCGCCGGCGTTCGACGGGGAGGCGTACGACGCGGCCCGCGAGCTGGTGTTCAAGGGGCTGGACCAGCCGAGCGGTTACACCGAGCCGATCCTGCACGCCCACCGCGCGGCCCAGAAGGCGAAGTCCCAAGGCTGAGGGGAGAACTCCCTCTCACAGGGTTAGTCGCCGGTGGTCCAGGGTCGATGCCTCTCATAGCGTGGGGGGATGCCGACCCTCGTCGCCACCACGGCCCTCGACCACCCGCCGCAGACCGTCTTCGAGTGGCACACCCGGCCGGGTGCGTTCCAGCGTCTGACGCCGCCCGGGTTCGGGCGCGTCGAGTCCGAGGCGTCGGCGGGCCTGGCCGTCGGCTCGCGCGCGACGTTGCGCGTCGCGGTGCCGGGAATGCGCCTGCCGGGCCTGCCGCCCGCATCGGTGCGTTGGGTCGCGCGGCACGACTCGTTCGACCCGCCGCGGTCGTTCAGCGACGTGATGGAGTCCGGGCCGATGGCCAGCTGGCGGCACCACCGCACGTTCGAGCCGCGGCCGTCCGGCGCGGAGCCGGCGGGCGGCACCGAACTGGTCGAGCGGGTCAGCTACGAGTTGCCGGCGCCGGGGCGGCTGCCCGGGATCGGTTCGCTCGCCGGCCACGTCATGGCCGATCAGCTGGGTCGGTTCTTCGCCTACCGGGGCCGTACCCTGCGCGACGACCTCGCCTTCCACGCCGCCCACGCGGGGCGAGGGCTGGTGGTCGCGGTCGCCGGGTCGTCCGGCCTGGTGGGCCGGCAGCTGGTCGCGCTGCTGGGCGGCGGCGGTCACGACGTACGGCGTCTGACGCGGGGCCGTCCCGGCGGCGCCGGCACCGGGGAGATTCGCTGGGACCCGGCCCGCGGCGAACTGGACCCCGCGGCGCTCGCCGACGTGGACGTCGTGGTCAACCTGGCCGGCGAGCCGGTGGCTGGCCGGTTCACCGACGACCACCTGCGCCGGGTCCGGGAGAGCCGGGTGGTGGGCACCGGTCTGCTGGCCCGGGCGCTGGCGACGCTCGCCGCAGACGGCCGCCCGCGGGCGCTGATCAACGCCTCGGCCAGCGGCTATTACGGGCCCGACCGTGGCGATCAGGTGCTCACCGAGGAGTCCGGTCCCGGCCGCGGCGTCCTCGCCGACATCGTGCGCGATTGGGAGGCGGCCACCGAGCCGGCCCAGGCCGCCGGGGTGCGGGTCGCGCTGGTGCGCACCGGGATCGTGCAGTCCCCGGCGGGCGGGCAGCTGGGTCTGCAGCTGCCGATCTTCACCGCGGGGCTCGGCGGCCCGCTCGGCGACGGGCAGGCCTGGATGCCGTGGATCACGATCGACGACCTCGTCGGGATCTACGCCCACCTGATCGTCGGCGACGCCTCCGGCCCGGTCAACGCGGCGGCGCCCACGCCGGTGACGGGAGCGGAGTACGCCCGGACCCTGGCCTCCGTCGTCCACCGGCCGGGGGTGCTGCGGGTGCCCGCGCTCGCCCCCGCTGTGCTCCTGGGCCGCCGGGGCGCCGACGAGTTCGCTCTGGCAGGGCAGCGGATGAGCGCCGCGCGGGCGACCGAGCTGGGCTACTCGTTCCGGCACCCGGAGCTCCGCACGGGGCTGGAGCACGTCCTGGCGAGGACCACCGACGGTCCGACCGAGGTCGAGGAGCACTGACGTCCATCGACCTGGGTAGGCCGCCGGCGTCGCCACGCCGGAAGCCGGCCGCGCATGGCCGAGGGCCGGTCGGGTAACGGGCGGACATGAGCGACGCACTCACCCCCGGCCCCGACACCGACGGCATCGACGAGCGGACCGCGGAACTTCTCGCCGAGACCGAGTCCATGCACCCCGAACCGGAGGGCGACGAGGCCGACCAGGACGCGAGCGAGCGGCGCTGACGGCGCCGCTGCAGCGGCCCGCGACCGCCCTGGCGCGAGGCCCCGACGCGGCGGGCGTCGTCGAGTCACCCAGCCGGGCCTCATGTGTCCCTGGGTTCGCCACGCGATGGACGTGGTCTACATTTGTGTCCTAATGATAGAGACATAAGGACACGATGTGAGCCTCTACCGGACGCCGGACCTCGACCGTGAGGATGAAGGGGTCCTGGGCGAGATCCACCACATGCGGGACGGTGCTGCGGACGTCTTGCGTGCCCCGCGCCGATGGTCCGGCGGCCTACGGCGTACCACCCAGGCCCGAGCCATTCAGGGGTCGAACACGATCGAGGGCTACACGGTCTCGGACGACGATGCTCTCGCTGCCGTGGACGACCAGGAGCCGTTGACGGCGGACCAGCGCACTTGGGCAGAGATCATCGGGTACCGACGCGTGTTGACGTATGTCGTATACATGGCCGTGACCCCGGGTTTTCGCCTCGACGATCAGCTTCTGAGATCCATCCACTTCACCCTGCTCGATCACGACCTGACCAAGAGCCCAGGCCAGTTCCGCGCCGGACCTGTATACGTCAGCCGAGAATCGGACGGGGAGACGGTTTACGAGGGTCCGGCGGCCGAGCAGGTGCCGGCACTGGTCGCCGAGCTGATGGCGGAGCTTGCGACCCCGGGCGGTGACGCCATGGTGCGAGCGGCCATGGCGCATCTCAACCTCGTGATGATCCATCCTTTCCGGGACGGCAACGGCCGAATGGCGCGAATCCTCCAGACGTTGGTGCTGGCGCAGGATCTGGTCCTGGAGCCGACGTTCTCCAGCGTGGAGGAATGGCTGGGGCGCAATACCGACGATTACTTCCGGGTTCTGGCCGTGACGGGACAAGGGTCATGGCGCCCGGACCTCGACGCGCATCTGTGGGTGAAGTTCAGCCTGCGCGCCCACCACATGCAGGCTCAGACTCTGACCCGGCGCATGGCCGAGTCGGCCCGGGTGGGCTCCGAGCTGCTCGGGCTGCTCGCCGACGCAGGTTTGCCCGAGCGGACCTTCGACCCGGTCTTCGACGCTGCCATGGGCCTCCTGGTTCGTCGGCCGACCTACGTCAAGCGTTCGGGCGTCGAGGAACGCACGGCGACGCGCGACCTGAAGGCCCTGGCCGACGCGGGTTTCCTCACGGCACGCGGCAACACCAGGGCCCGCTACTACCTGGCCGCCGGGCCCGTGGCCGAACTGCGCGCCGATTCGCGTCGGCGACGGCAGGCCCTGCGGGATCCCTACCCTTGGCTGCGAGCCGATCTTGCCGGCCGCGCCTTTCTTCGCGACAAGGACGGTCATTGGGTCATCATCGCCTGCGGCGGCGATGCCTTGAAACTGGCCTCTACGCTACGGCGTCTAGGCTTGCCTGAGGCGCAGGCTGCCCGGCTGGCGCAGTCGATGGTGGCCGCCGAGGCCAAGATCGACGTGCAGCGCGTGGCACGCTTTGCGACCTTTGGCGACCTCGTCGAGATGAGCAGTGGCGCTCACACGCCTGCAAACTCAGAGAGGCATTGATCGCAACCATGTGTCGAGCGACCAGGCCACTGCCCGCAATTATGTCGCGCTTGGCGGGACTGCAAATACTTGAGCTTCGGGCGTCCCCCACCTAAACTTGAAGGATGGTTGCAACGCAGCCGTCATCGCTCTTGCGCTCGCTTGTGCTGACCGTCGCCCTGTTTGCGGTTACGCTCGCCGTCTTCCAGCCGCTGGCGCATGCGGCCATGCTGCGGATGGGTGGCATTGAAGCCGCCTCTACCGTGTGGGGAAAGCTTTGCCAGCCGCGCGGAGATGGAGGCGAAGCCGACTCCAAGGCACCGGCGAGCGCTCGGGTCCACGATTGCTGCTTCGGACTGGCGCACGCTCAGCCGCAGGTGATGCCCTCTGGCGACTCGGTCGACATCCAGGCCGCGAAAACCGTTTCGCGCATCCTGACGGCGCACCATCATCCCTCGACCGGAACCATCCGCGACGGGCCAAATCAGCCCCGAGCGCCTCCGCTTCCGAAGGTCTGACCTAGCATCCTGCAACGCGCACGCCCGCGGCGTGTGCGATGTTTCGTGTCAGCCATTCCAGGAAGATCATGTCTTCTGAATGCAACGACCGCATCACCGGCCGCATGACGCTGACGGTGGGCGAGCACCGCTTCGACAACAATCCCATCTACGGCAACAATCCGGGTGACGGGGCCTCGGTCTATGCCGGAATCCAGGTCCACTTCTGATCCGGAGCGATAGAGACCATGAAGGCCGCGCCGCAGACCTTCATGGGGCGGCGGAGGAGCGATCCTTCCCCGCCGCTTTGCGGCAGAAAGGTATCAAGAGGAGAAATCGGATGATTGGACGTCGAATTGCAATCTGCGCCCTGCTGGTCCTGCCTTGGGCAGCACCCGTGTCGGCGCACGACTACAAGTTGGGTTCGCTGGAGATTGCGACGCCGTGGACCCGCGCCACACCGGCCACCGCCAAGAGCGGTGGCGGATTCATGACGATCACCAACAAGGGGACGTCGGCCGACC
>JAIUNK010000048.1 GCA_020161845.1 Actinomycetota bacterium
AGGTCCTCGACGTTCACCATAGAAGTGCCCCTGCCAGGTGGCGATCTCGACACCCACCACGCTGGCCAGGGGCACCCTCACGTCAGGCACCGACACGCCATCGAGACCAAACCCACACAACGCGCCTGAGGACCGCCACGTTCTGGCGGCGGCGGTCTACGCCAAGTGCCAAGTGCTCGTCACCTACAACGTGCCGGACTTCCCCGCGGCGTCCGCTTCCCCGCACGGCGTCACCGTGCTAACCCCCGACCAGTTCCTTCTCGATCAACTCGACCTCCATCCCGTCTGGGTCGTGAGGTCGCTTCGAGAGATGTCCCATGCCTCGCGAAAGCCGCCGCTGAGCCCCTCGGCGCTGCTGGATTCGCTGGCCCGATCGGGACTGGCCGGGTTCACCGCGGAAGTCATCCGTCGGTATCCCCTCGGCACCTGGGAGGTCATGCCGTGAGCGACGCGAGGCGACTCGTCGACAAGCTGTGGTCCTACTGCAACGTCCTGCGCGACGACGGCGTCGGCACCATCGAATACACCGAGCAGCTCACCTACCTGCTGTTCCTCAAGATGGCGCACGAGCGCGCCACCCGTGCGCTCAAGCCCGAGCGGATCGTCCCCGACGAGTTCTCCTGGCAGACGCTCTTGGATGCCGAGGGCACCGAGCTGGAGTTCCGCTACACCCGCATCCTGGTCGAGCTGGCCAAGCAGCCGGGGACGCTGGGCACGATCTTCCGCAAGGCCCAGAACCGCATCCAGGACCCCGCTAAGCTCAAGCGCCTCGTCGTCGACCTCATCGACAAGGAGAACTGGTCCGCCACTGGCACCGACATCAAGGGCGACGCCTACGAGGAACTGCTCTCCAAGGGCGCCGAGGACATCAAGTCGGGCGCCGGTCAGTACTTCACTCCGCGCCCGCTCATCCAGGCGATGGTCGACTGCGTGCGTCCGAGCATCGCCGACTCCGTCGCCGACCCCGCCTGCGGCACAGGGGGATTCCTCCTTGCCGCCCATGAGCACGTCGAGCGCGGCGCCACGACGTACACGCCGATCCAGCGCGACCATCTCCGCGAGGGGTTCGTCTCCGGGGTGGAATTGCACGACGGTACGGCGCGGCTGGCGGCCATGAACCTGCTCCTGCACGGCATCGGCACCCCTAACGGTGACTCGCTCATCGAGGTGAAGGACTCGCTGATCGCCGACCCGGGCCGACGTTGGTCCGTGGTGCTGTCCAACCCGCCGTTCGGCCGCAAGTCCTCACTGACGATGGTCGGCGCGGACGGGCGCGAGGCGCGCGAGGACCGGGAGATCGAGCGGCAGGACTTCGTCGCCACCACCTCGCACAAACAGCTCAACTTCGTGCAGCACATCATGACGATGCTGGACGTCAACGGCCGCGCAGCGGTCGTCCTGCCCGACAACGTGCTCTTCGAGGGCGGTGCCGGTGAGACCATCCGCCGCCGGCTGCTCCAGCAGTTCGACCTGCACACGATGCTGCGCCTGCCGACCGGGCTGTTCTATGCCCAGGGCGTGAAGGCCAATGTGCTCTTCTTCGACAAGCGACAGGCCCGCCCCGAGCGGCCGTGGACCGAGCGACTGTGGGTCTACGACCTGCGGACCAACCGGCACTTCACGCTCAAGCAGAACCCCCTGCGCCGGCACCACCTGGACGAGTTCGTCGAGTGCTATGCGCCGGATTCCCCTCGCATCGAGCGCGCGGAGCGGCCGGACGTCGAGCGGTGGAAGTCCTTCACGTACGACGAGCTGATCGCCCGCGACAAGGCCAACCTTGACATCACCTGGCTGCGCGACGAGTCGCTGGAAGACATGGACAACCTCCCGGCCCCGGAGATCATCGCGCGCGAGATCGTGGAGGACCTCACCGCTGCGCTCGTCGAATTCGAGGCGGTGGCAGCAGCCTTGGAAGCGGGCGTGGCCAGCCGGGAAGGCGCCCCCAGCACCGCACCGTGACGGGTGGAACCGAGGCGTCGTCGGTGGTCTGTTACGAGGCGAACCGGGCGGCCACGTCGTGCCAATGGCCGAGGACGGCCGCCACCGCCGGACCCTGGCCCGGGGGCCGCAGCCGGACCGCGGCCGCCGTCTCGTCCGCGAATCGACGCTGGGCGGCAGGCGGGAGGGCGCGCGCCCATGGGGCCGCGTCGTCCAGCGGACCGGCCAAGGCATCGGCAGGGCGGAGCGGGGCCCCGTGCTCGCGCACGGCAACGGCCGCGAGCCGACCCAGCAGCAGGTCGGTCGCCGCGGCTGCGTCGTCCCCGGAGTAGCTGGGGACCTCCGGGCGGTGGGCAGCGATGGTCGCGGCGTCGCGGGGTTGCTCGGATGCTGCCGGCTTCGGCCGGGTTGCCGGCGAGGCTCCAGCAGCGGCCACGGTCGTCGGAACGCGAGGCTCTCGCGTCGTGGAACTCGGCCTAGGCGTCACGAATCCAGTCTGGCAGGGCGCCTGGCGCCGGGGTGGCGTGGGCACCATCGACTCTGCGGGACGACACAGCTCCGCCGGCGTCGACGACGCCGCCCACTCGCAAGCGCCTGACTACACCGGCAGATAGCTCAGTAGGGCAGCGGGACCTTCGGGTCGCGCAGGTCGGCATCCCAGGACCACCACACGCCGTACCGTCCCGTGCCCAGGTCACGTCGGTGCACGATCACCGAGTTGTCGTCCTCCAGGACCACTCGACGCCGCTTCTCCCGCTCGTCGATCACGTCCACGGCCACGATGCTCTTGGGCGGCGGCCCTTGGAACCTGATCACGTGGATCAGTTCCTTCAGGTGCGCCGAGACGGCACGTTCACTGCCCGCATCGGGCAGGGTCGCGCCGACCGCGCCGTACTCGAACTCGACCCGGACCGCCTCGCCCTCCCGCAGCGGCTGCGGAAACACCAGCTCGGCCAGGACGCAGGGGACCGACGGGTCCTCCAACACCCGGCCCAGCCGGCAGCCCGAGATGGCGGCGATGAAGGGATGGGCATGCGGGTCGGCCACGGACTGGTACTTCATCAGGCAGGCGGGTCCGTCCCGGTCGGCGACCAGGCCCTCGCGGACGTAATGCCGACCCTGCGTGCCGTCCTCGTGCACGGTGAGGTGATGGTAGGCGCTGACCCGGCGCAGACCGTCGTCCCAGGGCAGCCCGAGCTCCTCGCGCATCCGATCGACGCTGTCCCGCAGGGACGCATGCAGCACCGCGCCGTCCTGCCAGGTCAGCGGGACGGGCGGGTGGGCGAGGCGGCGTCCCGGCAGGGTGGCGACGAGTTGCCCGGGCGGCAACCCCAGCACCTGTTCCAAGGAGACGACCGAGGCGATGGTGGCGGCCCGGTCGGGGTGGCTGCGCCCCTCACGCCAGGACTCGAAGGTGCCGGCCGACAGGAGGTCGCCCTGGTCGCGCAGTCGCCGGATGATCTCCTGATGCGTCAGTCCGCTGGCCTGAACCGCGCCGGTCAGCGCCTGGGCAAACTGTGCGCGACTACCCCGTGCCATGCCGCGTTTTTATTCTGACAAGGCCGCGCACGGCGGCCGGGCGCCTCATCGGGACAGCTGCTGCACGAGCCGCGTCAGCATCGTTTCGCAGGCGGCGAGTTGGTCGAGGGCGACGTATTCGTTCGCGCCGTGCGCCTGCGCGATGTCGCCGGGACCGCAGACGATCGCGTCCATCCCGGCCCCCGAGAACTGCCCGGCCTCCGTGCCGTAGGTGACCTTCGCGTCGCTGACCTCCAGGCCGAGCGCCCGGGCCAGCTCGACGGCCGGGCCGTCGGGCGAGGTCTCCAGGCCGGGCACCATCGACAGCAGCCGCACGTCGACGCCGGCGTCCGGGTGGGCCGCCGTCATCAGCTCCCCCTGCGCCAGGGCGTATCCGCGCAGCGTGTCGTAGAGCGCGCGCGGGTCGTCAGCGGCGATCGTGCGGAAATCGGCCTCGATGACACACGAGTCGGCGACGGTGTTGTTGGCGATGCCGCCGTGCACGATGTTCACCCCCACGGTCGAGTAGGGCACCTCGTAGGCCTCGTCGTACGGCCCGGTGGCGGCGAGCCGGTCGCCGTACTCGCTGATCTGCCGGATCACCACCGCGGCGTGTTCGATCGCGTTGAGGCCGTGCGGTTTCAGCGAGCTGTGGCAGGCCACGCCGCGGAACTCGATCCGCACGCTGTTGACCGATTTGTGACCGCGGATGGCCCGCATCATCGTGGGCTCGCCGATGATGGCGCACCGCGGGTGCAGGCCCAGGTCCGCGAAGTTCTTGACGATCTGCTCGCCGCCGATGCAGCCGAGTTCCTCGTCGTAGCTGAACGCCAGGTGGATCGGCTCGGTCAGCTGCGCCGCGAGCAGGTCCGGCAGCAGCGCCAGCACGCAGGCGATGAACCCCTTCATGTCGGCGGCGCCGCGGCCGTAGAGCCGTCCGTCGCGGATCTGCGGCTCGAACGGTGCGCTGGCCCAGTTCTGCCCGTCGACGGGGACGACGTCGGTGTGCCCCGACAGCACCACCCCGCCGTCGAGGGAGCCGTCGGCGGCCGGGATGGTCGCGATGAGGTTCGCCCAGCCCTGGCTGGGGGCTGGGCGCACGTGCGTGGCCAGGCCGCGCTCGCGCAGCTCCGCCGCGACGACCTCGATGAGCGGCAGGTTCGGGTCCCGGCTGGTGGTGTCGAGGGACACCAGCCGCATGGCCCAGTCCAGGATTGCCTGTCGCGGTGCGCTCATCGGGGTGCTCCTTGCGAGGTACGTCGGGAGCGGCGGGCCCCTGTGCTGCACCGGCCGCCCTGGCCAATCTAATCGGCGGCCGACGTTGGGGGTGCGGGGATCGGCCGGGATGGGACAGGCTAGGGCGATGAGCGAAGCCTTCGACGCCGTCGACGTGATCTGCACCAAGCGCGACCACCACCGCCTCTCCGATGAGCAGATCGACTGGGTGGTCGACGCCTATACCCGCGGGGTGGTGGCCCACGAACAGATGTCGGCCCTGGCCATGGCGATCCTGCTGAACGGCATGGACCGCGCCGAGATCTCGCGCTGGACCGCCGCGATGATCGCCAGCGGCCAGCGGATGGACTTCGGCGGCCTCTCCCGGCGTACCGCCGACAAGCACTCCACCGGCGGCGTCGGTGACAAGATCACGTTGCCGTTGGCTCCGCTCGTGGCGGCGTACGGCGTGGCGGTGCCGCAACTGTCCGGGCGCGGCCTGGGGCACACTGGCGGCACCCTCGACAAGCTCGAGTCGATCCCGGGCTGGCGGGCCGACCTCGACAACGCGGCGATGATGCGCCAGCTGGAGGAGGTCGGGGCCGTGATCTGCGCGGCCGGTTCGGGTCTGGCGCCGGCCGACAAGAAGCTCTACGCGCTGCGGGACGTGACCGGCACGGTCGAGGCGATCCCGCTGATCGCCAGCTCGATCATGAGCAAGAAGATCGCCGAGGGCACCGGCGTGCTGGTGCTCGACGTCAAGGTCGGCACCGGGGCGTTCATGAAGACCGAGGAGTCGGCGCGGGAGCTCGCCGAGACGATGGTCGCGCTCGGCCAGGACGCCGGGGTGCACACGGTCGCCCTGCTCACCGGGATGTCGACGCCGCTGGGACGCACGGCCGGCAATGCGCTGGAGGTCCGGGAGTCGGTGGAGGTCTTGGCCGGGGGCGGCCCCGCCGACGTCGTCGAGCTGACCGTGGCGCTGGCCCGGGAGATGCTCGCGGGCGCCGGGGTGGACGACGTCGACCCTGCGGACGCACTGGCCGACGGGCGGGCCATGGACGTCTGGCGCCGCATGATCGCCGCCCAGGGCGGTGACCCCGACGCGGAGCTGCCGGTCGCCGCGGAGACCGAGGTCGTGACGGCGCCGCACGACGGGGTGCTGACGAGGCTGGATGCGTACGCCGTGGGGATCGCGGCCTGGCGCCTCGGCGCCGGGCGGGCCCGTCAGGACGAGCCGGTGCAGGCCGGCGCGGGCGTCGAATGGCACGCCCGGCCGGGGGATCGGGTCAGCGCCGGCCAGCCGCTGCTCACGCTGCACACCGACACCCCGGAACGGTTCGGGCGCGCATTGGCCGCGCTGGAGGGCGGTTGGGAGGTCGCGGACCAGGACGGTTCCGCGGGACAGGACTCCGGTGGCCGGCCGGGCCCGGGCGAGGCGGCTCCCGACGTACGGATCGTCATCGACCGCATCGCCTGACCCGCGGGCGCGGGCGCACCGCCTGACGGGCGCGGGCGCACCCCCGGATCCGCCGTCACTACCCTTGACCCGTGCCCGAACTCATCCAGAGCCCCATCCGCATCCCCGCCGACGGTGGCAAGGTCATCGCCGAACATCTGGGGCGCGCCAGCACCGGACACGAGGTCGTGTCCGTGGCGCACATGAAGGCCCCGGCCGGCTGGAAGGAGCCCTTCCAGACCCCGGAGTTCGACGAGGTCACGCTCGTCATCGCCGGGACGGTGCTGGTGGATCACGCCGGTGGGCAGGCCCGGGTCAGCGCGGGCCAGTCGATCATCACCCGGGCCGGAGAGCGCATCCGGTATTCGGTCGGGGACCAGGACGCGGAGTACGTCGCGATCTGCCTGCCGGCGTTCGCCCCGGAGGCGGTGCACCGGGAGGGGTAACGCCGCCCCGGTCGGGTCAGGAGTGGCCGGTCAGCCGCCGGCGCAGCGCATCGTCGCGTTGCAGCCGGGCCCAATCCCGCCGGCCGCGTTCGACCAGCAACGCCTCCAGGAAGACCTCCGGGGGCGTGCCGAGCGGGGGTCCCGGCGCGACATGCGCCATGGCCTGGCGCGCCAACGAGTTCGCCAGCTGCAGGCGCGGCTGGGGGCGGATCTGCGGCGCGCGGGCCAGCAGCTCCCGGATGGACAGGGCCAGCTGATCCGGCAGCGGCGCGATGTCGGCGGTCGCCGCCCAGCGGGCCAGCGGCGGGGGCACCACGCCGGTCTTCGGCCACGGCGGTCGGATCCGGTCCCGCACGACGTAGGTCCCAGCGGCCAGGTCGCCGAGTCGTTTGGACCGTCGATTGAGCAGCCCGCAGACCAGGGCGGGGGAGCCCAGCAGCGCGTAGACCTCGATCAGGCCGACGAGGTGCCGGGTCAGGGCGTGCCGGAACGAGATCGGCCCGCCGTCGTCGCGCAGCGTGCGCAGCCCCAGCATCATCTTGGCCACGGTCCGGCCGCTGACCGTCTCCATGACGGTCGGATAGACCACCAGCAGCAGAACGGTGATCAGGACGCCGACGCCGGCGGCGGCCGCCGGGTCCAGGCTCGAGGTGACCTGAGCCATCACCAGCGCGGCCATCATGCCGCCGATGCTCACCGTCAGGAACACATCCAACGCTCCGGACAACGCCCGCAGGCCCAGGGCCGCGGCCGGCATGTCCAACGCGACGGCCTCACCGGTGACGAGGTCGTCGCCCGCGAGCACACCGGGCCGACCGCTCTCGGCGTACCCCCCGGTGCTCGCGCTCACTCCGCCAGGGTAACCGTCGCCGCCCAGGTCCGCGGGGTCCTCGCCCACGCCGCCGGACAGCGGCGCGGGCGCGACGTACAGTGGCGAGGTGGACCTGGACGCCTATGTGGCCGCGAAGTCGCCGCAGTGGCGTCGCCTGGAGGAACTCGTGGTCCGACGGCGGCTGACCGGCGCCGAGGCCGACGAGGTGTTGGAGCTCTACCAGCGGACCGCGACCCACCTGTCCGCCGTGCGCTCGGCCGCTCCGGAGCCCGAGCTGGTCGGCTACCTGTCCTGGCTGTTGACGCGGGCTCGGGGCAAGGCGGCGCGCAGCGGTCGACCCAGCATGCGGGCCGGGGCGACCTTCTTCACCGACACCTTCCCCGCCGCGCTCTATCGGACCCGGCGCTGGTGGCTGACCGTGCTGGTCGCGAACGTGCTGGTGGGTGTCTTCCTCGGCTGGTGGTTCCTGCAGAACCCGCAGGTCGAGCAGTCGCTGCTGAGCCCCGGCGAGATCGACCAGTTGGTCAACCATGACTTCGCCACCTACTACTCCGAGCACGCGGCGAGCAGTTTCGCGTTCCGGGTCTGGACGAACAACGCCCTGGTGGCGGCGCAGTGCATCGCGTTCGGGATCCTGGGTTTCCCGGTCATCTGGGTGCTCTTCAACAACATCCTCAACGTCGCCATCATCGGTGCGCTGATGATCCGTAACGACCGCGCCGACGTCTTCTTCGGCCTCATCTCCCCGCACGGGATCCCCGAGCTGACCTGCGTCTTCATCGCGGCGGGGGTTGGCCTGCGGGTGTTCTGGGGATGGGTCGAGCCGGGCGCCCGCAGCCGGGCCCGGGCGGTGGCCGAGGAGGGCCGGGCCGCGATGAGCGTGGCGCTGGGGTTGGTCTTCGTCCTGCTGGTGTGCGGCCTGATCGAGGGCTTCGTCACGCCGTCGCCGCTGCCCACGGCCGCCCGGGTCGGGATCGGGCTGCTCGCCGAGACGGCGCTGCTGGTCTACGTCTTCACGCTCGGCAAGTGGGCCGTGCGCCGCGGCGAGACGGGGGACGTGGAGCGGGACCAGGCGGGGTACGTCGCGCCGACCCGCGCCTGACGCGCGGGGGCCGTCACAGCAGGCCGCGGGCCTTCAACGCCAGGTAGTGGTGGCACAGCGCCAGCGGGAGCCGATCGGGGGGAGCGTCGAGCACGTCGACGCCCAGGCGGCCCAGCACCGCGGCGGTTCGCTCCCGGCGGGCCATCGTCTGCTCGGCGGCGGCCGTGGCGTACGGGTCCGGGGGCTCGGCCGCATCGGGCGCCGCGCCGCTCAGGGTCGCCGCCGCCAGGGCGGGGTCCTGCACGGAGGCGACCACCACCCGGTGCCGGGCCGTCAGCGCCGGAAGCACCGGCAGCAGGCTCTCCTCGATCGCCGCGGGCTCCAGCGGGGTCAATAGCACGACCAGCGCCCGACGGCGCGCCCGCGCGGAGACCGCCCCGGCCAGCGCGGCCCAGTCGGCCTCCACCAACGCGGGCTCCATCGGTGCCATCGCCGTGACCAGCCGATGCAGCAGGTCGCCGCGGCGATCGGCGCGCACCTGGGCGTGCACCTGCCGGTCGCCCATCAGCACCTCGACCCGGTCCCCGGCCCGGGAGGCCAGCGCCGCCAGCAGCAGGGTGGCGTCCATCGCGGCGTCCAGCCGGGGCATGTCGAGGACCCGCGCGGCGCTGGTTCGAGAGGTGTCGAGGACCAGCACGACGTGCCGGTCCCGCTCCGGTTGCCAGGTCCGCACGACGACATCGCGGCGCCGGGCCGTGGCGCGCCAGTCGATGCTGCGCACGTCGTCGCCGTCGACATAATCGCGCAGCGAGTCGAACTCGGTGCCCTGGCCGCGGGTGCGCACCGCGGACCGGCCGTCGAGCTGGCGCAGCTGGGCCAGCAGGCTGGGCAGATGCCGCCTCGAGGTGAACGGTGGCAGGGCCCGGGCAACGCCGGGCACGGGATAGGACGCTTGGCGCGCGCCCAGCCCCAGGGGGCCGTAGACGCGCAGCGTGAGCCGGTCGGCGAGTCGGTCGCCGCGGCGGGTCGGCGTCAACGTGACCTCCACCGGCTCGGTGCGGCCGGGGTGCAGCACCAGCGAGCGGCGTTCCCCGCGGGACCCCGCCGACGGCTGCCAGCCGTCCCGGACGAGAAGCCGCACGGTACGCCGGGTGGGGTTGGTCAGCCGCAGCAGGCTGCGGGTGCTCTCCCCGAGACGGACCGGCTCCACCGGATCGCGGCGGGCCGCCAGCCGGCCCGGCGAGGTGGCCAGGGCGACGTCGAGGCCCACCAGGATGAGCACCCCGAGCCACCACCACCGCACGATCGCGGCATCCGGCCAGAACAGCAGCGGAACCAGGCCGAGCGCCACCAGCGCGACGAACCGACCGGTCACCGCCATCCGGGACACTCCCGCCTCAGCAACCGACGCACGGTGTCGCCCTCACCGAGGAACCGGCACCGACGCGACGGCGCTGCTCAGCACGGCGGCCACCGAGACCCCGTCCAGCTCGGCCTCAGGGCGCAGCCGCAGCCGGTGCGCCAGCGTCGCGTGCGCCAGGGCCTTGACGTCGTCCGGGGTGACGAACCCCCGCCCGTTCAGCCAGGCCCAGCCCCGCGAGGTCGCCAGCAGGGCGGTGGCGCCGCGCGGGCTGACGCCCAGCGACAGCGACGGGGACTGGCGGGTGGCCCGGGCGATGTCGACGATGTAGGCGCCGACCTCGGGCGCCACGCTCACCCGGCGTACCGCCTCCGCCGCCGCGAGCAGATCGGCCGGTCCGGCGACCGCGCGCAGCCCGGCGGCGGCCAGGTCCCGCGGGTCGAACCCGGCGGCGTGCCGGGCCAGCACCGCGACCTCGTCCTCGCGCGGGGGCAGCCCCAGCTCGATCTTGAGCAGGAATCGGTCCAGCTGGGCCTCGGGCAGCGGGTAGGTGCCCTCGTACTCGACGGGGTTCTGGGTGGCCGCCACGAGGAACGGCGCCGGCAGCGGCCGAGGTTGGCCGTCGACGCTGACCTGGCGTTCCTCCATGGCCTCCAGCAGGGCCGCCTGGGTCTTGGGCGGGGTCCGGTTGATCTCGTCGGCCAGCAGCAGGTTGGTGAAGACCGGGCCGGCGCGGAACGAGAAATCGCCCGAATTCGGGTCGTACACCAGGGAGCCGGTGATGTCGCCGGGCATCAGATCGGGGGTGAACTGGACCCGCTTGGTGTCGATCGCCAGCGCCGCCGCCAGGGAGCGGACGAGCAGCGTCTTCGCCGTCCCCGGGACTCCCTCGAGCAGCACGTGGCCGCGCGAGATCAACCCGATGACCAGGCCCATCACGGCGCTCTCCTGGCCGACGACGGCCTTGCCGACCTCGGCGCGCACCGCCAGCAGCTTGGCGCGGGGGTCCTCGCTGGGCGGTGCGGTGGGGTAGGTGTCAGTCATGCGCGGCGTACCTCTCTGTCGAGCCGGGCCAGCTCCCCGGTCAGCGTGACCAGCTCGGCATCGCCGGCCGGGGAACGGGTCAACAGGTCGTGGATTGCGGCGGGATCGCGACCGGTGGCGCGGGCGGCGGCCTGCACCAGCTGCCCCGGGTCGGCGCCCGGCGGGATGGCCAGCGCCGCGGCCAGCCGGCCCCGGACCGCGTTCTGCAGGACCTGGGCCGCGTGCCCTGGGTCCTGGCCGCGGCGGTACAGCCGGCCCCGGGCCAGCGTCGTCTCCCCGGCCTGGACGATGACCGGCAGGGGTTCGACGGCGAGCCGCCCGAGCCGGCGGCCACGCCACAGCATCAGCGCGACGACGATGCCGGCCAGGGCCAGGGTCAGCGGGCCCAGCCACGCCGGCGGCCACAGCCGGGGCTGCCCCGGCGCGGCGGGGGCGATGTCGGCGGCGGCCCCCGTGTACCAGGTCAGCCCCCCGTCGTGGCCCAGCAGGCGCAGCGCGACGGTCGCGTTGTCCACCTCCAGCAGGCTCGCGTTGGTGACCATGTCGCGATTGCCGATGACGAACGTGCGGCGCCCCGGCGCGGTGGTCCAGGCGACGGCGCCGGGCAGGGCCGAGCCGCCGCCGACCTGGGTGAAGCAGCTGCCGCCCGGCCGCGCGGCGCTCGAGCGGACCCGATAGAGCTGGGCGGCACCGCTGATCTCCAGGTCGGTCTGCAGGTCGCCCAGGCCGCAGTTGGCGCGGAGCACACCGGAGGTCCGGCCGGCCTCGGTGACCAGTGGGGCGAGGGCCTCGAGGGTGTCCGGATGCGGTCGGATCAGGACCAGCGTCGCGGCCGGCTGGGCGCTCTCACGCAGCCGGTCCAGCGTCGCCCCGGACAGCTTGCGGGAGGTCCCGACGACCAGCGTGCGGCCGGTGACGTCACCGATGTCGTCCAGGCCGCGGGCGGTGCGGACGTCGACGCCGCCGCGCTCGCGCAGGATCGTCGTGACCGCGCGGGCGCCGCCCGGGTCCGCCGAATCCGGGTCGCCGGCGCCGGTGCCGACGGTGCCGCCGCCGAGCCAGTACGTCGAGAGCAGCGCGGCCAGCACGATGCCCAGGACCAGGCCCACGACGCCGGCCGGGCGCGCCGCCGTCCTCACCGCGGCACCGCCAGCGGGATGGGCAGTTCGGCCGGGTCGACCGGGCGCGGGGTGGCCGACTGCAGGTCCGTGTCGAGGTCGAGGACGGCTTGCGCGGTCTGTGCGGCGACGCGCAACCCGCCGTACCGGGCCGCGTCGAAGGCGCTCGCCGCGGCGCCGACCCGGCCGACCAGGTCGGGGAAGGCCGTCCCGGCGGCGGCGGCGAACTCCCGGGCGGTGCGATCCCGGGCCTCGTCGAGGACGTGCCGTTCCTGCAGCTGCGCGGCGATCGCGCGGAATCCCTCGACCACGGCGCCGCTGTGGTCGCCGGCGTCGTAGGCCTGCCGCGCCCGGCGTCGGTATTCGGCCGCCGGCAGCGGCGCCGCCGGCAACACCGCATCCTCGACCTGCTCCGATGCGGGCGCGGCCGTGCGCTTGCGGCGGCCGCGCACGATCACCCAGGCCAGGACGGCCAGGACCAGCGCCAGGGCGAGGATGCCGAAGGCCAGGGGCATCGGTACGGCGCCAGGCCCATCCGGGCCGGCCGGCTGGAAGAACCGCGCGAGCAGGTCGTTCAGCCAGGTGAGGAACCGCTCCAGGAAGGACGCGCCGTACGCCGGTTTGGCCAGCTCCTCCTCGGCCCAGCGGCGGCCCTCCTCGGGGCCGGGGCGCACGGGGTCGGCGCCGGTCAGCGCGGCCAGGACCCGCAGCGGGACGGCCATCACCCGGCCTCCCCGCGGCGCACCGCGTCGACCAGCGAGACGTCCAGGCCCTCCGCCCGGACCCGCAGATCCACGTAGAACAGCGTCCACAGCACCGCCTCGAACGGCAGCGTCAGGCAGGTGGTCAGCAGGGCGAAGACGGTCGGGAGGGCGGGCCCGAGCGGGGTGTCCTGCAGGGCGAACCCGGTGGCCGTGGAGGCCACGTTCACGGCCACGGCCAGCGGGGTCACCAGGGCCGCCGTCACCATGACGACCAGGAGACGGGCCAAGATCACCATCCCGAAGGTGCGACCGAGGTAGCCGCGCACCAACCGCAGCGAGCGACGAATCGCGGCCCATGCGGCGGCCCCCTCCAGGGCCACGACGGCCGGCGCCGCCACGAAGGGCAATCGCACCAGCTCACCGACCAGGCCGAGGCCGAACGTCCCCAGCAGCAGGTCGGTCTGCTGGGCGGAGCGGCCACCCAGCGCGAACCACGCCAGGAACGTCGGGACCAGGCAGGCCACGGCGACCAGGGCGACGTAGCCGAGCAGTCGGGGCAGCCGCGGCCGGAGCTGGCGACGCACCCCGGCGCCGGTCGGATCGCGGCCCAGCACCGCGTCCGCGGTGGGCAGGGCCAGAACGCCGGCCAGCAGCGCGCCGACGACCGGCACCAGCGCCAGGCTCGGCGTGATCCGCAGGCCCGCGGTGCCGTCGGCGGCCAGCAGGGTGACGCCGACCATGGCGTCGACCGCGGCCCGCAGCACCGTCAGGAGCACGACGGCCAGGGCGCCGATGCCCAGGAACAACGCGGGGCGCAGCCGCAGCGTGCGGACCGCCGCGTCGAGGAGATCGCCCATGCTGGCCGGACGCAGCGTCACCACCCCGGGTCGGAACGTCAGCCGGCCGGCGGCGGCCCGGTCCGCGTGGGCACGAGCACCGCCCGGTGCCGGGCTGTGCGGGTCGGGCCCGGATCCCGCCGCGCCGAGGGTGCTGCCGTAGTGGGCCTCGTACGCCGGGTCGCCGTACCGCGCTCCATACAGCGGGCCGCTCGGTGCGGCCGGCGGCGGACCGGGCGGTCGTAGCGGCGCCGGCGACCCCCAGTTCGGGCCCGTGGCCTGGCCCATCTGCGGCACCTCCCCGAGTTCCCCGGCCGCCCTGTTCGACGGTCCCGGCGCAGGGTTTCATCATGCCTCACGCCGGCTCGATATCCTCGGGACCTGTCGGATGCGCCGAATTCGTCGGGCGAGGTGGGTCGTGGAAGGTCGCAGTTTCCGCCAGTGGGGTCAGCTGATGGTGGGCGCCGTTCTCGCGGCGGTCGCCGCCGGGATCGCCTGGGCGATGGTCGGCGGCTGGATGTCTCGCTCGCCCGCCGGGGTCGCCTGGTGCGCGGTGCTGCTGATCCTGTCGTACGTCGTGTTCCTGCGGCCGTGTGTGGTGGTGGACGACCGCGGCGTGCAGGTGCGCAACATCGTGCGCGATGCCCGGGTTCCGTGGGCGCAGGTGCGCGGGGCGGGCTCCTCCTGGAATCTCGTCATCGACACCGACGCGGGCCCGCGATCATCCTGGGCCATCTCCGGGACGGCCAGCCCCGGACGGGATGCGTTGTTGCGGCGCCGTCGAGGCGGCGCGGGCGGCCGACAAGACGCGGGCGGCGCGGCCGGGCCTGGCGGCGTCGGCGGGCCGGTCGGCGTGGGCGGGTCCGACGAGGGCACCCTCGGGTATGTCGCCACAGTCGATGCCGACGCCGTCTCCGCGGGGCTCACGCCGCCGCCGGTGGGGGCCTCCGCCGCCGCCATCGCGGCGCTGGTCCGCCGGCGTGCTCAGCAGGCGGGCACGCCCTCGCCGACGTCGCCCGAGCAGTTGGAGGCGGACTCCCGGATGGTCTGGTCGAGCGTGGCGCTGTTGGGGCTCGCCGCGCTCGCCGTACCGCTTGCCGTCCTGCTCTAACGCGGGAACCGCGCACCGCTGTCGCACAGGCCGTGGCGCCCGATGTCAGATGCGGGTCATCGCCTCGAACGCCTCGCGCAGCGCCCCCAACCGCCGGGCCGCCTCGCCGCGGGCCGCGGTCAGGCCGTCGGCGCCGCCCTCGACCGGCACGATCGCCTCCAGATAGACCTTGAGCTTCGGTTCGGTGCCGCTTGGCCGCACGATCACCCGCGAATCGTCTGCCAGCAGATAGCGCAGTCCGTCGGTCGGGGGCAGCCCGTCGGTGGGCCGGTCCAGATCGTCCAGGGCGCTCACGGCGACGCCCGCGATCTGCGTCGTCTCGGCGGCCGACGAGCGCAGCCGCGTCATCACCGCGCCGATCAGGGCGAGGTCGGCGACCCGCACAGAGAAGGCGTCACTGGCGTAGACGCCGTGTGCCAGCGCCAGCTCATCGAGCACGTCGCGCACGGTGCGGCCCTGGCTCTTCAGGCGGGCCACGACCGCCGCGATCTGCAGCGCCGCGGAGATGCCGTCCTTGTCGCGGACCACCTGCGGGGCGACGCAATAACCGATGGCCTCCTCGTAGCCATAGCGCAGGCCCGGCGCGCGCGCGATCCACTTGAATCCGGTGAGCGTCTGCGTGCAGCGGCAGCCCGCGCCCCGCGCCACGGCGTCGATCAGCCGGCTGGAGACGATCGAGCGGGCCAGCACGTCCTGCGCGGTCACCCCGCCCTGGACGACGTCCCAGGCCAGGAGCGCGCCCAGTTCGTCGCCATGCAGCATCCGCCAGCCCGCGGGGTCGGTCGGGGTCGCCGTCAGCGGGTCCGGGATCGCCGCCGCGCATCGGTCGGCGTCGGGGTCGTTGGCGAGCACCACATCCGGGCCGTTCGCCCGGGCCAGCGCCAGCGCCAGGTCGATCGCGCCGCTCTCCTCGGGGTTCGGGAAGGGCACGGTGGGGAAGGCGGGGTCCGGGTCGTGCTGCTCGGGCACGACCGTCGGCGCGTCGAAGCCGGCCGCCTCGAAGACCTGCCGGACGATCTCGCCGCCGACGCCGTGCATCGAGGTCTGCACCACCGAGACCGAGCGGGGGGCGTCCGGAGGCACGAGCGCGGCGACGGCCGCGACGTACGCCGTCACCACCTCCTCGCCCAGCACCTGCCAACCGTCGTCCGGCCGGGGCACGTCGGCCAAAGTGCGCACCGCTTCGATCTCGCGCCGGATCTCGACGTCGGCCGGTGGCACGATCTGGCTGCCATCGCCCAGGTAGACCTTGTAGCCGTTGTCCTGCGCCGGGTTGTGGCTGGCGGTCACCATCACCCCCGCGGCGCAGCGCAGGTGGCGGATCGCGAACGCGAGCACCGGGGTCGGCAGCGGGCGGGGCAGCACCAGCGCGGTGCCCCCAGCCCCCACCACGACGGCCGCCGTATCCCGCGCGAACTCCGCCGAGCCCAGCCGGGCGTCGAATCCGATGACGACCCGCAGGTCGTCGGCGGACGGCTGATGGCCTGCCGGCAGCTGGGCGCGCAGGTAGGCCATGAGTCCCGCTGCGGCCCGGATGACCACCGCCCGGTTCATCCGGTTGGGGCCGGCGCCGAGGGCGCCCCGCAGCCCCGCCGTACCGAACTCCAGCAGCCCCGCGCACCGATCCCGCAGGTCGGCCAGCGCCGCCTCGTCGCCGCCCTCGGCCGCCGTGAGGACCTCCTCCAGCTCGCGACGGGTGGCCACGTCCGGGTCGTCGGCGGCCCACTCCCGCGCGTACGCGATCAGGTCGTCCGGCGCGCCCGAGACGTCCCGCGTGTCGTCCGCGCTGGTGGCGCCCGCGAGCGACTCGCGCCGGGCGCGGCGGGTAAGCTGGTCGTCGGTCATGGTGCTCCTGGGAGAGGGGGGACGGGAGAGGTACGTCGGGAGCCGCGGGCCGCCGCACGCCGGCGCAGGCCGCGGTCCGGGCGGCCGCGGGAGCCGGCCGGCAGCTCAGAGCCTGGCGACGATGTCGGCAAGGAGCCGGGCGCAGCGCGGTGCCGCCACCCGGCCCGCGTCCAGGACCTCTTCGTGGGACAACGGGTAGGCGGAGATGCCGGCCGCCGCATTGGTCACCAGCGAGATCCCGAGGACCTCCAGCCCGACCTCGCGGGCGGCGATGACCTCCAACGCCGTCGACATCCCGACCAGGTCGCCGCCGAGGATCGCGGCCATCCGCACCTCGGCCGGGGTCTCATAGTGCGGGCCGGGAAACTGCACGTAGACGCCCTCCGCCAGGCCCGGGTCGACGTCGCGGGCGAGCGCGCGCAGGCGGGGGGAGTAGGCGTCGGTGAGGTCGACGAACGACGCGCCCTGCAGGGGCGAGGCGCCGGTCAGGTTGATGTGGTCGGCGATGAGCACGGGGGTGCCCGGCGGCCAGTCGGGGTTCAGCCCGCCGCAGCCGTTGGTCAGGATCAGCGTGCGGCAACCCGCGGCGGCCGCCGTCCGGATCGGATGCGCGACGGCTTGGGTGTCGCGGCCGTCGTAATAGTGCCGCCGGGTGCCGAAGACCAGCGCGCGCCGCTCGGCGCCGTCCGCCCCCGGCGCCAGGCGCACCGAGCGGACCGTGGCGGCGTGCCCGGCGACCGTCGCCGCCGGGAAGCCCGGGATCGTCGCGTTGTCGAGCGCTGCGACGGTCTCGCCGATCAGGTCGGCGGCGCCGCCCCAGCCCGAACCGAGCACCAGGGCGACATCGTGTCGCACCCCGCCCGTGGCTTCGGCGATCACGGCGGCGGCGCGATCGGACCGGTGGCCGTCGTCGAGCGTTGAGTCAACCCCCATGGCCGGCAGCCTAATTGCTCGCGGCGGCGGACGTCGCCAGGAAGCCCCGATGGCGTGCTGGTCTCGGGATGCCAGGATGGGCGCGTGAACGAACGAGCTCAGTCCGTGGTGGTCATCGGTGCCGGGCCGGGGGGATACGAGGCCGCCCTGGTCGCCGCGACGCTCGGCGCGCAGGTGCGGGTGGTCGACGTGGACGGGGTGGGCGGCGCGTGCGTCCTCACCGACTGTGTGCCCAGCAAGGCGCTGATCTCGACGGCGGGCCAGGTCGGCCGGGTCGGCCACGCCGCCACACTGGGGCTTCGGCCTGCCGACCAGCCTGGTCGCGGCGGGGACCAGCACGGCGGCGTCGTGCCGGACGTCCCGCTCGCCGACGTCAACGCCCGCATCGTCGCCCTGGCCGGCAAGCAGAGCGAGGACATCCGGGCCGGGCTGGAGGCCCGCGGGGTGACGGTGGTGCGCGGTCGGGCGCGGCTGCTGGGGCCGTCTCGGGTGGCGGTCGAGCCGACCGAGTCGTCGTCCGGTCGTGGCCCGACCGAGGTACTCGACGCCGACATGATCCTCCTCGCCACCGGCGCGGCGCCGCGGGTGATGGCCACCGCCGTGCCCGACGGCGAACGCATTCTGACCTGGCAGCAGGTCTGGGCCCTCCCGGAGCTGCCGGAGCACCTCATCGTGGTCGGCTCCGGCGTGACCGGTGCCGAGCTGGCTCAGGCCTACCTCGGCCTGGGTGCCCAGGTCACCCTGGTGTCCTCCCGAGACCGTGTCCTGCCGGGCGAGGACGCGGACGCCGCCCAGGTCATCGAGCAGGTGTTCCGGGAGCGTGGGATGACCGTGCTGGGACGGTCCCGGATGACGGCCGTACGCCGTGTCGGCGACGCCGTCGTCGTCGAGCTGGAGGACGGCCGGCAGATCCGCGGCAGCCACGCCCTGCTGGCGGTCGGTTCGGTGCCCCGGACCGCCGACCTGGGCCTGGAGGCGGCGGGAGTAGCCGTGACCGAGCGGGGCCATATCGCTGTGGACCGGGTGTCGCGGACCTCGGTGCGGGGGATCTACGCGGCCGGCGACTGCACGGGGGTGCTGCCGCTGGCGTCGGTCGCCGCCGCGCAAGGCCGGATCGCCGTGGCTCATGCGCTGGGCGACGCGGTGACCCCGCTGAGCACTCGTGGTGTTGCGGCGAACATCTTCACCGACCCGGAGATCGCCACCGTCGGACTGTCGCAGCAGGAAGCCGACCGGCTCGACGACGTCCGTTCCGTGCTGATGCCGCTGGCCACCAACGCGCGGGCCAAGATGGACGCGATCGACCAGGGATTCGTCAAGCTGTTCGCCCGACAGGGCAGCAACCAGGTGGTCGGCGGCGTCGTGGTGGCGCCGCGGGCCTGCGAGCTGATCTTCCC
>JAIUNK010000049.1 GCA_020161845.1 Actinomycetota bacterium
AGTAGATCGCGTCGTAATCCGACGCGTCGATCTGGTCCGGGCTGAGGGTCGCCGCCAGCAGCGCCATCTTGGTGGGGTCGGCGCGCCACGCCTTGGCGGTCTTGTCGTCGTTGGGGAACTTCAGCGAGCGCGGCTCGAGGGGTACGGCGCCGCCGGCCGGGCTGACGAGGGTCTGCTCCAGACCGGCCTCCTCGAAAACCTCCCAGGCGTGGGTCAGCTCGGACAGCCACAGCCCCGTGGGGTGCTCGGGGTCGTCGTAGAGGGCGACGTTGGTGACAACGTTGAGGATGCGCTGGGGCATGGGCGGTTCCTTCGAGGGGGCGGGGGATTACTGTACGGCGCGTCCTGCGTCACCGCTGTTTCACCGCTGCTGCTTGGCGGCGACGTACGGGGAGGGATCACCGAGATCCTCCGCCCGACGCGGGGGCCGTCGTCGGCGACCTGCGAGTGATACCGTACTGATACCATCGTCCTATGGCGATGACTCTGAGACTCACCGAACACGACGAGCGCGTGCTCGCGGCGCTGGCCGCCGAGGACGGAATCAGCCGTCAGGAGGCGACGATCCGCGCCATTCACGAGGTCGCCGCGCGCCGCGGCCATGAGCGGGACGTCTCCGCCGCCTCCGCGCGCGCCCGAGCCCGGTACGCCGACGTGCTGGATCGCCTCGGACGGTGACGCTCTACCTCACGGTGGAGGATCTGCTCGTCCTCAGCGAAGACCTCAGGGTCGGCCCCCTCCGCGACCTCGGCCTGCTCGACTCGGCAGCCCATCGACCCACGTCGACGCTGTGGGGGCGAGAGTCCTACCGCACGCTGGATGAGAAGGCGGCGAGCCTGCTCGAATCCCTGGTCCGCAACCACCCGCTCGTCGACGGCAACAAGCGCCTCGGATGGCTCGCCACCGTCGTCTTCATGGACATCAACGGCGCCTGGATCGAAGCCCCCGACGACGAGGCGTACGACCTGGTCATGACCGTCGCCGAGGGCCGAGCCGAGCTGACGCAGATCGCCAGAACTCTGGCGCGCTGGCACTAGCGGTGGCCGGGGCGCGGTGGCCGGCGCCCTCCGTGCCAGCCTGGCGTGGCGAGATCCCCGCCAACTGGGATGATCCAGGACCACCCGTCGATCCAGGTCAACCGAGCGAGTACCCCAGCACCCGCAGGCCGGGGACACGCGAGAAGTGGCTCTCGTTCGCGGTCAGCAACGGAGCTCCCTCGTTGAGGGCCAGGCAAGCGATGAGCAGGTCCATCGTGGCCAGCGGTGTCCCCTGCCGTCGCAGACTCGCGTGCACGCCGGCATAGGTTTCGGCTAGACGGTCATCTGGCAGCACGACGGGGAGGTTTCCGCAGACGGCCAGGACACGGCGGCGCTCTGCGATGGGATCGGCGTGAAGCTCGGCGCCGACGAGGATCTCCGCCCGCACGAAGACGCTGACCCCCAACGCCTCCCCCCGGTGCCCGGCAAGCCACCTTCGCGCCGGCCCCTCGTGCCCTCGACGGGACTCCCGGATAGCGTCGACAAGGAATGTCGTGTCCAGATGAATCACCAAGCCGGCTCCCGGACTGGGCTCTGTCGTCGCTCCTCTACAGCTTGGGCCATCCCCTCCACCGTTTCCTCCGACACCTCCGTGCCATCCAAGGCCTCGAGGAGGTCGCCGGCAGTCGAGCCAGAGGCAGGGAGGTACTTCTTGATGACCTGCGAAAACGAGTCACCGTTCTTGAGCCGACTGAGACGGTCGTAGGCCTCCAGGTCGATCGTGATGGTCTTCACTGCCATGCACTTAGCGTACACGGACACCTGATCGCCACCATGGAGGCGTGAGATCCCAGGTGCCCACACCTCCGTGGAGGACTTGCGCCGGTGACAGTTCGGGCCGCGTGTGACATGTGCGCTCCGCTCGGCACTACGTAGACATGCCGGCACCCCAATCCCGTGACGAACGATGGTTCGAGGACCTGTTCGACCGGTATCACCCGCACGTGCTGGCCTACGCCAGACGACGGCTGCCCAGTGATGCAGAGGACGTGGCCGTCGACGTCTTCGCGGCAGCGTGGACCGAACGCGACCGAATGCCCGACGCGCCGCTGCCGTGGCTGTATCGCTGCGCCCGCAACCGGGTCCTCACGCGCCAGCGCTCCCGAAACAGACACCTGCGTCTCACCCTGAAGCTCACCCGCCTATCCCCGTCCGCCGTGTCCCCACAGGCGGCCGAATCCGGCGATGCCGACGAGTGGACGCGACGGCTCTTCGATGTCTTGCCCGACGCAGAGATCGAGATCCTCAAGCTCGCCATCTGGGAAGAGCTCCCGCTGACCGAGATCGCTTACGTGCTCGGCTGCTCGCCCGGCGCCGCCCGCACGCGCCTGTACCGAGCCCGCAACCACGCCCGAGAGACGCTGGCCGCCCTCGGGCACCCCGCCACCGGGCACTCCGCCACCACCTACCCCGCCACACCCTGAATCCAGGAGGCATGACCATGACCGTCGACCAGCTCCTTCGGGACGCCAACCCCGTGCCCGCGGTCCAACCACTGAGCACGCGGGAGCGCAACCTCATGCTCCACACGATCCACGAACGCATCAATGCCGACACACTGACGTCGCGGAAGCCCCTTCGCGGCGGCCGTCGCTTCTTCCTGGTTCCCGCGACCTGGCTAGCCGGCGTGGCGGTCGCCGGCGTGGTCGGGATGGCTGTGCTGGCACCCGCCGACACGCCGATGGCGCCCGCAGCCAACGCCGCTGAGCTGCTCAACCAGGCCGCGACGAATGTGCCCATCTCCACGTCGCAGAGTGCGCTGAGCAGCTCGCCGTACATCAAGGTCCACAAGGTCGGCCAGGTTCTGGCGAGCACGGGTCCGACCGGCTGGATGGTCTCCACCGACCGGACTGAGTACGTCCCGCTCGCCGACACCGAGCGCACGTGGATCGTAGAGGCGACGGCCAATCAGGTGACGCAGGTCTACGGGAGCGGCACAGCGAACAAGCCCCGACCCGAAACCTACGTCTGGGCCACCCGGCCGGCGGGTGCCAACGAGCCCGGCTGGGCGCGCCCCAACCAGGCCTTCCTCGCCACGCTGCCGCTCGACCCTCAGCTTCTGCGGGACCGGCTCTACGAGCACGTCGCCGGCCACGGATTCTCGGATGATGCCGCATCGTTCACGGCCATCAGCGACCTGCTCAAGTCCGGTTACGCCGGGGACGACACGCGCGCTTGTCTCTACCGTGTGCTCGGCGCCGGAGCAGCGCCATCACAGCGCACGGCGCCCGCGAGGGCTCGCACGGCGCGGCAGGCGTCAGACTCGCGGGCCTGCATGCCCGGGCCATCCGGCTACTTGCCGAGGTTCATCCGTACCCACTCGCGCGACGCGGAGACATAGGCCCGCGCGTCCCGCGTGCCCACATAGTCCATGCTCAGGCCCACCTGCACGGCCACAGCCAAGCGCACCCGAGCCTCTCGCCGCTCCTCGGGCAAGTCCTCCAGCCCCAGCAACGCCGTCACGTGTGGGGCCCATAGCTGAACCAGAGCCTCGTACGTCGGGGTTGGGTCAGCGCTCTTCCCGAGCCGATAGGTGGCCTCGCCAAGCAGCCCGACCATGCGCAGCTGCTCCTCGTCTGCCAGGAGGCCGGCGAACACCGCGTCGATGTCTTCGCCCGTCATGTCGGTGATCGACGTGTCGGCCACGAAAGCGTCGATGCCCGCTCCTTCCCGCTGGGAAACAGCATCGACCACGGCGCCGATCAGCTCGTCCTTCGTGCCGAAGTGGTAGCCCAACATCCGGTGACTCGTGCCTATCGCCGCCGCGCAGCCCCTCATGCTGAAGTCCGTCAGCCCCACCTCGGCGGCATAACAGATCGCCCCACGCAGCATCTCGTCCCGGCTCAGCGCCATGCCCACCTCCCGTTGTGCCACGTGGCACAATAGCCTTGTGCCACGTGGCACACGAAGGAGTGAGCATGAAGACCGTCCTGCTCGCGGTGGGATCCCGCGGTGACGTCCTGCCGCAGATCCACCTGGCCAATCACTTGATACGCACCGGCAACGAGGCCGTGCTCGTGACCGTCGATGACCAACTGCCGCTGGCCACCGAACACGGCCTGGACGCCATCTCAGCGGCCCCCGGATTCTCCTTCGCGGGCAGCGGACGAGACCTTGACGAGCCACGACGTACCCGCTTCGAAAACCCGCTGGGAACCTTGACCGAGCTCAAGGCCATCTTGCGCAACGTGGCCGAACCGATGGGTGACCTCCTCGACGACCTTGTCGACGACGGCGACACCGTCCTGTACGGCGTCCTTGGCGCGGGTGCAGCCACGGCCCTGGGGGCCACGCGGCCATGCCGCATCGTTCAGGTCGCCTATGCCGCGTCGATCCCGACGGCCTACGGGCCCTCGTACATCTCGGCGCCCTTCCCCGCACGCCGTAGCCGCGTCAATCTGCGTGCTTCGCGCCTGGCGCACCGGTTCTTCATGGGACTGAGCAGGCCACCCGGCGAGGTCATCGCCGGCAAACACGGTCAGCACCTGACCGGCCGCGACATCCACCACGCCGTGCTGGGCAGCCCCACGCTCGTCGCGACGTCACCGCTGCTCGCGCCGCCTGCCCCCGACTGGGGAGAACTCGTCACGGTCACCGGCGCATGGCACCCGCCGCAGTCGCCCGATACGGCCACCCACAACGTCCCTGCTGCGCTGCAGGAATTCCTCGCCGCCGGGCCGGCGCCCGTCTACATAGGCTTCGGAAGCGCCGTGGCCCGCGACGCCATCGCGGAGTTGCGCGTCTTCGCGCAGAGCGCGGCCCGAGCCGGCGTACGACTGGTCATGCGCAGGAGCGACTGGTCGACAGGCGCCACGCCGTGCTTCGGGGACGACGTGCTCGTCGTCGACACCGTTCCCCATGACTGGCTGTTCCCGCAGATGGCAGCCATCGTGCACCACGGCGGGGCGGGTACCACCGTGGCGGCGCTGCGCGCCGGGGTGCCTAGCAGCATCGTCTGGCACAACGTCGACCAACCTGCCCACGCACGCCGCTGCGCAGCACTCGGGGTGGGGCCCCTTGGATTCGCCAAGAGCAAACTGACCGTCGATCGCCTCGCGCGACTGCTGATCGACCTGACGCAGGACCTCCGCGGCTATCGAGAGGCAGCTCAGGTCGCAAGCCACCAACTCAGCCTGGAAACGGGACTGGTCACAGCGGCGGCCAGCCTACGGCGATGGGGCGCGCTCTGAGTACAGCGTGCCCCATCCGCTCGCCCCGAACAGCTGCCGGACACCTCCAACGGGGCACGTGAAGAGGACCGCGCCGCGAGTGCGGCCGTCGTCAACGGCGTGGCAGGACGCCGCCGGGCTCCCCCGATCGCCGGTACGCCGTGGCCGGGCCTGCGCGCAGACGTGATCGGGACGCTCCGCCTCACCCGAGGCGCCGCGTGCGAGCCGCCTCACAACCCCTGCGCGGGGTGAGGCGCGTCTGCTGTCAGTCAGAGCTGCTTGCGCAGGTGGACGTCGTCCCGGCCCTCAGTGGGAACGCCGTCCCAGCGGAAGATCTCGACATAGCCCAGTCGCTGGTAGAACCCCGGCGCTTGGAAGGTGAACGAGGTGACGAAGATGTGGTCGGCGCCTCGTCGACGAGCCTCGCCTTCGAAAGCGAGGACGGCGGCGGCGCCAACTCCCGCCCCCCGCTGGTCTTCGCGGACCCACGTCATCGCAATCCCAGCAGCCGTCCCCCACGTCCACCCGGAGACGCCGGCGACAAGGTCACCTGCCTCCTCCACCCGGACCGACAGCTCCTGAGCGGCTGAAGTGTCCGAAGTGGCGGACGCATTGAACGCGTCGAGCTCGTCGCTGAGTCGCTGGTCAAGCTGTACGTCCTGACCGCCGACCGTCAGGGAGCCGCCTTGCTCGAGGAGCCGGGTGTACGGCTGGTCCTTGTCCATGGCTCGAACGTTACGGACCCGGCGACGACTCGCCATCGGCGACCGGGCTGCTGCCGGAGGTTCTCGCTGCGAGCGCAAGGCCAGGGGAGACTACCGAAGACGCTCGCTCGGTGAGATTTTTCAGAGGTGGCCCTCGATCTGATGATTCATTGCCGCCGTCCCGTCAGTGCGACCTGGCCACTCCTCTGGAGGTGGCCCGAACACCTTGTTAGCAGCCCTAACCGAAAGTCGGCCGAAGACGTGATTGCCCCCGCCTCCTAAAACGGCGCCCAGCCCCAGCGGGACCTGCTTCGAGAGCACGAGCACCCCCTGCTTGGTGCCGTACTTGGTGATGAAGCGAGGACCGAGCACCTTGTTTGCCGCGTTGACCGCTGACATAGGGATGCCCTCAACGATGCGCTTAGCCCAATAACCACCGGTTCGAGGAATGGCTTTGCCAAGGGCCGTATTGGCACTGTCGCCGACGAGCACCATATAGGCCAGCAGCTTCCGACGCTCGACGTCCTCCGGGTGCAGGCCATGCACCTCCGCACGCGAGAGCACATAGAGGACCGTCGCCTCCGTAAAGACCAAGACGTCGGCGACCGCTGTCGGAACCCCGGCACCCGGAACGATCCCGACTGCGCCTGCGGCGACCCCCGAGACCGTGACGGCCGACAAGTACGCCGTGTCCAGCTTCCTGATCAAAGCCGAGGGCGAGGCCTGAGGGTGTACCCGCCGAAGACGCTCCACGTTCTTCTTTGCCATGGGCGCTTGCGCCACAAGCGCCTTCTCCAAGGCTGCACTGACAACTCGTTTCGCATCCAAGGCAACTCCTCGTCGTCCAACTGGTGCTCGATGCAGATGGCGCCGTCTCAGTCTGACCTGCCAGGTCTATAACGCTGCGACCGCGACACTCCCGCGGTGCATAACGTCGGCAAATTCTTAGAATCAACCGCCGTCCTTACGAGATTCAGTGCATCTCGACAGCGGCAGATATCGAGACGCGCCCTACTTTGCACAGCCGTACGCGGTGTACCTTGCACCAAATGGCCCTCACCGGAGCCCAAGTGCAAAGTAGGCAACGACGGCGGAGCCCCCGGGGTCAGGCAATCTGGACGCGCTGGTCGCCGAGGATGAACTCGATGGCCATCTCGCCGCCGACCGCTTCCAAGTAGCCGCGGATGGTGCTCACCTTGGCGTTGTCGAGGTCACCGGTCTCGATCTTGGAGACCTGCCGCTGGCCGACGCCGATCCGCTCCGCCAGCTGCGCCTGTGTCAGGCCCGCCTGCTCGCGCAGCTTGTAGCCGCGCACCTCGGCCAGCATGCGCTGCTTGTGCCGCTCGACCGCGGCGCGCTCGACCGGTCGCTCGGCCAGCAGGTCATCAATGGATGTCATGTTTCACCGTCCCTGGAGTCGATCGAGATGTGCGTCGAGCAGGTCGTCCGCCACCGGGATGTTCTTGCCCTACCACCTCTGCCAGTCACCGGCCTTGTCACCGGCGACGAGCAGGATGGCTTGGCGCTTGGGATCGAACGCGAACAGGATCCGCAGCTCGCTGCGCCCGGACGAGCCTGGCCGCAGCTCCTTCATGTTGCGGTGCCGTGACGCCGTCACCGTGTCGACCAACGGACGACCAAGTGCAGGCCCACGCTCTTGAAGCACTTCGAGGGCAGCGAGGACCTGCTCATACGAACGCTCATCCAGCGCCAGCAGCCAGCCTTCACCAGCCCGACATCGACGTGCCACACACGACTACTGTCGTGTTGCAGCGGAGATTGCACGACCGTGTACAGGGTTCTTTGCACGATCGACCCGATTCGCCATAGTCGTGCAAGATCCACGCCGGAATCGCCGCTGGTCAGCGGCCCGTCGGACGCCGCTCGAGACCCTTCTGGTGAGGGCGGGAATCACGGACCGCGACTCCCGCGACACTGCTGTGAAGCGCTTGACTGCTTACGGATGGCTCGTCACGGTCTCCGCAACCAGCTCGCCCTCAGCGGGTTCGGCCCGGACACGCACGGCCATGCCCGTGAAGGCTGCTGCGGCAGCGATGAGGCCGACGAGCCCGGCCACGAGCCCACCTGTGGCACCGGCGACGACGAAGACGATCGCGGCGACTGGAACCCACATGGGCACCAGGTGGCCTCGACGGAATCCGATGGCAGCGACGATGGGGCCAAGGAGCATCCCGATCATGAAGACGCCGATCGAGAGAAGCAGCACGGGGCCGGCCTCGCCACCGGCATCGAGCGCCTTGATGGTGCCGGCGCTGATCCCACTGCGTGCCCACTGGCCATAGGCCGCGAAGTAGCCGCTGGCGTGGGCGATGCCCGCGAGCGCACCGGCGGTCATCATGGCGCCGCCGACGAGGCGCAGCATCCGCCCTCGACCGGTGGCGTGTCGAACGATCGCCATGGCCCCGACGGCAAGCAGCATGCAACCGATCATGCTGAGGAGCGTCGCGCCGGTCCAGATGCCGGCGTGCGAGGTGACGGCGGAGACCACGCTGGCCGGAGTGGGGTCGGACGGTTCGACGAGGCGACGCAGGACATCGGCTCCGGCGAAGAGGACTCCGCCGATGGCGAGGGCCGCTGCCTCCAAGGATGGACGTGACATGAGTCTTCCCTTCTCAGTGGCCGGGAGCATTCCCGGTGGTGTATTCACACTGCGCCACAAGGGAATCCGCTCGCGTCGCCCTGGGGCGTGACAGCGAACGTCCGCAGGTGGACATGAGATCGCGGGCCGTCCGACGCGAGAGGGACGACTGTCCGCCCGCCGGACGACGCGGCCGTCGTGCACGCGGGCGTAGATTGAGCAGATGCTCTCCAGAGGGGCAGGTCTGCGCGGCGAGTGGCTGGGACTCCCGGTCGCCGACGTCCTCCTTGCCGCAGCACTGACGCTCCTGGGGACGGCAAGTGCACTGACCGGCCACCCGGACGAGGGCCCGGCGATCCTCACCGTGCCGTGTGCTCTCGTGATGGCTGGAGCTCTGGCCTGGCGCCGTCGAGCCCCCTTCGTGAGCCTGGCCGTCGTGCTGGCCGGGGACCTGCTTCAGGCCTACCTGGCCATCCCTCCCGGGGCGATCTGGTCGCTGGCGGTCCTGCTGGTGAGCGCCTACTCGGTGGGCCTGGCCCTCGAGGAGGTCCGCTCGGTCATCGGGATCACCGTGCTCGTGGCGGCCCTCTGGGTGCAGGAGTTCCACGAGCACGGGCAGGACTATCTCTTTGACGTCCTCGTCTTCGGCGGGGCCTGGCTCGTGGGTCGGGCGGTGCGGCAGTGGACGCAGCGGGCGACCCTGGCCGAGGAGTCGAGCGAGGCGAGCACCCGTGCCGCGGTGGCTTCCGAGCGCCTGACCATTGCGCGTGAGCTCCACGACGTCGTGGCTCACCACATCAGTGTCATCGCGATCCAGGCCAACGCCGCGGAGGCGGCCCTGCTGCGCGACCCGACGCTGGCCGGCGCGCCCATCCGCCAGATCAAGACCAGCGCCACCCAGTCCCTCGAGGAGATGCGCCGCCTCCTGCAGCTGTTGCGCGACGACGATCAGGACCGCCCGCGGCCCTTGCCAGGACTCGACCAGCTCGAGGATCTGGTCTCCACCACCGCCCTCGCCGGGCTGCCGGTCACGTTGTCCCGTCGCGGGTTTCGACGTGCCCTGCCCTCGAGCCTGGACCTGGCCGCATACCGCATCGTCCAGGAGTCCCTCACGAACGTGCTCCGCCACGCGGGCCTCGTCCCCACAACCGTTGAGCTCGTGTATGAGCCCGATGAGATCGCTATCCACGTGCGCAACGACCGGGGCCTGCTCGGCCAGGCACGCACCGGAACTGGTCACGGCCTCATCGGGTTGCGGGAACGCACGCTTCTCATGGGAGGCAGGCTCACAGCGGGGCCGGATAGCAACGGCGGGTATGCCGTGTCCGCCCACCTTCCCGATGCGTCGCCACCATGATTCGCGTTCTGCTCGTGGACGACCAGCAGCTGGTCCGCACGGGGATCCGTCTCATCGTCGATCTCGAGCCGGACCTCGAGGTGTGTGGGGAGGCCGCTGACGGTGCCGAAGCAATGAGCGCCGTCGCACGATGGCACCCAGACGTCGTCCTCATGGACGTCCGGATGCCCGTGCTCGACGGACTCGAGGCCACCCGGCGGCTTTCCGCTGCCGGGTCCAGCGCCAAGGTCCTCGTCCTGACCACCTTCGACCTCGACGGGTACGTCTATGACGCCCTCCGGGCCGGAGCCAGCGGGTTCCTGCTCAAGGACGTCCCTCGTGACCAGCTGGTGTCCGCGATCCGTGTCGTGGCCGGCGGCGAGTCCCTCCTATCCCCCACCGTGACGAAACGACTCATCGAACGCTTCGTCCGCCTGCCGCCACCCTCGACCGGTGTCCCGCCGATCCTGGTCGGCCTCAGCGACCGTGAGCTCGAGGTCCTTCGCCTGATTGCTCTCGGCCAGAGCAATGCCGAGATCGCCCACGCCCTGCTCATCGGTGAGGCCACGGTCAAGACCTACGTCAGCCGGCTCTTCACCAAGCTCGAGCTCCGCGATCGCGTACAAGCGGTCGTCCTCGCCTACGAGAGCGGGTTGGTCCAACCGGGATCGGCGAGAGCAGTCGACCGGCCCACGTGAGCAGGTCACGCTGTTGCAAAGGAATTGGCGAACCCGGCCGATGGCCTGAGGGTTCGATGTCTGCGTGGACCCAGATCCCTGCGGCCACCGACAGGGTGAGCGCGACGCTCGCCTACGTCGGGTCGGTCGAGCAAGGCCGCCAGACCGGTGGCCGGCCGGCGCCGGACCAGCCTTGGGTTTCCGCACCACGGCGAGCATGAAGATTCTCAGGCGGCCTGCGCGCCACGTGGGTGGCGTCTCACTGCGAGCTCGGTACCCACAAGGAAGATGCTGACGTTGGTCGAGCCCGCGCTGAAGTCGGTGGAACGCAGCATTGTGCAGGGCCAGTCCGACGCCGAGGGGCAGAACCGCTGATGTGAGCCAGTAGTCGCCCGGGTAGCTGAGCTTCCTCTCATCGACGGTGGCGGAGAACGTCGTCGCGCTCCACAGCATGATCAGTCCGAGGATGGCGATCCCGATTCCGGCCCACAGCAGGGCGGTTCACCGCTCACCGAGCGGCGGACGTCTGCATCAACATCGGTGGTGGTCATCGAAGACGCATCCTGATGAAGCTCAACCTCCGGGACCGAGTGCAGGCCGTCGTGGTCGCCTACGAGTCCGGGCTGATGTAGCCACTTTGGGCGTTGGAGCGCCAGACCCGATGTCGGCCAGGGAGGTCATCGCTGCAGATCAGGTGGCCGGGCTACCGGGGCAGGTTCCAAGGGAAGAACGGCATCGCGACCGCGTCCCACCAGTCCGTATCCGACCGGACCGACGCCTTCACCGACCCCCACCTCTGCGCAGCCATCGTCGACCGCCTCACCTACAACGGCAGCATCATCGAAACCGGCACCCACTCCTACCGCTTCGCCCACACCCGGCCCGCGCAGCGGCCCCCTGATCGCAGCTGCGTTGCACCCACGTGTCGCGGCACGGACGTCGCCGCCGTCGGCCGCCCATAGCATTGCTCCCATGGGCACTCGTCGTAGCCGACTCTTCGCTCAAGTCCTCCAATCCCGCGCACTCGTCCGATCGCCGATCTGGCTCTTTCGTCACCAGCTCGGCTGGCTAATGGGGTCGCGCGTCTGCATGGTCGAGCACGTCGGACGCGCCTCAGGGCAGCGCCGATTCGTCTGTCTCGAGGTGGTAGAGCGACCCAACCGAGACACGTTCGTCCTGGTCAGTGGCTTCGGGCGGCGGGCCCAGTGGTACCGCAACCTCGCCGCCAACCCGCAATGCTGGATCACCGTCGGAAGAGAGAGACGGTCGGCTAAAGCCACCCTCCTCGATGCCGCCGATTCAGCACAGCGACTGTCACGTTACCAACAGACACATCCCCGGGCCTGGGAGAACCTCAAGGGTGCGATCGAGGAAGCTACCGGCCGTCCCGCTACCACCCTGCCGATGGTCCGGATCGATCGAGCCTGAAGTGATGCGCACCCCTCCGTGCCAGCCTGGCGTGAGACCACTGGGTTCGAAAGTTGTGTCCCGCAGTGGAGGGCTCTGCCCGTGAGGACTCTCGATGACGATGACCCAGGCCGACCGCCCCACTCCGCCTGCCCGACCCCAGCGGCGCTCGTTCGCGGCCGAGCAGAAGGCCGAATTCGTTCGCGGGTATGAGGCTTGCCCGGAGGGGAGGAAAGGCGCTTATCTTCGCGAGCACGGCTTGTATTCCAGCCATATCACGAAGTGGCGTGCCCAGCCGGGAAAGGACGCGGCCCGAGCCCACCGGAAACGGGCCGATGAGATCGCGGCTTTGAAGGATCGGGTGGCCGCTTTGGAGGATGATCTTGCGGCGTCGCAGCGGACCGTGGTGACGCTGGGAAAAGCATTCGAGCTCTTGGAGCAGATCTCCAAGAGCTCGGACAGCGTGATGAAGTCCGGGCGCTGTTGAGCAGGTGCGTTGACGAGCTGGCCGGTGATGTCTCCACACGTGCGGCCTGTGCACTGGTGGGGCTATCCCGCGCCAGCAAGCACCGCACCCAGCATCCGGTGCTTAAGCCCTTCGGGCCGACCCTACCCCGGCCGGCGCACAACGCCCGGTCGAGGGTGGAGCGGGACGGGATCATCGAGGTTCTCACGTGTCCTGAGTTTGTGGATAAGACCCCCATTCAGGTGTATTACACGCTGCTCGAACGTGGCGAGTATCTGGCCTCGCCTCGGACCATGTACCGCGTCCTGGCCGCTGCGGGCCTGCTCACCGAGCGGCGGGACCAGGCCAGGCATCCCTCGCGGGCCGTGCCCCATCTGCACGCGACCGGCCCCTGCCAGGTCGCCTCATGGGACATCACGGCCCTGTTAGGGCCTCGCCGTGGCCTCTACTATTACGGGTTCATGATGGTCGACATATTCTCCCGACTGATGCCGGCCGCACGGTCCTATCCCGGCCCTCGCGAGGAATACACCGACGAGTTCATCACGGCGTGTATCGAGGGTTTCGGGGGTGTCGTCCCCGACGTCATTCACTCGGATAACGGCTCGGCGATGATCGCCGGGACCGTCGCGGATCTGTACGAGCGGCTGGGCGTGGCCAGGTCCCTGTCCCGACCCCGCGTCTCCAACGATAACCCTTACTCCGAGGCGCTGTTCAAGACCACGAAATACTGCCCGGCTTATCCTGGCTCGTTCGACAGCCTCGCCGACTCACAAGAATTCCTCGACGACCTCCGGCACTACTACAACAATCATCATTACCACTCCGGGCTGAAGTTCTACACACCGATCAGCGTGCATAACGGCACCTGGCATCACATTCAGGCCCTTCGACAAGCCACCCTGGACGCTGCCTACCGCGCCAATCCACACCGATTCACCCGCCCGCCCATCGCGCCGGGACCCCCGACCGAGGCATGGATCAACCAGCCCCGCGCCACCATCGCCACCACCGACCCGCAGCAGCCCTTGACACAGAAATCCTGAGCAGTGGTCTCAAAGCCGTTGACAATCACCGTAGCTGATCGACTTTGCCCCGCTGATAGCGGTGACGTGATCGCGGTTGTCCCAGGCGTACGTCAACGTCGCACCCTTACCGTCCGTGGCGGTCTTGACCCGCCCGAACCCGTCATACGTGAACGTCCTGGCCCCGAGCAGGGTCGGGTCCGACCCCGTTGAAGAGGTCAGGTTCCCGTAGCTGTCGTAGGCATTGGTCACCTTCCACCCACTGCTCTGCCCGGCCACCAGGGGTTGGGTCGCGGTACACACCTGCCCCTTCTTCCCCCCACACGCCGTGTCCGAACCCGTCGCCGCCGACGTGGCCTGATAGGTGTACGTCGTGGACGCCGCCCCCGCCGACCCCGAAGCGAACGTCCAAGTCGTAATGCGCCCTGCAGCATCCCACATCAGCACCGAACGCCGACTCATGGCCAGCATCCTTCCGCTAAGAGGGACACGCCTTTGCAGGAAACGCCAACAGGCACTCCCCCGCGCTGTAGCTGTTGGACGCCAGCGTCGACGGCAGCTATACCCGATCTCTCCGGCTGTCCTCCTGTTGCTGGTTGGAGTCAGGCGATTGGTGATTATGCTGATCGTTCATTTTTGCGGCGACGATTATTAGGACCAGCGCCACCGTCATGAAAAGCAGTGAAAGGGCGTAGGGGAGGAAGGAATTAGATGGCTGGGACCTGAATGACAAGAAGGCTCCAAAACAGCATCCACTCGCCGCCAGGAAAGCTAGTGTGCGACGGATTCTCATCTTGGGTCCAACGGGATGCACATACATATCAGCACGCTCGGCCCCTTTCACGGCTGGTTCCAGCCAAAGTACCCGGACAGCCCCTTGGGGAAATTTTCGTCCCACCAGCACCCAAACGAGGCGGCGGCTACTAACACTCCTCCAACCACCAAAGCACCTGTGGCGACGGGAATCCAGGCAGGTGCCGTTCCAGTCGCTGCGACGGCTAACCCACCGTATGCACCAAGTGCTCCTGAAGCGACCCCTAGGCCTTCTCCGAGCCTGCTGATCGCGTTTTTCGCTGTGTCGGAGCACCCAGATTCCCCACTCAGATCCACTCTATTGCAGGTGTTGCCGCTGGCATAGAGGTAGGTGTTCTTTTCTTTGCCGGAGGGGTCGGGGGTGGTGAACCGGCCGGTGGCGGGGTTGTACCAGCGGACGCCGAATCGGGTGAGGCCGGTGGTTTTGTCCAGGAGGCCGCCGGCGTAGCGGTGGATGTTGTACCCCGCGACGGTCCCGGTCTCGCTGGTGGCGCGGGGGATCCCGGTCGGGTCGTAGGAGTACGACGCGATCAACGATCCACTGTTGCTGGCCAGACCGATCACGGTCCCGAGCCGGTCGGTCAGGAACCACGCCTGCCCTTCCGGGGCTACGTACCCGATGTTGGTTCCTGAGGGGTGGGTGACGTACCGGATGGTCTTGCCACCCACAACCTGGCTGGACAACGCCAACCCCAAGATCGACCGGACGTACGTGGAGCCGTGCGCCGAGAGCAACTGGTTATAGAACCCGGGGTTGGTCCCGCCGTACCCGAACCCCAGCCCGGTCCCGTTGACGGTCATCGAGGTGGTGTTCCCGACCGCATCGGTGACCTCACCCGTCCGGGCCGGGATCCCCGAACCCGTCGGGCCGGCGGGGGCGGACAGCTCGTTGCCGTTCTTGTCATAGCTCAACGCCCCGTAGCTGTTGGAGGTGAGCATCGAGGCCTTGTTATAGGTCGCGGTCTCATTCCCCGACGCACCACTCGCCCCGGTCCGGGTCACGCTGGTCCGGTTGCCCATCTGGTCGTAGGCATACTGCCAGCTGGCGGCGGTGCCGCCGGTCTCGGTGACCTTCGTGACCCGATTCAGGCTGTCGTAAGTGAAGGACTGGGAGGCCCCGTTCGCTGGGCCCGGGGACAGGCTCGCCGCGTAGGTGTTCCAGGACTGCACGTTGGCCTTATCGCCACCGTTGTTGAAGCTGTACCCCTGCGAGGTCAGCAACGCCCCCGCATTGTTCAGCTGCGAAGAGACCGCGTAGATCCGCGACGAAGCATCGATCGCCCGCGACTGGATCACCCCACCGGGATACACCCGCGCCGTCTCGGCACCGTTGTTGTTGTACGAGAACTTCACACACCCCGCCGCGGCCTGGTTCGTCAACGACGAGCCGGGTGCGGTGGAGTTGGCGCGGCCCCAGTTACAGGACGCGCCGCCGATCCCGATCGCCGCGACCCGGTTGTGCCAGAAATACGCATACGTCGTGACCGCGCCCGTGTCATCGGTGTAGCTGGCCAGGTTCCCGTTCGCCTCATAGGAGGCGCGGGTCGTCTTCCCCGCCACGGTGAGCGCGGTTTGCCGGTTCTGCTTGTCATACGTCATCGACGCACCGTCATTACCGGTCTGGTTGCCGTCAGCGTCCCAGGCGAAGCTGATCGACTTCGCCCCGGTGACCGCGGTGAGGTGATCGCGGTTGTCCCAGGCATACGTCAACGCCGCACCCTTACCGTCCGTGGCGGTCTTGACCCGACCGAACCCGTCATAGGTGAAGCTGCGCGCACCGAGCAGGGTGGTGTCCGACCCCGTGCTTGAGGTCAGGTTCCCGTAGCTGTCGTAGGCGTTGGTCACCTTCCACCCCGTCGACTGTCCGGCCACCAGGGGTTGGGTCGCGGTGCACACCTGCCCCTTCTTCCCCCCACACGCCGTGTCCGAACCCGTCGCCCCCGACGTGGCCTGATAGGTGTAGCTCGTGGTCGCCGCACCCGCCGACCCCGAGCCCGACGTCGAAGAGGTCAGGTTCCCCGCGGCGTCCCACGTCATGCCGGTCTTGTTCCCGGCCGGGTCGGTCGCGCACGTGACCTTATCGTTCGCACCCGTCCCATCGGACCCGCACCCGGCCTGCGTGCCGTACGCCAACGTGCTGATCGCCCCCGTGGGCACCTTCACCTGAGTCGGGTTGTTCGCCGAATCGTAAGAGAACGTCATCACGTTCCCGCCGGTCCCGCCGCTGCCCATCGCATCGGTCGTGGTCGCGATCGCGTTGTTCGCGGTATAGGCCTGCGACTGCACGTTGCCGTAGGGATCCTGCACCCCGGTGCGCTTCTTGGAGGTGTCCAGCTTGTGCCGCCACCAACCGCCGTTCGCATCCACTTCCGTGGTCTCGGTGCCCGCGGCGTCATAGGTGAACGTGGTCTTCTTCTCCACCCCGGCATCATCCCAGCGCGACACGCTGCCCGCGCGCCCAGAAGCGTCGTACCCCACGGTCACCTTCACCCCACGCGCCGTGATGATGCTGTTGATCCGCCCCGACCCGTCATATCCATACGTGGTGGTGTTGTTGTCCGCGTCCCGGCTCGTGGCCAGGCGCCCGGCGGCGTTGTAGGTGTAGGCCGTGGCCCGGGTCGCGCCGTCGGTGCCGGTCTGCGTGATCGAGGACGCCCGCCCCGCCGCATAGGCGAAGTCGACTTTGCGGCCGGCGGCGTCGATGATCTGCTTGGTCGTGCCATCAGGGTTGTAGTAGAACGACAGCCCGACGCCGTTGCCGTCCAGGATGTTCCCCAGCATCCCCGAGGCCCCGAAGTCCATGATCATGCCCGTGCTCTGCGCCTTGACCCGGTAGGTCCCATCGGAATACTTCGCCAGGGAAGCGTTCAACCCCGGATCGGCCTTCCACACCCCGGCCTTGTTCTCCCACTTGGCGATGAACCCCGACGGCCCGACCAGGTAGACCGTGCCGATCGAGGCATCCTCGACCAACCGCACGTCCGAACCCACGCCCAACTTCCAGGCCTGCCCGAACGTGCCCGTCGCCGTCGATAGCGAGTTGTACCAGCGGTCCAACCGCACCCCCGCCCCCGGCGCGCTCGACTTCAGGTCCGTGTCGCGGACCATCACGTTGCCGTTGGCGACGTTGACCGCCAACGACAGGTTCTCCCGGACCGCGAACTCCTCCACCGGATACCAGGACTGCATCCCCACCCCCGGCGCGGCCGCGTTCAGATCAGCCAACGCCGGCACACTGGTGTAGGCATAGTCCGCCGCCAAGATCGGGGCGTTCCCGGCCCCGGTCGTCGGGTCCAACCACCGCATCCAGGAGGAGTTGCTGGCCTCGTTGGAGCCCTTGAGCACCACCGTCGTCGTCGCCGTGTTCGCCGCCTGGCGGCCCCGGACCGCGGCTGTGATATCCCAGATCCCCTGCCGCTTGCCGTTGTTGCACGACGTCGGGTTCGTCTTGGCCGTATACGTCCCATACGACTGGGTCATATTCGTCGGCTGGGTGTTCCACGTCACCGGCGTGGTGATCTCGGTGTTCAGGATGTAGGCGTTGTTCCCCGCCGTCGTGTCACACGTCGCCGAGAACGCCTCGAACGCGTTGAACGTCGCATACGAGATCGTCTTCCCGGCCAGGCGGGCATTGCTGAACTCGAAGAACAGGCGCTTCACATGCACCCCGGAGTAGTCGTTATAGCCCGCGGCCTCGTTCGGGCCCCACGTGCTGCCCGACGAGCCGGTGTAGTTCGCGTACTCCTGATTCGGGTACGCGTTATCGACCATGAACCAGCGGGTATTCGCCAACGACACCGTCGGATCCACCGACACCGGGAACACCGTGCCCGGATCATCCAACAACTCCACCGGCGCCGACACCGTGATCGCGCCATCCTCGACCCTCAACCCGACCGGCTTCTGCCGATTCCCCACCCCAGGAGCGGGATGCCCCACCTTCCGGGCAGCCTCCGGCCGGCCCTGGGCGCCCTTCCCGGCCCCGTCAGTGCCCGGGCTGGTCGAGTCCCACGCCAACGGCGCCGCATGAGGTGCCCTATTTCTCTCGGACATGAGGTCCAATAGGATCCTTATCTGAAGGGAGAACGACATGAGTGGGGCACGGCACAAGTTCAATCCGGAGTATCGTGACCAGATGGTCCGTCTGTATTTGG
>JAIUNK010000050.1 GCA_020161845.1 Actinomycetota bacterium
GGCGCCACCGATGAACGCGGGCAGGTAGATGTTGGCCGGCTTGACCCCGCGCTTGGCCGCGGCCGTGGTCACGACGTACAGCACGATCGCCGCCGGCAGGTAGGGGATCGCCGTGACCCAGGCCTTGCCCATCGTGTCGAGCTTGGTGCCGAATTGCGCCTCGAATCCGCTGATGATGGTGGGCAGGAAGAAGGCGAGCGCGTAGAGGCCGTAGACGAACCCGAAGTAGATCAGCGACAGGATCCACACCCGCCCCGAACGGAAGGCGTAACCCAGACCCGCGTGCTTCCCGTGCCCCGCGTCGCCGGCGGCGTTCTCCGCCGCGAGTTCGCCGGTCAGCCAGGAGCGTTCGGCGTCGGTGAGCCAGGGCGCCCGGTGCGGGTCGTCGACCAGCACGAACCAGGCGAGCACGCCGACGATCACGGCGGGGATGCCGACACCGAGGAACATGACCCGCCACCCCTCCAGCCCGAGCAGTCCGTGCTGGTTGATGAACCAGCCGGCCAGGGGAGCGCCGATGACGGTGGTGAGCGGCTGCGCGAGGTAGAACAGGCCGAGGATGCGGCTGCGGTAGCGCGCCGGGACCCACAGGGACAGGAACAGGATCGCGCCGGGGAAGAAGCCGGCCTCCATGACACCGAGCAGGAAGCGCAGCCAGGCCAGCTGGGTGTAGCTCTGCACCCAGGTGAACAGCACCGCGACGAGGCCCCAGCTGACCATGATCCGGGCCAGCCAGGCGCGGGCGCCGAACTTGTGCAGGGCCATGTTGCTGGGCACCTCGAGGAGGATGTAGCCCGCGAAGAAGATGCCGGAGGCGAACCCGAACTGAGCGGCGGTCAGGCCGAGGTCCTTCGTCATGCCGTTCGGGCCGGCGAATCCGATCGCGGTGCGGTCGAGGTAGTTGATGAAGAACATCAGCGCCACGAAGGGCACCAGCCGGATCGAGATCTTCCGGATGGCCGAGCGCTCCACCTCGGCGGTTGCCGTGGCGGCGGGGCCTGCAGGGCTGGGCGGCGGCGAGGACGTGCGGGGCGAACCGGCGGTCGGTGACGGTGAGGTGTCCACGTTGACTCCTGAGCTGTTTCCAACGGGTGGGATGCCGCGCACAGTCCCCGGGGCCGGCAGCGGAACGATGGCACTCAGCATGGACCCGTTTTGGTCAACCGGTCAACCGGTTGACCAAAAATCTTCGGTACGTCGTGCGGTAACCTGCAACGGTGAGCGCCGCGATCCCCAGCGAGCCCATGAGCCCGGGACCCCCGGACCCTCTTGCTCCCGCGTCGCTCCCACCGCCGGCGCGGTCGTCGGCGCGGTCGTCGGCGCATCCGTCGCTCGAGGCCCTTGGGGCGATCGAACCGGCCAGCCCGATGAGCGTGACGACGCGGCGCCTGCTCGCCTACTTCACCGGCGGCGACATCCAGCCCGGCGACCGCCTACCGGCCGAGCGGCAGCTCGCCGCCTCGCTCGGGGTGGGACGCTCCGCGGTCCGCGAGGCACTGGCCGCCCTGGAGATCCTGGGCGTGGTCACCGTGCGGCCCGGCTCGGGCACCTATCTCAAGGGCGGCGCCTCCGAGCTCCTGCCGCAGACGTTGAGCTGGGGCCTCATGCTGGGCCAGCCGGAGACTCACGACCTCATCGAGGTGCGGGGCGCACTCGAGGTGCAGGCGGCGCGGCTGGCGGCCGAGCGCGCCCAACCCGATGACCTGGCCCGCCTCGCCGCCCTCGTCGAGACCATGGCCGCCGTGGTCGAGGACTATCCCTCGTTCCAGGCGGCCGACCGCGAGTTCCACCAGCTCCTCGCCGAGCTGTCCGGGAACGCCGTGCTCGCGGGGCTGCTCTCGACGACGCGCTCGCTCATCCGCGTCTGGTCCGACCGGGGCATCCGTAGCCCCGAACACACGAGGCTGACGTGCGTGGAGCATGGCGCGGTCTTGGCCGCGTTGCGCGCGCGGGACCCGCAGGAGGCGGCTGAGGCGATGGCTCGGCACATGGCCTCAGCGCGGGAGCGGCTCAGCCCGACCTGATCTCGGCCCGACGTCTGCCGGATCAGGCCTCGTCGGCGGGGGCGAGCGAGGGCGCCACGATCACGGCGAGCCCGTCTTCCCGGGCCGCGGCCAGGAAGCTCTCCGGCGCTCCGTCGTCGGTGACCAGATGGGTGAAGTCGGCGATGCGGCCGAGGGCGTAGACCGCACCGGTGCCGATCTTGGTGCTGTCGAGCAGCAGGATCCGGGTGGGGGCCGATGCGAGCATGGCCCGTTTGACCGCGACGATCTGCTGGTCCTGATGGAAGGTGTGCCGGTCGAGCACCGCCGAGCAGGAGGCGAGCAGCACGTCGGCGTACAAACCCTCGATCGCCTTCTCGCACAGCAGACCCAGGAACGCCTGATAGCGCGGCACGTAGTCGCCGCCGAGGCTGATCAAGCGGTGCTTGGTCGAGTCCGTGACGAACTGCATGGTCGGGAAGCAATTGGTGATCACGGTGATCGTCTCGATCGGGTCGTACGCCTTCAGGGCCGCCATCGTGGTCGTCGACTCGTCGCACAGCACGGCCTGGCCACGCTCCAGCAGCTGCGCGGCGGCCATACCGATCGCCGCCTTGGCCGCGACGGCCGACGTCATCCGATAGGGCAGATCGGATTCGAAGAGACTGGACCGGGCCGCGGTGGCACCCCCGCGAACCTTCCGCAGAACGCCGTCGTGTTCCAGGGCGTCGAGGTCACGGTGGATCGTCATGCGGCTGACGTCGAGCGTCGCGACCAGGTGGTCGACGGTCACCGAGCCGCTCTGGTGCACCTGATCGCGGATGAAGCCGCGCCGGTCGGCGGCGGTCCGAACGGTGCGGACCCCTGCGGCCTCGGCTCCGGTGCGCCGCCTCGGCGGAGGTGAGATCACGGTCCAAGGTTCGCACGGACAGCCCACGTCATGGAACCGGTCGATGGGACAAAGTCGGGCGCGGCTGGGCGACACGCCGTGACACCAGCGCGAATGAGCGAATAACGTCACACTACGAGCATCACACGCCCATATTCATCACAAAGATCACTTGAAACGTCACACACGGCGCACTAGCCTCGTGACCTACAGCCCCACCCCCTGCCGATCGCCGCAGCCCCACGCTGCCGGAGCCTCACTCGCGTCCCGATCGCCAGACCACCCCACCGCCGAAGGACACCGATGACCTTCCTCGTGAACGCGCCCAGCGACTTCGCCGACCAGGCCCTGGCCGGGCTGGTCGCGGCCCACCCCCGCTACCTCCGCGCGGTGCACGGCGGGGTCGTTCGGTCGACGGTCGTGCCGCAGGGTCAGGTCGGCCTCGTGATCGGCGGCGGGACCGGCCACTATCCGGCGTTCGCCGGCTGGGTCGGGCCGGGCATCGCGCACGGCTCCGCCTGCGGGAACATCTTCGCCTCGCCCTCGGCCTCGCAGATCTACTCCGTGCTGAAGGCCTGCGACCACGGCGCGGGGGTGTTCGTCAGCTTCGGCAACTACGCCGGCGACGTGCTGCACTTCGGGCAGGCCGCCGAGAAGCTGCGCGGTGAAGGGGTCGACGTGCGGATCGTGACCGTCACCGACGACATCGCCTCCGCGCCGCCGCAGCGGGCCGCCGAGCGCCGCGGCATCGCCGGCGACCTGGCCGTCTTCAAGTGCGCCGGCGCCGCCGCCGAGGAAGGCGCCGATCTCGACGCCGTGGAGCGGATCGCCGTGCACGCCAACGATCGCACCCGGACGTTCGGGGTCGCCTTCGCGGGTTGCACCCTGCCCGGCGCCGACCACCCGCTGTTCACCGTTCCCGAGGGGCAGATGAGCCTCGGCCTGGGCATCCACGGCGAACCCGGCATCGCCGACGTGCCGCTGGGAACCGCGGACGAGATCGCCGCACTGCTCGTGGAGAAGGTGCTCGCCGAGGACCCCGGCGACAGCAAGCGGGTGGTGGCGCTGCTCAACGGCCTGGGCACGGTGAAATACGAGGAGCTCTATCTCACCTACGGCACCGTCGCGCGGCTGCTCGGCGAGCACGGCTACACGGTCGTCGACGCCGAGGTGGGGGAGCAGTGCACCAGCCTGGACATGGCGGGCCTGTCGCTGACCCTGCTCTGGCTCGACGACGAACTGGAGCGGCTGTGGACCGCGCCCTGCGACACCCCCGCCTACCGCAAGGGGGTCGTCGGCGAACGCGAGATCGACCGCACCGCCCGCGCCGAGGACACCCAGGACGACATCGCCCCCGGCTCGGCGGCCTCGCAGGCCCTCGCCGGTCGCATCGCCACCGGGGTGAGCGCGGTGCACGCGCTGCTCCAGGAGATCGAGCCCTATCTCGGTGACATCGACGCGATCGCCGGCGACGGCGACCACGGGATCGGGATGCTGCGGGGCGCCGCCGCGGGCGACGCCGCCGCCGCCGAGTTGCTGACCCGGCAGGCGGGCGCCCGCACCCTGCTGGAGCGGGTCGGCGCCGCCTGGGCCGAACGGTCCGGGGGCACCTCCGGAGCGTTGTGGGGAGCCGCCATCGAGGCCGCCGCGGCGCAGCTGGACGACCAGGACGTCGCCGCGGCGCAGGACGCCCGCGAGGTCGCGGTGGCCGCGGCCGTCGCCGCCGTGCACGCCATCCTGCAGCTGGGCAAGGCGCAGGTCGGCGAGAAGACGATGGTGGATGCGGCGGTGCCGTTCCGGGACGCCCTGCAGTCCACCCCCGGCCCGCTGCCGCAGGTCTGGGCGGCCGCCGTGACCGCGGCGACGACGGGCGCCGAGGCGACCAAGGACTACTCGGCCAAGCGCGGCCGCGCCAAGACCCACCAGGACAAGAGCATCGGCACCCCCGACCCGGGCGCGGTGTCGTTCGCGCGGATCGTCGCCGTCGTCGGCGAGCACCTGCCGGGCTGACCCGGCCCCCAGAACCAACACCCCTGTCAAGGAGTTCTCATGGACACCACATGGCGCCTCGTCGTCGGCTGCGACGACGCCGGAGTCGACTACAAGGAAGCGATCAAGACCGACCTCGAGGCGGACCCGCGGGTCGGCTCGGTCGTGGACGTCGGCGTCGGACGGGACGAGCACACGGCGTACCCGCACGTCGCCGTCGAGGCGGCCCGCATGGTCGCCGACGGGCGCGCGGACCGGGCCATCTTGATCTGCGGCACCGGCCTGGGCGTGGCGATCAGCGCCAACAAGGTCCCGGGCATCCGCGCCGTCACGGCCCACGACTCGTTCTCGGTCGAGCGGTCCGTGCTGTCCAACGACGCCCAGGTGCTGTGCATGGGCCAGCGAGTCATCGGCATCGAGCTGGCCCGACGACTCGCCTCCGAGTGGCTGGGCTACGAATTCGACGACGCCTCCGCCTCCGCGGAGAAGGTCGCGGCCATCGCGTCCTACGAGATCTGACGAGAACTGAAGGGGTACGTCGTGAGCGGCTACATCCAGCGCATCGAGCACGTCACTGTCGTCGGCGCCGGCTACATGGGCGGCGGGATCGCCCAGGTGATGGCGATGGCGGGAATCCCGACGACGATCGTCGACGCCAACCCGGACGCCACCGCGCGCCAGCATGCCCGGCTGCTCGCCGAGGCCCGGGACTTCGAGGACCGCGGCCTGGTCGCCGCGGGCTCGGCCGACGCGGTCGCGGCACACCTCATCGTGGCGGACGACCTGGCCGCCGCCGTGGCCGGGGCCGACCTCATCGAGGAGGCCGTCTTCGAGCGGCCCGAGGTGAAGGGACCGGTGCTGGCTTCGATCGAGGCCGCGGCGCGGCCGGAGGCGATCATCGGCAGCAACACCTCGACGCTGCCGATCGCCGAGCTGGCCGCCTTCCTGACCACCCCCGCCCGGTTCTTCGGCGTGCACTTCTCCAACCCCGCGCCGTTCACCCCCGGCGTCGAACTCATCAGCCACGCCGGCACCGACGACGCCGTCGTGGCGCCCGTCGAAGACCTCGTCGCGCGCATCGGCAAGCAGAGCGCCCGCGTCGCCGACAAGGCCGGTTTCGTGTTGAACCGCCTTCAGTACGTGCTGCTCAAGGAGGCCATCACCCTCGTCGAGGAGGGCGTCGCGACGGCGCAGGACATCGACACGGTGGTGCGCACCACGTTCGGCTTCCGGCTGCCCTTCTTCGGCCCGTTCGCCATCGCCGACATGGCCGGGCTCGACGTCTACAAGGACTGCTTCGCCACGTTCGAGAAGCACTACGGGCCGCGCATGGCCAGCCCGGCGATGCTCACCGAGCTGGTGGACGACGGCCACCTCGGGGTCAAGAAGGGCGGCGGCTTCGTCGTGCCGGCCGGCGACCCGGCAGCGCTGGTCGCTTACCGCAACACGGCGTACGCGCGGCTGGCCCAGCTGCTGGACGACCTCGGCCCCGCGCCCCTGTAAACCCACCCGACCCGACGTCCCACCCAGTCGCACCGAGGAGTGCCGCAAATGACATACACCGCCGAGACCTGGCCGATCGCCTGCGCGATGCTGCCCTTCGGGGGCAAGGACAGCACGGGCGGCCCGATTCAGGACGCCCCCGCCTCCGAATGGGCCAAGCACCTGAGCCTGGTCAGCAAGCTCGGGTTCACCGAGGTCGACCCGACCGACACCTGGGTGCGCGTCGGTGATCTGTCCGAGGCCCGCTTGCGGGAGTTTGCGCAGGTCTGCGCCGACCACGGGCTGACCGTTCCGGCTATCTCCACCTCCCGCCGCTCGGTGATGGACGCCCAGCGGGGCGACGAATACCTGGACTACAGCCTGCGGCTGCTCGACAAGGCCAAGGCGATCGGCTGCGACATGGTCAGCTACGGGTTCTTCCAGGCGTTCACCCCCGCCCAGGAGAAGGCCCTGTGGTTCTGGCTGGCCGACGGCCACGTCGATGACCCGGCCCGCCGCGATGAAGCGATCGCCAAGACCCAGCAGCTGGCCGACCGGGCCGCCGCCAACGGTCAGCAGATCACGCTTGAGATGTACGAGGACACCTACGTCGGCACCTGCGACGAGGCGGTGGCCTTCCTCAAGGACGTCGACCGGCCCAACGTCGGCCTCAACCCCGACATCCCCAACTACGTGCGGCTGCACCGCCCGATGGAGCCGATCCAGTCGATGTGGGACAAGGTCCTGCCGCACACCAACTATTGGCACGTCAAGAACTACCTGCGCGACGAGGACCCGGCCAGCGGCGTCGTCACCACGTTCCCGACCTCGATGGAGGCCGGCATCATCAACTACCGCGCGGCCATCACCCAGGCCGTCGCCGGCGGCTTCACCGGCGCTTTCCTGTGCGAGCACTACGGCGGCGACGCCCTGGGCAACATCGCCCGCAACCGCGACTACATTCGCGGCGTCCTGGCGACGATCCTCTAGAGCGGCCGGAGCCGATCATGCCCGCCACCGACGCCGTACGACGACCGCTGGTCGCCGTGAGCCTGAAGATGTACCTGTCGGCCGCGCAGACCCGCCGGTACGTCGCGCGCGTCGGTGAGCTCCTCGGCGAGGCGGCCACCGCGGCCCTCGGCGTCGAGATCGCGGTGCTGCCCAGCTTTCCGCTGCTGGAGTCGACGGCCCTGGCCCTCGGCCCGCACGGCGGCCGCTGGGGAGCGCAGGACGTCGCACCGTCGGACCACGGCGCCCAGACCGGGGAGGTCGCCGCGGGCGTCCTCGCGGAGCTCGGCTGCTCCTACGTGGAGGTCGGCCACGCGGAGCGGCGCCGGTTGTTCGGCGAGACCCGAGCGGTCATCGACAGCAAGCTGGTCGAGGTGACCGGCGCCGGGATGGTGCCGATCTACTGCGTCGGGGAGAGCGAGCGGGCCGCCGACCCCGACGAGGCGGCGCGGACCTGCCTGATGGACCTCGAGGCGGCGTTGCGCGTCATCGGCGCGGCCCAGGTCGTCGTCGCCTACGAGCCGGTCTGGGCGATCGGGGCGGCCGAGCCGGCCGACCCGGCCTACGTCCGTGTCGTCTGCACCGTGCTGCGCGACCGGCTGCGGCGGGCCAACCCCCGTTCGCGCGTCATCTACGGCGGGGCCGCCGGCCCCGGCACTTATCACCACCTGGCGGGCGCCGTCGACGGGCTGTTCCTCGGACGGTTCGCCCACGACATCGAGGCGCTGGCCCAGGTCGTCCACGAGGTCAGCGCCGACTCGGCCGCTGCCGACATCCCGACACCCATCCAGGAGGCCACTCCATGAGCACCCTTCCCGCGTCCAGGACCGCCGTCGTCACCGGAGCCGGCAGTCCCGCCGGCATCGGACGCAAGGTCGCCGCTGCGCTTGCCGCGGCCGGTTGGGCGGTAGCGCTGGTGGACGCCAACGCCGAGGGCTTGGCCACAGCCGAAGCCGAGCTGCGGCAGCAGGGCGCGACGGCGCTCGCCGTACCGCTCGACATCACCGACGAGGCCGCGATCGAGGCGGCGTATGCCCGCATCGCCGCGGAGTCACCCCCCGTCCTGGGCCTGGTCAACATCGCCGGGATCCCGTGCACCAGCACCGTGCACGAATGCGACCGCGACACCTTCGACCGGGTGATGGCGGTCAATGTGACCGGCTCCTACCTGATGATCAAGCACGCGGCGCCGTCGATGATCGCGGCCGGCGTCGGGCGAATCGTCAACTTCTCCTCGATCACGGCCTTCGACGGCGGCGGCACGTTCTCCAAGGGCGTCTATGCCACCGCCAAGGCGGCGGTGATCGGCATGTGCCGGGGCAGCGCCCGCGAACTGGGCCCGCACGGCGTGACCGTCAACGTGATCGCCCCCGGTCCGATCGACACCGAGATCATGGGCGGCAAGCTCACCGACGAGCGCAAGGCGGGGATGGCGGCGACCATCCCGCTGGGCCGCGTCGGCCAACCCGAGGAGATTGCGGCGACCGTCGCCTTCCTGTTCAGCGACGGTGCCGCATTCATCACCGGCTCCACAATCCAGGCCGATGGCGGCAAATACATGCACTGACCATGCCCCCCCGGGGGACCCCCTTTCTGCTCAACGACAAAGGAGTCAACGATGACCGACCAGGCCATCCCGTACGATCACGCGCAGCGCTTCGAGTTGTCCGAAGCGGCCACCAAGAAGGTGTTCCGACACCTGCTGCCGATGCTGCTGCTCATGTATGTCATCGCGTTCCTCGACCGCGCCAACGTCGCGTTCGCCGAGAAGGCGTTCGAGGTCAACTACGGCATCTCCGCCGCCGCCTTCGCCTTCGGCGCAGGCCTGTTCTTCATCGGCTATGCCGTGTTCGAGGTGCCCAGCAACCTGATCATGCATCGGGTCGGGGCCAAGTTCTGGATGGCCCGGATCATGGTGACCTGGGGCCTGGTCGCCGTGGCCTTCATGTTCGTGCGCAACGAAATGTCGTTCTACGCGCTGCGCTTCCTGCTGGGCATCGCCGAGGCCGGCTTCTTTCCCGGCGTGATCCTCTATCTGACCTATTGGGTGCCCGCCCGGCACCTGTCCAGGGCCCGCGGCATCTTCTACATGGGCATCGCGCTGGCCGGCATCGTCGGCAGCCCGATCTCCGGCGGCCTGCTGCAGATGGATGGCATCCTGGGCCTGCCTGGGGTGGAGTGGATGTTCCTCGTCGAGGGTGGCATCGCGGTGATCGTCGGTGTCTGGGCCTACTTCTACCTGACCGACAAGCCGCTGGACGCGCACGGCTGGATGGAGCCCCAGGAGCGCCAAGCGCTGCACGACACGATCGCTGCCGAGGACACCGCCAAGGATGAGGGCCACGGCCCGAAGAGCTGGGCGACGGCGCTTGGCAACGGCCGCGTCTGGTACTTCTGCTTGATCTACTTCTTCATCCAGATCGCCGTCTACGGCATGACCTTCTTCCTGCCGCAGCAGGTGGCCGCCATTACCGGGCAGAAGCTCGGACTGGCCGCCGGGTTCGTCACCGCCATCCCGTGGATCGCCGGACTCGCCTCGGTGGCATTCTTCCCCGGGCTGGCCGACCGCACCCGCAAGCACCACGTCATCGGTACGTCGTTGATGGTGTGCACCGCCATCGGGGTGACCATCTCCGGCATCTTCGCCAAGTCCCCAGTCATCGCGATCATCGGCCTGTGCCTGGCGGCCGTCGGGTTCGTGGGCATGCAGCCCATCTTCTGGACCCTGCCGACCGAATACATGACCGGCACCGCGGCGGCAGCCGGCATCGGCCTGATCAACTCCCTGGGCAACCTCGGCGGCTTCGCGGCGCCGATCATCCGCGAGCGCGTCGACGACGCGCTCGGCAAGGGCAACGGCGTCTATGCCATGGCGATCGGTGCTCTGCTGGCCGGCCTCACCTTCTGGGTAACGCAATACATGAAGAAGGCGAACGAGATCGAGGCCGGGCACATCGAGGGCCTGGAACAGACGCCGGGTCAGCACACCATTCGGGCGCACTGACCCGCAGTCCGCAGTCCGCAGTCCGCGGTACGGAGTTCGATGGACAGCGCACGACGTACGCCGTGAGCGGCGCGGCACCGGCGGTTCCACCCCGGTGCCGCGCCCAGACCCTGCCTCCCCCACCGACGAAAGGTCCTTGCCGTGCCTGTCACCCTCGACCAGCTCCTGACCGGCGCCCCCCAGGGGCGGGCCGTCCCCGCGGCAGAGGTAGCGGCGCTGGCCTCCGCCTCCGACCGGGTGCTCGTCGTCCTGGACGACGATCCGACCGGCACCCAGTCGGTGGCCAACCTCCCGGTCCTGATGAACTGGACCGTGGAGTCGCTGGTGTGGGCGCTGTCCCAAGGGGCGCCGGCGGTCTATGTGATGACCAACTCGCGCAGCCTCGGCCCGGCGGATGCCGAGCAACGCAACCGCGAGGTGGCGCGCGCCGCGTTCGAGGCGGCGGCGCAGGTCGGGGTCCGGGTCGACTTCGTCTCCCGGTCGGATTCGACCCTGCGGGGTCATTTCCCCCTGGAGCCGGACACGCTGGCGCAGGAGGTGCTCGCCGCGACCAGTCACTCGGTCGATGGCGTCGTGGTCATCCCGGCGTTCGGGGAGGCGGGCCGGATCACGGTGGACGCGATCCACTACGCCGGCAGCGCCGCGGACGGCTACACCCCGGCGGGGGACACGGAGTTCGCCAAGGACGCGACGTTTGGCTACGCGGCCTCCGACCTGCGCGACTGGGTCCAGGAGAAGACCGGGGGCCGGGTGGGCGCCGCGGACGTGGCCTGGATCCCATTGGCGACTCTGCGCACCGATCCGGCCGCCACCGTGGCGATCCTCGCAGGCCTGCGCGATGCGCAGCCGCTGGTGTGCGACATCGTCGACGAAAACGACCTGCGCCTGCTCGCCGTTGCGCTCTACACGGCCGAGGCCCAGGGCAAGCGCTTCATCTATCGGGTCGGGCCGCCGTTCGGGCGGGCCATCATCGGCCAGGACGTCACTCCGCCCCTGGAGCCGGCGGACATCGCCGCGATCCGCGCCGGCGGCCTCGCCCAGGAGGCGACCGGCGGCCTGATCGTCGTCGGCTCGCACGTGTCGATGACCACGCGCCAGCTCGCCGCGCTCGTCGAGGCCGACCGGCCGGTCGAGCTCGAGATCGACGTGGCCACCGTCCTGTCGGCGCAGGTGGATGACCACATCGCCGAGGTGACCGCTCGGGCCGTCGAGGCCCTGGCCGGCGGCAATGTCGTGGTCCGGACCTCGCGGACGCTGGTGCGTACCGACGACGCCGATGAGTCCCTGGCCATCGCCCGGCGGGTCTCCACAGCCGTGATCACCGTCGTCGCCGGTGTGCTGGCGCAGCGACCGCCGCGGTTCGTCGTCGCCAAGGGCGGCATCACCTCCTCCGACGTGGCCGCGCGCGGCCTGTCCATCGAGCGGGCCATGGTTCGCGGGCCGATGCTGCCGGGCATCGTCTCGCTGTGGGAGCCCATCGACGGCCCGGCCCGCGGCATCCCGTACATCGTCTTCGCCGGCAACGTTGGGGGACCCAGTTCGCTGGCCGAGGTCGTTCACAAGCTCTCCGCCTGACGCTGTTCACGCCCGCTCGGTCGGCCGCCGGCCACGCACGCTCCGCGGCGCGTCGTCCACCCACCCCCTCTGCCTGACCCCGCCATCTGAGAAGGAGACCCCGCGATGTCCCTGACCGTCGCCGTCCTGGGCCTGGGTGCCATGGGCCTGCCCATGGCCCGGCACCTGTCCGGCTCGTTCACCATCCGCGCCTACGACATCGACGCCTCGCGCGCGCATGCCGCCGACGGCTTCGCCGGCGTGTGCGACACCGCGGCCGAGGCGGCCACCGGCGCAGACTGCGTCCTGGTCGCGGTCCGCAACCAGGAGCAGCTGGTCGCCCTGCTGTGGGGCGGCGGCGACACCGGCGGCGTGGCCGGGGCGATGCGTCCCGGCGCCACGGTGATCCTCACCAGCACCGTGGGCATCGAGGCCGTCCGCGAGGTGGCGGCCCGCCTCGCCGACGCCGGCCTGCACCTGGTCGACGCCCCGGTCTCCGGCGGCCCCGTCCGGGCCGGGAACGGCACGCTCCTGGTCACCGTCGGCGCCGAGGACGCGGCGTGGGCCGCCGCCCAGCCGGTCCTGGACGCGATGGCCGGCACGCTGGTCCGGGTCGGCGCCAAGGCCGGTGACGGGCAGTCGATGAAGACCGTCAACCAGCTGTTGTGCGGGGTCCACATCGCCGCCGCCGCGGAGGCGCTGGCCCTGGCCGGTGCGCTCGGGCTGGACCAGGCCGTGGCCCTGGAGACCCTGATGGCCGGCGCGGCCGCCTCGTTCATGCTCGGCGACCGCGGACCGCGAGCCCTGCAGGCGCACGACGAGAACGGCGCCGAGGTGAAGTCCCGGCTCGACATCTTCGTCAAGGACATGGGGATCGTCACCGCGGCGGCGCGGGACGCGCACATCGCCACGCCCGTCGCGGCGGCCGCTCAGCAGCTCTACCTGATGGGGGAGGCGGCCGGACTGGCGGCGGCCGACGACTCCAGCGTCATCGTGCTGCTGGGCCAGCCGCCCGAAGTGGCGCCGGTCGCGCGCGCGGCCGGCGGGTCCGGGGTGGCCGGCGGGTCCGGGGTCGGCGGCGGCGCCGGGAGCGCGTCGTGAAGGCGCTGGTCATGACCGGACCGTGGGCCCTGGAGGTCGCCGAGATCGCCGACCCCGCGCCCGGGCCCGGCGATGTCGTCGTGCGGATCACGGCGACCGGGATCTGCGGCTCCGACTTCCACGGGTTCACCGGGGACACCGGCCGTCGCCATGCGGGGCAGGTGATGGGGCACGAGACGGTGGGGTACGTCGAGTGGGTCGGCGCCGCCGTCACCGATCCGGGCCTGTCTCCTGGCGCCCTGGTCACCATCAACCCGGTGCTGTCCTGCGACTCGTGCGAGGTCTGCGCCGCCGGCGCCGAGCAGAGCTGCCCGAACCGCACGGTGATCGGGGTCGCGCCGCAGCTCGTCTCGGCCTTCGCCGAGCGTGTCGTGGTGCGCGCCAGCAACGTCGTACCGCTTGCTGCCGGCCTGGACCCCGACCTCGGCGCCCTGGTGGAACCGCTCGCCGTCGGCTACCACGCGGCGGTCCGCGGCGCCTGCGCGCCTGCCGACCGTGTCCTGGTCATCGGGGGTGGCCCCATCGGACAGGCGTGCCTCCTGGCGGCGCAACGGCTCGGCGCGACCGCGGTCGCCGTCTCCGACGTCAATCCGCTGCGGCGCGATCTGTGCGCCTCGTTCGGCGCACGCGTCATCGATCCGCTCGCCGCCGCGCGGGCCGAGGGCGGGCTGGGCGCGGCCGTGGCCGAGGCGCTCGGCGGCAAGGCCACCCTCGTCATCGACGCCGTCGGCCTGACGCCCACGGTGCGGGACGCGATCGAGGCCTCGGTGTTCGGCGCCCGGATCGTGCTCGTCGGGATGGGTACGCCGAGTGTGGAGCTCCCGGCGTACGGCATCTCCACCGAGGAACGCTCCCTGATCGGATCGTTCTGCTACAGCCGCGAGCATTTCGCCGCCACCGCGACCTGGGTGGGCGAGACGACGGTGCCGCTGGGGCGGCTCATCGACGGGCGGGTGGGGTACGACGGCGCCGCCGCCGCCTTCACCGACCTGGCCAAGGGCAGCACCGACGCGAGCAAGATCCTCGTCTACCCCGGCGGGGTGCCCACACCCGGCGAGTCGCGCTGATGGCCACCCCGAGGATCGCCCAGGTGCGGGCGTACACGGTGGCCGCCAAGGGGGGTGCGGACTACCACGACCAGGAGGGCTATCACTGGATCGACGACCACATCAGCACGCCGATGGCCAAGTACCCGGGGTTCGCCCAATCCCGGCGCAGCTTCGGTATCAACGTGCTGGGCACCCTGGTCGTGCAGATCGAGGCCGACGACGGCACGGTCGGTTTCGGGGTGACCACGGCCGGGTCGATCGGCGCGTGGATCGTCGAGCAGCACCTGGCGCGATTCCTGGAGGGTCGTGCGGTCAGCGACCTGGAACGGATCTGGGACCAGATGTACCTCTCGACGCTGTTCTACGGGCGCCGAGGGGTCGTCCTCAACGCGATCAGCGCCGTCGACCTGGCCCTCTACGACCTGCTGGGCCGGCTGCGCGGGGTGCCGGTGTACGAGCTGCTCGGCGGGCCGGTCCGCGACGAGCTGGTGTTCTACGCCACCGGCGCCCGCCCGGATCACGCCCAGCGCCTGGGTTTCATCGGCGGCAAGATGCCCCTGCACCACGGCCCGGCCGAGGGCGAGGCGGGGCTGCGGGCGAACCTGGCCGAACTGGCCACGATGCGCGAGCGGGTCGGTGACGACTTCTGGCTGATGTGGGACTGCTGGATGAGTCTCGACCTCGACTACGCCCGGCGGTTGGCGTTGGGCAGCCACGACCACGGGCTGAAGTGGATCGAGGAGGCGCTGCCGCCGGACGACTACTGGGGCTACGCGGCGCTGCGCCAGGCCGTCCCGCCCGGGATGCTGGTCACGACCGGGGAGCACGAGGCCACCCGGTGGGGCTTCCGGCTCCTGCTGGAGATGGGCTGCGCGGACATCATCCAGCCGGACGTGGGGTGGTGTGGTGGCATCACCGAGCTGCTGAAGATCTCGGCGTTGGCCGATGCGCACGGCGTCATGGTGGTGCCGCACGGGTCCAGCGTCTACAGCTACCACTTCGTGGTGACCAGGCATAATTCGCCGTTCGCGGAGTTCTTGATGATGGCGCCGGAGGCCGACGAGGTGGTGCCGATGTTCACCCCGCTGCTGCTCGGCGAGCCGGTGCCCGTCGACGGCAAGCTACCGGTCCCGGATCTGCCCGGGTTCGGCGTGGAGCTGAATCCGGACTGCCCGCTGGAGCGACCCCACCCGCACTGACCAGTGCTTGCGACAGCAAGCAATCCGATGGGAAGGAATCACATGCGCATCGTCATCACCGGCGGCCACGGGTTCGTGGGATCCGCCCTGGCCGACGAGTTGATTGCCCGCGGCAGCTTTCGCGGGCAGCCGATCGATGCCCTGGTGCTCGCCGACAAGTTCGCGCCGGAGGTCAGCCGCTTCGATGAGGTGCCCTTCGTGCGGACGGTCCGCGGGGACCTGGCCGAACAGCTGCCCGCCCTGTTCGCCGAGCCGGTGGACGCGGTCTTCCACTTGGCCTCTGCCGTCTCGGCGGAGTGCGAGCGCGACTTCGATCTCGGCATCAACGCCAATCTGCTGACCACTCGGGCGCTGCTGGAGGCCGCCCGCGCTCAACAGGCCGCGGGGGGAGGCCAGGCCATGGTCCTGTTCTCCTCCAGCGTCGCCGTCTACGGCCCGGACCCGGCGCTGCCGCTGCCGGAGGTGGTCTCGGAGACGACCTTGCCGACGCCGCAGAGCAGCTACGGCTCGCAGAAGTTCGCCTGTGAGCAGTTCTTCGCGGACTACACCCGCAAGGGCTTCGTGGATGGTCGCGTGGTGCGGCTGATGACCGTGGCGATCCGGCCCGGCAAGCCCAACGCGGCGGCCAGCTCGTTCGTGTCCGGGATCATTCGGGAGCCGCTTGCCGGGATCGAGGCGCCGTGTCCCGTGGGCCGGCACGTGCTGCTCGCGATCCTGTCGCCGCGTCGGACGGTGGCGGGTCTCCTGGCCGTCGCCGAGGCCGAGCGCGGCGACGGGCCCGGCCAGCTCAACGGCCGGATCCCGGTCAACCTGCCCGCCCTGACCGTCAGCGTCGGGGAGATGCTGGACGCGCTGCGCGCCATTGCCGGGGACGCCGTCGCCGATCGTGTCGTGGAGCAACCCGACCCGGCCATCGAGGCCATCGTGCAGTCCTGGCCGGCGCGGGTGGACGGCACTCGGGCCGGCACCCTGGGGCTGACGGCAGACCCGGACATCTCTGCGGTCATCCGGCAGTACCTGGAGGACCACGCGGACGCCGTACAGCCGTTTGCATAGTCATGCAGACTTCTGAATAATCATCGACATGACCAAGGTGCTGACGTCCCTACCCGCCGGCGAGAAGGTCGGGATCGCATTCTCGGGAGGGCTCGACACCTCCGTGGCCGTCGCCTGGATGCGCGAGAAGGGCGCGATCCCGTTCACCTACACCGCGGACATCGGCCAGTACGACGAGCCGGACATCGCCTCGGTGCCGGGGCGGGCGATGGCGTACGGCGCGGAGGCCAGCCGCCTCGTCGACTGTCGGCACGCCCTGGTCGAGGAGGGCCTCGTGGCGCTGGCCTGCGGGGCGTTCCACATCCGCTCGGCGGGGCGCAGCTACTTCAACACCACCCCGCTGGGGCGCGCGGTGACCGGCACCCTGCTGATCCGGGCGATGCTGGACGACGGCGTGCAGATCTGGGGTGACGGCTCGACGTTCAAGGGCAACGACATCGAGCGGTTCTACCGTTACGGGCTGCTGGCCAACCCGAACCTGCGGATCTACAAGCCGTGGCTCGACGAGGACTTCGTCCGCGAGCTCGGCGGCCGCGCCGAGATGAGCCAGTGGCTGTCGCAGCGCAACCTGCCCTATCGGGACAGCAAGGAGAAGGCGTATTCCACCGACGCCAACATCTGGGGGGCGACCCACGAGGCCAAGCGCCTAGAACACCTCGACGTGGGGATCGAGGACGTGGTCGAGCCGATCATGGGCGTGGCCTTCTGGCGCGACGACGTCGCCATCGCCGCCGAGGACGTGACGATCGGGTTCGAGCAGGGCCGCCCGGTCTCGATCAACGGCCGCCGGTTCGACTCCGCCGTTGACCTGGTCGACGAGGCCAACACGGTCGGCGGCCGGCACGGCCTGGGCATGTCCGACCAGATCGAAAATCGGATCATCGAGGCCAAGTCCCGCGGGGTCTACGAGGCGCCGGGGATGGCGCTGCTGTTCATCGCCTACGAACGCCTGGTCAACGCGATCCACAACGAGGACACGATCGCGACGTACCACGCCGAAGGCCGCCGTCTCGGCCGCCTCATGTACGAGGGCCGCTGGCTCGACCCCCAGTCCCTGATGTTGCGCGAGTCGCTGCAGCGCTGGGTCGGCTCAGCCGTCACCGGCGAGGTCACGCTGCGGCTGCGGCGCGGGGAGGACTACTCGATCCTCGACACGTCCGGGCCGGCGTTCAGCTACCACCCCGACAAGCTGTCGATGGAACGCACCGAGGGCGCCGCGTTCGGCCCCACCGACCGGATCGGGCAGCTGACGATGCGCAACCTGGACATCGCGGACAGCCGCTCGCGGCTGGAGCAGTACGTCGGCCTCGGGCTGCTGGGCGCCGCCGGGGAGGGCATCAAGGCCCTGGGCCTGGCCAACACCGATCTGGTCGGTGCGTTGGAGGCCGGCGGCGGTGAGGTCATCGCCCGGCGGCTGACCCCGGACACCCAGGACGAAGAGGCGCTGGACGACGCGGCGATGGAGTTCGGGGCCGACTGATCGTGGCCGAGTTTTTGTCGGAGGTTCTTCGTTGAAGGGTGCTCTCGGGTGATTGATCCGGCTGCCGTCCTCCTGGTTGAAGCCGCTCTGCGCGAGCTGGGCCATGCTGGCGAGGTTCGACACCTCGACACCCCTGTGCCGAC
>JAIUNK010000005.1 GCA_020161845.1 Actinomycetota bacterium
CCAGCGCGAACCTGCTGATGCGGGCCCGTGCCGTCGCCCTGGCCGGGTGATGACAGGGCGGTAGCCTGCCCGAAAACGGCCACAACGGCCCGAAAGAGCAGATCAGAGGGGCCACCAGCAGCCTCATCGGCACCGGATCCGCCAACCCCGGCGCCGCACCCACGAGTTGGCCCATAGATCAGCGCTTCCCAAGAACTCGTCCCCGCCGAATCGGCCGCTGATGAGGTCCGGTTCATCGACATCGAGGATGCGCCGACCCGTCTCGCGGAGCACCTCGTCGGCATCCAGATGTCCCAGCCGGGTATTGATGGCCTTGAAGTGGTCCAGGTCCAGGAAGGCCACCGCCCAGCCCGACTCGGCGGGCAGCCCGCTGACCAGCTCATGCAGGTCGGTCAGAAACCGGGGGAAGGTGGCCAACCCGGTCAAGGCGTCGGTGACGGCGTGTTGCCGAATGGCTGCCTCGCGAAGCGCCGCCGTGCGGGAGGCTTCCGCCAGCGCGATCAGGGCGGCCAGCACCGTCCGGTCCTGGCTGCCGTAGCGGCCGTGCGTCGCGGGACGGGACACGTGGAGCCGGGCGTGGACGCCCCAGTCGACCGTGAGCTGGTGTCCGCCGAGCGGGCCTCCGACGCCGGTGTCGTGGGCCACAGCGGGGGCCTCCGCGGCGGCCCGATGAATCGCCGCCCTGCTCGAGCGGGTCGCCTCGACGGCGTACCGGCACAATGCCGCATCGATCTCCTCCGGCGGCCACGGCACGGCTGCCGCGGCAGCACCGACGGACCGTACGCCGTGGCGCAGCGCAACCCACCGCGCGGTGGTCGCCGCCGCGTAGCACAGCAGCGCCCCTGCGCCGACGGTGAGCCCCACCACAGCGGACCGGTGCGGTTCAGTGCGCATCGGACTCGTAGTCCTCGCTGATCCCGTGCGGGGTCTTCTCCCAGTGGTGCGGGCTGACCACCGTCTGCACCAGGGCCCGCCAGGCGGCGATCGCGTGCAGGGTCCAATACAGCGGATTGAGCAGCCCGAAGACCCCGATCCGCCAGGAGTACCGGCGGGTGCCCGCCACCACCGCCGTCGCGATGACGAGGACGTTGCCGAACACCATGCCCGCGATCGACATCCCGACCAGCCACACCGGCAGCTCCAGCCCGAACGTTCGGGTCCCCACGAAGGTGACGATCGTGAACAGGGTCACCACGGGATAGAGCAGGAACGCCAACGGTGTGCCGAGGATCAGGCCCAGCATGCCCACCATCCCCGCGAAGCCCACCCGGCGGGCGAAGCGCACCGGGTGGCGCAGGTTGACGGCCGAGGTGATCAGATACCCCTTGATCCAGCGGGTTCGCTGTCGGATCCAGGCCGGGGTGGCCGCGCAGGCCTCCTCCCCGGTGGACGAGTCGATCACGGTGACGCGATAACCCTCCACGGAGACCCGCAACCCCAGATCGGCGTCCTCGGTCACGTTGTAGGGGTCCCAGGCACCGAGCCGGCGCAGCACCTCGGTGTCGAAGTGATTGGAGGTGCCCCCCAGGGGCAGCGGGATGCCGGTACCCTCCAGCCCCGGCAGCATCGCGTCGAACCAGTGCGCGTACTCCACGGCGAACATCCGGGTCAGGATGTTGTAGTCGGCGTTGAAGTAGCTCAGCGACGCCTGAGCCACGGCCAACGGCGGTTGATCGACGCCGAGGATCTCGCGTTCGAAGCGGTCCCGCTCGAAGGCCGCCACCGACCTGCGCAGCTGGTCGGGTTCCGGCCGGTCCTCGGCGTCGTAGATCACGACGTACTGGCCTCGCGCGAAGGCCAGGCCGTAATTGCAGGCGCGTGGTTTGGTCTTGGGGAACCCCTCGGGGACGACGAGCAGACGCACGTACTCCGGGGGCGCCGCGGCCTTGGCGGCGGCGATCGTCTCGACGTCGTCCTCCTCCAGCAGGACCAGCACCTCCAGGCGGGACTTGGGCCAATCCAGGGCACCGAGGTTGTCGAGCAGCTTGTGCACGATATTGGCCTCGCGATACACGGGCACCAAGACCGTGTAGAAGGGCAGGTCCGCCTCATCGCGGGCCGGCGGGCGCCACACCGGGGGCAATCCGCGGGCGAGGCGTTCGCGCATCTCGGCGAGGCGACGGCCGTCACTGACGGCCCGGGCGTGGGGTTCCCGCAGCGCGGCCATCGCCTTGAACACCATGCTGAACGAGAACGCCGCGTTGGCAGCGACCAGCAGTCCGACGAACGTCCGCCGGAGATCGATGACGGCAGCCACGATCAGGACCGCCAGCGCCACGAACGGCAGAGCCGCCTGCCACCAGGTCAGCCCGGGCAGGGCGGACCGGTCCGGCTTCGAGGTCGCCAGCGAGTCCTGGGCCAGGTGCAACAGTTGGGTGCGATGCGCCGCGGAGGCTGCGTGGCGCAGGTCCCAGGGCGTCGTGAGCAGGTGCTCGACCGGCATCCCGGCGAACCACCGCGCGATGGCGGCCGCCTGCGCGGCGTCCGGGCGGTACGTCGTGGCGACCCGCAGGGTGCCCTCTGGCGTGCGGTCCAGGGCGATCCAGCCGCCGGCGAGGAGATCTTCGAACGGCACCTGGCGAGCGAGGGCCGGGTCCGGGGGGGTGTCCAACAGGTCCACGACCGGCATGGCCCACTGCTCGCCGAGGGCATCGAACAGGGCTCGCCGGCTGACGGCACCCATCAGCAACAAGTGCTCCCCGAGCAGCCCGCCCTCGCGGCGTTGCCGCAGCAGCGCCGCGTCGATGTCCGCTGGGCTGACCGCGCCGCGGCGCAGCAGGACGTCGCCGATGCGCGGCGGCGACCCGGTGATGTCTGGGGGCAGGCCCCTCGGGGGGGCTATTCCGGAGCTACTCATGGCGCCTCGATCCGCCGCAGGATCACCAGCGAGCCGGCCCGATGGACCTCCCGGAAGGCCTGGATCCGTGGGGGGTCCGCGCCCAGGGTCGCTCCGACCAGGTCCTGCTGAGTGCCGGGCTGGTCCGAGCTGGTGTGGTGCATGAAGATCCAGCGCACGTGCTCGGCCGGTCGGGTCAGCGCGGCCCGAAACAGGTCCCCGTCGCTGCGGTTGATCTGTTGCCTGAGGGGGATCCCCACGATCGGGGAGGCCGGGATGGCCGCCTCGTCCAGCAGCAGCAGCCCGCCGTCGTAGTGGCTGCCCAGCCAGCTGGCGGCCGCCGTCCGGTCCGCTTCCGTCGCCCGGTTGTTGACCGCCTCGGTGAGCACACTGGCCCGGCCCGGGTAGTCCGCGGCCCACCAGAGTTGCTGCACGGTCAGCACGCCGATCAGCAGCGTCAGCGTGCCGGCCGCCCGCCAGTGGCCCGCCGTGGGCAGCCGCTTCGGCGCGGCAGCGGGCCTCCGCCAGTGCTGGGTGACCGCCAGGGAGGTGCCCACCCCGACGAGCATCGCCAGCCACGGCAGCGTGGACAGGGCCTGTCGGTTGTTGAAGGCGCCCACCGGCAGGGACGCCTCGTTCATCATGATGTGCTGCCCGCTGTACAGGCCGTAGACCAGGAAGGCGGTGGGTGCCGCGGCAACCCAGACGGCCAGGGCGCGCCGGTCCAGGCCCCAGCGCAGGCACATCAGCAGCAGGCCCAACGTCGCCAGCAGCAGGGTGGATACCCCGGCGATGCCCCGCACCCCGGCGGCATAGGTGTCCAGGGTCAGGCCGAGGCTGCCGTCCGTGGTCATCAGGCCCTCGGCGCGATAGACGGCGTTGAAGGCGCTGGCCGAATAGGCCCCGCGGGCGAAGTCCAGCGGGTCGCCGTACATCGCGAAGTTGTAGGCCAGCCAGGCCAGGATCGCGGCGATGGACGGCGCCACGAACGACCCCGCCAGCACCACGCTCCGGCGCAGCGGGTTCCCGCGCTGGAGCGCGACGATCAGCACGTACGCGGTCGCAGCGGCGGCCGTGGCCCACCCCTCATAACGAGTCAGGCAACCGGCGGCGGCCGGCAGCCCAGCGAAGACCGCCAGCTCCCCACCGCTGAGGTGCCGGGTCGAGGTGGCCCACCGGGCCAGGGCCGCGATGGTCAGCATCGCCGTAGCCACCAGCACGGGTTCGGTCAGGGCGGTGCTGCTCAGATAGAGGAAGCTGGGATTGACGGCCAACACCAGGACCGCGGCAACGCGCCCCGCCCAGTGGACCGAGAGCCGAGCCAGCGCCCGGTACAGCGCAGCGGCGGCCGCCGCCAGGCTCCCCGTGCCGACGATCGCCCCGGCCGCGCCGGTGCTCCACAACCACAACGACTGGGCCCACGGCATGAGCAGCAGGTGCGGGACCGGCGGCCAGACGGTGCCCAGCTGTTGTGATCCGGGGCTGGCGGAGTCGAGGACCCGTCGTGCGATCGTCAGGTGCGAGAGCGAATCGTTGTAATCGAAGACGTGACCGGTGCGCACGCTGTACGTCGAGACGGCCGCCCCGAGGGCCGCGACCAGAAGAAAGACGATGGTGGTGCCGGGCACCGCCCGGCTGGCCACGACCCGGGTGGCGGCCTTGCCGGCTGGGGTGACGGCGGCAACCGCGTGGGTCGGCAGCGGCCGCAGGTCCGAAGCGGTCATCGGTCAGCCCGCGTCGGACGGCGGCCTCGTGGTGGCGCGTTCCTGCTCCTCCTGCGCGTTGACGTATCGGTCGATCTCGCGGCGGCGGCGACGCGACACGAGGGATCGGCCGAGCAGCAGCACGAGGACAACGGCGCCGCCGACCGCGAACCACCAGGCGGGCCAGTCCCGCTCCTGGACCGCGGCGGCCTGCGGGAAGATGTCCTGGGCGGTGATCGAGAACGGCTTGGTGGTGCCGTTGGCGAGGAACACATCGCCGGACAGCGCGGCCCAGGACTGCCCGGCGACGGCCTGCGCGAGCCGATTCACCTGGGGTGCCGCCTGATCGGACTGGCTGGCCCACCCGCCGAGCAACAGCAGGTCCCGGCCGCCGGACGAGGCGGCCACGAGGGCGCCGTACGGGGCGTCGGTGCCGACCGCGAGGCGTTCGGTGCGGGTATAGAGCAGGCGCATCCCATACAGCCGCAGCGGGGCCCCGACTCGATCGCTGTCGTCCCCGGTGGCGCCGATCAAGAGACCGGACTGGCCACCGGAAAGCAGGGCCTGCGGGCTGATCAGCCGCGGCGTCAGAGCCCCGCGGTTGGCCTGCTGCAAGGAACTGACCAGCGCGGCGGCCTGCTGCAGACCGCGGTCGCGGTCCGGACCGCTACCCCGGATGGCGATGGGCAGCGTGCCTCCGAGCACCTGCGGGAAGCGGGCGAAACCGGTGAGTCGGCCGGTGCCCGGGTCCGCGGTGATGCTGCTGGTGCCGCCGTCGATGTCGACGGAAAGCGGGATTCCGGTCAGATCCCGTTCACAGCGGCCGCCCGCGGGGACGGCGTGCACCGAGACGCTCAGGCCGTTGTCGGCCTGGATGGCCGAGGTCGGAGCCTGCGCCTCGACGGTGAAGGTGTCCCGTGTCGTGGTCAGATCCAGCGAGGCGATCAAGAGATCATTCCAGCGCACATCGAGCGTGGCGGCGGTGTCCTTCGGGAGCGCCGAATGGGTGCCGCTCAGGACTATCCGGGCCCCGGCGACGGGGCGCCCGAAGGCCGACTGCGGAGCACCGACATAGGCGGTTGAGGTGCCATAGCCGCCGAGGCTGAGTCGAGCGGTGCCGAGCTCAGCCAGGGTCCGCTGCATCGGGTCCGGCGACCCGGACGGCGCCGCGGTCGCCGCCGGGGTCGCGGATGACCCGGCGATGGTGGTCGCGGACAACCCGGTCGAGATCGCCCCGCCCAGCTCGACGGCAGCCGAGTTCAAGGCGGCGGCGGCATCCGTCAGCTCCGGGCCCCGACCGGTCAAGGTCAGCGTCGGAATCCCCTCGGGGGCGGTGACTTGCGCCTGGACGGCGTCCGTCCCGGATCGCAGGATCACGATCCGGCGTCCCGGGGTGGAGGTGCGGGGCGGCACGTCCGTCAGGGCGACCGGGCTGCCCGGGTAGCGGCGGCTCAACGCGGCGACCGCCGTCAGTCCCGCCGCGGCCAGGTCATCGTCGGCGCCTGGCGGGACCACGACGGTCAGGCCGGGGCTGGCCGGGGGGAAGAAGGTCGCCAGGCTGGTCGGCACCACCTCGTGACCGCTCAGCTGCACCGTGGGATCGGCCAGCGTGATCGTGCTGATGGACCGGGAGCACACCGAGGTGTCGGAGAGCGGTTGGCGCACCCGCAGCGTGATGGCGCGACTCGTGGTCAGGTCGGTCGGCTCCAGCGGGATGGTGACGGTACGCCGACCCGAGGCGGGCAGTCCGACGTCGGCCAGCGCCACCCGGTCCCCGACGAGGATCGAGGCGGTCCCCCGATCACCGGTCAGGGTGGCCGTGATCCCGGTGGCCTTGGTGCCCTCGGGAATCGGCAGGACCAGCGCCTGCGAGGTCGCGCCCGCCCCGGCGCTGACTTGGCTGCGGAACCCCAGGGTCAACGGAGGGACGCTGACATTGCTGTCACCGGGTCCGGGGGTGGGAGCCTCCGCGGTGCTCTGGACGCTGCGGGTCGAACTCGTCACCGCGGCCGCCCCAGTCGTGCCCAGCAGGGCGCCGCCGATACAGGTCACCGCGAGCGTCGACATCAGCCGCCGACGTGTCGTCCGCAGGTGCATCGCACCTCTCCATCTGGTCTGTCCTCAGGCGCACGGTTGCGCACCCACCCCGCGTGCTATTCGTCAATGCCGGGGCTGACCTGATGCGTTACGGGCGGCCGGCGCTGCCGCCGATGACCACCTCGCGGGACTCGACGGCGCTGATCCGGGCTGCATCCAGGACCGCCAGGGTGTGCACCGCGTCCGCCGGGTCGACCGGCAACGTCGCCTGCCGCACCGGGTACGTCTGGGCCGACGTCTGGGCCGACGTCTGCGCCGACGTCTTCGCGGCCGGTCGGGCCTCAAGCGCCGCGGCCACCACCCGGTAGAAGTCCTCCGCCCCGCCGGGCGGCAGTGGCGCGGGCCGCCGCGCCGTACCGGCCACCACCCATCCCGCGCAGCCCGGCGCGTTGCGCAGGTCCGGATACCAGGACTCGTCCTCGAACTCGTCCCAGACGTACGCCGCGCGCGAGCCGACCACCCGCAGCCGCGGGCCGGGCGCCGGCTGCACCGAGGACACCCACAGCATCGAGGTCGACCCGGGCGGCGCACCGGCCAGGCCCCCACCGGCGTGCCGGCAGAACAGCACCGCGTCGTCGTCGGCGGGGGTGCTCAGCGCCGCCACGGTGGCCGTGACCCCGGTGACGCGGCCCAAGACCTGCACGGCCAGGTCGACTACGTGGCTGCCCAGGTCCAGCAGCACCCCGCCGCCGGCCTGCCAGGGGGTGTCCTCGCGCCAGCGGTGCAGCGGTTCGGGCCGCCACCGCTCGTAGCGCATCTCCAGGCGCCGGACCTCCCCCAGTTCGCCGTTCGCCAACAGCGCCGACAGCGCCCGCGGGCCCTCGTCGTACCGGCGGTTCTGATACACCGTCAGCGGCACCGCAGCGGCCGCCGCCTCCGCCACCACCGCCGCGGCCGTCGCCGCGTCGCAGGCCAACGGCTTGTCGACGACGCAGGGCAGCCCCGCCGCCACCACCTGCCGCACGTGGTCGGGGTGCGCACCGGTCGGGGTGGCCAGCACCACCACGTCGATCGCCAGGTCTGTGGCGCTCGCCAGCAGCGCGCTCAGGTCGGGCACGACCACCACCCCCGGCCAGTCCGCCCGGGCCTGGGCGCCGCGGTCCGGATCGCCGGTCGCGACGGCGGCGACCACGGCGCCGGCGGCCCGTAGAAACGGGACGTGGATGGTTCGGGCGTAGGCATATCCGGCCAGGGCGACGCGCATGGACCCACCCTGCCTCGTCGGCGGTCCGGCCGCCACGCCCACCCGCCAGGCCGCCACGCCCACCCCGCCACGCCCACTCGCATCCCGGGGGCCGGCTCACCCGGCCGAGGCCGGGCACTTCGGGCAGACTGAGCCGGTGGAGAACACGGTGGTCCTTTCGCGCAGCAGTGGGGTGACGACCGTCCCGTGGCAGGAGGACGCTCCGATCCGCGCCGACCTCTTCAGCCCGGAGAGGTTCGAGGAACACGCGGTCTCCCTGGCGGATGGGCACACCACCGGCCGCCGCCCACCCCGGGTCAAGACGCTGCTCGCCCGGCTGAACGACGACGCGCTGGCGCTGACCAAGGCCTACGACGCGCTCAACCAGGACATCGTCGAGCGGCGCACCCTCACGCCGGCCGGGGAGTGGCTGGTCGACAACTTCCACCTGGTGGACCGGCACATCCGGGAGATCCGGCTGGGCATGCTCGGCGACGGGCAGCAGCGCCTGCCGCGGCTGGGCACCGGCTTCCTGGAGGGCTATCCGCGGGTGTTCGCGATCGCGTGGGCGTACGTCGCGCACAGCGATTCGGTGTTCGACCCGGTGCTGCTCGCCCGGTTCGTGCGGGCGTATGAGTCCCGCAAGGCGTTGACCGTCGCGGAGCTGAGCGCCCTGCCGTTGATGCTGCGCATCGTCCTCATCGAGAACATGCGCCGGGTCTCCGACGGCCTCGCCGACAGCTCGCGGCAGCTGCGCTCCGCGGACGCCGCGGCGGACCGGCTGCTCGGCCTCGGCCCCGACGCCTCCGGCCCCACCGAGGCGGCGCAGGTGCTGCCGGACGGGCTCAAGGGCGAGGGCCGCTCGTTCGTGGTGCAGCTGATGCGCCGGCTCACCGGCACCAACCTCGATGACACCCTGGCGTGGCTCGACCACGACCTGGACTCGCGCGGCCTGCATCCGACGGCGCTGGTCCAGGAGGAACACCAGAGCGTGGCCCGCGACTCGGTGACCATGCGCAACATCTTCCAGAGCCTGCGGCTCATTGCCGACGTCTCCTGGAGCGAGTGGTTCGAGTCGGTCTCCCTGATCGAGCGGGAGCTGCGCACCAACCCCGACTACGCCGCGCTCGACCCGGCCTCCCGTGGGCTCTACCGCCAGGCCGTCGAGGAGCTGGCCAAGGGCTCGGGCCAGAACGAGATCGACGTGACCCGCGCGGCGCTGCAACGCAGTGCCTATTCCTCGGACGAGATCCGCCGGGACGTCGGCTACTGGCTGCTCGACGAGGGCCGCCGCGACTTCGAGGCCACGCTCGGCTACCGGCCGGACGCCCGCAAGCGCCTCGTGCGGATCATGCGCGGTGCCGGGCTGCCCGGCTATCTGGGGGCGCTGACGCTGCTGACCCTGGCGCTGTCGGTGCTGGCCAGCTACCTGATGTGGCGCCTGGTGGACCCCGCCGTGGGCGTCCCCGGGCTCGGCACGCACCGATTCGGGCCGTTGCCCCCGACGTGGACGCTGATCGCGGCGGTCCTGCTCGGCCTGCCCGCCAGCGACCTGGCCCTGGCCCTGCTCAACTACTGGTCCACCCGGCTGATCCCGGAGAGCCCGCTGCCCGGTCTCGCGCTGCTGCACGGCGTACCGGAACGGCTGCGCACGCTCGTCGTCATCCCGACGATGATCACCTCACCCGAGGGCGTGGACGAGCTGATCGCCGACCTCGAGGTGCACCATCTGGCTAACAAGGACCAGCAGATCTACATCGGCGCGGCGACCGACTGGAAGGACGCCGACGCGGAAGTCCTCGACGGCGACGAGGCCCTGCTGCTGCGGGCGATCGACGGGATCAACCGGCTCAACGCGCACTACGGCGATCGGTTCCTGCTGTTCCATCGGCCCCGCCGGTGGAACCCCGGCGAGGGCAAGTGGATGGGCTGGGAGCGCAAGCGCGGAAAGCTGGAGCAGCTCAACCACCTGCTGCAGGGCGATCAGGACCACGAGATGGAGGTCAAGGCAGGCCGGCTGCCGGGGCCGTTCCGCTATGTCGTGACCCTCGACAGCGACACCCGGCTGCCGCGCGAATCGGTGCGCCAGCTCGTCGGCAAGATGGCCCACCCGCTCAACATGGCCCGGCTGCACCCCTCCGGCCAGGTGCTGCGCGGCTACGGCATCCTGCAGCCGCGGGTCAGCCCGTCGCTGCCATTGGCCGAGGAGAGCTCGACGTACCAGCGGATCTTCTCCACCCCGGCCGGGACCAACCCCTACGCGACGACGGTCTCCGACGTCTACCAGGACCTTTTCGAAGAGGGCTCGTTCTCCGGCAAGGGCATCTACGACCTCGCGGCCGTCACCGCCGCCTGGGAGGGCAAGATCCCGGAGAACACGATCCTGTCCCACGACCTGTTGGAGGGCAATTACGCCCGGTCCGGCATGGCCACCGACGTCGAGGTCGTCGAGGCCTACCCGACCAGCTACTACGTCGCCTCCCGGCGCGACCATCGATGGATCCGCGGCGACTGGCAGTTGCTGCCCTGGATCCTGTTCCGACGCCAGGGCATCCACGGCCTGGGCCTGTGGAAGATGATCGACAACCTGCGTCGGTCGCTGGTCCCGATCGCGGTCGTCGTCGGCATCATCACCCTCGTTGCGCTGCTGCCCCCGCTGGCCGCCTGCGTCGCGATCTTCGCCCTGCTCGCGGCGTACTTCATCCCGCCGCTGTTCTCGCTGCCCGCCGCCCTGTCCCGCCGCGAACGCGGGGTCATCCGGTCCAGCTACCTCGGCGCGGTCCTGGAGGACGCCCGGGACGGCATCATCCTCGGCCTGACCAACACCGTGCTGCTCGCGCACCGGGCCGCGCTCTGTCTCGACGCCATCGGCCGCACGCTGTTCCGCCTGCTCGTCTCCCGCAAGCACCTACTGGAGTGGACGACGGCGGCGGCGTCCGCGGCGGCCACCCGCAACACCGCGGGGTTCTACGTGCGGGCGATGGCGGCCGGGCTGATCCCGCCGGCGCTGCTGCTGCTTGTCGCGGCCCTGCGCGGCCCGTGGTCGCTGCTCGTCGCCGCGCCGCTGGTGCTGGGCTGGTTCCTCGCGCCGGTGCTGGCCTACTCCATCAGCCGCCCGCTGGCGACCACCGATCTGCACGCTTCGCCGGAGGATCTGCGCGAGCTGCGCCTCATCGCCCGGCGGACCTGGCACTTCTTCGAGACGTTCGTGGGACCCGGCGAGAATCACCTGCCCCCGGACAACTTCCAGGAGAGCCCCACCCCGGTTGTCGCGCACCGCACCTCCCCGACGAACATCGGGCTCTACATGCTCGTCTGCGTCGCCGCGGCCGACAACGGCTGGATCAGCGCCGAGGAGGCGGCCACCCGCATCGAGGGCACCCTGGGCACCATCGACCGGCTGGAGAAGCACAAGGGGCACCTGCTCAACTGGTACGAGACGCAGACCCTCGCGCCGCTTCCGCCCGCCTACGTCTCCTCGGTGGACTCCGGCAACTTCGCCGGCCACCTCATCGCGCTGCGGCAGGCCGTGCTCGACTGGGTCGGCGGGATCCGCACCCCGGGCGTGGACCGGATCGACGGCGCGCGGGACACCTTGGGCGTGCTGCAGCAAGTGCTCGCGGAGCCCGAGACGGTACGGCGACTGGGGGCGCCCGGCCTGGCCCGCGTCACCGAGGCGGCGGCGACCCTGCAGCAGGCCCTGGCCCCCGGCAGCGACGGCGAGGTCGACCTGCCCAGGGCCGCGGACATGGCCGCCGCGCTGGTCCAGGTGCTCGACCAGGAAGATCCGCAGCACAGCACGGCCGACCCGCACGATCCGGCCAGCGCCGGATCGCCGCGCACCTGGGCGCTGGCGGTGGGCCGGGCGATCGCCGGCCTGCGGACCGACCGCTCCGTCGCGGATGGCCAACTGGCCGCCCTGGACGGGCGGCTGCTGGACATCGCGCGCCGCTGCACCGACCTGGCCGCCGCCCACGACTTCACCTTCCTGGTGGATCCGCGCCGTGGCCTGCTCTCCATCGGCTATCACGTGCCGGATGCCCAGCTCGACGACAGCTGTTATGACCTGCTCGCCTCCGAGGCGCGGCTGGCCAGCTTCTTCGCCATCGCCAAGGGCGACGTGCGCACCCGGCACTGGGCGACCCTCGGTCGACCGCTGTGCGCGGCCGGCGGCGGCGCGGCCCTGGCGTCCTGGTCGGGCTCGATGTTCGAATACCTGATGCCCGGCCTGGTGATGCGGCAACCCTCGACCGGCCTGCTCGCCAAGACCATGCGGCTGGTGGTGCGCGCCCAGATGGCCTACGCGGCCCGGTTCGACATCCCGTGGGGCATCTCCGAGTCGGCGTACAACGCCCGCGACCCGCAGCACACCTATCAATACGGTCCGTTCGGCGTCCCCGACCTCGGCCTGGTCCGGGGTCTGTCGGACAACCTGGTCATCGCGCCGTATGCGACGGGGCTGGCGGCCATGGTCGACCCGGGGGAGGCCGCGGCCAACTACGACCGGTTGCGCGCCCTGGGCGCCCGCGGCGCCTTCGGCTTCTACGAGGCCGTCGACTTCACCGGCACCCGGCTGCCGCAGGACGAGAAGTACGCCGTGGTCCGCTGCTACATGGCCCACCACCACGGGATGACGCTGCTGGCCATCCACAACGCCGTCCACGACGGGCTGATGCGCGAGCGGTTCCACACCGAGCCGATGATCGCGGCGTGCGAACTGCTGCTGCAGGAGCGCGCGCCCCGCTACGTCCCGGTCTCCCCCCGCAAGACCCGCGAGCAGGGCATGCGGGTCGGCCGGGACGCGCTGGCGGCGCCGAGCGAGCGGCTCTTCACGGGCAACGCCGCCTTTGCGCCGGCCGTGCACCACCTGTCCAACGGCCGCCTCTCGCTCACCCTCACCCCGGCCGGCGGGGGCCAGTTGCGCTGGAACGGCAACGCGCTCACCCGCTGGCGGGTGGACCGCAGCACCGAGCAGCTGGGCGACTTCGTCTACCTGCGCGACGACGAGACCGGGCAGTACTGGTCCGCCACCGGGATGCCGGTGCGCGGCTCCGCGGCGGGCTACGAGGTCCGGTTCACCCAGGACAGCGCCACCTATCGGCGGCATCACCGCACGATCGCCTCGACGGTGGATTGGCGGGTCTCGCCCGAGGCGGACGTGGCTGTCCGCCGGGTCACGCTGATCAACGAGGGCACCGACGCGCGGACGATCACCCTGGCGTCGTACGGCGAGCTCGTGCTCGGTCGCGCCGCCGACGACGACGCGCACCCGGTGTTCAGCCGGATGTTCGTGCACACGGAGTACGACGAGAGCCTCGGCGCGCTCATCGCCTACCGGCGGCCCCGCACCAGCGGCGCCCCGGACGTCTGGCTGGGGCACATGCTGGTCGTGGACACCCCCGCGGCTAGGCGTGGCGCGCCGGACTCCGCGGTCGTCATCGAGAACCCCGAGGTCGGGCCGATCGTGCCGCAGACGAACCGGCGGACGTTCCTCGGCCGGGGCGGGAGCACCCGCCGACCGGCGGCGATGGAGTCGGGCTGGCCGTTGCCGTCCAGTGGCGCGGACGACCCCGAGGCCCTGGGATACACGCTCGACCCGATCGCCTCGCTGGCGCAGCGGGTCTCGGTGCCCGCCGGCGGCCGGGCCCGGGTGTTCCTGTGGACGGTCGCGGCCTCGACCCGGGAGGACCTGGTGCGGCTGCTCGATCAGCACCGGCAGACCTCGGCGTACGAGCGGATCGCCTCCCTGGGCTGGACCGAGGCCCAGATCCAGCTGCGCTATCTCGGCATCTCCGCCGACGAGGCCAACCAGTTCCAGACCCTGGCCGGTCACGTGCTCTATCCGCACCCGGTGCTGCGACCGGACGAGTCGCTGCTGTTGCGCTCGGCGGCGCCGCAGAGCGGGCTGTGGCCGCTCGGCATCTCCGGCGACCTGCCCATCGTGCTGGTCAACATCGCCGACGGCGCCGAGCTGCCGCTGGTCCGCCAGATGGTGCGGGCGTTCGAGTTCTGGCGGCTGCGCCGCTTCGCGGTGGACCTCGTGGTCGTCAACCTGCACTCCACCAGCTATGCCGAGGACCTGCAGCAACGCCTGGAACACCTGGTGGTCTCGATCCAGCCGCGGACCGGTTCGCCGGACTCGACGGGCCGGATCTTCCTGCTGCGGGCCGACCAGACCGACCCGCAGGTGCTGGCCTCGCTCACCGCCGCGGCCCGGGTCGTCCTGGACGCCCGCCGCGGCGACCTGGGCGCGCAACTGCCGCTGTCGGTGATCGCGGCGCTGCCGGACGACGCCGCGGCGGACCCGACCGCGCCGGCCGTCGGTGCGGGCGGCACGATCGCCGGCACCGTCGCCGGCAGCACGGTCGCCGGCACCCGTGGCCGGGCGGTGTCGCGCCCTGCCACGGATTCGGCGACCCGGACCGGCCGCGCGCCGGCGCGGGCCACCCGCCCGCCGGCCCCGGAGATCCCGCCGACCCCGGTGCCCACCCCGCTGCTGTTCTTCAACTCCTTCGGCGGGTTCTCGATGGACGGCACGGAATATGTCACCGTGCTCGACGAGGGCCGCAGCACGCCGGCGCCGTGGATGAACGTCGTGGCCAACCCCACCTTCGGGTTCCACGCGACGGCCGAGGGCGCCGGCTACACGTGGTGGCGCAACAGCCGCGACAACCAGATCACCCCGTGGGGCAACGATCCGGTGACGGCGCCGCTGTGCGAGGTCGTCTATGTCCGCGACGACGAGTCCGGCACGGTGCTCTCGCCGATGGCGGGCGCGATCGGCGAGGGCCGCCATGTCACCCATCACGGGTTCGGCTACACCCGCTTCCGGCACCACCGCGCCGGCCTGGAGTTGGACCTGACCCAGTTCGTCGCCGGCGATGACCCGGTGAAGGTGTCCTGGCTCAAGGTGCGCAATGCCACCAGTACGGCGCGCACGGTGACGGTGACCTCGTACGCCGACCTGGTCCTGGGGTTCAAGCGCGACGAGGAGCCGCGCCACCTCATCACCGAGGTGGACCCGGACACCAAGGCGCTGTTCGTCCGCAACCCGTGGAGCACCGGGTTCGCCGATCAGGTGATCGCGTTCGACATGGGCGGCCGGCAGACCTCGTTGACGGCGGCCCGGCGCGAGGTGCTCGGCCTGCACGGCAACCTCTCGGATCCGCGGGCGATCATGTTGGGCGAGAAACTCGCCGGTCGGGTCGGGGCGGGTTTCGACCCGTGCGCGGCCCTGCAACTGACCGTGCGCATCGGCCCGGGCGAGACCGTCACGGTGCCGATGACGATGGCTGCCGCCACCGATCGCGAGGGCGCTCGGGAGTTGGTGCAGCGCTACCGTGCCGCCGATCTCGAGGCGACCCTGGCGCAGGTCCGCGAGACCTGGCGGGAGCGGCTGGGCAAGGTCACGGTGCGCACCCCGGACCGCGCCTTCGACCTGATGATGAACGGCTGGCTGCTCTACCAGACGCTGGCCTGCCGGCTCTTCGCGCGCTCGGGCTATTACCAGACCTCGGGGGCCTACGGCTTCCGGGACCAGCTGCAGGACTCGATGGCGACGCTGCTCGTCGATCCCGCGCCCGCCCGGGAGCACCTGCTGCGGGCCGCGTCTCGGCAGTTCGTCGAGGGTGACGTGCAGCACTGGTGGCTGCCCGCGACGGGGGCCGGGGTGCGCACCCGGATCTCCGACGACGTGGTCTGGCTGGTGCACGCGACGGCCCACTACCTGCGCGTCACCGACGACACCTCGGTGTTGGACGAGCAGGTCCCCTTCCTCATCGGGCCCACCCTGGAGGACGACCAGCACGAGAACTTCTTCACCCCGGAACGGTCCCGGCGCACCGCATCGCTGCAGGACCACGTGATCCTCGCGCTGCAGCGGGCGTTCACGGCGGGCGTGCACGGGCTGCCGCTGATGGGCGGCGGGGACTGGAACGACGGCATGAACCGCGTCGGCGAGCGCGGCAAGGGCGAGAGCGTGTGGCTCGGCTGGTTCCTGCACAAGACGATCTCCGACATCATGCCGACGCTGGCCGATCGGGCTCCACAGCTCGCCGAGCACGCCAAGGCCTATCAGCGCAAGCTGCTGGAGGCGCTGGAGGGCCACGGCTGGGACGGCGAGTGGTACAGGCGGGGCTACTTCGACGACGGCACCCCGCTGGGGTCCCAGGGGCGCACCGAATGTCGGATCGACGCGATCGCGCAGAGCTGGGCGGCGCTGTCCGGTGCGGCCCGGCCGGAGCGGGCGCTCAGCGCGATGCGCTGTGTCGACGAGCACCTGATCATGACGTCGGAGAAGGTGGCGCGGCTGTTCACGCCGCCGTTCGAGACCTCGGATCCCGACCCGGGCTATGTGCGCGCCTACCCGCCGGGCGTTCGCGAGAACGGTGGGCAATACACCCACGGCGCGCTCTGGTCGATCTTCGCCAACGCGGCGCTCGGCCGGCAGGATCGGGCGGGCGAGCTGTTCTCGCTGATCAACCCGATCAACCACGCGCTGACGTCGGAGGCGGCGCAGGCCTATCGCACGGAGCCCTATGTCATCGCCGCGGACGTCTACTCCGTGGAACCGTACGTCGGGCGGGGCGGCTGGACCTGGTACACCGGGTCCTCCGGCTGGATGTTCCGCGCCGGGCTGGAAGGCATCCTCGGGGTGCGGCGGATGGCCGACCGGCTCGTGCTGGACCCCAGCCTGCCCGGTTCCTGGAACAGCGCCACGGTGACCTACCGACATGGCGCCGCGACGTACGAGATCACCCTCGATGCCCAGGGCGAGGCCCCACGGCGGGTGACCGCCATCGAGGTGGATGGGGTGCGGCGGACCGGGTCGCGCACCGTCCCCCTCATCGACGACGGCAAGATCCATCAGGTGACGGTGCGGCTGGAGCACGCCCCCGAGCTGGACGCGGTGCTGCGGCGGCTGGCGGAGGGGCCGGCGGCCGACGAGTGACTCGAGCTGTCCTGGCATCGGTCGGCGCCGGGTGCCGGTCTGCGATGATCCGGCCATGAGCGCAGACCGGCACGAGTACGACGTGGTCGTGACCTGGACCGGGAACCGGGGGCGCGGCACCGCGACGTACGGCGCCTACGGTCGCGAGCACGAGGTGACGTACGGCGGGAGCCGGCGCGGGGATTCGGTCGGTGAGCCGACCCAGGGTTGGGTCGGCGACCCGCCGGCCATTGCGGGGAGCGCGGACCCGGCGTTCCGCGGGGACCCGACCCGCTGGAACCCCGAGCAGCTGCTGGTCGCGGCGGTCTCGCAGTGCCACATGCTGTGGTTTCTGCACCTGGCCGTCGAGGCGGGGGTAGTCGTCACGGCGTACCAGGATCGCGCCCACGGGGTGATGGTCGTCGATGGGACCGGTGGGCCGGGCGGCGGCCGGTTCGATCGCGTGGTGCTGCGGCCGGTGGTCGCCCTGGCCGGGGGCACCGAGGGCAGCGCGAGCGACACCGGCCACGGCGCCGACGAGGGCGACGCGGCGACCCGACGCTTGCACGAGCAAGCACTCTCGGCGCACCACGAGGCACATGCGCGCTGCTTCATCGCGAACTCGCTGAGCATCCCGGTGGAGGTCGAACCGGAGATCCGCACCGCCTGAACCCCTGAACCCACCCCTGGCGAGTCGGCGGGGTGGTTCGCGGCGGTCGGCACAGGCCGACGCGTTGTGGCTGCAGGCGTCCGCGCAGGGTTGGGGTCGCTATAGCAGCCCCAACCCTGCGTCGCTGGCTGCATTCTCGGCCGCATCGCCACCGGCCGCATCGCCGCCGGCCGTGTCGCCGCCGGCCGTGTCGCCGCCGGCCGTGTCGCCGCCGGCCGTGTCGCCGCCGGCCGGCGTGACGGCCAACCCCCGACGTGGGCGAACCCCCCGAAGTCGTACTCCACAGCCGTGGGTGCCGGGCGAGTTATCCACAACTGCGCGCCTCGGGCCGGCACAGGCCGAGCGGTTGCGCTGGGGTGGGCGTTGTGGATCTCCCGAGCGACCTCGAAGCCCTTGTCCAGGCCCAGTACGGCGTCTTCACCCGGCGCCAGGCCATGGCGTGCGGACTGACCGTCGGCGATATCAAGTGGGCCCTGGGTCGACGCTGGATCAGCGTGCTGCCCGGGGTGTACCTGGCGCACCGGGGATCGCCGCAGCGGGCGCAGCTGCTCATGGCGGGGCAGCTCTACGCGGGCGAGGAGGCGGTGCTGTCCGGGCCGGCCGCATGTCGGTGGCGCGGCCTGGAGCAGGCCAGCCGGACGGGCGTGGTGCACGTGATCGTGCCCACCTCTCGATCGAGCCGGCAGATCCGCTGGCTGCACATCCGACGCTCGTCGCTGCCGGCGGGGCTGCACCCCTCGGGGCCGTTACGCCTGGCCACGGTGGAGCGCGCCGTGGTCGATGCGGCCCGGCTTGCGCCAGGGCTGGAGGACGCCACGGCGCTGGTCATCGAGGCGCTCCAGCGCCGACTCACGACGCTAGAACGCCTGGCCCACACCAATGACGCCCTCGGCCGACCAGGCTCGGCCCTCACCAGTCGGGCCCTGCGCGCCGCAGCGGGGGGTGCCTGGTCCATCCCGGAACTCGCGCTCGGCCGACTCGTCCGGTCTTCCCGCGTGCTGCCGGAGATGTGGTGCAATCCGCGGCTCACGACGGCCGAGAGTCGACTCCTGGTCATGCCCGACGGCTGGTTCGACGATGTCGGGATGGCCGTGATGGTGCATTCCCGGCGGTGGCACGACGGCAGCCGTTCGGAGCTCACGGTCGAGCGCGACGGCGAACTCACGGCGTACGGCGTTGTCGTCTGCGCCATCACTCCGCGCTCCATCGAGCGGGAGCCGGCGCGGGTGCTGGACTTCCTCGAGAGAACGTACGCCGCGACGCGCGCCACCCGGACCCGAACCCCGGCGGTGACGGCCACTCAGTGGGATCCCTACCACCTCACTGCGTAGGCCCACGGCCTTGGTCTGTGCCGCCAGCCGCCAGCCGCCAGCCGGCACGCTCGATGGCTGCAGGCATGGATGCAGGGTTGGGGTCGTGGGAGCGACCCCAACCCTGCAACGCCGGATGCAATCTCGACGGGCGGGGGTTCGACGGGCGGGCGGGCCGGCTTGCGGCGATACAACCGGCGGCGGTTCGACGGGCGGGGGGTTCGACGAAACTGGCCGGGTCAGTCTTCGACGAGGCCCGCGAGCCGGGCCAGGGTGGCGTGCATGCCCTTGTCGTACCAGCCGGTCATGCCGGTCCGCGCGGCGATCGGGGCGAGCAGACCTGTGGGGCCCAAGTCGTGCGTCTCCCGCACCAGCGTCCCGCCCTCAACGGGTTCCAGCTCGTAGCGCCAGATCTGGCCGCCGGCGACCCGCCGACCACGGAACTCGCTGCTGGTGGCCCAGGCGATCCGGCGGCCCTCCTCGAACTCGACGACGTCGTTGATCGAGCGGTAAGGGATCGGGCCGACTTGCTGGCCCATCGTGAACCGGACGCCGGAAGCCAGTCGGCCCGGGCCGTGCGGGGCGCCCTTGACCATCCCCGACCCGTCGATGAGGTGATGCTTGAACGGGTCGGCCAGGATGTCGAAGATCGTGGCCGCGTCGGCCCGGATGAAGCGTTCGACGCTGCGGGACGACGATTGCGTGCTCATGGGTCCCGACGCTACCCGAGCACGGCGTACGGTTCGCGGCGCCGGATAACCTTGCCGTTCGTGACCCCATCCCCGGTGCAGCGGCTGTATTCGTCCGCACCCCTCCTGCTGTGCCTGGCGGTGCTCGGCTGGTCGGGCAACTTCGTGGTGGGGCGGCTCGTCGGCGGCTCCGTCCCGCCGACCCAGCTGGCGTTCCTGCGCTGGGTCGGAGCGAGTCTGGTCATCGTTCCGATCGCGTGGCGGCACGTGCGGGTGGATGCCGCGGAGCTGCGGCGCCGCTGGGTCTCGGTGCTGGTCCTGTCGGTCACCGGGGTGGCGATCTTCAACTCGTTCGTCTACCACGGGCTGCAGACCACGACCGCGGTGAACGGGCTGCTGCTGCAGTCGGTGTGTCCCGTGTTGATCGTGCTGATCACGTTCGCGGCGCACCGCGAGGTGCCGCATGTGGCTCAGCTGGCCGGGCTGGTCGTTTCGCTGGTCGGGGTGTGGCTGGTGGTGTCGCGCGGGCAGGTGTGGGGCGGCGCCGGCCTGGCCGCCACGGTGGGCGACGCCTGGATCCTGGCCGCCGTGGCGTCGTACGCGGTCTACACCGTCGCCCTGCGTACCAAGCCCTCAGTGCACCCGTTCACCCTGCTCGCGGTCACCTTTGTGTTGGGTGCGCTCTGTATCGCGCCGTTCGCGGCGGCCGAGTGGGCCGGGGGCCGGTCCATGCCGACGACGGCCGGGGCCGCGGCGGCGGTGGTCTACGTGGCGCTGGTGCCGTCGATCGTGTCGTACTTCTGCTTCAACCGCGGCGTCGAGCTTGCCGGGGGCGCCCGGGCCGGGCAGTTCATCCATCTGATGCCGGTCTTCGGGGCGGTGCTGGCGTTCGTGTTCATCGGGGAGCGGCTGGCCTGGTACCACCTCGTCGGAGCCGCGGTCATCGCCTGCGGCATCTGGCTGTCGGGCCGCCAAGCCGAGTCCGCCTGACGCCCGCCGGCCACCCCTGGTGCCGACCGGTCGGGCGCGCCGAGCGGTCGCCCCTCCATACCGTGGTATGTGGGCGGGTGCGCCGAGCGGGCGGGCGCGCCGAGCGGTTCTGGTCCGGGCATGCTTGGGGCGTGACGGATTACGCAACCGAACAGCCGCTGCGCGCGGACGTCGACGCCCTGACCGGCCCGGCCGTGGTGGCCTTCGGCACCGACTGGTGCGGCTACTGCCTGGCGGCGGAGCGGCACATCGCCCCCGCGCTCGCCGCGCATCCCGACGTGCGGGTCCTCGCCGTCGAGGACGGGCCGGGGCGGCCGCTCGGACGGTCGTACCGCGTCAAGCTGTGGCCGACCCTGATCTTCCTGCGCGACGGGGTCGAGGTCGCGCGGGTGGTCCGCCCGAGCAACCGCGAGGCCGTCGACGAGGCCCTGGCCGCCATCACCGGCTAGCGGCGTCGGTCACGCATGGCGCCGGGGAGTCAGCTGTGGCTCGGACGTGGGCCCGCAGCGCCGCGAGGACGACCCGGATGGCCGGGCTGTCCTGCGAGCTGCGCCGCCAGGCCGCCTCGACCGTGCGGGTCGGGGCCGGGCTGACCGGCAGGGCGACCAGCCCCGCCGGGAGCGCCGGGCGGGCCAGCCGCGGGACCAGCGCGATGCCCCCGCCCGCGGCGACCAGCGCGATCTGGGTCGAGAAGTCGTCGATGCGGTGGCGTACCTCGGGCTGCGGCGAGCGGGCGAACAGCCGCCGGAACCAGTCGTGGCAGGCCGTGCCCGGCGGGCTGGTCACCCACGCGTCGCCGCGCAGGTCGGCGGCGGTCACGGCGGGTCTGCCCGCCAGCGGATGGTCGGCCCGGACGATGACGTCGCCCACGTCGACGGACAGCTGTTCGGTGCGCACCACTCGCCGTACCGTTGACCCCCCGGACGATCCTCGGGCCGTCCCGCGGGGCCCGGCGGCCCCCGCCCCGATCGCCGTTTCCCGCACCGACCCCCCGGACCAGGCCGGTAGCGCGGCCGAGTCGTGCAGCAGGGCCAGGTCGGCGGCGCCGGTGGCGAGCGCCGCCGCGGCCTCCGCGGGGTCCTGCTCGCGCACCTCCAGGGTCAGCGCCGGATGCCGTACGCCGAGAGCGGGCAGACACGGCACCAGCAGGCCGCGGATCGCCGTCGAGAAGGCGACGACCCGGAGCGTGCCGAGGGGTTCGGCCGATCGCGCCACGGCCGCCTGAGCGGCGCGCTCCATCGCGGCGAACACCTCGGGGGCCGCGTCGCACAGGGACTCGCCCGCCGAGGTGAGCACCACGCCGCGCCCCGCACGCGCGAGCAGCGCCACGCCCACCTGCGCCTCGAGCCGCTTGACCTGCTGAGAGACGGCCGACGGAGTGAACCCCAACGCCTCGGCAGCGGCGGCGACCGACCCGGTGTCGGCGATGAGGGTCAGCGCCCGGAGGGCCGCGGCGTCGATCATAAAGCAACGCTACCGAATAACACGAGTAATCAATCGCTAGACCTGAGGTATCCCGCGAGGCACCCTGGGTACATGACACACACTCCCGCCCGTCCGTTCGGTTCCGTGCTCACGGCGATGGTCACCCCGTTCAAGCCCGACGGCTCGCTGGATCTGGACGGCGCCCGCGCGGTCGTCGAGCACCTGCTCGCCAACGGCCACGACGGCATCGTCGTCAACGGCACGACGGGGGAGTCGGCGACGTTGTCCGACGACGAGAGCGTCACGATGATGCGCGTCGTCGCCGAGGCCGTGGCCGGGCGCGCCCAGGTGGTGGCCGGGGTAGGCAGCAACGACACCCGGCATGTCGTCGAGATGGTCGCACGCGCGCGGGACGCGGGGGCGACGGGCCTGCTGCTCGTGTCGCCGTACTACAACAAGCCCACGCAGCGCGGCCTGATCGCGCACTGCCGGGCGGTCGCCGAGGCGAGCGAGCTGCCGATCTTGCTCTACGACATCCCGGGCCGCACGGGCATCCCGTTCACCACGGCGACGCTGCTGGAGCTGGCCAGCCTGCCCACCATCCAGGGCGTCAAGGACGCCAAGGGCGACCAGTGGGAAGCGACCCGGCTGATGGCCGAGACCAACCTGGCCTGGTACTCCGGTGCCGACGAGGACAACCTCGCGTTCCTGGCGCTGGGTGCCTCGGGCGTGGTCAGCGTGGTCGGGCACGTGGCTGGAGCGCACTACCGGGCGATGATCGATGCGGTCGACGCCGGCGACCTGGTCACGGCGCGGGAGATCCATCGGCGCCTGATCCCGGTGGTGAACGCGATCATGAAGACCTCCCAGGGCGCGATCATGGCCAAGGCTGCCCTGGTCGAGCTGGGTGTCATCGAGCACGCGACCGTCCGGTTGCCGCTGGTGGAGTCCACCGGGGACGAGCTGCAGATCCTGCGCGACGGCCTGCGCCGGTCCGGCATCTCGAATCCCGAAGGCGTCTGACGTTCGCTCGTGCTGACGATCCGATTCGACCAGCGCGGTTGGAAGCTGAAGTGGGACGGGGGTGAGCCCCTGGGTGGCCTCCCCTCGGGTTCGTGCGCGGGCAACGATCTCCCGGCGTTCTGGTCGGGGATGCGGTGGTCACCCGTCATCCCCGACGGCAGGGCGGCGCTCTGGTGCCTCGCGGACTGGGGGATCGCAGATCGCTGTATCGCAGATTGGTGGATCGGACGCCCCGGGGTGGCCGGTATGGGAAGCGGTCGACGTCGCGCTGCGCCGCCGGGTGTCCTCGCCGCCGGCCGTCGCCGTCGCCGGCCGTGCTGCGGCGTAGTCGGCGTTGCTCCGGAAGTGAACCCATCTGACGTGGAGGGGCTCGCCGGTGGGACCGCCATAGGGCTCGGTGCGCACCAGTCGCAACGCGGGAGGCTGGGCGCTCATCGGTGCGGCGGCGGACGGGGGCGTCTCTTCCTGCGACTGTGCCGTCCCGGAAGATGACGTCGGCCTCGCGGCGTCGGGGGTGGGTGCGGACGACCGTGCGCCGGCGGTGATCGGTGTGCCGGTGGGCGTGGTGAAGTGCAAGCTGCCGGGGGCGTGCTCGGGGAGGTCGGGGTTGCCCAGGATGAGGAAGTCCCCGTCGTGGTGGCGGTCGTGGTGCCACGGGCAGAGGCAGACGAGGTTGTCGGTGTCGGTGCGTCCACCGGCCAGCCAGTGCCGGATGTGGTGGGCCTCGATGTAACCGGCGGTGGAGCCGGCCTGGGGGCAGCCGGGGAAGCGGCAGCCGCGGTCGCGGTCGCGAAGCAGGGCCTTGGTGCGGTAGGGCACGACCCGATGGGTGCGGCCGACGTTAACGGGAGCGCCTTCGGTCTCCCACACTGGGCGCAGGACGCCGTCGCACGTGAGTCCGTTCACGATGTGTTGGGGAAGACGAGGTCCCCCGGACAGCCACGCGCCGTCGGTGCCCAGGTGGATCAGCGCCCGGTAGCGCTCCCGGCGGTCCGGGGCGCCTTGCGAGGCCAAGGCGGCGGCACAGAGCTCGGCCAGGGCGTCGCCCAGCGTGACCTGGTGCGTGTAGGTGGTGATCACCTCGGGCGTCGTGGTGGAGTCGCCGTGTCGGTCGCGGAAAAGCCGGTCCTTGGCCTCCCGGAGCGCTGCCTCGACCAAGGCCCCGAGGTGCGCCGGGGCTTCGTAGCGCAGCCGGAATCGGCCGTCGGCGTCGGTGCTCATGTGCAGGCTGGCAGGCCGCGCAGACTCGGGTTCGACCGCGTCGGAGTCGGGAGGGGTGCCGACGCTCTCGGCGGGCGGAGTGTCGATGGGGGACGGGGATGCAGGGTTGTCGGGCTCGCCGTTCGCGATCGCCGCATCGGAAGTGTCTGATCCGTTCTCAGTGCCGGAGTTGTTCGTGTTAAACGAGTAACGCGCCGTCGCCCGGACAATCTGGGGGACCGTGGCGTTCAGGGCGAACTCCGTCACGGCGCGCTCGTGGTCGGCCGGGGTATGGCGGGCCACGGCGGACGTCTGCTCCAGGGACAACTGCCCGGCGCTCAGCGCGGCGGCCGCAGTCGGCAACTCGGTCAGTCGGCGGGCCAATCGGACGATCATGCAGGCCCGGCCACGGTCGAGTCCAGCGCGCAGAATCAGCCAATGTTCGGGGGACTTGATCCCCTCCCCGAACCAGTGCTTCGTCTCCAGCGCTTTCGCGGTGATCGTGACCAACCGATAGTGGGCCCTGTTCAGCTCTCCGGCAGCGTCGGCGAGCTCCGCCCACACGCCTTCCATCGGATCCGGTTCGGGCGCGCGGCCACCTCTCCGGTCGGAAAGGGTCGCCGTCGCGGTCACGACACCAAGTATCGCATACAGTTTCGATGAGGGCAAGCGCCACGGCATCGAACACGAGAAGGATCAAGGGAACCACCGAAGCTGGCGGACGTGCACGAGGACGGCATCGGCGCGCACCGTTCGTGATGCTGATGCCTCGGGGGCAGGCATCGTCGCGGGGACCGAAAGACCGGATGCGCTTTCGTCGACGCCGGCAGCGTGCCCGGGAGGGTCGTCCGGTCACGCGGCGACCTGCCTCGCCGGGAACGACCTCCGCGCCGAGCGACCTCCGCGCCGAGCGACCCCCGCGCCGAGCGACCCCCAAGTCAGACGCGGACCACTCCGCCGGCGTGCTCGACGATGTTCGTCATCACCGCGGGCAGGCCGGAGACGATCGAGCGGCCGAGCACCGCGCCCCACACCGCCGCGGCCGGGCCGCTGAACCGGACCCGGTGAACGAGGTCGTACGTTCCCGCTGCGGCGCCCTGCGTCGGGGTGAGGCGGTGTTCGACGTGCATGGTCGACCCCGGGTACCGCGACTGGATATCGAAACGCCCCTCGTCGCGGTTGACCCGGATGACCGTGAAGTGGCTCATCGGGCTTTTGGCGGGCTTGATCCACCCGGTCGTGCCGGGTGGCGGCGCAGCACTGCGGCCCGCCCCGGCGGACGGCGTCGGGCGATCGGGCGAATGCTCCCGTGGGGTGGCGTCGTATCCCGCCGCGCGGACGTCGACGTCGTCCTGCGGCCAGTACGTCGGGTCGACCCAGCGCAGCCATACGGCATCGGGATCCACCCGCGCCGTCAGGCAGTGCTCAGCCGTCCACATGTGGCCACCATCTCACGCCCCGGTCGCGCGATCTCATTGGGCGGCAGCGATGCTCGGGTCGCATGGATGCAACGGGCCAGTGCCGACCCGACCGGCTCACCCCGGCCAGCGCAGCGGGATGCGTCGCGCACCGAAGGAGCCGGCCGCGGCGTCGTACCGCCCCGGGAGCTGCGCGTCGCACCGGGGGCACCGTCCGGTCGCGGTGAGCCGGTAGGAACGGATCTCATACCAATCCCGCACGATCAGGTCCGTGCCGCACCCCGGGCAGCACGTCGTGTCCCCGTCGCGGTGATGCACGTTGCCGGTGTAGACGAACCGGACCCCCTCGGCCCGGGCGATGTCGCGGGCCGCCACGAGCGTCTCCAGCGGCGTACGCCGTACCTCCCGCATCCGGTGATCCGGGTGGAATGCGGAGAAGTGCAGCGGCACGTCGGGTCCCAGTTCGGTGGCCACCCAACGGGAGAGGGCGCGCAGCTGCGCCGGGTCGTCGTTGTGCCCGGGGATCACCAGGGTGGTGATCTCCACCCACACCGAGGTCTCGTGCACGAGATAGCTCAGCGTCTCCAGCACGGTGGACAGTCGGGCGCCGGTCAGCCGTTGATAGAAGTCCTCGGTGAAGCCCTTGAGGTCGACGTTGGCGGCGTCCATCACCGAGAAGAAGTCCCGCCGGGCCTGGCCCTGCACGTATCCCGCCGTCACCGCCACATTGCGCAGCCCCCGCGCCCGGCATGCGCCCGCCACGTCGATCGCGTACTCGGTGAAGATCACCGGATCGTTGTACGTGTAGGCCACACTGCGGCAACCCATCTCGGCCGCGGCCCGGGCAATGTCGTCGGGACCGGCGGCGTCCTGCAGCCGGTCCATCTCGCGGGCCTTGGAGATGTCGTGGTTCTGGCAGAACCTGCAGCCGAGATTGCAGCCCGCCGTGCCGAACGAGAGCACCGACGTGCCGGGATAGAAATGGTTGAGCGGCTTCTTCTCGATCGGGTCGATACAGAAACCAGAAGATCGGCCGTACGTCGTGAGCTGCAGCGCCCCACCGGAATTGGCCCGCACGAAGCAAAACCCGCGCTGGCCCTCGCGCAGCCGACACTCGCGCGGGCACAGGTCGCACTGGATCCGACCGTCGTCGAGAGGGTGCCAATAGCGAGCCGGAAAGGAGGGCCCGACGCCGAGGCTCATCGGGCGCCGCCGGGGTGCGGGGGCGCCGGGTACGCCGTGACGGTGTACCGCGAGATCGCGATGTCATCCGACCAAAACCCTTGCGGCAGGTGGGCTTTCATCACCAAGGACGCAAGGAAGTCGGCGGGGTCGGGGATCTGGTCCCACACCTGGGGCAGATAGGTGCCGCGCCGCCCGCCGTACTCCAGCACGAGCCCGTCGACGAACGGCCGCAGCTTGGCGACGAGGTCCGCGCGGTCGACGTACGGCAGTGCCTCCCGCGGCGAGAGCACCGACACCTCGATCGCCACATCGGGGAACTCCGCCGGCGTCAGCGGCGGGAACCGGGGATCGCGGAAGGACGCCGACCGGGCGTTGCCCTCGACGTCCTCGCGCAGCGACCGATACGGCTCGATGGTCCCGATGCAGCCGCGCAGCCTGGGCCGCCCACCGCCCGCGGCCACATGCAGCGTCACGAAGGCTGCGCCCACTTCGTCGAGCCACGGTGCGGCACAGGGGGGTCCGCCAGCCAGGTCGGGCAGGCCCAGCCCGGACCGGATCGCCCGCTCGGCCAGGTCGAGCAGGATCGGCCCGCGATCTGCGGTGGCCTCGGGCGTGCGGGAGACGGTCACGGCGCCACGCCCGCCAGCTCGGGCGCCAGCGCGAACGAGGCGTAGCCGACGACCCGGTCCCGATCCCCGGCGGTATCGCCGGAGTTGCACGCCCCGAGCAGCCGGGGCTCCAGGCCGCGCCGCCGCGCCGCGAGCATTACGCCGTTGACCGGCGTTGCGCCACAGGCCTGCTGGTGATCCAGCGGAGCTTTCCCGGCGAGCAGTTGCGCGATGCTGTCCTGGTCGACGGTGCGGGCCCGCTGGTAGGGCAGGTAGTGCGACAGGTCCGAACTGGCCACGATCAGCGTCTCCGGCCCGCCCCAGAGCGCGTCGACCACCTCGGCGACCTCCTCGGGCGTGGCCCGGCCCACCGCGAGCGGCAGCAGGGTGAAGCGATCGAGCACCGTCTGCAGGAACGGCAGGTGCACTTCCAGCGAGTGTTCTGCCGCGTGCGCGTCGATGCTGGTCGTGACCTGGGGCAGCGCGGCGATCGTGGCGACCGCCGCGGGATCCACCGGGATCCGCCCCAGCGGGGTGTCGAACGCGTCGGTACCGGGCAGCGCGAGCCCGTGCACCGCGAGGCGATGGCAGGGCCCGAGCAGCACGACCCGGCGTACGACGTCCCGCGCCGACTCCACCCGCGCGTAGGCAAGCGCAGCCGTGGAACCCGAATAGACGTAGCCCGCATGCGGAGCCACGACCGCCTTGGGCGCGGGCATGGGATCGCGGGCGAGCGCCGCCCGGGCGGGGGCGAGCAGCTCGCTCAGCATCGCAGCGAGCTGCCGGGCGTTCCCCGGATAGAAGGTGCCGGCCACGGCCGGCGGACGCGCGGCGGTCATGCCCTCAACCGTAGTTCGCCGCCCCGGGCCCGCAACCGAGCGCGCAACCATGGGCGCTAGGGCGACGCCCGCGCACGGTGGGGCATGGTCGCGATCGCCGTGGCCGAACCGTGACCAAGGCGACCGGGTGCAGGCCGCTGAGCTGCGACGACGGGTTGTTATCGGGACGTGACGTCACGTTTGCGCGCCGGGGGTAACGGTTGTCGGACCCATCGCGTATTCCATAGGGAGAAGGTCCGACCCGAATCGCGCCCATCCAAGGAATCCCCATGCGTGGCACCGCCGTACGACCCCCACTCCGCCGCCGCACCGGCCCGTTCGCGGGTGTGGCGGCCGGCGTGGTCGCTCTCGGCGTCCTGGCGGGTTGCGGCGGTGCGCCGGACCCGGGCGCCGCGGTGGGTGCCACCCCGCTGGCCGCCTCGGCGGCATCGTCCGCCACTGGCGCGTCGGAGCGCGCGGCCACGTCCGGTGCGACGAGCCCCGGCGCGTCGGACGCCGGTACGACGAGCCCCGGTACGACGAGCCCCGGCACGACGAGCCGCCCCGGCGCCGCCTCCGTCGTCGAGGGCCCGGGTTCGAGCCCCGCGGGGGTGACCGGATCGCCGGCTCCCAGCGCGCTGCCGCCGGGAGCGCTCGGCGGGGTGCTCGCCGGACTGGACTGTCGCGCCCGGGTGCACAGCGCCGTCGGGCGGTCCTTGTTCGCCCACGAGATCGCCGGTAGCACCACGCGATTGGTCGAACAGCAGGGTCTGCTGGAGTTCGCTCCGGTGCGTCTGGGGTCCGGCGGTGGCGTCGGCGACATCGCCAGTGGGCTGGAGTCGTTCGTCGCGACGGATGCCCAGGGGCGGCTGCACTACCTGCTCGTCGAGCTGCTGCGGGAGAACACCGACGGCCCGGTGGTCGCCGACGTCGCCACCGACGCGGTGCTCGGGGAGGGGTTCGGGTCGGTTCGGGCGGTGGGGGCCTCGATCGTCGGCCACGCGTACGGCGACCCGGAGGTGTTCATCGTCGACGCCGACGGCCGGCTGCTGCGGCACACCATGAGTGCGCAGGGTGGCACCGTGACCATGTCTGAGCCGACCGTGCTCGCCACCGGATTGACCCAGGTCACGGCGCTGTCGGTGGATATCTTCGACCTGGACGGCGACCTCGCCCAGGAGCGCGCCGCGGCCAGTCGCGTGGTGGTCGTCGACGGGGGCGTGCTGCGCCAGACGATCGTGCGGCGGGACGGTGCCGCCGAGCCCCTCACGGTCGTGGCCGGTCCGCGGGCCGAGGCGGGCGGGGGCGCCGCGGTGACGCGGATGTGGTGTGCCGCCCCGGGCGGGCGGATGGTCGAGCAGGGCGCGCTCGTCGTGTTCGACCGCGGCGGGTCCGGCCGGGTGTTCGCCGGCGGCTACACCCCCGCGGTCCGCGAGCCCAGCCTGGCCGAGGTCGGCGCGACGGACCCGATCCCCGGGCTCATCGCCGGCTGAGCGCGTCTCGGCCGGCGGCGGGGTCCACGCCCGGTTCGGCGCGGATCAGCGCAACGGGTGGCGGCGCAGGAAGGACAGCACCGCCTCGTTCGCCTCGCGACCGCCCGCGTAGTAGACATGTCGGCCGTCGTCGAGCAGGTGCAGCTCTGCATCGGGGATGGCCTGGGTCAACAGGCGGGCGTTCTCGCTCGGGCAGATCTCGTCGTCCAGGGCGTGCACGACCAGCGTCGGGGCGGCGATGGTGCCCAGCACGTCCCACGCGTGGTGGGACTGGCTCGCCGCGAAGTGGGCGCGGCGGGCCACCGCCGACGTCGTACGCATCGGCACGTCGGCATACTCCGGATGCTCGGCCAACCACGACGCCCGGAAGAACAGCGGCCCCAGGACAGCAGGGTCCCCACCGGCAAGGGCCGCGGAGATCGCCTCGCGGCGCGGTACGCCGTGGGAATCGCCCCCGGTGGTCCCCCCGAGGATCAGCGCGGCCACCCGGTGCGGTGCCTCCGCGGCCAGCCACTGCGCGATCCGGCCGCCCATCGAGTGACCGTAGACGTGCGCCCGGGCCACCCCAAGTCGGTCGAGCACCGCGATCGCGTCGCGGGCGGCCGCCCGGGTGCTCCACTGCAGGGGCTCGCCGGGAAACGCGACCTCCGAACCGCCCGTGCCCCGATGGTCGTAGGTGATGACCCGGTAGCGGGCCGCGAATCCGTCCGCGGCCGGGTCCCAGGCGGCGCCGGACAGGCCCTGACCGGCGATGAGGAGCAGTGGCTCCGCTGCGGGGGCGCCGCGCAGCTGGACGGCGAGCGTGGCCCCGTCGTACGTCGTGATCGTCGTGCATGTGCTCAGCGAGGTCGGCACGCCAGCAGGTTAACGCGAGGACCCCTGCCCCGTCAGCGGGCAGAAGGGCCCGAAGCGCCCGGCCAGCGTCGGGCGCCGGAGCCCTCGTGCCCCATCACGTCCTGCGGGTTGTCGATCGGGCAATTCTTCGTCGACAGGCAGCCGCAGCCGATGCACTGGTTGGTCGTGTCGCGCAGCGCCACCAGCTCGTCGATGCGCGCCTGCAGGGCGTCGTGCCAGGACTTCGACAGCCGCTTCCAGTCCTTCCTGGTCGGCGCCTGGTTGCGCGGGAGCCCATCCAGCGCCGACCGGATCTCGGCCAGGGACAGGCCAAACCGTTGGGCGGCCTTTACATACGCCAGCCGCCGCAGCACATGCCGCGGGTATCGACGTTGATTGCCCGCCGTCCGCTCGGGAGCCAGCAGGCCCGCCTCCTCGTAGAAGCGCAGCGTCGGCACAGAGATCCCGGCGCGCTCGGCGACGGTTCCGATGGGCAGCAGATCGTTGGCGGAGCGCCGAAGAACCATGCCGCCAGTCTAGGGCCGACCTCACCTGGACTTGAGCTTGATCGATCGGGGGCGGTCGCGCGGCGTGGGTCGGCCGACCGCCACGTGAATCAGACTAGGATGCTGGCGTGAATCTTGAAAAGGTCGTCTTCGGTTTTTTCATTCTGTCGGCAGCCACGCTCAACTTCGGATTTGTCATGGGCGACATCGCCGATGCCCGGGTCCACAACGTCTACGAACTTTTCCTGGCGGTGTTCGTCAACCTCATCGCAATGATTCTCAAGTTCGGGGATCGCACGCAATTGGGTGCCGTGCACCTGGCCACGAGTTTGGTGGCCGTGCTCCAGTTGGTGGCCGCCACCACGGTGTGGGTGTGGGCCACGCACGTCTCGGGGTCCGGCCTGGACGCCGAGGCCACGTCCAGCATGGTCTCGCTCTCCGCGGGGGCGCTGCTCGCCAACATCGTCTCCGTCGTCCTGCTCACCGTCGAGACCCTGTCGTTCCGCCGTCGGTGACCACGGGCCGACCATGGTGAACCCGCTGCACCTGTTGAACTTCCGCACCCGCCGGGTCCCCACCCGGCGGCGCAGGGACGTGCCGATCCCGACCGCGCAGCCCTCGACCGACGCGATCTTCCTCGTGTTGCGGCGCATGCGCTGGCCGTTCGTCCTCGTCGTCGTCGTGTTCAGCATCGCCACGGCGGGCATGACGCTGATCCCTGGTGTGGACGACCAGGGAAATCTGTATTACATGACCTTTTTCGATTCCTTCTATCACATGAGCATCACGCTCACGACGGTCGGTTTTAGCGAGACCCCCTACATGTTCAGTTATCCGCAGCGTATGTGGATCACCTTCTCGATCTTTATGCTCGTCATCAGCTGGGCGTATGCGATCGGTGTGATGTTTGCGATGCTGCAGGAACCCTCCTTCCAAGATGCCTGGGCGATGCAACGGTTCCGGCGCAAGGTCGCCCGGATGCGGGAGCCCTTCTTGCTGCTCGCGGGCTACGGCCAAACTGGTCGGTCAGTCGGCATGGAGCTGGATGAACGGCGCAAGCGCTTCGTCGTCCTGGATCACGACCGCGCGCGGATCGACCTCCTCGAGACGGACCAGCTCACCGCCGACGTGCCGGCGTTGGAGGCGGACGCGCGCATTCCGGCGGTGCTGGGTCTGGCCGGCCTGGGGCACCCGGACTGTTCCGGTGTGCTCGCCCTCACGGACGACGACGAGGTCAACCTGGCGGTGGTCATGTGCGTCTCCGCGTTGCGACCGGATGTGCCCGTCGTCGTCCGGTGCACGAACCGGCGGATCCAGGCGCGGATCGAGGATTTCTCGCCGCGGGCCCTGATCAATCCCGACGACCGGTATGGGGGCTACCTGGCGCTGGCCCTGCTCCGACCCGTCACCTATCAGCTCCTGCAGTGGCTGATGGACAACGACGAACACGAGTTGCCGGAATTGCGTGCCGGGCTGCGCGAGGGACGCTGGTTGATCTGCGGTGACGGTGCCTTTGCAGAGCAAGTCACGGCGGATCTGAGTGCGTCCGGGCTGGACGTGGAACAGGTGGGCGCCGACAGCGAGCCGGACCTGAGCGACGTCGTCGGCTTCGTGGCGGGCACCGACAATGACACGACGAATATCGCACTCGCCGAGCGTGCGAGCCTGGCCAATCCGGCGGCGTACGTTTGCGTGCGTCAGGCCACCAACGCCAATCTGCCGCTGCTTCGGGCGCTGGATATCGACTCCATCTATGTGGCGACGGACCTGGTGGCTCGCGAGCTGTTGGCCCGGGTGCTGACGCCCCGGTTCTTCAGCTTCGTCGAGAGCGTGGTGGAAGGGGATGAGGAGCAGGCCGTCCGGCTGCGCGACGAGTTGCTGCAGCGCTGTGGCCGCGCGGTGCCGGAGCGGGAAGTACTCACGATCAACGCCGCCGAGGCGCCGGCCGTCGCGCGATGGCTGACCAGACACGAACTCACCATCGGCAACCTCCTGCGGCACCCCGACGACCGGGAGGTCCAGCTCGCGGCGTTACCCCTGCTGCTCATTCGGGACGGCGTCAAGACCCTCGCGCCGGACCCGGAGACCGCCCTGGCCGTCGGCGACCAACTTCTGGTCGCCGGGAGCCCACACGGCCTGGCCGACCTGCGCGACGCGCTGTTCTACGTCTCGACCGTGGAATACCTCGCGACCGGTCAGGTGGTGCCGCAGACCTGGGTCTGGCGCCGAATCACGCATCGCCGCAGGCGGGCCCAACACGCCGGCTGAATCTCCCGTCGCACCCCGCCGGTCAGCGTCGCCCCCGCCAGGAGCTGATCAGCGGCTGACCAGCTCCTGGCGGCGTTGCAGCAGCAGGTCGAGCTCGGCACGCATGGCGTCGGTGAGGCGCCTGGGGTCGGGCACGATCTGTTTCACCGACAGCACCCCCATTTCGACCTTGCCGTCGTAGGTGATCGCGTGGACGAACAGGTGTACCGGCGGGCAGATGATGGTGCGAGCGTAGAAGTGCTCCACCCGGCGGCCACACAGATAGAGCGGCTGCGCCGAGGCCCGCAGCGTCGAGGTGGACAGATTCAGCGTCGGCGGGAACCACTGGAACGGCTTCGACCCGGCGAATTCCATCGCGGCCGATACCAGGCTCGGTAGCAGCAGATCGCCCACGTCGGAGAGCAGGTCCCAGGATGCGCGGGAGTTCTTCAGCCCGCTCTTGGCGCGCGAGGAGCCGGCGTGCACGAAGGCGAGCCGATCGACCGGGTCGTCGAGGTGCACGGGCAACTCGATCCAGATCGCCGTGAAAGCGTTGCCGGAGGTGGCCGACGTCTCCCGGCCCGGGTCGCGCCGAACGTTGACCGGGCAGGTGGTAACCAGCGGTTTCGCGGGGACCTCGGCGTACGGTTCGAGGTAGCTGCGCAAGGCCCCGGCGAGGATCGTCAGGATCACGTCGTTGACCGTGGCGCCCGGAACGACCGCGCGAGCCGCCTCGACATCGGCCAGCTTCAACGAGAGCACCGCCATCGACTTGGCCGGGTCGGCGACATGCTGGTTGAACCGGGTCACCGGCGGGTGCGAGGTGAACGAGGGGATGAATCGGGGCAGCCGCGGCAGGCGCGGCAGGGTGCCCTGGTGCCCGGGCCGGGGCAGTCCGGTGACGCGTCGTACGACGTCTCGCTGCAGCTTCACCGCGGCCGCCGGCGCGCCCTGCGCCACGGTCCGCGCGATCCGCAGGCCGGTGAGCGTGTTGACGAGCATCCGCTCGGGCACCTCGGCCGCGGCGCGGAACAGGGCGTTCGGCTCCCGCTCGCCGGGCACAGCGCCGGGCACGGCGCCGGCCACCGCGCCGGCCACCGCGCCGGCGTCCACGGCGGCCGCGGGCACCTCGTCCTCGAGGACCTCCGCGTCGTCGAGTGGGACCACCGGCAGGCCGGCGGTCGGATCGGTGTCGAACAGCGACTGGTAGAGCTTCATGAACCCGATGCCATCGGTCAACGCATGGTGGCCGCGCAGCACCACGGCGGTGCGGTCGCCCGTCAGTCCCTCGACATACCAGGTCTCCCACAGCGGGCGAGCCCGGTCCAGCGGGTCCTTGGTCAGCTCCAGGATGTGGTCGAGCATGGCCTGCTCGTCGCCGGGCGCGGGGCAGGTGGTGCGGTGCACGTGCTCGTCGAGGTCGACGGTCTCGCCCCAGATCCAGTGGTCCTCACCGATGCCCAGCGGCGCGCGCGACACCCGCCGCCGCAGGTAGGGCGCCTCGACGATGCTGCGCGCCATCGTCTCCCGGACGGCCTCGAAGGGCACCGGGCCGAGCACCCCGGACTCCAGGACGGTGATGCCGACGACGTCGATGGGGAATCCGTCGCGCTCCAGACGCAAGAAGATGCGTTCCGTGCTCGTCATCGGTTCCATCCGCTGCCCCTGGCTAACTGAGTGGTAACTACAGCCTCGAACCCCACGGTAGCGCCGTCGTGGACGATCGTGCAGTGGTGTCCGCGTGAACGGCCAGGGCCCGGCGTCGGTCAGCGCACATCCTGCCACGCCGGCTCCGGCACCTCGGCGACGGCGAGCACCTCGGAGGTGGGCTCGTCGGGCAGGTCCCGCCGTCCCCGCAGCGGGCTGACGGGGGCGGTGAACGACACGGCCGCGACGATGCCACCCATCACGGCGACCGCCGGCACGAGCCCGAATTCCTGCCCCAGCCAGCCGGCGCTGACCGCGGCGATGGGCATCAGCGAGGAGTTCACGGTCTGGGCCGCCGTGCTGGTGCGGGCCATCAGCTCCAGCGGCACATAGGACTGCCGCCAGGCGCCGCGGATGACGTTGGCGCAGACCACGCAGGCGCCGATGAGGAACATGCCCGCCAGCAGGAGGCCGGTGCGCCAGCCGGGGGCGCCCCAAGGCAGCAGCAGGGCCCCCACCCCGACGCCGCAGAACAGCCACACGGTCGCCCGCGCCGAGCCCAGCCGCCGCCCGACCATCGGGGCGACCACCGCGCCGATCAGGGTGCCGGCCCCCTGCACCGCGACCGCCATCCCGGCCTCCGGCCCCGACATCCCGAGCTCGCGCACGAGAAACAGCACGAGCAGGGCCTGGAACCCCGTCAGGCCGGTGTTGCTCAGGGCGCCTTGGATCGTGAAATAGCGCAGGTAGCGGTCGGCGAACGTGAACCGCCAGCCGGTCGCGATCCGGTCGCGCAGCGGCGCGGTGGAGCCGGCCGGTGGTCGCCAGCGCTGCGCCGATCGGGGGATGACCATGAGAAAGACGGCGGAGACGAGGTAGGAGACCGCATCGAGCAGGACCGCCAGCGCCGGGGCCAGCAGGGCGGCCAGAGCCCCTCCGACCGGCGGCCCGCCGACCTGCGCGACCGACTCGCTGCCGGTCAGGTAGGAGTTGGCGGTCGGCAGATCCTCGCGGCGCACCAGGGTGGCGACCAGCTTGGGATAGGCGGACCGGAAGAACACATTGGTGGTGCCGACCGCGAAGGTGACCACGGCCAGATGCTGCAGCGTCAGCAGCTCCAGCAGCCACGCGATCGGGATGCTCAGCAGCGCCGCCGCGGCCACCAGGTCGCTGACGACCATGACCGCCCGGGGGGTCCGCTGGTCGACCCACGCGCCGGTCGGCAGCCCGATGACAACCCAGGGCAGCCACAGCATCGCGTTGATCAGGCCCACCCAGACCGGCGGCGCGTCGAGCACCACCACCGCCAGCAGGCTGAGCAACAGCGAGGTCACCTCGGTGCCGAAGACGCTGATGGTCTCGCCGGTCCAGAACAGCCAGAACGGCCGGCTGCGCCGCAGCGGCAGCGGCGGGTCCACGGCCGGGTCCAGGGTGACGGGGCGGCCGTCGGTCACGTCGTACGTCGAGGGCCGCCGGCGCCGTTGATCCGCGGCCGGCTCACGGCGTACCGGGTGGGCACCCTCCGTCGCGGCGGCCGGACGCAATGGAGGCGGGGCAGCGGCCAGCCCGACCCCGCGGATCCCAGGCCCAGGCCCGGGCCCGGGCCCGGGCGTCCTGGTGCGGCGCAACCCCTCGCCACCGACGTTCGGATCCACGCAGGCTACGGTAAAAGAGGCTCTCACCAGGGACAACGGTCCATGTATCTGTCATCGACCGTCCCGAACGGCCGACCCGTGCGCGGTCAGTGACTCAGCAGGGCCGGCTCTTCGGGGCGTTCTCGGCCGTCTTGTCCGGGTCCCGCTCCACGACCGCACCCAGGGCCTCGTCGATGGCGACCATGGTGGCCTGGTCGAGCCGTACGCCGGCGGCAGCCACGCTATCCGCGAGCTGCTCCGGACGGGAGGCGCCGACCAGCGCCGCCGCGACATTGTCGTTCTGCAGCACCCAGGCGATGGCCAGGGTCGCCATCGACAGTCCGGCCGCCTGCGCGACGGGCCGCAGGCGTTGCACGGCGGTCAGTACGTCGTCGCGCATCCATCGCGCGATCATCGCCTGACCACCCGAGCTGTCGGTGGCGCGGCTGCCCTGCGGCGCGGGACTGCCGGGGGCGTATTTGCCCGAGAGCACGCCCTGCGCCATCGGCGACCAGACGATCTGGGAGATGCCCAGCTCCCGGCAGGTGGGGACCACCTCGTCCTCGATGACCCGCCAGAGCATCGAATACTGCGGCTGGCTGGAGATGATCGAGAAGCCGGCCTGGTGCGCGAGGGCCTGACCGGCGCGGATCTGCTCGGCGGTCCACTCGCTCACCCCGATGTAGAGGGCCTTGCCCGAGCGCACCACGTCGCCGAAGGCCGCGATCGTCTCCTCCAGCGGCGTCTCGGTGTCATAGCGATGAGCCTGGTAGAGATCGACGTAGTCGGTCTGCAGCCGGCGTAGCGACCCGTTGATCGACTCCATGATGTGCTTGCGGGACAGCCCGCAGTCGTTCGGCCCGCCCGGACCGGTCGGCCAGTAGACCTTGGTGAAGATCTCCAGCGACTCGCGACGCTGCCCCTGCAGGGCCGCGCCGAGGACCGTCTCGGCCGCGGTGTTGGCGTAGACGTCCGCCGTGTCGAACGAGGTGATCCCCGCCTCCAGGGCCGCGCGCACGCAGGCGGTGGCGGCATCGTTCTCGATCTGCGATCCGTGGGTGAGCCAGTTGCCGTAGGTGATCGCGCTGATCTTCAGGCCGCTGGCGCCGAGATACCTGTGCTCCATGGCGGCACGCTATCGGCCCGCCCGGACGCCGGCGCACCCGGGGCGGGCGCCTCGGGTTCCTGGCTCTCCGGGTGCGGCGCCTCCAGGGCCGCGGCCGATCTGCCAGGATGCGGGTCATGGCAGCGCTTGCGCCGTACCCGGGCCGCCCGGGTCCGAGCGGGGAACCCGACCTGACCACCGCCCTGGGGACCGCCGCGGCGCTGCGGGTCGGCGCGACCACGGCCAGCGCCGTGGTGGAGGCGACGCTGCGGCGGATCGCCGACGTCGGGCCGCGGGTCGGCGCCTTCGTGCACGTCGCGACCGAGCAGGCGATGCAGGCGGCCGCCGAGGCCGACCGGCGCCTCGCCGAGGTGCCGAACCGTGCGGACCGCGAGCGCGACCTGCCGCCGCTGCTCGGCGTGCCCTGCCCGGTCAAGGACCTCAATCCGGTCGCGGGAATGCCGTACGTCGCAGGCTCGCGCGCCCTGCTCGGCAACGTCGCGGACGTCGACGACGGGGTGGTGCACCGGTTGCGGGACGCCGGCGCCATCGTGGTGGGCAAGACCACCACCCCCGAGTTCGGCTTCCCCTGCTACACCGAACCCGACGTGGCCCCACCGGCCCGCACCCCCTGGGATCTCACCCGCTCGGCCGGGGGCTCCTCCGGCGGGGCCGCGGCCGCCGTCGCCGCGGGACTGGTCCCCATCGCGCACGGCAGCGACGGCGGTGGGTCCATCCGGATCCCCGCGGCCGCCTGCGGGCTCGTCGGGCTGAAGACGTCGCGCGGCCGGATCAGCCCCGGGCCGTTGGGGGTCGACGGGCCGGGACTGGCCACGAACGGCGTCCTGACCCGGACCGTGCGCGACACGGCCCTCGGTCTCGACGTGCTGACCATCGGTTGGCCGGGCGACGGCTATCGGTTGCCCCCGCCGGCCACGACGTACCTGCAGGCTTGCGACCGCCCCCCCGGCCCCCTGCGGGTGGGGGTTCTGCGGGAGCCGATCATCGCCGATTGCGCGGTGGCGCCGGCGGCGCTGCGGGCCGTTGAGCGCGCCGAGGCGGTGCTCCGCGGCCTGGGCCACGACGTCACGGAGGCGCCCCGACCGTTCCCCGCCGACCGGTGGGCGGCTTTCGCGGCCCTGTGGTCCGTCCTGGCCCTGTCGATCCCGTTGCCGCCGCAGGCTGAGGACCTGCTCACGCCCCTGACGCGGTGGCTGCGCGAGCGCGGCCGGGCGGTGAGCGGGATCGAGTACGCCGTGGCGGTCGCCGCCACCCAGCAGCTCGCGCGGGCGACGGCCGTCGCCTGGGACTCCTACGACGTGATCCTGACCCCCACCCTGGCCCAGCCGCCGGCCCCGATCGGCTCGCTGCGCGACGACGCCGACCCGGCCGCCGACTTCGACGCCCAGTGCGCGTTCACGCCGTGGACCAGCACCTATAACCTCACCGGGCGACCCGCGATCTCGCTGCCGCTGCACCGGGAGGTCACCGGCGCGGGGGAGGCGGCGGTCGAACTGCCGTATGGCGTGATGCTCGGCGCCCGCCTCGGCGAGGACGAGACGCTGCTGTCGTTGGCTGCGCAGCTGGAAGCGGCCGACCCGTGGGTCGGCACGATCCCCACGGTGGGGTGAGCGGCGTCAGTACGCGGTCCAGCCGCCCTCGATCGGGTAGCTGCACCCGGTCATCGACGCGCTCGACGGGCCGGTGAGGAAGGCGCACAGGTCGGCGACCTCCTCGGGCTCGATGAGCCGCTTCACGAAGACCCGCTCCAGCATGATCTTCTCGATGACCTCGGACTCGGGGATGCCGTGGGCCTTGGCCTGGTCGGCGATCTGCTTCTCGACGAGGGCGGTGCGCACGTAGGCCGGGTTGACGGTGTTCGAGGTGACCCCGTGCGGCGCCCCCTCCAGGGCGATGACCTTGCTGAGGCCCTCCAGACCATGCTTGGCCGTGACGTAGGCGCTCTTGAACGGGCTGGCCGACAGGCCGTGCGCCGAGGAGAGGTTGACGATGCGGCCCCAACCCCGGGCGTACATGTGCGGCAGGCTCTGCCGCACGATGTAGAACGGCGCGTGCAGCATCACCGTCATGATCAGCTCGAACTTCTCCAGCGGGAACTCTTCGATCGGGGCGACCTGCTGGATCCCCGCGTTGTTCACGATGATGTCCACGTCATGGGGCAGCGCCTCGGCCAGGGCGTCGAGGTTGGACAGGTCGCACGGGGTGGGCACGATGCCCTCGACGCGGTCGGCCAGGGCGGTGAGCCCTTCGGCGTTCACGTCGACCGCGATGACCTGCGCGCCGAGCGCCGCGAACTTCTCCGCGCAGGCCAGGCCGATGCCGCTGGCCGCGCCGGTGACGAGGGCCTTGCGGCCGCGGTGGTAGTCGGGAGAGGGGAATGCCGGCTGCGTCATGTCAGAACGCTAGCGGTACGCCGCACGGGGTGGGCCGCTTCGCGGTGCCCACCGCCCGGCGCCCACCGCCCGGCGCCCTTGCCGCGCACGTCGGGTGATCCCGTGCAATCACGTCTGGGCGGGTGATCCCGCGCGGGCACGTCTGGCCGGAGGCTCCCGTGCGGGCACGTCTGGTCGGAGGCTTCGCTCATCCGCCGTCGTCCCGGCCTTGACAGACCTCGTGACAGCCTCGCTGCTGCCCCAGCGACAGCGACCCTGTCGCGACGGCTGTCACGGTCCGCAGGGCCGGCGCCCCGAGGCGACCTGAGGTGGCGTGTCTCGGAATGCGGGCGGGGTCGTGCGTCGATGGATAATGGCGCCTTATTGTTCCTATAACGCAACGACGGGCTGCCGATGAGAACGGTGGCCCCTCGCCCCGCTTGTTTCTCCACTCTGAAGGGCTACATCGTGCAGCGAATGCAGGTCAGCCGGGTTCGGCGCCGCTGGATCGACGCGTGTCGCGTCGCCGCGTCGCTCTGTCGCTGATCCCGGCTCCCGACGGCAGCGCCCGCTCCGTCACCTGCCCCGCGGCCCGCTCTCTTCCACGGAGAGCTGCGCCGCCCCGCCTGCTCGAAGGGGAAAACCCGATGCCCACCCCGATCTCCGTCGCCCAGTCCGCGGTTGCCCAGCCCGAGGTTGACCGGTCCGCCGTCGCCCAGCCCGAGGTTGGCCGGTCCGCGGTTGCCCAGTCCACCCTTGGCCAGCCTGCCGCTGTGGAGCCGCCGGCCGCGCGCATCCTCGCCGACGACGCGGTCGACCGCGTCGCCCCTGATCTTGCCCAGCCCGTGGAGGTGCTGCTCGCCGGCGTGCTGCGCGGTCTGCGCGCCCGGGCCGCGGCCGCACCGATCGACCCGGTTGCCGCTCTGTTGGCCGACCTCGCGGAGGCTGGGCTGCTGGACGTCGGCGTCGACGCGGCGCGGGCCCGGGTGCATGGCTACGGCGCGGCCGGCTCGGACTCGCCGCCCCACGGATCCGCCGTCACGCCCGATGCCGTGGTGGCCGTGCTCGCGCAGGTCTGCCGGGTCGGCGCCGCTGCGGTGTTGGTGCAGCGGGCGGCCATCGACGTGCTCACCCACGCCCGACGTACCCCCGCGAACGAGCGGCTCCTCAACGCGCTGCGCCGTGGGTCGGTCGGCGCCGCGCTGCCCGCGCCGGGCGAGGCGCCCCTCGACGGCGAACTCCTGGTGGACGGATCGGTGCTGGTCACCGGCACGAGCGTGCGGCTGCTGGGGGTCCGTCCCGGCGTGGCCTTGCTGGTGCGTGTGCGGGTGGGCGAGCGGGTCCGGTGGGCCTGGGCAACCCGTGGTACGGCGGGGATCACGGTGTGCGATGGGGGCCCCGCCGGCACGCCGGGTTCGGCCCATGGTGGGGTCGAGGTGCTGCTGGATCGCGTGATCCTGCGGGCGGACGCCCTGATCGACACCGACATCGAGCCCACGACGGGCCCCGGCGCGGAGCTGCTGAACGGCCCGGACCAGGAGGCGCAGGCCGCCTGACACTCCTAGCGATATATCGTTGACATATCGCGATAGTCGTTGCATGCTGGTGGTGCGGGCGCGATCGGCGCCCAGGCGGGGTCCGGATCGCCGCGCGGAGTGCCAGCGCGGGCCGACCGACCCGACGGCGCGAGCGGCGCCGCGCGAGCAGATCGCGCGAGGACGACCCGCGCCCTCCCTTCGACAAGGGACACCGGCACCACACCACGGGAAGATCGGCCGAGCGCCGCCGCGATGACGCGCGCGCCGGCCACGAAAGGACACTCATTCATGCATGGCGACAACAACGACAACTGGAACTGCGGCCCCGGCTGGGGTCGCGACGAGCGACGCTGGGACGACCGCCGGGGCGGCGACGCCCGCGGCCCGCGCGGCGGTGGACCGCGGCGACCCCAGGCCCCCCGCGGTGACTACCCGGGACGCGGCCCGCGCGAGGAGTTCGGCGGGCGCGGCCCGCGTGAGCGCGACCGCCGCGACCAGCAGGACCGAGGCGGCCCCTGGGGGCGTGGGGGACCGGCCGAATTCGGCGGCATCGGCGCGTTCTTCGGACCCGACGGGCCCTTCGGCGCCCACGGACCATTCGGACCCAACGGGCCGTTCGGCGCCAACGGGCCGTTCGGCGAAGAGGGTCCCTTCGGGCCCCGCGGGCCGTTCGGCGGCCCGGGCCGGGCCGGCTCCGTGGCGCCAGGGCCCGGCGAGCCCGGCGGTCCCATGGGGCCCGGCGGTCGGCGCGGACACCGCGGACACCGGGGCGGGTCGCGCGGACAGCGCGGGCGGGCTCGTCGCGGCGACGTACGGCTGGCCATCCTCGGCCTCCTCGCCGAGGGCGACCTCAACGGCTACCAGGTGATCCGGACGCTCGACGAGCGCACCGGCGGCGCCTGGCGTCCGAGCCCGGGCGCGATCTACCCGGCGCTGGCCCAACTGGAGGACGAGGGTCTCATCGTCCCCGCCGATGGCGGCGGGAAGGTCTTCACGCTCACCGACGCCGGCCGGGCCGAGGTCGAGCAGATCGGCGACCGGGCCCGCCCCTGGGAGGGTGTGGCCGAGGACGTCACGGCGGAGGCCGAGCAGGGCCTCGGCGGTACGGCGGAGCTGTGGGTCGCACTGGGCAAGCTCGGCCTGGCGACGCGCGCCGTGGGCCAGGCCGGCGATCCGGACGTGACCCGGGCCGCGACCGAGCTGCTGGAAGAGAGCCGCCGCGGCCTCTACCGGTTGCTGGCTCAGGAGCGGGCCGACGACCTGGAGGACGACGATCTCGACGACGAGGACCCGCAGGACGTCGTCGTCGGTGAGTCCGACGATCCGCATGCTCCGGACGACGTCGTCGACGGCGAGGTCATCGACGAGGGCCGACCCGACCACCGGACCGAGTAACGTCGCCGGGCCGAGCGGCGTCGGGAGGAAGGCCACGGGGAGAACGGCTGAGCCGGCTGATCGCGTCGAGCCCGGCTGATCGCGTCGAGCCCGGCTGATCGCGTCGAGGCCGACTGATCGCGTCGAGATTGCATCCGGCGCTGCAGGGTTGGGGTTGCTCCCACGACCCCAACCCTGCATCCATGCCTGCAACCTCGGGTTTGCGATCCGGGTCGGCCGGGCCTGCGCCACCATGGGGGTGCACCCGACCCCGCTGGAGGACACCATGACCGCCGACCTGTTGATCCACGATGCCCGGCTGCTGGTCACGATGGACTCCGCCCGGCGCGAGATCCCCGGCGGCTGGGTGGCGATCCGCGCCGGGATGGTCGCCGCGGTCGGTGGGGCGGGCGACCCGCCGCCGCCGGCCACGCACCGGCTGGACGCCACCGGCTGCCTGGTCACGCCGGGGCTGGTCAACACGCATCATCACCTCTACCAGAACCTCACCCGCGCCTATCCGCCGATGACCGGAGCGCCGCTGTTCGGCTGGCTGCGCACGCTGTATCCGTTGTGGGCCGCCATCGACACCGAGGCGGTGAACGTCTCGGCCTGGGTGGGTCTGGCGGAGCTGGCCCTGTCGGGGTGTACCACCAGCACCGACCACCTCTACCTGCACCCCCGCGGCGCCGGCGACCTGTTGACCGCCGAGATCGAGGCCGCCCGGGACCTGGGCGTGCGATTCCACCCGACCCGCGGCTCGATGTCGCTGTCTGTCAAGGACGGTGGGCTGCCGCCGGACGACGTCGTCCAGGACGACGACGAGATCCTGGCCGCCTGCGAGGACGCCGTACGGCGCCATCACGACCCCGAGCCCGGGGCGATGGTGCGGATCGCGCTCGCGCCGTGCTCGCCGTTTTCGGTGACGCGCGAGCTGATGGTTCGTACGGCGGAGCTGGCGGAACGCCTCGACGTCCGCCTGCACACCCACTTCGCGGAGAACGCCGAGGACGACGCCTACTCGCTGGAGCGGTTCGGCGCCCGGCCGTACGACTACCTGCGCGAGGTCGGCTGGGCCGGCGACCGCACCTGGGTGGCGCACTGCGTGCGACCCAACGACGAGGAGGTCCGGCGCCTCGGGGCGGCGGGGGTGGGCGTCGCGCACTGTCCATCGAGCAACCTCATCCTGGCCTCGGGCATCGCGCCGGTGGCCGACCTGGTCGCGGCGGGCTGCCCGGTCGGACTGGGGGTCGACGGTTCGTCGTCGGCCGATGCCGGCAGCCTGTGGCTGGAGGCCCGCGAGGCGCTGCTGCTGGCCAAGCTGCGCGGTGGCGCCGACAGCGTCGATGCGCGGTTCGTGCTGGAGCGGGCCACCCGGGGTGGCGCCGGGTGTCTGGGGCGCGTCGGGGAGATCGGCGAGGTCAGCGTCGGGGCCTGCGGCGACCTGGCCGTCTGGGATCTGAGCGGTCCGACCTTCGCCGGCGCCCTCGCCGACCCGGTCGAGGCGTGGCTGCGGTGCGGTCCGGTCGCCGCACGGGACACCGTGGTGGCCGGACGCCACGTCGTACGGTCGGGGCAGCTCGTCTCGTCGCGGCTGGCCGACTACCTCACGGCGCACGACCGCATCGCCCGCCGCATCCAACGCCTGGCGTGAGCGTTGCGGCGCCGGCCCTCGGGTCGCTCTCAGGAGGTTCGCTCGACCCCGCCTGCCGGCCGGCGAGCGTGGTGCGGCGCAACACCATTCATCGCCCCGACCAAACGGTCAGAGCGCGGCCCGCCGAGGCGTCCCCGGAGCTGAAACAATCGCACGCATGACCAAGATCGCCAGCACCGCGGCACCGGGTTCGGCGCGCCGGAGGCGGCCCGGCTATGACGGGGAGTCGATCCTGGCGGTGGCGGTCGAGGTCTTCAACCGGCACGGCTATGAGGGCACGTCGATGGGGCTGCTCGCGGAGTACCTCGGGATCTCCAAGGCCGGCATCTACTACCACGTGCCCAGCAAGGAGGATCTGCTGCAGCGGGCGTGCGACCGGGCCCTGCGGGCGCTGGAGTCGGCGCTGGAGGAGGAGCAGGCGCCGGGGTTGACGGCGCGGCAGCGGCTGGAGGGCATGGTGCGGCACGCGGTGCTGGTGCTCGACGAGGAGCTGCCCTACGTCACGCTGCTGCTACGGGTGCGCGGCAACACCGAGGTGGAGCGGGCCGCGTTGGAGCGACGGCGGGCCTTCGACCAGCGGTTCTCCGCTCTGGTGGAGGACGCCTGCGCCGAGGGTGCGCTGCGCGCGGACATCGACGCGAGGACCATCACGCGCTTCATCTACGGCACCATCAACTCGCTGGTGGAGTGGTATCGCCCCGGTGGACCGATCGCCGCGCGGGCCCTCGCGGACAGCCTGGTCACCGTGCTCTTCCACGGCCTGGACGCGCCGGCGCCCCCCACCGCCTGAGCTGGCAGCGGCGGCGAGTGGCACACCCGGCTGTGGGGGCCGCCGGCCGAGGGCGGGGTCAGCGCCGGCCGGCCACCGGCTGCACGGTCCAGGACTCGGTCTCGTCGTCGTAGTAGGCCGCACCGGGCGGGAGCACCCGCTCGATCGAACCGCGCGCCGCCAGCAACCCCATCGTGAACACGATGGCCACGGCAGTCAGCGAATAGACCGCGGCGCCGAGCATGCTGATCCGTTGTCCCCCCATCGCGAGACCCACGGCGAGTTCGAGGACCCACAACGCGACCAGCGCGGCGGCCACCGGACGCAGGTCGGGGCGGCCCCAGGCCGCGTGCGCGGCCGCGACGATCAGGCCCGTCGCCAGGACGGCGAGTCCGATCCGGACCCACTGCAGCGCCGGCGCCTGATCGGAGTCGATGATCCGCCAGATCGGCCATCCCATGCACCGGGTGTAGGAACCGGGGCCGGCCGTGAGGATGCCCAGGACGTGCATGAAGATCAGCGTGCCCACCCCGCTCCAGGCCAGCCGGGAGACGCGGCTGGGTGCGTGCGCGTACGGCGTACGGGAGAGCGCGACCGCCGCCGTCGTGATCGCGACCATGGCGACGAGGGACAGCCCCAGATCAAGCACCCCGAGGGCCGGCGGCAGGCCGTAGAGCACCACCTGGCGGCCGAATACGGCTGCGGCGAACGCGCCGAGCAGGGCAAGCCAGGGCAGGTAGCGGACCAGCCGCTCCGCGCGCGGCCGGCGCAGCGCCAGGACCGCCGAGGCCAGCAGTAGCGGACCGGTGGTCACCGAGACCACCCGGTGGACGAATTCGATGACCGGGTTGACGTCCGGATGCGGCTGGATCTGGCCCACGTAACAGCCCGGCCAGGTGGGGCAGGCCATCCCCGATTCCGTGGCGCAGACCAAGGAACCCATCGCGACGGCGCCCAGCGTGAAGATCATGGCGAGTCGGAACACGGTGGCCGTCGCGCCCGGCGCGGGGGTCGGTCCGGACGACAGATTGCTCATCGGGTGCTCCTGGGACGAGGGGATCGGTGCACTTGGGCCGACGCTAGGACCGACATCGGCGGTGACTAGTGACTAAGGGCCTTGGTGAAGCCGACAATCGCCGGGCGGTTATCCGTGGGTTCAGTCGCCGGGGCGGTCAACCGGTGGCTCGGCCTGACTGCGGGCCGCCGCGCCGGCCGCGAACCAGGTCCAGGGGCGCAGCGGCGCGGTTGGCGCGGCGTAGCCGCGGTGGAGTGGGGCGGGGTCGAAGCCCGCCGCGCGCAGCAGGGCGGGGATGTCCCGGTCCAGGTGGCAGCCGCCGGCCAGGCGACCCCAGGTCGGCTGGATGCGCCGCTGCACCGCGGCCACCCGGGGCGAGGGGGCCAGCCCGTGTTCGGCCAGGTGGAGCCGGCCGCCGGGGGCCAGCAGGCGGCCGGCCTGGGCGAGGGCCGCCGCCGGGTCGGGGATCGAGCACAGCGACCAGGTGCTGACCACCGCGTCGGCGGCGTGGTCGGGGAGGTCGACCGACTGCGCGTCGAGCCCCACCCGGCGTACGGCGTCCTGCGGGTCCTGCCCGCGGGCCGCGGCGAACGCGTCGATCCGTCCCGATTGGAAGGCCGCGTCCCAGGCCTCGTCGTCGGGCTCGACGGCGAGAACCGTGTGAACTTGGGGTGGGTAGTGCGGCAGGTTCAGCCCCGACCCGAAGCCGAACTCGACGACCGTGCCGTGGGTGGCGCGGGTCGCCAGGCGGCGCCATCGGCCGACGAATCGGTCGGACAGGACGACGTCGACGGCGCGGGGTAGATGGGGCAGGTGGGGCAGATAGGGCCAGGCCATGGCCTCACGGTAGGGCCCGGGCAACCTGCGGGGGTCGTAGGAGGCGGTGCGGTGATCTCTTTCGGCGCTGCCGCCCGGCCCGGCGTACCTGCGGGGCAACGCGCGGCAACGCGCGGCAACGCGCGGCGACCCCCGGCAACTAGCGGCAACCACGACCGTTCGCGACCTGCCCTTTTGGCACCATGGTGCTATCGGTGCAGGTGATGAACGGTCGACCTGTGGATAAGTGCCTTGGTAGCTGGATCAATGCCGTGGGGGCGGCTTGGGCGCACGGCTCTGGGGCGGCTTGGGCGGACGGCTCTGGGGCGGCTTGGGCGGACGGCTCTGCGGGCGGCTTGGGCGCGCGGCTGTGGGGAGTGATTGCTCCCGGATTCGGTACGAAAGTCTCCCCGGAGTGGATCGGGCGGCCGCTACATGAGGGCGTCGGTGAGCGCCTCGCGGTCGAGCTCGACTCCAACGGCCTGGGCCGCGGCCGCGCAGGCGCCGACGACCGGCAGGGGCGCGAAGACGCAGCCCCGGTGGGCCGCCTCCACGCGGGCCCGCAACGGTCCGGACGCCAGCAGGCCACCGGCGAAGACGATGTCGCCCCCGCCGCCACGCCCGTCGGCGCCCCCTACCCCACCGCGGACCGCCGCGAGCGTGGCCAAGAGGGCCCCACCGGCCTCCTCCACGAGCCGCCCGGCGACGGCATCGGTCTTGGCCGCGTTGAGGGCGATGCCGGCGAACCGGGCCCAGTCCGCGGGGGCCAATGGGTCGACCACCCGCACGAGGTCCTGGGCGTCGACGTCGAGGCGCGGTGGCAGCTCGGGGCCCGACGAGGCAGTGCTGCTGTTCTCGGCCGGGTCCGGCGTATCGGCCTGTTCCGGCGCGTCGGGGCTGAAACGGCTGTCCTCAAGCGGATCGGGAAGCGGCTCGTCAAGCGAGGCTGGAAGCGGGTCCTCGTGCGGGTCCGCATGCGGGTCTGCGACCGGGTCCGGCGCGATGGCGTCCCTCGGCTCCGGCCGCGGGTAGGCAGCCGAGGCCGCCGTCCGGGCGCTGGTCAGCGACACCATGGCCAGGACGTGCGGCGTCATGGCCGTGGGCGGACCGTTGCGGTCCAGATCCGCGGCCACCGCGCGCAGGACGCGACGCCCCAGCCAGACCCCCGAACCTGTATCGCCCAGGAGCCAGCCCAGGCCATCCCGTCGCGAGGTCTGGCGCCAGTCGCGGTACGTCGCGGCCACCGCGCCGGTCCCGGCGAGCAGCAGCGCACCGTCCGGCCCCGGCGCCGCGGACCGGTAGGCGATGTCCAGATCCGTGAGCAGGCGCGCCCGTCCGTCGGCGCCGTCCAGGTCGCCGGTGCCGGCCGCCTGGAGCGCGTCCCCCAACGACGCGTCTCCCAGCCGCGCGTCACCCAGCGTCGCGTCCCCCGCGGCCGAGCGCAGCGCGCGTCGTACCAGGTCGGCGACGTCCGCGTGCCGGACCCGGCCGGCGCCCGCGACGCCCAGGCAGACCGCCTCGAGCCGGCCACCGTCGGCGGTGTCCGACGCGGCGGCACCGCCCAACGCGGTCCGAACGGCCCCAGCGATGCTCGCCGCCGCGTCACCCGGCGAGGACCGCAGGTTGCCGCCCCTGCTGGAACCGCGGCCGAGCACTCGCCCGTCCGGCGTGCAGGCCACGGCGCGAACCGACGTGCCGCCGACGTCTACCCCCAGCAGCACCATGCCGACCTCCAGAATCTGTGTCCCGCAACGGGTTCCGTGAATCGTGACATAGGCCACTCTCGTCCGGCCAACCCGGGTACGGCGCGGCGGGGGTGTCCCTGTGCCGCTGGTGGTGATAAGTTCCATCCTCAACCGGAGATCTGAAACTTAGTGTCACACCGGTCCGGGGTACTCGACGAGGAGGACTAATGGGCAATCGGCGAAGCGACGGTCACCGCATGGCGGCGAACCGCAAGGGCGTCGCGGCGGGGCTCGCGACCGGGGTGCTGGTCGCCTCGATGGCCGCGTGCGGCAACTCCGGCGGCGGCTCGACCGCGACCGGCGGCGGGGGTACGGCGGCCGGGGCGGGCAAGAAGCTCACCGTCTGGATCATGGAGGGCACCAACCCCGACTCCAGCGCCTATTTCGACAAGGTCAAGAAGGCGTTCAAGGACAAGACCCAGGCCGACCTCGACGTACAGATGGTTCCGTGGACCGCCGCCAAGGACAAGTTCACGACCTCGATCGCCGGCAACACGACCCCGGATGTCGCCGAGGTCGGCACCACCTGGACCCCGGAGTTCGCCGACGCGGGCGCGCTGGCCGATCTCACCGCCAAGGTCAAGGCCGCGAACCTCGACGGCGACCTCGTCGCGGGCCTCAAGGACGCCGGGACCGTCGACGGCAAGCTCTATGGGATGCCCTGGTACGCCGGGATCCGCAGCTTCCTCTACAACAAGGACATCTTCGCCAAGGCCGGCATCACCACGCCGCCCGCCACCTGGGCCGAACTCAAGGACGCGGTCGCCAAGATCAAGAAGGCCGACCCGGCGGTCACGCCGTTCTTCATCCCCGGCAACAGCGAGTTCACCGCGACGCCGTTCATCTGGGGGGCCGGCGGCGAGACCGCCGCCAAAGAGGGCGACAAGTGGGTCAGCAAGATCGACGACGCCAAGGCGGTCGAAGGCATCCAGTTCGTCGCCGACCTGGCCCTCAAGGACGGCGCCAGCACGCCGGCCGCCGCGACCGGCACCGAGAAGGACGCCCTCACGGCGTACGGCAAGGGCAACGTCGGCATGATCGTCTCCGGTTCCTGGACGCCGAGCACCCTGGCCAAGCAGGCCCCGGACGTCGCCAAGAAGACCGGTGCCTTCGTCTTCCCGGGCAAGGACGGGATGGCCCCGTCGTTCACCGGCGGCAGCCACCTGGCCGTCTTCGAGAAGTCGCCGAACAAGGACCTGGCGTTCGAGCTGGTCAAGCTGATGACCACCGGTGACCTGGCCAAGGAGTGGGGCAAGCAGTCCAACTACTTCCCCGGCCAGAAGAGCCTGCTGGACGAGCAACTGAAGTCCGGGGATGAGCTGACCAAGGTCTTCGCCAAGCAGTTCACGCAGGGCGGCAAGACCGTGCCGGTGACCCCGTTGTGGGGCAAGGTGCAGGCCAAGAAGGTCATCCCGACGATGACGCAGGCCGTCTTGTCCGGCAAGGCCGATGCCAAGGCCGGCGCGCAGACCGCGGCCAAGGACATGAACGACGTCTTCGCCGGGAAGTGAGCTTCCACGCCGCCCAGCGCCGCCGGCCCTGGCGGCTCCTGACGCCGACCCTGGCGGTCATGGCGCTGCTCATGGCCTGGCCGCTGGGGCGGGTGGTGTGGCTGTCGTTCCAGAACTACGGCCTGCGGGAAATCAATCGCGGCACGACGAACTTCACGGGCGTCGAGAACTACCGCGATGTCCTCGGGGACGGCTACCTGTGGCGTACGGTCCTGCCCAACACGGTCCTGTTCGCGCTCGCCTGCGTCGCCGCGACGGTCGCCCTCGGCACCCTCGTGGCGCTGTTCCTGAAGACGCTGCCGACCGGCGTGCGGTACGTCGCAGCCAGCGCGATCATGGTGGCTTGGGCGGTGCCGGCCATCACCGGCACCTACGTCTGGGTGTTTCTCTTCGACGCCGGCGACGGCCTGGTGACCAACCTGCTGGGTGCCCTCGGGATTATCGAGACGGGCCAGGTCAACTGGTTCCTCGACCGGTTCAGCTTCTTCGCCATCGCCTGGCTCAACGTCGTCCATCACGGCTTCCCGTTCGTCGCGGTGACCGTGCTGGCCGGCCTGCTGACGGTGCCCGAGGAGCTCTACGAGGCCGCCACCATCGACGGCGCCGGCGCGTGGCGGCGGTTCTGGAGCGTCACCGTGCCGGTGCTCAAACCGGTCTTCGCGGTCGTCACGATCCTGTCGACGATCTGGGACTTCAAGGTGTTCACGCAGGTCTACCTGATGCCCGGCGGCGGAGGCACCAACCCGGAGGTCTTCAACCTGGGCGTCTGGAGCTACATCAGCAGTTTCGCCCAGGGCAAGTACGGCCTGGGTTCGGCCATCGCCGTGCTGCTGACGCTCCTGCTGCTGGGCATCACCGCGATCTATCTGCGGACGCTGTTCGCCGAGGAGGACCTGTGACCAGCCACGCCGTACGCCGTGCGCCACGCAGCGCCCGCCGGACCCGGCGCGTCCTGCTGCAAGCGGTCGGCGTCGTGGCGCTGGTGGGGTTCGCCCTGTTCCCGGCGTACTGGATGATCTCCTCCGGCCTCGACCTGCGGGCGGCGCAGCGCGGCGGCAGCCTGTTGCCGCTGGAGCCGAGCCTGGACAACTTCGCCTACGTGCTCGGCAAGGCGGGCTTCGCGCACTACCTGAAGAACTCAGCCATCGTCGCCCTGGTCACCGTCGCGATCAGCTCGCTGGTGGCGCTGTTCGCGGCGGTCGCGGTCGCGCGGTTCCGGTTCCGCTTCCGGACCGCGGTGCTGATGATGATCCTGGTGGCCCAGATGGTGCCGCTGGAGGCGCTGGTCATTCCGCTGTTCCTGCAGGCCCGCAGCATGGCGATGTTGAACAGCCTGCTGGGGCTCTCGATCGTCTACCTGGCGTTCTCGCTGCCGTTCGCGGTGTGGCAGCTGCGCGGCTTCGTCGCGGCGGTGCCGGTGGAGGTGGAGGAGGCCGCGTACGTCGACGGCTGCGGCTGGGGTCAGATGTTCTGGCGCATCCTGTTTCCGCTGGTGGCCCCAGGTCTCGTCGCGACCAGCGTGTTCAGCTTCATCACCGCCTGGAACGAGTTCATCTTCGCGTTGACGTTTCTGCAGGATCAGGACAAATACACGGTCGCGATCGGCCTGCAGAAGTTCTTCGGCGAGAACACCGCCGACTGGGGCCCGATCATGGCCGCCTCGACGCTGCTGACGCTGCCGGTCGTGGTGTTCTTCCTGCTCATCCAGCGGCACATGGTCTCGGGCCTGTCCGCGGGCGCGGTGAAGGGGTGAGGGGGGTGCACCGGTCATGAGCACGCTCGCGCACGGCGTCCTGTTGCCGGGTTTCCCCGGCACGCACGTCCCGCCCTGGTTGGCGTCCGCACTGGCCGACGGGCTGGCCGGGGTGTGCCTGTTCGCGGAGAACACCCCGGACCTGGTGACCACCCGGCAGCTCACCGACGCCCTGCGGGCCGCTCGGCTCGCGCCGCGGCGAGATCGCACCGCCGCCGCGGACCCCACGGCCGCCCGGCTGGTCGTCGCGATCGACGAGGAGGGCGGCGATGTCACCCGGCTCCAGGCGGCGGCGGGGTCGGCGCTGCCCGGAAATGCGGCGCTGGGCCAGGTGGACGACGTGGCCCTGACGACCCGCTGCGCCGCCCGGCTCGGCGACATCCTGGCCCTGGCGGGTATCGACCTCGACCTCGCGCCCTGTCTCGACGTGGCCTCCGAGCCGGCCAACCCCGTGATCGGCGTCCGCTCCTTCGGGGCCGATCCCGAGCTGGTGCTGCGGCACGGCCGCGCGTTCAGCGCCGGGCTGCGCAGCGCCGGTATCGCTTGCTGCGGCAAGCACTACCCCGGGCACGGCTCGACCCGGGTGGACAGCCACGCGGACCTGCCCCGGCTGCGGGTGTCCGAGCAGGTCCTGACGGAGCGCGACGAGGCGCCCTTCCTCGCCCTCGCCGCCGAGCTCGACGCCGTGATGACCGGGCATCTCGTGGCGGTGGTGCGCGGCGCGGAGGCGGCCTCGCTGTCCGGCTGGGCGACCCGGCGGCTGCGGGCCGCGGGTTTCCTCGGCAGCATCGTCACCGACGCGCTGGGGATGCGCGCGATCACCGACCGGATCGGCCTCGGCGAGGCCTGCGTCCAGGCCCTGGCGGCCGGCGCCGACCTGCTCTGCCTCGACGCGCCGCACCAGCGCGACGCGGAGGCCGCCTTCGTCGAGGCGGTGGCGGCCGTCGACGCGGCCCTCGCCGCGGGCCGGCTGGACCCCGTTGCGCTGGCGACGTCGGCGGTCCGCAACCAGGCCCTGGCGCGGCGCGGCAACGCGGCGGCCGGCGGCGCCGACCCGGGGTCGGGCGAACTTGGGTCGGTCGAACATTGGCCGGGCGAACTCAGGCCCGGCGATCTCGGGTCGGTCGAACTGCGCGACGCCTTCGCGGCCGAGGTCGACGCGGCATGGGCGGGGTTGGCCGCCGTCGGGGCGGAGGCGGCCGATCGCGCGGTGCTGGTCCGCGGCGTGGTCGGACTCACCGCCCCGCCGCTGGTCATCGACGTGCGGGGGCGACGCTCGGACGCCGCCGGGAGATCGTCGTCGGCCTATGAGTCGGCGGTACGGCGGATGTGGGTGAGCGCCGAAATGCTGGTGCCGCTCGAGGTGACCGAGATCGCCGAGGCCTTGGACGTCGCGCCCCTCGGTCACGAGATCGTGGTCCTGACCCGAGCAGCGGCGACCGTGTCCGCCGAGCGGGCCGCGCTGGACGCCGTGCTAGCGGCCCGGCCGGAGGCGGTGGTCGTGCACACCGGCGTGGTCGCCGCGGCACCCGACGTACGGCGGCTCGTCTGCTCCCTGGGCGACGGCGCCGCCAACGCCGAGGCGGTCGTGCGCGTGCTTGCCGGCACGGGCGGCGACGGACCGGCGGCGGAGCGCCCCGCGGCGCGCGCCGGGGACGAACCGGGCGGTGTGTCGTGAGAGTGCTGGGGGTGATGTCCGGGACGTCGGTGGATGCCATCGACGTCGCCCTGGCGCGGCTGACCCTGCGCGGTGTGGAGCTGACGCTGGAGCCGCTCGGCCACCGCGAACTGCGCTGGCCAGCACCGTTGCAGCGGCGCCTGCTCGAGGTGGGCGCGAACCCCACCGAGGCGACCGGCGGCGTGGCCGACTGGTGTCGCCTGCACGCCGAGGCGGGCCAGGCGCTCGGCGTGGCGTGCGCCCAGGCGCTGCAGCTGCTTGGCCCGGCCGACCTCGTGGCGTGCCACGGGCAGACCCTCTACCACCTCGTCGAGGACGGCCAGGTCACCGGAACGCTGCAGGTGGGCGCGCCGGCGTATGTGCACGCCGCCACCGGCCTGCCCGTCGTCGCCGACCTGCGCACCGCCGACGTCGCCAGCGGCGGCCAGGGTGCGCCGCTGGCGAGCACGCTCGATGCACTGTGGCTCGGCGATGTTCCCAGCGCGGTGGTCAACCTCGGCGGCATCGCGAACGTGACGCTGGTGGGTACGCCGGAGGGGGTGCTGACCGGCGACACCGGCCCGGCCAACGCGCTGCTCGACGCGGCCGCCGCGGAGCTCGGGCTGAGTTGCGACGACGGCGGCCGGTTGGCGGCCGCCGGTGAGGTGGACGACGTTGCGCTCGCGGTCCTGCTCGCGGACCCGTATTACGCCCGCCCCCTGCCGAAGACCACCGGCCGGGACCATTTCCACGCGGGCTATGTGCGGGCGCTGCTGGGGGACGCCGCCCCCAATGGTCCGGACCTGTTCGCGACCCTGACCGAACTGACCGCGCGCACCGTCACGGCCGCGCTGGGCGGGGTCGAGGGCGGGGTCGAGCGCGGGGTCGAGCGCGTGGTCGTCTCCGGCGGCGGCGTGCGCAACCCCGTGCTGCTGGCGCGAATCCGGGAGCTGGCCGGGGTGCCGGTGCTGACCAGCGACGCCCTGGGGTTGCCCGCGGCCGCGAAGGAGGCCTATCTGATGGCGCTGCTGGGTTGGCTCGGGGTGCACGGCCTCCCGGGGATCGTCACCAGTCGGCGCGGGCCGGTCACCGGCGCGCGCCACGCGGCGGTGCTGGGGTCGCTGACCCCGCCGTACGTGACCGGCGGGCTGGCCGCGGTGCTGCCCGCTTCGCGCCCCTCCGCCGCCCCGCGCCGCCTCGTCGTCGCGGCGACGCCCCTCGTCGCGGCGACGCCCCCCGTCGCGGCCACACCCCCCGTCGAGGACGCCCGGTGAGCGGCGGCCCGCCCGACCTGGGCTGGAGCACCGAGCAGCCGCTGCCGGCCTCCGCGCTGATCGACACCCTCGACACGGCCGGCGTCGTCGGCGTCATCCTGGACGCCGACGCGGCGGTCGCGGGCGCGGTCCGGGCGGTCGCCGCCGACCTCGCGCGCGCCACGGACCTGCTGGTCGAGACGTTGCACGCGGGTGGGGTGGTGCACTACGTCGGGTCCGGAACCTCGGGCCGCATGGGCGTCCTCGACGCCGTCGAGCTGCTGCCCACCTATCACGTCGGGCCGGAAGCCTTCCGGGCGCACCTGGCCGGCGGGGTCGAGGCGATGGTACGCGCGGCCGAGGGCGCGGAGGACGACGCCGCCGCCGGCGCGGCGCTGGTCGACGGGTTCGGAGCCACGGACCTGGTGGTGGGGATCGCTGCCAGCGGACGCACGCCGTACGTTAGGGGCGCCCTCGACCGCGCCCGCCAGCGCGGGCTGGCCACCGTGCTGATCGCGGCGAACCCCTCCGCCCCGCTCGCGGCGCTCGCCGACGTCGCCGTGCTCCCGGACACCGGCCCCGAGGTGATCACCGGCTCGACGCGGATGAAGGCGGCCACCGCCCAGAAGCTCGTCCTCAACGCCATGTCCACGGCCGCGATGGTCCGACTCGGCAAGACCTATGGCAACTTGATGATCGACATGGTGCCGACCAATGCCAAGCTGCGGGCCCGCTCGGTGCGGATGCTTGCTCAAGGCAGCGGCCGGCCGGAAGCCGACGGCGCGGCGGCGTTGGTGGCGGCGGGGGGAGAGGTACGCCGTGCGCTGGTGACGCTCCTCGCGGGGTGGCCGCCCGGCGAGGCGGGCGGCGAGGCGGTCACCGCCGCGCTGGCCGCCTGCCCCCCCGATCCGGCCCGCCGCGGCGACCCGTCGGGGATCCGCGCGGCCGCCGCCACGTTGAGCCGCGCGACGCCCGGCGGTGGGGCGGCGGCGTCGTGAACCCGACGACCCCGGTCACCGTGCGGCTGCGCGGCCGGCTGGACTACCTGGCGCCGGCGCTGCGGCGCGTCGCCGACGTCATCCTGGCCGATCCGGCGGGCGCGGCGGGGCGCTCCATCGCGGAGCTGGCCGCCAGCGCGGGTTCCTCGCCCAGTTCGGTGCTGCGGCTGGCGCATGCGATGGGGCTGGACGGCTACCCGGAGCTGCGGCTGGCGCTGGCCCGCGACGCCGCCCGGACGGCGGCCCGGAGCGGCGCGACCGGCGTGGACCGGGACATCGCCGAAGGTGACGACCTCGCCTCGGTCGTGGCCAAGATCGTGGCCGCCGACGTGCGTGCCGTGCAAGAGACCGCCGCCGCGCTCGACGTCGCCGTCCTGGAGCGGGTCATCGACGCGTTGGCGGCGGCCCGGCGGGTGGACCTCTACGGGGTGGGCGCCTCGGGCATCGTCGCGGCCGATCTGCAGCAGAAGCTCACCAGGATCGGCCGGTTCGCGTCGGCGTACAGCGACGCCCACCTCGGGGTGACCTCCGCCGCGCTGCTCACCCCCGCCGATGTGGCCGTCGCGATCTCGCACACCGGCGCCACCACCGATACCCTCGACGCCCTGCTGCTCGCGCGGCGCGGCGGGGCGGTCGCGGTCGCGGTGACCAACTCTCCGGTCTCGCCATTGGCCCGAGCCGCCGACCACGTGCTGCTGACCGCCGCGACCGAGACCACGTTCCGATCCGGCGCGACCGCCTCGCGGCTGGCCCAGCTCACCGTCGTCGATTGCCTCTTCGTCGGGCTCGCCCAGCGCACGTTCGAGGCGAGTCAGGCGGCGCTGGAGGCGACGTACGACGCGGTCCGGCATCGACCCACCGCCCGCTGAGCTCGCCCCTGCCCGCTGAACTCGTCCTGCCTGCCCCGCCCGGCTGGGCTCGCTGGGGCGGCTGGGTCAGGATGGGGCATGACGTACGACCTGGATCGCTTCGTGACCGCCCAGAACGCCGGCGGCAGCCACGACAGCGCCCTGGCCGAGCTGCGCCGGGGCCGCAAGACCAGCCACTGGATGTGGTTTGTCTTTCCGCAGGTCGCGGGGCTGGGCAGGAGCGCGATGGCGCAACGGTACGCCGTGGCCGGACTCGCGCAGGCCAGGGCCTATCTGCACCACCCGATCCTGGGGCCGCGGCTGGTCCAGGCGGCGCAGGCGGTCCTGGACTCGGGCGCACCCGACGCCACGACCCTGCTCGGCGGGGTGGACGCGCTCAAATTGCACAGCTCCATGACGCTCTTCGAGGCGGCCGCCAGCAGCGCCGCCGACTCGCCCGCCGACTCGCCTGCGGGGCCTGCTGCCGGGTCGGCAGACGGGGCCGAGGTGTTCACCGCGGTGCTGGCGCGGTACTACGCCGGCCAGCCTGACCCCGAGACCTTGCGCCGGCTCTAGACCAGCCGACTAACCGGATTCTCGCGGGCCAGGCACAGCTTGCGCTCACCCGGGCGGCCTAGCGTCAGCTGCCATGACGATGACTCCGCTGCTGATGGCCGTCGGGGCGGGACCCGCCCGGACGGTCCCGGATCGGGCGGTCGGCCGTGCCGACTGGGCGGCCTGGACCGACTATTTCGCCGAAAACCAGGCGACCCAACGCGTCCTCGAGGACCGGATCGACTGGGGCCTGCCCGTCGACCTCACCGAGCGCCAGCAACGTCGCTGGGTGCGCTCGCTGCAGCGGTTCCAGGTCGGGGAATCGGGCGACGGGGCCCACTTGCTCGGCGGCTTGCAGCGCGGCGGCGAAAGCGACCTGCTCCCCGCGGCGCGGGCGTTCATCGAGGAGGAACGCGGCCATGCGCGGCTGCTGCGGGTGTTGCTGGCCCGGTTCGGTGCGGCGCCCATCGATGCGCACTGGAGCGACGCCGCCTTCGTGGTGGCCCGTCGCAGCATGGGGGTGGCCACCGAACTGGCCGTGATCGCCGTCGCCGAGGCAGTCGCCGTCGTCTACTACGGTCGCCTCGCCGACGCCGCGCCCGATCCGGTGATCCGGGGCGTGGCGAGTCGCATCCTTGCCGACGAACTCGGCCATCTGCCCTTCGTCGAGGCCCGGATCGCCCAGGACCTCGGGTCCTGGGGCCCGATCCGGCGCGTGCTTCTTCGCGCGCTGTGGTGGGCCGCCGGGGTCGGTGGCACCGCCGTGCTGGCGCTCGATCACGGCCGGGTGCTGGGTCAATGCGGGATCGCTCGGGGCGCTGCCGCCCGGGCCGCCTGGGCCAGCGTGCGCGACGTCCGGCACTCGACGTTCGCCCGCGCGTCCTCCGCCCGGTCGCTGGCCAGAGCGCCAAGGTCGGCGGTCGTCCGGTCCCGCGTGCCGCGCCGGTGAGATGTGCCCTGCCGACGGCGTACGGCGTACGGGGTGGGCCGCGCGAGGCTCAGCCGCGGGGCACCCGCGCGATTCAGCCGCGGGGCACCCGCGCGATTCAGCCGCGGGGCACGCGCGAGAGTTACCTGCGGGGGACCCGGGAGCGGCGCGGCCGCTCCGGCGGCGCGGGGATCTCGACCTGCCGGTCGGGCTTCTCCTCGCTGTCGCCGGCGTCCGTGCCCCGCGCGATGTCCCTGCTCCGGTGTTGCCCCGTCATGTCTTGGCCCCCTCGCCGCATGTGCTGACCCCCTCGTCGCGTCCGCCGACCGGCGCCACCCCCGGTGGCGCGTGTCGCGGCGGCTGCGCGGCGACCTCAAGGGTAGGACACTCGTCCAAGTCCCGCCACGACATCGTCGGAACCGGGCGCGTTGTTACGGTGGCCCGGTGACCGACCCCCTGGTGCAGCGCGCCGCCCTCCCGGACGAGGCCCGCGCCGCGGCGGAGCGGGTGCGATTGGCCGAGGCGTTCAGGACCGGCGGCGCGGCGTACGCACGGCTCAGGCCGAGTTACCCCCGGGAGCTGGTCGACTGGCTCGTCGGTCCGCCGGCGCGGCTCGGGGCTCCCGTGGCGGACGTGGGTGCGGGCACCGGCAAGCTCACCGAGGTGCTGCTGGCGCTGGGTCACCAGGTCATCGCGATCGAGCCCAGCCCGGGCATGTTGGCCGAGCTGGTCGCCGCCTACCCAGCGGTCGCGGCCCGGCCCGGAACGGGTGAGGCGACCGGGTTGGCCGATGCGGCGGTGGGAGCGGTCTGCTATGCCCAGGCTTGGCACTGGGTCGACCCAGCGGCCGCGTCGGCCGAGGCGGCCCGGATCCTGCGCCCCGGCGGGACGCTCGGGCTGGTGTGGACCTACCTGGCCGGCGGGGACCCCGGGGTGGCCGCCGTCGAGGCGGCGATGCACGCGCTGCACGACGGGCCCGGGGAACACGACGAGAGCTTCGCCCGGGTGCGGGGGCCGTTCGGCGATCTGGATCGCCGCGAGGTCACCTGGTTCATGCCCAGCACCACCGCCGCGATGGCCCAGCTCGTCACCACCAGGTCCTACTATCTGGCCCGTCCGGAGCGCGAGCGCGCCTATCTGCGCCGCACCGTGGCCCAGGCCGTCGAGGCGCACTTCGGGCCGATCGGAGACGCCCCGATCGAGGTGCCCTACGCCACCGTGGCCTACCGCTACCGCCGAGAGTGAGAGGCCAGCCCCCAGTTCGCCACGAGCCGGGGGCAGCGGACGCGCAGTCGCTCGCCGGAATCACTCGGGAGCGGAGGGCGGCAGCCGATCAGAGATCCGGATAACCAGGCCGGCGAGGCGCTCGGGGCATCGGCCGGTGGACGTGAGGAGTAGTCATGGCGCAGACCTTCGTCGAGGTGCCGGGGGGACGGATCGCGGTCCAGACCTACGGGGGCGCTGGCAGGGATGTGCTCTTCATCCACAGTGTCGGGCTGTGTGGTCCGCACTGGCGACCCTTCGCCGAGATCGTGGCGGATCGGTGCCGTCCCGTCACGATCGACCTGCCCGGGCATGGCCACACCACGGTGCCGATGAACTCCGCCGAGGACCAGTGGCGCCACCTCGCCGCGGTGGTGCGCGGCGTCGGCCTCGATCGACCGGTCATCGTCGCGCACGACACGGCGGTGTGGGCCGCGATGGCGGCCGCGCTCGACGACCCCGACGCGTTCTCTGCTGTCGTGCTCGTCGGCGGCACGATCACCCGCATTCTGCAGTCGCTGTCCCTGCTCGACGACCCGACCTTCCGCGACCTGATGCGTGACCGATTCGGGCTCGGCGAGACCGGCGTAGGACGAGAGAGCGCCGCCGCCTTCCAGCGGCAACTGTCCGAGTCGATCCAGAACGACTGGTTGCTCAACGAGATCGGTGCCCGACTGTGGGATGAGCTGGACCACTCGATCGTCTTCGGGCCTGGTGACACCTGGATCCACACCCCGACCGTGGACACCGTCATCCAGGGGTATCGGTTCGATCCCGCCAGCCCCTACTACCCCGACCTGGGGCTCTACGGGAAGCTGACCCTGCCGACCTGGATCGTCAGCCTCGAGCACGGCTCGGATGGCAACATCGGCCTGGAGACGGGGCCGGCCGAGCAGCTGCCGCTGGTGCAGGTGCGGCGGCTGGCCACGGGGCAGTTCCCCGAATACACCGGTGCCGCCGAGCTGGCCGAGGTCCTCGACGAGGTGCTGCAGACCCTCGAGCGCGCCTGAGCGCCCCCAGGGCTCGTGGACAGCGGCGAACGAGGTTGTCTGAATGTTCGCACAATAGGTTGACAGGGATAGCACGCGCGGCTTGAATGGATCGCGTCGAGGCTGCGCTCTCCGGCGCCCTCGGCCGGCGTTCCCCACGGCGCCGCTGCCATCCGCTCGGTCAGCCGCCGAGCATTCGCCGAAAGGTCCAGCGTGAGCCCCGACGCCCGCCCGCTCAACACGATGACCGAGGCCGGACCCACGGTCCTCTGGAACGATTCCGCGGACCCGCGGGAGCTGCGGGAGTCGATCTCGTACGGCGCGGTCGGCGCGACCTGCAACCCCGTCATCGCCGTGACCTGCGTCAAGGCGGACATGCCGCGCTGGACCCGGCGGATCGCCGAGATCGCCGCCGAGCACCCGTCGATGAGCGCGGCCGCGATCGGCTGGCAGGTCGTCGAGGAGCTCTCGATCGAGGCGGCCCACCTGCTGGAACCGGCCTTCGAGAGGTACGCCGGGGTCAACGGGCGGCTGTCGATGCAGACCGACCCGCGCTTCCACCGCGACGCCAAGGCCCTGGCCGATCAAGCCGAGCACTTCCACTCCCTGGCGAAGAACATCATCGTCAAGATCCCGGCCACGGCGATCGGGCTGGAGGCCATCGAGGATGCGACGTACCGCGGGGTGTCCATTAATGTCACCGTCTCGTTCACGGTGGCCCAGGCCGTCGCGGCGGGGGAGGCCGTCGAGCGCGGGCTGACGCGTCGCGAAGCCGACGGGCTGTCCGTGGCCGACATGGGCCCGGTGGTGACGATCATGGTCGGTCGCATCGACGACTGGCTCAAGGATTGCTACGCCGCCGAACAGCTGTGCTTCGACCCGGGCTACCTGGAATGGGCCGGCGTCGCGGTGATGAAGAAGGCTTACGCCGAGTTCAAGGCCCGGGGCCTGCGGTCCCGGCTGCTCGCCGCGGCCTACCGCAACGCGCTGCAGTGGACCGAGTTCGTCGGTGGCGAGGTCGTGCTGTCGCCGCCGTTCGCCTGGCAGCAGCGCTTCCAGGCCAGTGGCATCGAGCCCGAGCCGCGGATGGACGTGCCGGTGGAGCCGCGGATCGTCGAGACGCTCTACGCCCAGATGCCGGAGTTCCGCAAGGCGTACGACGTGGACGGGATGACGCCGGCCGACTTCGCCGAGTTCGGCGCCACCCGCAAGACGCTGCGCCAGTTCCTGGCGGCCGACGCCGAATTGGAGCAGATCGTGGTCGACGTGCTGGTGCCCAAGCCCTGACGATCCCGACACCGAGGTTTGTCCACAGGTGACCGTTCACCGACCTGCCCTTTTGGCACCATGGTGCTAAAAGGGCAGGTCACGAGCGGTCGCTGCGCCACATGTGTCCCGACCGAGCCGCTCGACCCCGGCCCCGCCGACGAAGGAGTCCTCTGATGTCGCCCGCCACCGTCCGCCTCACCGTCAGCCAAGCCGTGGTGCGATTCCTCGCCAACCAATGGACCGAGCGGGACGGGGTGGAGCAGCGGCTGTTCGCGGGGGTCTACGGGATCTTCGGGCACGGAAACGTGTGCGGGGTCGGGCAGGCGTTGCTGCAGGCCCAGTTGGCCGCCGGCGCGCCGGACGACGGGTCGACGCAGGCGGACCTGCCCTATTACCTCATCCGCAACGAGCAGGCCGGGGTCCATGCGGCCGCGGCCTGGGCCAAGACCACGCAGCGGCTGCAGACGATTGCGATCACCACCTCGATCGGCCCGGGCGCGACCAATATGGTCACCGGCGCGGCGCTGGCCACCACCAACCGCCTGCCGGTGCTGCTGCTGCCCAGTGACACCTTCGCGACGCGCTACCCGGACCCGGTGCTGCAGCAGTTGGAGCAGCCCTACGCGTACGACGTGACGGTCAACGACGCCTTCCGGCCGGTCTCGCGCTTCTTCGACCGGGTCAGCCGTCCCGAGCAGCTCATCCCGGCCCTGCTCGGGGCCTGCCGCGTGCTCACCGATCCGGTAGAGACGGGTGCGGCCACGGTGTCCCTGCCGCAGGACGTGCAGGCCGAGGCGTTCGACTTCCCGGTGGAGTTCTTCCGCAAGCGGGTCTGGCACGTGGGCCGGCCGGTGCCCGAGCCGGCGGCGCTGGCGCGTGCGGTCGAGGCGATCCGGTCGGCACGCCGGCCGCTCGTCGTCGCGGGCGGTGGCGTGATCTACTCCGGGGCGGCCGAGGCGCTGCGCGCGTTCGCGACGGCCACCGGGATTCCGGTCGCCGACACCCAGGCCGGCAAGGGCGCGATCAACTGGGACCACGAGTGCGCCGTCGGCGGGGTCGGTTCCACGGGAAACAACGCCGCCAACACCCTGGCCCGGCAGGCCGATCTGGTCATCGGGATCGGCACCCGTTATAGCGACTTCACCACCGCCAGCCACACCGTCTTCGCCGACCCCGACGTACGCTTCGTCAACCTCAACGTGGGCAGCTTCGATGCGGCCAAGCACTCGGCGCAGATGCTGCTCGCCGACGCGCGCGAGGGTTTGCAGGCGCTGCAGCGGGAGCTGCGCGGGTGGCGCGCGGATGCTGCCTGGAGCAAGCAGGGGCAGGAGCTGTACGCCGCGTGGCAGCAGGTCGTCGACGAGTGCTACCACCGCGACCAGACCCCGCTGCCGGCTCAGACCGAGGTCTTCGGCGCGCTGAACGAGCTGATGGGCGAGCGCGACGTGGTCATCAACGCGGCCGGCTCGATGCCCGGTGACCTGCAGACCCTGTGGCGGGCACGCACCCCGGAGCAGTACCACCTCGAATACGCCTACTCCTGCATGGGCTATGAGATCCCCGCCGCGATCGGCGTACGGATGGCTCTCGATGAGGCCGGGCACACCGACCGCAACGTCGTCGCGATCGTCGGGGACGGCACCTATCAGATGCTGCCCGCCGAGATCGCCACCATGGTGCAGGAGGGCCTGAAGATCATCGTGGTGCTGCTGCAGAACCACGGGTTCGCCTCCATCGGCGCGCTCTCGGAGAGCCGGGGCAGTCAGCGGTTCGGCACCCGCTATCGGCGGCGCAACGCCGCCTCGGGCCGCCTGGACGGCGAGGAGGTGCCGTTCGACCTGGCCAAGAATGCTGAGAGCTGGGGCGCGCGGGTGCTGCGCTGCGACGGGATGGCCGCCTTCCGGGAGAACTTCGCACAGGCCGCGGCGGCGGGCCCGGATTCGGGGCCGGTCGTGCTCTACATCGAGACCGACCTGTTCGGCCCCAATCCGCCCGGCTGCGCCTGGTGGGACGTGCCGGTCGCGCAGGTCAGCGAGGTCGAGTCGACGGCGGCGGCGTACGCGGAGTACGTCGCCCAGAAGGCCGCCCAGCGCCACTACCTCTGAGCGCCGCTATCTCTGCGCGCCACGGTCGCGAAGGCCCGAATCGGGGCGGCGGCGCAGGTCCAGGACCGCCACCAGCAGGGCGGCCAGCGTGGCGAGCGCGATCGCCGCGAAGCCGGCGTCGAAGCCCGCCAGGACGCCGACCCCGGCGGCCACCGCGAAGTACACCCCGGTGATGGTGGCCGTCCCGATGGCCGTGCCGATCCGCTCGACCGTGTACTTCGCCCCGGCCGCGCTCCCCGCCCGATGCGTGGGCACGTCGAGCAACGTGAGCATCTGATTCGGCGGATTCGCCGCGCCCATCCCGAAACCGTTGAGCAGCAACGGAACCGCCAGCCACCAGAAGCTCACCCCGGCCTCGATGAGGTGCGCGACCGCGATGCTGGCCACGGTCCCGGCGACCAGTAGCACCAGGCCCAGCACGATCACCGACCGACCGCGGGCGATGACGTGCCGACCCGCCCACGCCGACCCCACCGCGGCGGCTAGCGCGTTCGGCAGCCCGACCAGTCCGGTCTGCAGCGCCGTGGCGTTCAGATGGGTCTGCAGATAGAGCGCCAACACCACGAAGGTCGTGGTCTGCCCGAGCAACAGGAAGCCGGACATCACCGTGCCGTATGCGAACGACCCCGTGGCGAACAGAGCCGGGTCGACCATCGGGTCCCGGCCCCGGGCGGCGTACCGGCGTTCCCACCCCAACCACGCGCGCGCCAGCACCGGAGCTGCCGCCAGCAGCAGCCAGGCCGGCCAGGACCGCAGCACGAACGGCACCATCACCGCCAGCACCGCCGCGACCAGCAGCACCGACCCGACCGGATCCAGGTCGATTCGCGAACCGGGCCGCAATCGAGCGGATCGCTCCAGCGGCAGCCAGGCCACCGCGAGGGCCATCGCGACCAGGCCGATGGGCAGGTAAATCAGGAAGGCCCCCCGCCAGCCCGTGCCGGGGCCGAGCCAGGCGATGATCCCGCCGGCCAGCAGCGGACCCACCGCGACCGCCACGCTGATCACCATGCCGAACGCGGCGAAGGCCTTCGCCCGGCCGGGGCCGTCGAAGTGTTCCTGGATCATCCCCGGGATCTGCGGGTTGAACAGGCCCGCGCCGAGGCCTTGGGCGACCCGGGCGAGGTTGAGCAGCATCGGGGTGGTCGCGACCCCGCACGCCAGCGAGCCGAGCAGGAAGACGACGAGGCCGGCGAGGAACACCGGTCCGCGGCCCAGCACGTCGCCGGCGCGCCCGGCCGGGACCAGGCAGACCCCGAAGGCCAGCGCGTAGCCCGAGAGCACCCACTGCAGATCGGCCGTCCCGGCGTGCAACTGCTCCGCGATCGTCGGCAGCGTCACGTTCACCGCGGACACGGCCATCAGGGCCATGCCGAGCGGCAGGAGCAGCACGACCAGGATCCGCACTCGGTGATAGACCCGGTCGCTGCCCTCGACGCGGATCTCGTGACGCTGCGGCACCCCTCAGTTCTACCGGTCGGTCCCGAGTTACGGGGCGCGAAAGACGGTGTGGGGCTGGCACAGGGCGCGTACGCCGTGCGTCGTACGCCGTGCGTGAGGTCGTCCAGATTCAGCCCCTGGACGTCGGCCTATCCGGTGCTGGGCATCGCCCGGGCGGGGGCTCGACGCCGCGGATCAGTGCTGAATCGCCGCAGAACGACCGCACGCACGGATGTTAACGTGACATGGTGACGCAATTGCGGATATCTGAGGCGGCCCTCCTGATGGGGGTCAGCGACGACACCATGCGTCGGTGGGTCGACGCGGGCCGGCTGAGCGCGCAGCGCGACGATGCCGGTCGGCGGGTCGTCGACGGTGCGGAGCTGGCCCGGTTCGCGCAGGACCAGTACGCCGACCGCGACCCCGAGCGCTCCGCCGGACACGACCGCCGCCGCTCGGCCCGCAACCAGTTCACCGGCCTGGTGACCCGGATCGCCTCCGACCCGGTGATGAGCCAGGTCGAACTCCAATGCGGCCCCTATCGGGTCGTCGCGCTGATCTCCACCGAGGCCGTCCGCGACCTGGGCCTGGAGCCGGGGTCCCTGGCGACGGCGCTGGTCAAGGCCACCAATGTCAGCATCGAGACCCCGGGAGGCGTTCGTGGCTAGGCCGTCCACCCGGCTGGCCCTCCTCGCCGTTCTCGGGGCCGGGCTCCTGGCCGGCTGCGCCCCGGCGGGCAGCGGCACCGGCGCCAGCCCAGGCGCTAGCAGCGGCACCGGCGCCGGCACCGGCGCGCGGCCGGACCCGGTCACGGTCTTCGCGGCGGCGTCGCTGAAAGACTCCTTCGGCCAGATCGCCAAGGATCACCCGGAGCTGACCGTCCGATTCTCCTTCGACGGCTCCAACAGCCTGCTGGACCAGTTGGCCGGTGGGGCCAGGGCCGACGTCTTCGCCTCGGCCGACGCCACCACCATGGACTCCGCCGTCGGCAAGGGCCTGATCGACGGATCGCCGCGGGTCTTCGCCAAGAACGTCCTGGTGCTCATCGTGCCGGCCGACAACCCCGGCCGGATCACCGGCCTGAACGACACGCTGACCGGAAAGCGGCTGGTCGTCTGCGCGGTCGGCGTACCCTGCGGCAATGCCACCACGACCCTGGCCAGCAGCCTCGGCGTCACCCTGCGGCCCGTCTCGCAGGAGACCAAGGTGACCGACGTGCGGGGCAAGGTCGAATCGGGTGAGGCCGACGCCGGTCTGGTCTACGCGACCGACGCCAAGGCCGCCGGCGCCAAGGTGCAGACCATCGCGGTGCCGGGCGCCGAGAAGGTGGTCAACGAGTACCCGATCGCGATCGTGGCTGGCGCCCGGAACCGCGACGGCGGCCAGGCGTTCATCGACGCGGTCCGATCCGAGAAGGGTCGGGCGGTGCTGACCGCCGCCGGCTTCCAGGCCCCGTGACGCGACGCCGCGCCGAGGGACCGGCGGTGCCGCGTTGGCTGTGGCTGCCGGGCGGGTTGGCCCTGGCGTTCGTCGCCGGACCGCTGCTCGGCATCGCCGTCCGCATCCCGTGGGCGGACGTCCCCGCCCTGCTCACCGCGGAGAGCTCGATCGACGCGCTGCGCCTGAGCCTGCTCACCTGCCTGGCCGCCACGGCGCTGAGCCTGCTGCTGGGCCTGCCCCTGGCCGTGCTGCTTGCTCGAGCCAGCGGTCGCTGGGCCGGGGCCGCCCGCACGCTCGTCACGATCCCGTTGGTGCTGCCCCCCGTCGTGGCCGGGCTCGCCCTGCTCACGACGCTGGGTCGGCGCGGCGTGCTCGGCTCGTACCTGTCGGCATGGGGCATCGAGATCGGGTTCACGACGGTAGCCGTGGTCGTCGCGCAGACCTTCGTGGCGATGCCCTATCTGATCACCGCGGTCGACGGGGCGCTGCGCTCGACCGGTACGGCGTACGAGCAGGTCGCCGCCACCCTGGGCGCGACCCCCACCCACGTCCTGCGCCGCGTCACGCTGCCGCTGATGCTCCCGGCGGTCGCCTCCGGCACCGCGCTCGCCTTCGCCCGGGCGCTCGGGGAGTTCGGGGCGACGCTGACCTTCGCCGGTTCGCTGCAAGGGGTGACCCGGACGCTCCCGCTGGAGATCTACCTGCAGCGGGAGAGCGACACCGACGCCGCACTCGCCCTCGCGCTGGTGCTGATCCTGCTCGCGGGCGCCACGGTCGGGGTGACCACGTGGGTGGCCCGGCGGACCACCGGCCGGGTGCGCTCGTGACCAGCCGCCCGACCCGGCCCCGCGCCCCGGATTCGGCTGGCTCGGCTGGTCCGGCCGGCTCGGCTGGTCCGGCGCTGGCGGTCCACGCCGCCGTCGCCGGTCGCGGTCAGCAGTGGGATCTCGACGTGCCCAGCGGCACCGTGGTCGCGCTCGTCGGGCCCAACGGCAGCGGCAAGTCCTCGCTGCTGCGGTGCGTCACCGGTCAGCTGCGCCCGAGCGGCGGCACGGTGCAGATCGACGGGGGCACGATGAGCGGCCCGGGGCGATTCGTCCCGGTACATCGCCGCCGCCTCGCGGTCCTGGAGCAGCGGCCCCTGCTGTTGCCGCACCTGAGCGTGCGCGAGAACGTCGCGTTCGGATTGCGGGCCAGCGGGATGCGTCGCGGGCCGGCGCGAGCGCGTGCCGAGGCGGCGCTGTACGCCGTGAGCTGCGGCGATCTCGCCGACCGGCGTGCCTGGCAGCTCTCCGGCGGCCAGGCGCAACGGGTCGCCCTGGCCCGGGCCCTGGTCACCGAACCGCGCCTGCTGCTGCTCGACGAACCGATGGCCGCCCTCGACGTGAGCGCCGCCCCCGCCGTGCGGTCGCTGCTGCGCGATGTGCTGGCCCCGGCCGACGGCCCCCGGCGTACCGCCCTGCTCGTCACCCACGACGTCATCGACGTGCTCGCGCTGGCCGACCACATCGCGCTGGTCCAGGACGGGCGCATCGCCGCGCAGGGGCCGGTCGAGGAGATGCTGGCGCGCCCGAGGACGCCGTTCCTGGCCGACCTGGTCGGGGTGAACCTGGTGTCCGGTACGGCGTGCGGGCCGGACACCCTGCAGGTCGGCGCGAGCATCGGCATCGGCGAGAGCCCCGACGTCAGCGCGAGCCCCGGCATCAGCGCGAGCACCGGCATCAGCACCAGCACCGCCGTCGGCGCGGGCACCGGCGCGGCACGTCTGGTGGGGGTCGCGGCCGACCGTCCCTTGGTCGCGGGCCGGCATGCGCTGGCCGCCTTCCCGCCCGCCGCGGTCTCGGTGCACCTGGTCGACCCCGGCGGCAGCCCCCGCAACCACCTCGCCGGCGTGGTCGCCACCGTTGAGCCGCGCGGGACGCTGGTCCGGGTGACGGCCCGGCTGGCCGGGACCGACGTGGGCGTCGGCGCCGACGTCACCGCCGCGGCGGCGGTCGAACTGGACCTGCGGCCGGGCCTCGCCGTACGGCTCGTCGTCAAGGCCACCCAGGTGACGCTGTACGAGCGCTGAGGACGGGCCGGCGGTGGGCCGGGGCGTCGGCCGCAGCCGTGGCGGTGCCGGTGGTTGCTCAGTTAATCGGCGAGGCCTGCAGCTTCGCGGTGGCCGCGTGGCTGGCGCCGCCGGCGTCGGTCCAGCTCACCCTTACCTCATCGCCGACCGCATGGGCGACGATCGCCGCCTGCAGGGCCGCGCCGTCGGCGACCGGCGTGCCGTCCACCGCGGTGATGGTCGAGCCCTCGGTGATCCCCGCCGCCGCGGCGGCGCTGGAGTCGGTGACCGCCTGGACCACCGCGCCGGACGCTCCGGACGCGCCCGAGGTGCCGTCGCCCTGCGGGGCCGAGTCCGGGTCGCGGCCCGGCAGGTTCGAGGTGCCGGCCCGGTTCGAGGGCCCCACCTGCACCCCGAGCACGGCCTTCGGGCCGACCCGGACCGTACCGTTGGTCTTGCCCGCCTTGATCTGGTCGGCGATGCTGACCGCCTGCTGGATCGGAACGGCGAAGCCCTCCGGCGCGCCGCCGGAGGAGGCGGCCGTGTTGATGCCCATCACCTCGCCCTGGGCGTCGAACAGCGGGCCGCCCGAATAGCCGGGGACGACCGCGGCATTGGTGCGGATCAGCCCGGTCAACGCATGCGCGGGGCTGGTCTCGTCGGCCGATACCCGGATGTCGTCGTCGAGCTGCTGAACCGTCCCGGTGACCTGGTAGAGCTTGTCCCGGCCACCGCCATTGCCCACCGCCGTGACGGCCTGGCCGATCGTGACGTCGTCCCGATCGATCGTCACCGGGGTCAGATCCTGGGCGTCGCTGAGCCGCAGCAGGGCCACGTCATGGGTCTGATCGGCGCCGACGACCGTGGCCCGGTAGGCCTTCCCGGTGTCCGCCACCGTGACTTTGAGCGCCGAGGTGCCGCGCACCACGTGGTAGTTCGTCAGCGCGTAACCGTCCGCCGACAGAACCATCCCGGTCCCCGCGGAGGTGCCGCCGTCGCTGCTGCCGAGGCCCGGAACGGTGCCGTCGATCAGGAGCACGCCCGGTGCCGAGTTGACCGCGGTGCCCGACGTGGAGCCCCGGCCCTGACCATAGGGTCGGCCCTGGCGCCCGCCGTACGGCGTGGTCTGGCTGCCGTCCGAAGGGGCGGCCGACCCGTCCAGCCCCGAGCCGGAGCCGCCCGACCCGCTGCGGTCCGGCAGCGCCTCGGCGTCCGTGCGTGCTGCGGGCAGCGTCGCGGTGACCGTGGCGGGGTGGACGGTGTGGCCGACGTAGGCGAACGCGGCGACGGGCGGTACGGCGAGCGCGACCGCGGCCGCAGCGACCACGGCGGGGCGACGGGCGGGCGATCCCGAGACTGACATGCTTGACCTCCTGGGCGACTGGTTCCAGGAAACCTCGCCGCGATGTGCGGTTGCTTCGCCGTTCCTATGACTTTGCTGGATGCGACGCGGCCGGACCGGCCGGCTCGGTGACGTCCTCGATCTTGGCGATTCGACCGGCGTGCCGGCCGCCCTCGAAGGTGGCGGTGAGGAACTCATCGACGATCATCGCGGCGTATTCCGGCGCCACGATCCGCCCACCCATGGCGAGCATGTTGGCGTCATTGTGCTGCCGGGACAGCCGCGCCGAGTAGGGCTCCGACACGATCGCGCACCGGATGCCGGCGACCTTGTTGGCCGCGATGCCGATGCCGATGCCCGTGCCGCACATCACGATGCCCCGGTCCACCTCGCCCGCGACGACGGCGTGGGCGACGCGATGACCGTAGTCGGGGTAGTCCGCCCGGTCCGGGGTATGCGTGCCGAAATCGACGACCTCGTGGCCGAGTTCCTCGACGTGGGCCATGACGGCCACCTTCAGTGCATAGGCGCCGTGGTCGTTGCCGAGTCCGATCCTCATGGGCCCAGCGTACGAGGGGGTCGGTCATCGCGTCCGCGCGGACCTTGCCCCAGGGCGTTAACGCCTGGAATCCTGGGCGGGTGAAGGTGCCGCAGCTGCCGGTGGCGGGCGCCCTGATCGCGGACGAGGAACGCGCGGGGCGCTACCTGCGCGTGTCCAGCCACCCGGAGTTCGACCGGGTCGTGCTCTCGGTGTGGCAGCACGACCAGTGCCTGGCCACCGTGCGCTTGGATCGGCAGTCCGTGAGCGACCTCATCTGCGGGCTGGCGCGCGCGCTGGTGGCGCGGCCCGCCGACGCGGTACGCCGCCGCGTGGCCGGCTGAGGCGGTTCGCCGGCCCACGGCGTACGCCGTTTTGGCCGCCCCCACGCACTTGGCAGTGACCGATCAGTTCCCTAGGGTGGCGGCCATGCCGAGCCGCTCCAGCTCCGTCGACCGCCGCGCGGCGGCCGTTCGTGCCGGCGTCGGCGCGTTCGCCGACCTGGGCCTGACCAGCGCCGCCGTACGGCGGGCCGCCGAAGCCGTCGGCGTCTCCTCGGCGTACCTGTTCCGCCTGTTCGGCAGCCAGCGCGACTTCTTCCTCGCCTGCCTCGACCACGTCGAGGAGGAGCTGCTGACCACGCTCACCAGCGCGGCCGACTCGGCGGCCGACCCGTTCGCGCCGCTCAGCGCGGCGTTCCGGGAATTCCTGGGCGACGGCCGGGTCACCGGATTGTGGTTGCAGGCCTGCGCCGTGGCCCGTGACGACGCGGAGATCGCCCGGCGCTGTCGGCGCCTGCTCGCCGCCGGGCTGCGCGCCGCGGCCGCGACGACCGGAGCGTCGACGGATTGGCTCAGCGGATTCCTCGCCCGAGGCACGCTGATGATGACCCTGCAGGCGGTGGCGGCCCCGCACGACGAATCCCTGGACGGCGGCGTCGGCGCGGTGCTGGCGGAGTTCGGATGAGCCCATGGCTGATGCCGCTGGTGGCCTGGCAAGGGCTGACCGGATGAGGCTGTGGCTGATGCCGGTGGTGGCGTGGCAGGGGCTGCGGGTCCGACGCACCACGATCGTGCTCCCCGAGGCCCGCGGCCCGCGGTCCGGGCGAGTGCTGCCCCCCTCACACCCCCGCCCCGGCCAACCGCCTGGCGCAGCCTCCTCATACCACGGTATGGAGTGGGTTGCGGTGAACGGTCCTGGTCGGGACGCACCCGGGCCCGAGGGTGAGCCCCGGCCGCTGCGGCTGCTCGTGGTCGGGGAATCGACGGCCGCGGGGGTCGGCGTGACGAGCCACGACCAGGGCCTGGCCGGGCAACTCGCTACCCTGCTCGCCGACCAGCATCAGCGGGCCGTGGACTGGGCAGTCGTCGGCCAGACCGGCGCGACGCTGCGCCGGATCAGACACCGCCTGCTACCGCTGGTGCCCCAGGTGCCTGGGGACTACGACCTGGTCGTCCTGCTGGCCGGCGTGAACGACGTGTTGGGCGGTACGGCGCCGCAGTCCTGGGCCGCCGACCTGTCCGCGGTGCTCGACGGCCTCGGCACGCGGCTCGCCCCAGAGGGCCGGCTGGTGGTCGCCGGTGTGCCGCCGTTCATCCACTTCCCATCGCTGCCGAACCTGCTGGCGGCGTACCTGGACACCCGCGGCCGCCGACTCGACGTCGCGACCCGCGCGGTGCTGGCCGGGTATGTCGAGCAGCCGGCGCCACCCGGCGAAGACCGGTACAGCTTTGCCTCCGCTCGAGATCTGATGCCCACCGGAGGCTCGCCGGCGCCCGGCTGGTTCGCTGCGGACGGCTTTCACCCGGGGCCGGTGGGGTACGCCGAGTGGGCGCGCGGCCTCGCCGCAGCGGGGTCAGGTCCGCTGTGGTGACGGCGCGAGGATGCAGGCGTCGATGCAGGGTTGTGGTCGTGATAGCAGCCCCAACCCTGCATCGACACCTGCATTCATGGTGAGCCCGCCACGTGGCGCGGGCGCGGATCGTGCGCGAGGCATCCCCGGCCGACGCTCGGGTCGGTGTCAGCGCAGCGCCGCCGTGATGACGTCGGCCATCCGGGCGTGCCCGGCCGCGTTCAGGTGATCGCCGTCGTCGGCGAGCAGGTCGGTGATGTCTTGGCTGCCGTCTGCGCCGCGGAACGCCGGCCGGACCTCGACGTACGTCCCCGCGCGCCCCCGCGTGACCTCCTCGATCAGGGCATTGGCCCGCACCGTCAGGGAGTCGCTGCCGGACACCCACGCCGCGCCCTCCGCGCGCCCCACCGCACCGTCGGTGAACACATTCCAGTAGCCGGTCACCACCAGCCGCGCCCCCGGCTTCAACGCCGAGAGCACCGTCGCCTCGATCCGGTCGAGGTCGCCGCGAACGGTGGCCAACTCCGCGGCGTAACACCCGAGCAGAGCCTCGCCCGCACACGCCGGATCGGTCAGGAAACCGGTGTCGAGATCGTTGGCCCCGATCGTCAGGATCACGAGGTCGGCGCGCGCGAGGTGGCGCTTCAGGCCGCCGTCGTCGAGCTGCCGTAGGAGGTCCCCGGTCGTGTACCCCGACACCGCATGGTTGTAGATCACCGCACCGTCGCCACCGGCGGCGGCGAAGCGGTGGCCGACCTCGTCGACGTACGTCGTGCAGCCCGAACAGTTGGCGCCCGCCGGCACCGAGTCCCCGAGCCCGACGATCACCTTTGCGGCGTCGGCCCGCCCGCCGGGGGCGGCGGGGATGGTCCGAACGGCCGGACCGTCGGCGCCGCGGGTGTTCGACGGGTTGCGTCGGCCGCGGTTGCGGCCGGGGGCACGGGTACGCCGAGTGCCGCTGGTCACCGTGTCGCCCGGGGCCGGGTACCGGGTCGTCGCCGGCGCACCGGCCGCGGCATCCAGCGCGACCTGCTCCAGCGAACTGCGATAGAACAGCCCGCCCGCGACGAGCAGCAGCACCAGCCCCAGCGCCAGCCCCCAGCGCCAGCCCCGCCCGATCCGGATGCGCCGCATCGCCGCGCCCTGCTACCGGCTCACGCGCCGGCCAGGAATGGCGCGACGCGTTCGGTGGGGCGGCCGATGATGGCTCGGTCGGCCCGCACCAGCACGGGCCGCTCCAGCAGCGCCGGGTGGGCCGTCAGCACGTCGGCGACCTGCTCTGCCGTCTGCACGTCGGCGTCGCTCAGCCCCGCCTCGCGAAACGCCGGGTCTCGGCGCACCAGCGCGCTGGGCGGATCCTCCAGCTTCGCCAGCAGGTCGAGCAGTTCGGCGCGGGTCGGGGCGGTCTTCAGGTACTCCACCACCTGCACGGCGACCCCGGCCTCCTGCACGGCGGCCAGCGCCGCGCGGGACTTGCTGCAGCGGGGGTTGTGGAACAGTCGCAGGGTGCTCATGCGCTCATGGTGCCAAACGCGCGGGCCTAGAGTGCTGGGGTGGCCAAAGCTGGGGTGCGGGCGCAGGAGGCGGCCCGCTGGGCTCCGGTCCTGGTCCTTGTCGCCGCCGTGTTGTGGGGCACGCTCGGCATCTTCGGCAAGCAGGCCCAGGCCGAGGGGGCCAGCCCGCTGGAGGTGGGCTTCTGGCGGGCCATGTTCGGTTCGGTCCTGTTCGGCGCCCACGCCGTCCTCACCCGGGCCGTCCTGCCGCGCGGCCGGGATCTGCTGGTCACCGCAGCCTTCGGCTTGGTCGGCGTCAGCATCTTCTACGGCAGCTACCAGGTGGCCGTCCGCGACGGCGGGGCCAGCCTGGCCGCGGTCCTGCTCTACACCGCCCCCGCGTTCGTGGCCGTCCTCGGCTGGCTCGTGCTGCGCGAGCGCCTCGGCGCGCGCGAGATCGCCGGGGTCGCCGCCTCGATCGGCGGGATCGTGCTGATCAGCCTCGGCGGCGGGCAGGGCGTCCACGTGACGGTGCCCGCCGTGCTCGCGGGGATCACCGCCGGGCTGACCTACGCCCTCTATTACCTCTACGGCCGCCGCTTCTTCGCGCGGTACGCCCCGGCCGCCCTGTTCGCGGTGATGATGCCGGTCGGCGCCCTGGGGCTGCTGCCGTTCGCGCAGGTCCGCGGCCACTCCGCCGGGGGCTGGCTGAACCTCGCCGCCATCGGAGTGCTCTGCACGTACGCCGCATATGCCTGCCATTCCGCCGGGCTGCGGCACCTGCCCGCGACCCGGGCCAGCGTCATCGCCTCGATCGAGCCGGTCGTCGCGGCGGGGCTCGCGGCGGTGATCTTCGGCGAACGCCTGGCCCCCGCCGCGCTGGTGGGCGCGGCGGCGGTCGTCGGGGCCGCGCTGCTGCTGAGCACCGCCCCGACGACTCCCGCCGAACCGCCGGCTCCCGCCGAACCGCCCGGTCAGGCGCCCACGGGGGATCGCAGCAACGGCCGGTAAACCCGCTCGACCACGGTCCCGACAACACCTTCGATGACGACCTTGTCGCGGATCTGCCGGGCCTGCCGGGCCAGCGGGGTGAAGTCCGTGTCGGCAAGCACGGCGGGCAGGTCGGCCAGCGAGCCGAGCACGACGCCGACCCCCTCGGACCGGACCCAGCGGGCCAGCGCGTCGTGTTCCATCGTGAGGATCGGCAGGCCGCACCCGACGTACTCGAACGCCTTGTTCGGCAGCACCGTGGCCAGGTGCGCGTCGTTGAGGGTGTCGTTGAAGCCGGCCCAGCCCACATCGAAGCGCGGCAGGGTGCGCAGCAGCTGGTGGCTCGGCAGGGTCGGGTGCAGGGTGATCGTCGGGCAGGCCCGGGCCAGCTCCAGGTATTCCACCGACGGCTCGCGGCCCGGGAAGACGTGCAACTCGGCCCCGGTCAACGCGATGGCCGCGAAGATCTCGCGCAGGTCGTAATGCCCGTGTGCCACCGACAGCGTGCCCTGGTAGACCACCCGCAGCGGCCGGCCCCGCAGCGGCTCCGGCTCCGGCAGCTCGGCCAGCGGCGGCAGGTCCCGCTCCAGGGCCAGGTTCGGCAGCACCGTGTGGATCGCGGGGAGCCGGTAGCGGGCCGCGATCTCCTCCAGGAGTCGGTCCGAGACCGTCACCAGGGCGTCGCTGTCCTCGACGGCCGCCCGCTCGACGGCGATCGGGTCGGGCGGGTCGGGGAAGCCGTCCTCGTACGGCGTCTTGCGCAGCGACTGGAAGTCGTGCACGTCGTGGATGATCGGGATGCGCCCGCCGGCGACCCGCTGGCAGGCGACCGTGAGCACGTCCGGCAGATTGTGGTTGTGCAGCAGGTCCGGCGCGAAGTCGTCGATGGCCGCGGCCAGGGCGTCGTCGGGGTCGGTGGGCAGCCGGTACCAGGCGTCGAAGAGCTCGTCGCCCCCGCCGTACAGCCCCGACAGGGTCTTGCCCTGGTAGGCAAACGCCAGCTGCAGGTCCGGGATGGCCTGGCGCAGCCCCACGGCGTACTTCAGCGTCTTGATGCACGGCTGCCGCTGGACGAACAGGACCCGGGTCACCGGCCGACCTCCGGACCCGCCGACTCGCCGGGGGCCTTGTCGGGGAAGCGGTACTTGATGATCTTCGCCGGGCTGCCGACGGCCACGGCGTACGGCGGCACGTCCTTGGCCACCACCGACCCGGCGCCGACGATCGCGCCGGCCCCGATGGTCACGCCCGGCAGGATGATGCAGCCCATCCCGATCCAGGCGTCCCGGCCGATCCGCACCGGCCGCGATTCCCAGCCCTGCTCCACGATCGGCCGGTTCGGGTCGTCGGTGTTGTGGTTCGCCGTGTGGATGAGGGTGCGCGGGCCGATGTTGGCGTCGTCCTCGAAGACGAGCCCGCCATAACCGTTGATCCAGCACCCGGCGTTGAACTTCACCCGAGCGCCGAGCTCGATGTTCCACCCGTTCAACCAGGTGATCTCGTCGACGTAGAAGCAGTCCGCACCGACCACCTTGGCGTCGTTCGGCCGGAACGGAATGACCCGTTTCGAGCTGTCCGTGATCATCGTCATGGTGGGGACGTCCTCCCGCATCGGGTGCCGTCGGCGGTACGCCGCGACGGGTTGTCCTCTCATCGTGCCAAGTGAGCGGCCCTTCGGGTGCCCAAATTGGACGATCGTCTTGTCGGGATCGGCCAGCGGGGCTCGCTTCGGACAACGCCGGGCGCCCGGCATCTGGCGCCCGGCGCCCTCAGCCGGTGACCGTCAGCAGGCCGTGGGCGCCGCGCTCGGCGTCCACCATCAGGTGGGAGACGAACGGATAGGTCCCGGCCTCGACCGCCACCATCTCGACGAAGCCGCCCTGGGCCGGGTGCAGACCCAGCACCTGGGCGCCGCCGCCGGCCCCGCCCGCGGAAGGGCCACCGGGGCTCACCCCGCGGCGCACCTGGTAGGCGCCCTCGAAGTACAGAGTGTCGAACTGCCCCCCGACCACGTGGAAGCTGCTCGGCCGGTTCGGCCCGGCGGCCAGCACCCAGAACCGCACCCGCTCGCCCACCCGGGCGGTGAGCGGGCGGGCGTCGTACTGGTTGGCGATCCCGTTGAACACCACGGCGCTCGGCTGCTCCGCGGTCACCGCGGCCATGTTCACCTCGGCCGCCGAGGTCCCGTCGCCGTCGACGTACGCCTCGGACTGCACCAGGACGTAGCTGCGCTCCACGGCGGGCAGCCCGTCGGGCTCGATGACGACGGCCCCGTGCATCCCCGCGGCGATGTGCGCGGACATCGGCATGGTCGAGCAGTGGTACATCCAGATGCCGGCCCGCTTGGCCGTGAACCGATAGACCAGCGACTCCCCGGGCGGGATCGTCCGCATCGGCCCGTCCGGGGCGACGTCGCCGGCGTGGAAGTCGATCGAGTGCCCGATGGAACCGTTGTTGACCAGCGTGATCTCGAAGACGTCGCCGATCCGGCCGTGCAGGGTGGGTCCGGGGACGGCGCCGTTGTAGGTCCACCGCTTCTGCCGCACCCCCGGCGCGATCTCCAGCTCGACCTCCTCGACGCGCAGCGTCATCCGGTGGGTGCGCTCGCTCGACAGCGCCGGCAGCTCCGCCGGCACCGCGCGGAAGTCGTCCGGGAACGTGCCGCCGAGCCGTACGCCGGGAGCGGCCACGGCCGACCCCTGGCCCGCGGCCGCGCCCGCGGCTGTGCCCCCGGCGCCGGCCGTGCCCATCCCATGCCCGCCGTGTCCGCCGGCCGCGAGATCGGGCAGGCCGCCCTTGACCCGGACCTGGATCACCATGCCCATCTGCCGGTGGCCGATGATGCTGCACCAGCCCTCGACGTCCGCGCCGATCACGCCGACGTCCACGGTCTGGCTCGCGCCGGGATCGAGCCGGGCGCTGCGGGCGCCGGTGGCGAAGACGAGGTCGTGCGGCTGGCTGGGGTCGGCATTGACGAACTCGACCCGCAACCGGTCCCCGCGGGGCACCTCGATCGTGTCCGGGACGAACCGCATGCCCTTGGCCTCGACGCGCACGGTGGTGGTGCGGCCGCTGTCGACGACGGGCCCGTCGGCGGCCAGGCTCCCGGGCGCGCGCAGGCCGCCGGTCGCCCCGCCCGCGGACCCGGCCAGTCCGGCGGCGGCCGGGTCGACGATGACGCCCACGGCGACGGCGAGCGCCAACGCGGACAGCGCCGCGACGAGTTGCCCCGAGGAGAACACGCTCGGCTGGCGGGGCAGGGCCAGGGTGGGCCGGACCGGGCCGCTCCCCGAAGTCCCGTCGGCCGGCAGTGCCGCGCCGGGCGCGGTGGCCTCGCGCGCGATCGCGGCCTTCGTGCGCAGGGCGGCCCGGATGGCCCGGTACGTCGCGGGCAGGAACCAGCCGAGCGCTACGAGCACGAGCACCGAGCACGTGACGCGGACCCAGCTGGGCACCGGCAGCAGGCACACGACCAGGGCGGCGTTGGCCAGCAGGACCCGCGCCGCGCCGTACCGGTCGAACTCCTGCTGCGCCGCCCGCACCGCACGCGCGCCGCCGCCGAGGACCACGGGCACGAGGTGGGCGAGTGCCCCGGAGAGGAGCTGCACCGCGAAGCCGGCGACGAGCGCCGGGGTGATCAGCCCGTAGGACTGCGGCACCCGCGCCCAGTCCGCCGCGGTCGCCAGGTCGACGCCGACGAGCACAAGAGTGACGGCGAACCACGCCAGTCCGGCCGTCGCCGACCACGTCGCGAACGACTTCGGCGGGGCCTGCCGGGCCGGGGCGAGCAGCGCCCGAGCGGTCCAGACCCACCCGCCCAGATAGCCGACCAGCCCCGCCAGGGCGACCCCGCGCCACCCCGCCAGCGCGCCGACCACCAGCACCGTCAGGGCGAGGACGAGCGCGGGCAGCGCCTGGCGCGCCCACCGCTCCGCGCGCGCGTCGATCCGGGTGCGCAGCATCGTCGGCCACAGCGTGAGCAGGGTCCCGGCGACGGTCAGCCCGACCCAGCCGAGCGCCATCGTCATGGTGTGCGCCATCAGCAGGCGGCCCCGCGTCTGCGCGTCCACCCCGTGCGCGAGCCACGCCCCGAACGTCGCCCCGATCGGCAGTGCGGCCGCCGCTGCGAGGTAGTAGCGCACGGTCACCCGGAACCGCCCCGGCAGGGCCGCCCGCAGCCGCCGGGCCAGCGCCCACGCGTGCCAGCCGACAGCCGTCGCGAGCCCGACCGCGCCGGCGATGACGAGCCCCCACCAGCCGGTTGGGACGCCCACGATCACCGCCGCAGCACCGAGGATGAGCAGCCCGAGGCGACGCGACTGGGTCCGTCTCTCGTCGAGGTGCGCCGGCGTCTTGAGCAGTGCCTGGGTGAAGTGGGTGCTCCAGACGACGATGGCGTGCGTCAGCGCCCCGAGCACGACCAGGTGCACCATCAGCCAGCGCGCCTCGGGGAGATAACGGTGCACCAGCGCCACCATCCCGGCGAGGGCGAGCCAGAGCAGCACCGGATAATCCCGCAGGGGCCAGGCGCGTGAGTCGGGACGGGTCATCGGGCGGCGCCTTCGGGGTCGGGTTGCGGTCGGGTGCGCCGTTCCGGAGCCGTACGCCGTTCCGGAGCCGTACGCCGTGACCGCGCCGCCAGCGTCACCAGCACCGGGGGCAGCATGAGCAGGGCGAGGACCGTGCCGACGGAGCCGACCTGCCAGGGCGTCGGGCGAGCCGCCAGGTCTCCGGCGACCCGGACGGCGAGCCCGGCGTGCAGCACGGCGAGCGGCACCCACATCGCCCGGTGGTAGGGCAGCGGCCGTCGTGCGATGGCCGGCAGGATCACCGGGGCGTGGGCCAGCACCATCGACATCGCGAAGCCGAGGAAGGTGGCGTGCACCGCGACGTCGTACGACGCCTGGTCGTCGGCCCGACCGCCCAGCAGCCAGACCGCCCCGGCGAGGCCGAGCCAGAAGTACCCCAGCAGCATCGCCGCGGCACTGAACCGGGGCAGCCCGCTGGACCGGATGGTGCGGCGGGCCACGTCGTACCGCGCCAGCCAGGCCACCAGCGCGATCAGCACCGCACCGAACGCCCGAGCGCCCGGGTCCGGGGCCAGCAGCCCGACCCCCGCGGCGACGACGAGCGCGACGCTCAGGGCGAGGACGACGTTCTCCCCGCCGGACGGCAGCGCGAGCCGGGCCAGGTCGACCCGCTCCGCGGCGATGGTGGTGACGATGAAGGCCACCAGCCAGGCGACCAGGGCCGGGACGTCCAGGCGCAGCCACAGCAGGGCGGCGACCAGCGCCGACAGGGCGCCCAGCGACTCGACGGCCACGGAGGTGTCGCCGCGGCGGCGGTACAGGGCGACGTACAGCGCCAACAGCAGCGCCGCGCCGTCGGCGAGCAGCACCGCCCCGAGGGCCGCGGGCAGGCCCGCGGCGAGCACCAGCCCGCCGGCGCCCAGGCAGGCCGGCGCGGCGTAGCCCCACGCGGAGCGCAGCGCGACCGCGCGTTCCAGGGCGATGAGGGTGCCCAGGAAGCCGAGCACCATGAGCATTCCGTGCCGGGCGGGCAGATGCGCGCCCGCATCGCCCGCCACCGGCGCCCAGACGCCGACGAGCAGCAGCGCGGCGTTCAGGCCGGCGAGCAGGGCCAGGCCCGGCACCAGCAGGAACGCGGTCCGAACCGGAGCCGACGCCCGGCCTTGCCCCGACGGCCGGCCCGGGCCCGGCGTACTCTCGCCGACCGCCACGTCAGGCCGCCGGCGGCGTCAGCTCGTGGACGCGCTCCCAGGCGCCATCGGCGAGTTCGATCGCGGAGGCGGGGAACAGGCCGTTCTCCTCGCGGTCGAAGTGGTCGCGCAGGAGCGTCTCGAAGCCCGCGAAGGTCGCGGGATCGGTGCGTACGGCAGCAAGCAGGTCGTCGATGCGGCGGTGTTCGTCGATGAGCCGGTCGATGGTCGCGGCGAATTCGTCGAGCTCGCCGAGCACCGTGAAGAGCCCGGCCTCCTCGGCCTGGGCGTGCGGGGTGAGCAGCGCGTCGAGATGGTCGGCGGCGTCGCGGATCGCGGCGGCGTCGCCACCGGCGCAGGCGCGCCGCAGCGTCCCGGTCCGGTTGACCATCTCGACGTGCTCGGTCATGAACCGTCCGACGCACTCGACGGCCTCACACCCGCAATAGGAGCACACGACTCAGGACACCCGCTCCAACAGGATCTTCCAGGCGTCGGGGCCTTGCTGGACGTACCGGTGCCGCACCGCCTCGCCCTCGCGTTCGGCGATCTGCGCGAGCAGCGGCAGGGGGTCGTGCGGGGCCACCAGAATCATCGCCGCACCCGGGCGGACCTGCGCGAGCGCGCCGAGGATGGCGCCGTGCCGGATCGCGTGCGGGATCTGGCGGGCGTCGAGCTCCGGGACCCCGTGGTCGTGCCCGCAGTCGCAGCCGCCGGACGGCTGCACCTCGGTCAGGGGTATGGCCTGCTGTTCGGTCATCGGGCTGGTCCTCCGGTCACGTAGTTAGTACACTCGATATGTGGAAATTATGCCCGGGTACGGGCCGGCGTCAACTCCCGACGTCGCGGGCATCGGCGCGGCCCGGATGCGGGTCCTGCGCGCCCTGCAGGGCGCCGCCGACCAGGGCGAAGCCACCACCGTGGGGAGTCTCGCCGCGCTGCTGGACGCCCATCCGAACGGGGTGCGGCGCCACCTCGCCGACCTGGTGCAGCAGGGGCTCGCCGCCACCGTGGGCGCGGCCAGCGAAGGGCGCGGCCGACCGTCGGTGGCCTACCAGGCGACCGCGCTCGGCCGATCCGCCGTGGCCGCGGCCGGGGCGCCGATCTCCGCCGAATACCTCGGGATGGCTGCGGCCTTCGCCCGCCATCTCACCGCCCGATCCGCCACCCCGGCGAGCGAGGCGCGCGAGATCGGTCGACACTGGGGCACCACCCTCGCCGAGGGCCCGCCGGCTCCCGCCTCGGATGCGGCCGCCTCGGGTGCGGCCGCCTCGGATGCGGCCGCCTCAGGTGCGGCCGGCGGTACGCCGAGTGCCGCGGACCCTCCGCGACGTCGGGTGCTGAGGCTTCTTGAGGGACTGGGGTTCTCGCCGCTGCACCGCCCGGACGGCAGCGTCGCGCTGCGGACCTGCCCGCTGTTGGACGCGGCCCGGGCGAACCCAGAGGTCCTGTGCGAGGTGCACCTGGGGATGGTGCAGGGCGCCTCCGCGGCCTTCGGCGGCCCCGGCGACGGCGGCGAGCTGCTGCCGTTCGCGGAGCCGGGGGCGTGCGTGCTGCGGCTCCCGGACGTCCGCGCGGCGGGCTGATCGGCTCGCCTGGTCGTGGGGCGACCGGCTCAGGCGACGCGCTCGAGCAGCACCTTCCACACGTCGGGGCCACGCTGGACGTAGGAATAGCGGACTCGGTCGCCCTCGCGCTCGTCGATCTGGGCCAGCAGGGGGAACGGGTCGTGCGGGGCGGCCACGATGAGCGCGTCACCCGGCTGCACATCGCCGAGGGCACCGAGGATCGCGCCGTGCCGCACGGTGGCGGGGATCAGTCGGGCATCGACCTCGGGGATCTCGTCGTCGTGCTGCCTGTCGCTAGCACCCGGTGCGGGAGCTGCGTCGGGCGCGCCTGCCTCGTCGTTCATCGTGGTCCTTCCGGAGGTCATTGCTTGCCTCTGTGCTGATCCTCATCGACCGTAAGGTCGCGCACGATGAGGGTCAAACCCGTGCCACTTCTCGGCGCGCCGCGACGTCTGCCCCTGGTGCCGGCGGCGGTGTAGGCGCTCATTACGCCAGCGTCTGGGTGATCCGGGAGCGCGCCGGGGAGTGCTCCACCCGGGCGAGCGCCCCGTTCACGAGCGGCAGGTACGGCGCCCAATGGCCGCACTCCACGTCGGCGACGATGGGCACGTCGAGGCGGCCCAGGGCGTCGATGACCGCCTCGTGCTGGGTCAGCGTCGGGCTCGGCTCCGCGTAGGTCCGCCCGACGAGCACGGCCGCAGCCCCGTCGAAGAAGCCAGCCAGGCGCAGGCCGTGCAGGTTCCGGCAGATCGTCGCGGCGTCGTCGCCGGCCGCCTCGACGTAGACGATGAGCCCGTCGCCAAGCGCGGCGAGCGGCCGGGTGTCGAGGTAGCGCGTGCCGGCGGGGATCCGGTACGGCGTGTCCATGAGGTTCTGCCCGTGGATGGTGGCCCACCCGGTCGTCAGCGTCAGCGGGGCGATGAGCGTCGCGATGTCGGAGAACCCCACGAACCAGGTCGGTTCGGCCCGCGCGATCGCCGGCCAGTCGAGGAGGTCGACCAGGTCGATGGCGGTCTCCCCACCCCAGGGCGGCACGACGGCGCGGATCATGGGGTCGAGCAGCATGCCTTGGAGTTCGGCGGCCCGCTCGGCCGCCGGCGCGCTGATGTGCCGGGCGCCGTCCATGCACGCGCCGACGACCACCCTCAGGCCGGCCCGGCGCACCGCCGCGACCGCCTCGTCCAGGCGGGCCTGCAGCGGACCGGACGCGCCCGAGGACGGGCTGGTCACGCCGACGACGTCGCCCGGGCGCAGCGGCGCTGGGAACTTCAGGTCCATGCAAGCGATCCGAAGTTCAGTCGGATCCGAACAGGTCGCGGGTGTAGACCTTGGCGGCCACGTCGGCCAGCTCGGGGGAGTGCCGGTTGGCGATGATGACATCGGCCCGGGCCTTGAAGTCGGCCAGGTCCGCCACCACCTCGGAGTGGAAGAACTCGGCGTCGTCGTACGCCGGTTCATACACGATCACCGGGATGCCCTTGGCCTTGATCCGCTTCATGATCCCCTGGATCGAGGAGGACCGGAAGTTGTCCGACCCGGCCTTCATCGTCAGCCGGTAGACCCCGACCACCGCGGGGTTCTTGGCGAGGATGTCGGTGGCGATGAAGTCCTTGCGGGTGGTGTTCGAGTCGACAATCGCTCGGATCAGGGCCTGCGGCACCTGCTCATAGTTGGCCAGCAACTGCTTGGTGTCCTTGGGCAGGCAATATCCGCCGTAGCCGAAACTGGGGTTGTTGTAATGCCCGCCGATCCGGGGGTCCAGCCCGACACCCTCGATGATCTGGCGAGTGTCGAGACCGCGCGTCGCGGCGTAGGTGTCCAATTCGTTGAAATAGCTCACCCGCATCGCCAGATAGGTGTTGGCGAACAACTTGATGGCCTCGGCCTCTGTGGATCCGGTCAGCAGCACCGGCGTGTCGGGGTCGAGTGAACCCTCCCGGAACAGCGCGGCGAGTTTCTCGGCCTCCGGCCCGGTTCCGCCGACGACGATCCGGCTCGGGTGCAGGTTGTCAAACAGTGCCCGGCCCTCGCGCAGGAACTCCGGGCTGAACATGATCCGCAGCCCGGGGAATCGCTCGCGGGCCCCGCGTGTGAAGCCCACCGGAATCGTCGACTTGACGACCGCGACCACCCGCGAGTCGACACGTTCGAGCTCGGCGAGCACGGCATCGACGCTGCTGGTGTCGAAGAAGTTTCGCTCTTCGTCGTAATTGGTGGGGGTCGCGATGATCGCGTAGTCCGCCCCCGCGAACGCCTCCCTCGGGTCGGTCGTGGCCCGCAGGTCCAGGTCCCGGTTGCTGAGGTAGTCCTCGAGTTCGGCGTCGACGATCGGGGCCTTGCGGTCGTTGACCAGCTCGACGCGGTGCGGGTCGATGTCCAGAGCCACCACCTGATGGCGTTGGGCGAGGATGACGGCATTGGCTAGGCCGACATAACCGAGCCCGGCGACAGCGATCTTCATGCGGTCCAGCCTAAGTCCGCTCGCCATGCCGGCCGGATCGGGGCTCATGGACGGTCGTCCGGTCGGCGCAGAACTCGGCGTGAACCGGATCGGTGAGCGTGTCGATCGCCCCGTACGGCGCCCGTGGTGACCGTTCGTCGGTTCCCGCCGGATATGACGGATCCCCTGGTCACGGTGATGATGCGGTCACCCTAGACACAGAACGTTCGGTCGGAAATACTTGGTGGTCGCCGGGCCTGTGTGAGCCAGACAACACTGAACGAGTCTCTCGTCTGGTTGCGCATGCTCGGCGGCAAGGGTCGCGACAGACATCGACGTCACACACGACGCCCGGGGTCGATCACGCCCGCAGACGAATAGCCGTGACGGTCCTCCGGAGGATGGCGTCGACAGGCCGCGACCCGACCTGTGCCGCCCCCGGACCCGACCGGCAGGCTCCTCGTCTCAACGTCACCGACGCCTCAGGCGACCTCGACCGGAGGGCCCGCCGGCTTGGGAAGGAACTGCACGTCATGCCTCAAGAGCACGATCTAGAACACGGCCGCTATTACCGAGGGATGGTCGACGCCCGAAGGAAACTCGTTTGGCCACTGGTCATCAGCACCGTGGTCTTCTTCTTCCTGCAGCAGGTGCTGACCAATTTCACCTCCGCGCTGGACGGGATCCCCTTCACTGGGATGAGCGCGGCCTACCTCTACGCCTTCGCTCAGTTCTTCTTCGCCGTCATCCTGACGTCGATCTACCGCAGCCGGATGCGTCGGTTCGAGCGTGAGCTCGAGCCCTACAAGCCGACCCATGCCCTCGCTGTCGATGGTGGTGGCCACCTGTGAGCAGCCAAGCCGCAGTCCTCTTCGTCGTCCTCGTCGGGATCACTCTCGGCATCACCTATTGGGCGGGTAAGCGCAACAAGAGTGTCGAGTCCCACCTGGTCGCCAAGGGCGCCATCTCGGGGCGGGCCAACGGTGTCGCCATTGCCGGTGACTTCATCTCGGCGGCGACCTTCCTCGGCACCACCGGCGCCATCGCCCTGCAGGGTTTCAACGGCTTCTACCTGGCCGTGTATATCCCGATCTCCTATCTGTTGTGCATGCTGCTCGTCGCCGAGCCGCTGCGTAACCTCGGCAAGTTCACCCTCGGTGACGTGCTCGCGACTCGGTTCCCGCAGAACAGCGTCCGGGCCGTGATTGCCGTGGCATCGATCGTCGTGTCGCTGCTCTACATCGTCGCCCAGTTCGTCGGTGCCGCCCTGCTCATCCAGTTGCTGTTCAAGATCGAATACTGGGTGGCCGCCGTGGCCATCGGCCTGCTGACGCTCGTCTACACGCTGTTCGGTGGCATGATCGCCACGACCTACATCCAGATCGTCAAGACCGGGATCTTGCTCTTCTGTGGCGCGCTGCTGCTCGTCCTGGTGCTGAGCAAGTTCGGCTGGAACCCGATGATGGTGTTCCAGGAGGCCGCCGCGACCAGCCAGAACAAGGCCATCCTGCCCATCCGGGCCGGGACGTGGCCCCAGCTGGAGCAGTTCTCGATGATCTTCGGCGTGACGCTGGGTGTCCTCGGTCTGCCGCACGTCATGATCCGGTTCCTCACCGTCAAGGACGGGGCGGCCGCCCGCACCTCGGCGGTCTCCGCGATCTGGATCTTCGCGGTCTTCCTGATCACCCTTCCCGTCATCTCCTACGGCGCGATGCTGCTGGTGGGGCAGGCCAAGATCAAGCAGACCGCCGGTGGCGGCAACATGGCGATGCCGCTGCTGGCCAGCAACCTGGGCGGGGACCTGCTGCTGTCCTTCGTCTCGGCCGTGGCCTTCGCGACGATCCTGGCGGCGCTGTCCGGGCTGGTCATCGCCACCACCGGGTCGGTGTCCCACGACCTCTACAGCAAGCTGCTCATGAAGGGCAACGTCGAGCACCACGCGCAGCTGCGCATCGCCCGGTTGGCCACGGTGATCAGCGTGCTGATCCCGGCCTTCATCGCGTTGGCCGCCCAGAAGCAGAACGTGGCCTTCCTGGCGACCCTCGCGATTGCGGTGGCGGCCAGCAGCAACCTGCCGGCCATCCTCTTCACGATCTACTGGCGCCGCGCCACCGCCACCGGCATCGCGGTGGGCATGGTCGTCGGTCTGGTGACCGCTGTGGGCATCATTCTGATCAGCCCGGCCTTCCAGTCCCCGGAGACCGCGTTGATCAAGCTCAGCAGCCCGGGCATCTTCTCCATCCCGGTCGGCTTCCTGGTCATGTGGCTGGTCTCGTTGGCCACGCAGCCCAAGGGTGAGGCCCGGGCAGTCGCGGACGAGAACTACCATCGGGTGCACACCCAGGCCGTGACCGGCTACGACCCGCGGGTCCTGCGGGCCGCCGCCACTGCCGAGGCAGGGACGTCCGCCAGCTGATCCGCTCCGCGTCAGTGCGCGTCAGTGCGCATTAGTGCGCATCAATCGCCGGGCCGGCCGACCATCGTCGGCCGGCCCGGCGCCTGTTGGGGAAGGACCCCATGTCGACCTCCGGTGATCCCCGTGCCGCCGAAGCCCGCACCCCCGTCGCGGCCCGCCTGACGCAGGGCCGGATGCACTACGGGTGGGTGGTCGCCGGCCTCGGCATGGCCACCACGTTCGCCTCCCTGGGCATCGCCCGCTTCTCCCTGGGGATGCTGCTGCCGTCGATGCGGACCGATCTCAACCTGTCCTACACCGACATGGGCTTCATCAGCACCGGCAACTTCGTCGGTTATCTGGTGGCCGCCCTGGTGTGCGGCCGGATTGTCGCCGTGTTTGGGGCCCGTAAGGTGATCGTCGCCGGCCTGCTGATGATCGCGGCCAGCCTTTTCCTGGTGGCCTCCGCCGGAGCAGTGGCGCTCATCTGGCCGGCGTACGTCGTCACCGGACTGGGCTCCGGTACGGCGTACGTGGCCGCCTCCGGACTCATCCCGCACTGGTTCTCCCGCCGGCTGCGGGGCCGTGCCGCCGGCATCCTCGTCATCGGCAGCGGGCCTGCCATCGTCATGAGCGGGCTGCTGATCCCCCCGGTCATCGATCGGTGGGGACCGCCGGGCTGGCGGGTCGGGTGGGTCCTGCTCGGTGTCATCGTGGTGGCTGTGGCGCTCGTCGTCGGACTGTGGGTCCGCAATCACCCCGCCGATCTCGGGCTCGATGTGCACACCCACAGCGCGGATGTTGCCCCGTCCGGCGCGACATCCCTCGGCCCCGCTGTGGCTGCCGGCCGCGCCGCCGCCAGCGGCACCGCTCCGGTGGACCCGCCGGCCCCCCGAGCGGTGCGGGCCATGCTCCACCTCGGGGCGATCTACTTCCTGTTCGGCTGCACCTACGTCGTCTACATCACCTTCATCGTGACCGCCCTCGTGCAGGAGCACGGGTTCAGCCAGCGCCAGGCGGGCTTCTTCTGGGTCATCGTCGGGGCGTGCAGCATGCTGTCCGGGCCGCCCTTCGGGGCCCTGTCCGACCGGGTCGGTCGCGGGGTGGCCATGGCGGCCGTCTTCGCGCTCCACGGCACCTCGTACGTCGCCATCAGCCAGTCCCTGCCGCTGTGGGGGATCTACGCGTCGGTGGTGCTGTTCGGGGTGGCCGCTTTCGCCATCCCAGGCATCATGGTCGCCGCGGTCGGCGACTACCTGCCGCCCACCCGCGCCGCTAGCGTGTTCGGCACCCTGACCGTCGCCTTCGGCATCGGCCAGGCCGTCGGTCCGGTCGTGGCCGGCGCCATCGCCGAGCGCACCGGTGGATTCTCGGCGGCGTTCGTGCTGGCGGCGATCCTCGCCGCCGTCGGCTGCGCGCTGTCGCTGGCCCTGCGCCCGCCGGCCGCCCCGGCGTCGGCCTGAGCCCTGTCCACGGAACCCGCGACCACGCCGGATCACCGCCACGGGCGGTCATGACAACGGCCGGGCACCGCGCGCTGGAGTGCGCGGGTGCCCGGCCGGTACGTCGTACGCGGTGATCAGGTCACATCATGAGCAGGCCACCGGCGACCGGCAGCAGCGCGCCGGTGACATAGCCGGCCTCGTCGGAGGCGAGGTACTTGACCGCCTCGGCGATGTCCTCACCCTGGCCCATCTTCTTCATGGGCACCATGTCGATGACGGCCTGCAGGATCTCAGCCGGCAGGCTGCCCGACATCTCGGTCTCGATCGCGCCCGGGATGACGCAGTTGACCGTGACGCCCTTCTGAGCGGTCTCCAGGGCCAGCGTCTTGGTCAGGCCGAACAGGCCGGCCTTGCTCGCCGAGTAGTTCGACTGCCCGATGCGGCCGGTCTCGCCGACGAACGAGCTGATGTTGATGATGCGGCCGAAGCCGTGCTCGATCATCTTCGGCAGCGCGGCCTTGGCCATGAAGAACGGACCGTACAGGTTGGTCTTCATCACCTGGTCGAAGTCGAGCAGCTGCATCTTCAGGGCCGACCGGTCGCGCACGATACCGGCGTTGTTGACCAGGATGTCGAGCCGACCGTAGTCCCGGATCACGCTGTTCACGATGGACTCGCAGTCGGCCGGGTTGGCCACGTTCGCCTGGCGGACGTCGATCTCCAGGCCCTCGCCGGACTTGGCCTCAGCGGCGAAGGCGTCGGCCGCACTGCGGTGGCTGTTGCACACGGCGACCACCTTGTAGCCGGCGCGGGCCAGCACGAGGGTGATGGAGGAACCGATCCCCCGCGTGCCGCCGGTTACCAGAGCCACCCGGGCTTCGTTGTTACTCATCGCTTCGGTTCTCCATTTCTGAATGTGTCACGGACGTTGTCGTGCGGGCATGGTGTGGACATAGAGCGGGCATGGTGCGTTGGCTGGTCAGGTATGGATGTAGGACCCCGGGGCCGGCTCGATCACCGGGTACTTGCGGGAGCCGAGGGTGCGCGGGGCCCGTTTGCTGGGTCCCGAGCGCGGGGTCAGCCACTCCACCCAGTCCACCCACCAGGACCCGTCCTGGCGCTGCGCGCCCTTGAGCCAGTCCTCGTGGCTCGCGGGGTTTTCGGGATTGGTGAAGTAGTACATGCCCTTGTGTTTGGGGGTGGCCACCAGGGTTTGCACGTGGCCGCTGGAGCACAGCACGAACCGGCAGTCCCCGGCGACCATGTGCGTCGTGTGATAGCAGCCGGACCACGGGGTGATGTGGTCCGTCAGGCCGGCCACCACGTAGGTGTCGGTGCCGATCCGGCCGATGTCGATCGGGGTGTCGAGGATGTTCACGGCCCCCGGCTTGGCCAGCTGGTTCTCGGTCACGATGTCGAGGAGCTGGTGGTGCAGCGCCGCGGGCAACCGGGTGGTGTCGGCATTCCAGGCGAGGATGTCGAAACTGGGCGGGTCGTTGCCCATCAGGTAGTTGTTGACCCAGTAGTTCCAGACGAGCTCGTTGGGCCGCAGCCACGCGAACACCTGCGCCATGCGCCAGCCGTCCAGGTAGCCCTTCTGGCTGGATTGCATCTTGGCCACCTTGACCGTCTGCGGCGAGGCGAACAAGAGGATCTCGGCGTCGACGCGGCTGTCGAGCAGGGTGACCAGCATGGTCGTGGAGTTGATCTTCTTCTCGCCGCGGCTGGCCAGCAGCGCGGTGAGAATCGAGACCATCATCCCGCCCGCGCAGCCGCCCATGATGTTGACATCGGGCGATCGGGACACCGAGCGCGTCACGTCGATGGCGCGCAGGGCGGCTTCGGCGTAGGTGTCGAAGTTCCAGTCCCGCTCCTTGGCCGTCGGATTGCGCCAGCTCACGCCGTACAGCTGGATTCCGTGCTTGATCAGGTATTCGTACATGCTGCGCCCGGGCGCGAGGTCCAGCGCGTAGTACTTGTTCACCTGAGGCGGGATCACCAGCAGCGGCCGCGCGCCGACTTGCGCCGTCTGCGGCTGGTAATGGATCACCTCCATGATGTCGTCGCGATAGATGACGGAACCGGGCGTGACCGCGAGGTTTTCGCCGACCTTGTAGGGCTTGCGGTTCACCTGGGACGGCATGCCGTGGTTCGTGCGCATGTCGTGGATGAGGTTCCCCAGCCCGCGGGCGAGGGACTCACCGCGGGTCTCCTTGGCCTTGCGCAGCGCCGCCGGATTGAGCACCAGGTTGTTGGTCGGCGCCAACCCCTCGCGGATCAGGTGGACGACGAACTCCACCCGCTCGACGTCCTTCTCGGGCAGCCCGAGGCTCTCGACGAAATTGTCGATCTCACCGCCGGCAAACAGGTAGAGCTGCATGACCGCCTTGAGCAGCCGGGTGTCCTCCCAGGCCATGTCCCGGAATCGCTTGTCGCTGCGGTCCGGGGCGATCGCCGACCGGCCGGTCCCGATGCGGAACAGGCTGGCGGCGGTGCGCGGTGCCGCCGAGATCACCGCCCTCGGATTGGTGAGCGTCTTCTTGCCCAGCGTCAGGAGACCGTCCAGGGCGTCCTTCGGTCCGAACCCCACGAACGGGCTCGGGCCGACAACGGCCCCGGCGCCGCCGGCCAGCAGCGCGGCCTCCTGCGCGAACTCGGGGTGCTCCTCGTCCTGCTCGTCGTCCGGCTCGCTGGGCGAGGCCGTCGCCGAGGGGGGCAGGATCGCCGATGGCTCCTCCGACGCAGGGCCCTCCGGCGCAGGGTCCTGCGCCGGAGGCGCCGGCACGTGGGTGGGCACCGTCTCGGGGTCAGAGCGCAGCTCCTCGCCCGGCGTGACGGAGCCCGACCCACGTGTCGAGGACATCAGGACAGCCGCTCCACCACGATGGCCATGCCCTGCCCGCCGCCGACGCACATCGTCTCGACGCCGATCGTCTTGTCCTTGGCCTTCAGCCCGTTGAGCAGGGTGGCCAGGATGCGCACGCCGGTCATGCCGAAGGGGTGACCCAGGGCGATCGCGCCACCGTGCGGGTTGAGCTTGTCGCCGAACGGGTCGACGCCGATGCCGGTCGCCGACGGGATCACCTGCGCGGCGAAGGCCTCGTTGATCTCCAGGATGTCGATGTCGTTGGCGGTCAGACCGGCGCGGGACAGCGCCTGCTTGGTCGAGTCGATCGGGCCCAGGCCCATCAGCTCGGGGGTCAGCGCGCTGACGCCCGTCGACAGGATCTTCGCGATGGGGGTCAGGCCCAGCTCGCGGGCCCTGGTGTCCGACATGATGATCGTGGCTGCGGCACCGTCGTTGAGCGGGCAGGCGTTGCCGGCGGTGATCCGGCCGGTCTTGCTGAACACCGGGCGCAGACCGCCGAGCGACTCCATCGTGGTGCCCTCACGGGGACCCTCGTCCTTGGTGAACATCTCGCCGCTGGCGAGCTGCACGGGGATGATCTCGTTCTCGAAGAAGCCGGACTTCTGGGCGGCCACGGCCCGCTCCTGGCTCAGCACCGCGAAGCGGTCCATGTCTTCGCGGGTGATGCCCTCCTGGTCGGCCACCTTCTCCGCGGTGAGGCCCATCGGCATGTAGGCCTGCGGCAGGCCCTCGGCGTTGCCCTTGTCGAACCGGTGGTTGATCGTCTCCGGCTGGTCGGCGTAGACGCCGAGCGGCGACCGGGTGACCATCTCGATGCCGACGGCGGCGAACGCGTCGCCCTCGCCGGCCTTGATGGCGTGGAAGGCCATCCGCACGGCCTGCAGCGAGGAGGAGCAGTAGCGGTTGACCGTGCATCCGGGGGCGTTGACCCGGGCCAGCATCGAGACGATGCGGCCGAGGTTGTGGCCCTGCTCCCCACCGGGGAGGGCGCAGCCCGCGATGACGTCCTCGAGCTCGGTGCGGTCGAACGCCGGGATCTGCTCCAGGACCTTGTCCAGGATGTATGCGCCCAGGTTGTCCGGGCGCTCGTTGACGAGGGCGCCCTTCCCGGCGCGTCCGATCGGCGATCGGCCAATGGCTACGATGACTGCTTCAGGCATGGTCACTACTCCCACTCTGTCGGGCGTTCTTGGTCACTGAAGATGCGTAGGTGTGGCGGATGGTACCGGCACGGCGTACGGCGTTGCCTGCCGTCACCCGGACTTCGCGGGGGACCCGCCCCCGCGAGGACCGGGTCACTTCGTAGCGGCCTGGCCGCCGGTGCTGGCGACCGCCAGACCACCCTGGGCCAATTGGTCGCGGAGCAGCTTCTTGTCGTACTTGCCCACTCCGGTGCGGGGCACGTTCTCGATGAACGTCCACAGGTCGGGAAGCCACCACTTGGCCACCTTCCCGGTGAGGAAGGTGCGCAGCTCGTCCGGGGTGACCGTCGAGCCCTCGCGCAGCACCACACACGCTAGCGGCCGCTCACCCCAGCGGGTGTCCGGGGAGGCGATGACGGCCACCTCCTTGACGTCGGGGTGCTGGGTCAGCGCCGATTCCAGCTCCAGGGACGAGATCCACTCGCCACCGGACTTCACCACGTCCTTGGCGCGGTCGGTGATGCGCAGGTAGCCCCGCTCGTCGATGGTGCCGACGTCGCCGGTGCGCAGCCAACCGTCGTGGAACTTGTCCTCGGCGGGATCCAGGTAATAGCTCGTGGTGACCCAGGGGCCACGGACCTCGATCTCGCCGACGGACTCGCCGTCCCGGGGGACCGGCACACCGTCGGTGTCGACGATCCGCACCTCGACGCCGGCGAGCACCTGTCCGGCCGTCGCCTGGTAGTCGAGCGCCTCATCCGGCGTCGCGTCGCGCGGCGGGAAGGCCAACGAGGCGATGGGGTGGGTCTCGGTCAGACCCCAGCCGGCCGCGAAGGTCGCACCGTAGCGCTTCTGGTAGGCCTCGATCAGGCTGCGTGGCGAGGCGGACCCGCCGCACAGGATCATGCGCAGTGAGCCGAGGTCGTAGTTGCCCTCGGGCAGGTGCAGCACATCCCACCAGACGGTCGGCACGGCGCCGGCCACGGTGATCTTCTCGTCGGTGATGACTCGGGCGATGCGCGGGGCGTGCGCGTAGACACCCGGCAGGTAGAGGTCGGCGCCCACCATCCAGCAGATGTAGGGCAGACCCCAGGCGTTGCCGTGGAACATCGGCACGATCGGCAGCACGCGGTCCTGGTAGTTCATCTTCAGCGATTCACCCGAGGCCATGCCGAGGGTGAAGATGAACGTCGAGCGGTGGCTGTAGACCACGCCCTTGGGTCGGCCGGTGGTGCCGCTGGTGTAGCACATCGCGGCGGCGGACCTTTCGTCCAGGTCGGGCCAGGCGAAGTCCTCGGACTCGTCGGCGATGAAGTCCTCGTATTCGACGTAGTCGACGCCCAGCACCGATCGGTCGCCCTCACCGAAGACGACAATCTTCTCCAGCGTGGGGCAGTTCGGCAGCGCCGGGGCGATGTTGGCGGCCAGGGCCGCGTCGAGCAGGAGGACCTTGTCCTGGGCGTGGTTGACGATGTATTCGATATCGGGCGCGGCCAGGCGGATGTTCACCGTGTGCAGGACCGCCCCGGAGCAGGGCACCGCGAAGTAGGCCTCCTGGTGCTCCTGGTTGTTCCAGGCGAAGGTGGCGACCCGGTCGTCCGGGCCCACCCCCGCCTTGGCCAGCGCGTTCGCCAACTTGCCGACGCGCTTGGCCAGGTCCGCGAAGGTGATCTCCTGCTGACCGTTCTCGGTCAGGGTGATGATTCGGCTGCCCGGGTAGGTGTCCCGGCCGTGCTCGAAGATGTGCCGGAGGGTGAGCGGAAAGTCCGGCATCGTGCTCAACATGTCAACTCCCTGCGACTGAGGACTGTTGGTTCGCCCAGTGCGGGTCGCGGAGGTCGCGCTTGAGGATCTTGCCCGCGGCAGACTTCGGGAGCGGCTTGTTCCACACCTCGATCTGCTTGGGCACCTTGTAGCCCGCAATCTGTGACTTGCAGTGGGCGATGAGTTCTTCAGGCGTGACCTCCGCGGTGGCGACCACCACGGCGTACACCGCCTCGCCCCACTTGCTGTCGGGGACGCCGAAGGCCGCGACCTCATCGACCGCGGGGTGCGAGGAGAGGGCGACCTCCACCTCGACGGAATAGACGTTCTCGCCCCCGGTGACGATCATGTCCTTGGCTCGGTCCACCAGGAAGACGTGGTTGGCGGCGTCGACATAGCCGAGGTCGCCGGTGCGATACCAACCGCCCTCGACGAGCACCGCGGCGGTCTCTTCCGGCTTGTTCCAGTAGCCCTTCATGGTGCTCGGGGTGCGGGTCCACAGCTCGCCGACCGTGCCGGTGGGGGCCTCCTCGCCCGTCGACATGTCGACGATGCGCACCTCGACCCCGATGGACGGCTGGCCGCAGGACTTCACCAGCGGCGTGTCGATGATCCGCTCCTCGTGCTTGAGGAACAGGGTGCACGGGGTGGTCTCGGTGGTGCCGTAGACGTGCAGCAACTCGGCGTCCGGGAAGGCATTGCGGGTGGCGCGCAGGGTCTCCACCGAGATGGGGGAGGCGCCGTGGCTGAGATAGCGCAGCGAGGAGACGTCGCGCGGGTTGGATCGCTGGGACTTGGCCGCCGCCGAGAGCATGGTCGGCACCATCAGCGTGTGCGTGATCTGTTGGCTCTCGATCAGGTCACAGGCCTTCTCGGGGTCGAACTGCGGCAGGATGACGTGCGAGCCACCGGCCCACACGATCGCCATGATCGCCAGCGTCCCGCCGGTGTGGAACATCGGCGAGCAGACCAGCCACTTCGAGTCCGCGTCATAGGGCCAGGTGGCCAGGAAGTGCATCGTGCTGGCCAACAGGCTGCGGTGGGTGTGCATCGCGCCCTTGCCCACGCCGGTCGTGCCGGAGGTGTAGAAGAGCACCGCGAGGTCGTCCTCGTGGACCCCCTCGCCGAGCGTGATCTCGGCGCCACCTTCGACGAAGTCGTCGTACTCCTTGGGCATCCGGATGACGTGCTCGACGCCCTCTGGCGTGGGGAAGTCGCCGTCCATGAAGAGGACCCGGACGCCGGCGTCCTCCAGCACGGACACCATCTCGGGGCCGGCCAGTCGCCAGTTCACCGGCACGAAGACGAATCCGCTGGCCGGGACGGTGAAGTAGAGCTCGAAGTAGCGCTCCGAGTTGGGGCCGACCATGCCGACCCGGTCGCCGGGCTGCAGGCCGAGGGCGCGCAGCGCGCCGCCGAGCTTGCGGCAGCGGCGAGCGAACTGCTCGTAGGTCTGGACGCGTCCCTCACAGTAGGTGGCGGGGGCGTTGGGGTTGGTGCGGAGGGCTCGCTCCAACGGTGTAGCGAAGGTGTACATCTTTGGACGCCTCCGGGGTCGGGTTCGGTCACGGATTGCGGACGGAAGAGGTGCAGGGCGGGCGTGCCGCCGGCCCCGCGCCTGGACGAGGCCGGCCTCGAACAACGGTGACCCCTTGCGGGAGGTCGGCGGACCGCGAACGACAGCGCCAGGTGGGAGCCAAGCTAGCGATGACACGGCACGGGCGTCAACCGTTCGTCTCATAGCCGCTGAAGAGGCAACTAGCCCTCTCGCAATACCGATCGTTCGTTCGGTATCCTAGTCGTGAGGCGTCACATGAGGGGGCCCGTTCGGGGGGCGCGCATCCGCACCGAGCGTGCGATCCTGAAGCAGACGCCACGCGCGCGCCGCGCACTGCTTTCCGCGCATTGCTTGCAAGGAGGAAGCATGTCCGATGTCTCCGACCTTCTGGCCGGTATCAATACCGCTGAGGTGACCCACGAGCAGATTCGTCTGCGCGGCCTCGACATCCACGTCCAGCTGCAGGGCGAGGGTCCCCCGCTGCTGCTCTACTCGGGCATCTTCGGCGAGGTCGATCTGTGGGAGCCGGTGCTGCCCTATCTCACCGGCTTCCGCACCATCGCCTTCGACCCGCCCGGCATCGGCAAGTCGCAGCTGCCCAAGTTGCCGATGAACATGTTCTCGCTCGCCGAACTCGGCACCCAGGTGCTCGACGTCTTCGGCATCAAGAAGGCGCACGTCCTGGGCGGGTCCTTCGGCGGTGCCGTCGCGCAGCAGATGGCGCTGATGCACCCGAACCACGTCGACCGGCTCGTGCTGGTCTCCACGTCCTTCGGTGGCTTCGCGTTGCCCGGCAGCATGCGCGCCTTCTACCACTTCAGCAACCCCAACAGCTACCGGCCGGATCGGTCCGACAAGGTCGCGGGCCCGATGTTCGGCGGCCGGTTGCGGGAAGAGCCGCACCTGATGTCCGGCATGCATGTGAGCCGCCCGGCGAGCCTGCGGCACTTCCTCTACCGAGGCAGCGCGCTGTGGGCCTGGACGTCCCTGCCGTGGATGTGGGCCATCCGCCAACAGACCCTCATCGTCTGCGGCGACGACGACCCGGTGACGCGGCTGGCGAACCACAAGATCATGGCCGCGATGATCCCGCACGCCCAGCTGCACGTCGTACCCGGCGGCGGGCACCTGATGCTGTTCGACAGCGCGGAGCGGGTCGGGCCGGTCATCGCCCGCTTCCTGCGCGAGGGGCACCCCAAGGAGGACCGCAACCGGGAGCGTTCCGGCAAGCAGTGATCCCCGCCAGCAGACGCGAAGGGGGCCGCCGATCGGATCGGCGGCCCCCTTCGCGTGTGGTGATTCTCGGGCCCTCCGTCACGGGGTGCCGAACTCGATCTCCAGGTCGCCCGATTCGATCGTGGCCTTGCACATCAGCCCGTAGCCGGCAGCGCGGTCCTCCGGCTCCAACGCGAACGACATGACGAAGCCCTGGTCGTAGTCTCCGGCCCGGACCTTCATCCGGCACTCGCCGCAGGCGCCGGACCGGCAGTTGTGCGGCGGGGCGAACCCGGCGTGCTCCAACGCCTCCAGGACGCTCTGGCCCGCCTCATAGGGGACCACTCGTCCGGACGGGTAGAGCACGATACGGGCCACGCCGGCGCTCGCCTCAGAACACCGGGACGATATCGCTGATGTCGACATCGGTGACCTCTTGACCGGAGATGTCGACCTCGGGGATCGCGGGGAACGGAATGTCGTAGCGGTCCAGCACGCTCTTGAGATTGAGCATGGCCCGACGCCAGTTGCGCTTCTTGGCCTCGTACTCCGGCACCCCGAATCCGGCCTTGCGGCAGATCTCCTCGGCCTCGCGCTGGTTGCGGATGAAGTCCTCGGGCAGGTCCCAGAAGTCGGCCGGGGGCTCGAACAGCACGCACGACAGGAACAGGTAACCGGCCCGGATCTGCTTGGTGATCAGGGCGTGGTCCTCCTTGGCGAGCTTGGGGTAGTCGCGCTCCATGAGGGTCAGGCAGATGCCCATGTGCCGGCCCTCGTCGCGGCCGATCTTGCGGAACGCGTCCTGGAAGACCGGCTCGGTGCAGGCCGTGGCCAGCTGGTGGAAGATCGTCGCCGCGGCGATCTCACCCATCAGGAAGGAGCTGAACAACACCGCGAGGTTGTATTGCGGCAGGGCGACCTGGAAGCCCTCCCAGTAGCGGCCACCGTTGTAGAACAGCCAGCGGACGTTCTTCTGCAGGCGCTTGCCCAGCTCCGTGCGCGGCTCGTAGGTGAGCGGGTCGTTGTGGCCCAGCATGGCCTCGATCGAGCGGCGGCACATCTGTTCGTGGATGCCCTCGTCGCGGGTGATGCTCATGAAGCACCGCCGGACCACGTCTTCCTCATGGTCGCTGTAGGCCTTGATGAGGGCCGATGCGAAGACCGGCGGGGCGGAGGCGTCGAAAACGGACAGCAGGGTCCACCAGTAGCCGATCGCCTCGCGCTCTTCCCAGCTGTAGTGCTCGGGCTTGAAGTCGCGCCAGGGCAGTTGCGCGGGATCCCACAGTTCCTTCTGCGCCGCCTGGTAGATCTCCTCCATCTTCATCGTGCCGGTGGGCCAGCTCAGCGGGTAGATATTGGGCTGGGCGGTCTCCGGCGGGAACTCCTGCAGATGCGCGATCTTCTCGTGTCGAGACAAGGTGATCTCCTGTTCCGTAGGCGCGGGATGCGAGACCGCGACCTGGCCTGGATGCGGGACGGCTGGGGTGGCTGCCGTGCGGACCCCGCGCGGCTCACGTCCACTCTATTACTGAATCAACGTTCGGTTAAGAGGCTGGGGAAGTCCAGTTGTGCCGGGTCCGGTGCCGGCGCGCCTATTCGCCGACGGCGCTCCCGCGGCGCGAGGCGCCGGCGGGCGAGGCGCCGGCGGGCGAGGCGCCGGCGGGCGAGGCCTCGCCGGGTTGCACGAGCGCGCGGCCGCCGGCCGCTGAGGCGATGCCGGCGAAGGCGATCGTCTTGATGTTGGCGGCCAGATCCTCGACGCGGTCGCCGCGGCGGGGCTTGTACCACTCCACGACCGAGTTGACCATGCCGAACACCAATCGCGCGGTCACGGCCGGGTCGATGTCGTCGCGCAGATAGCCCTCGTCGCGGGCCTGGGCCACCAGGACGGTGACATGCCGATCGAACTCGCGGCGCCGGGTCAGCGCCTGCCGCTCGGCGCGGGTGTTGCCGCGGATCCGCAGCAACAGCGTGACGAACGGCAGTTCGTGCACCAGCAGCAGGCTCGCCCGATAGACCAGCTCCTCGAGCCGGTGGAAGGCCGACCCGGGCACCTCGTCCACCTCGTGCAGCAGCGCGAAGAGGGCATCGAGGGCCCGGTCGGTGGCCAGCGTGAGCAGCTGTTCTTTGCTCTCCACGTGGTGGTAGATGGCCGACTTGCTGATGCCCAGCTCGTGCGAGAGGTCCTCCATGGCGGTGCCGTCGTACCCGCGCTCGTTGAAGACCCGCACCGCCCCTTGGAGCACCGATTCCAGGTCGTGCCCCGGTCGCCCTCGGCGGGTCCGGGCAGGTGCGGTTTGGGTGACCATATCGTCAGTATTTATCCCACCTGCCGGGGATGCGCCATGCGGTGCGGGTGTGACCCGCACCGCATGCGTGATGAGCTGGGGGTTCACCCCAGCTCGCCCGCGATCCGAACGGAGTGTCGACCGGATCGCGGCACGATCAGGCGTCGAAGTTGACGACGACCTTGTCGGTGGTGGGATGCGCCTGGCAGGTCAGGATGTAGCCCTTGGCGATCTCGTCCGCCTCGAGCGCGTAGTTCTCGTCCATGTCCACCTCGCCGGAGACGAGCTTGGCCCGACAGGTGCCGCACACTCCGCCGGCGCAGGCGAACGGCACGTCCGGACGGCTGCGCAGCGCCGCGTTGAGCACCGACTCCCGGGCGGCCTTGGGGCTGGCCACCTCGCCCTCAAGCCCGTCCAGGGTGAACGTGATCTCGAAGTTCTCCCCGGTGGGGTCGACCACGACGGGGCGGCCGGTGTTTCCGGCGCTGGCCTCACCCGGCTTGCCGGTGCTGAACAGCTCGTAGCGCACCTTGTCCGCTGCCACGCCCAGCTCGCCGAGCCGGTCGCGAATGAGCTGGACCAGGTCATAAGGGCCGCACAGGAACCACTCGTCGACGACCTCGGGCCGGAACACCGTGCCGAACATCGTGTCGATCTTGTCGGCGTCCAGGCGCCCGGTGTGGGCCGGGCTGAGCCGCTGCTCGCGGGAGAGCAGGTGGTGCACCGCCAGCCGGGCCGGGTAGCGGTCCTTGAGGTCGGCGATGTCGTCGACGAACATCACGTCGAGGGCCACCCGGTTGGAGTAAACCAGGTTCACGTAGGCCTGCGGGTTGTCCGCCAGCAGTTGCTTGACGATGGACATGATCGGGGTGATCCCCGAGCCGGCCGCGAAGGCGACGTAGCGGGCCAGGCCCGTCCCCGCCTCCTTGGAGATCTGCTCGGGGTCGTTCAGCGCCGTCATCCGGTGCTTGGAAATGAAGGCACCGCTCGGGCTCATCACGTCGATCACGGTGCCCGGCTTGAGGTTGTCGTTCGCCCAGTTGGAGAACAGACCGCCGAGGTCCCGCTTGATGGCGATCTTGATCTCCCCCGGCGTCGGGGTCGCGCACAGCGAGTAGCTACGGCGTACCTCCTTGCCGTCGAGCTCCGTGCGCAGCGCGACGTACTGGCCACTCACGTAGTCGAAGTCGCCCGAGAGCTCGGCGGGCACCGCGAAGGTGACCTCGATCGCCTTATCGGTCAGATGGCGAACGCCGGAGACGGTCAGGGGGTGGAAACGAGCCCGGCGCGAGGAGGCGCCCTCGTCGGCCTCGGGGCTGGTCTGCGGGGATGTGTCGACGTCGGTCATCAGTGCACCTTGAAGTAGTCGAAGGGCTCCAGGCAGTCCTGGCACACATACATGGCCTTGCACGCGGTCGACCCGAAGCGGGCCATCTCGCGGGTGTTCAGGGAATGGCAGCGGGGGCACTTCACGGCCAGGGACAGCCGTGCCGAGGTGCGGTTATGGCCTACGGCGGCCCGACCCGTCGGCGGCGCGATGCCGTAGTCGGCGAGCTTGGCCTTGCCGACCTCGGTCATCCAGTCGGTGGTCCACGCGGGGGAAAGCACGAGCCGCACCTCGACCTGCGGATAACCGGCCTCGGTGAGGACCGCCGCCACGTCGTCGCGCAACACCCCCATCGCCGGGCAGCCGGAGTACGTCGGGGTCAGCTCGACGACGGCGTGGCCCTCGTCGGTGACCGTCGCGGACCGCAGGATGCCCAGATCCTCGATGGTCACGACGGGCACCTCGGGGTCGACGACGGTCGCGGCCAGGTCCCAGACCCGGGCGGCGGCCGGGTCGGCGGGCCGCAGTGCGGCGCCGTCGACCGGACCCGCCGGGGCCTGCATCACCACTCCGCCCCGGGGAACTTCCTGGCCAGGCTCTGCATTTCGGCCAGGATGTAGCCCAAGGTCTCGCGATGCTGACCGCGCCGCCCGCCGGTGCGCGCCGTCTTGGACGTCGGCACCGCCAGGCTCGACTCCGTGATCGCCTGGCGCAGTCCGGCGTCGACGCGGGAGCGCAGGGTGGAGGGCCGCACGGCCACGCCCTCGAGCCGGTCGATCAGCTCGTCGTCCTCGAACAGCTCGTCGAGGTAGGGCCAGACGGCGTCCAGACCGGCCTGCATGCGCCGGTGCGACTCGTCGGTGCCGATGCCCAGCCGCAACGCCCACTGCCAGGCGTGGTCGACGTGATATTCGACCTCCTTGACCGCCTTCGCGGCAATGGCGGCGAGCGTCTCGTCGCTGGACTTGGCCAGCTCGGTGTAGAGGCACTCGGCATAGATGCTGAACAGCAGCTGGCGGGCGATGGTCTGCCCGAAGTCACCGTTCTCGACCTGCACCAGGTGGCAGCAGGTGAACTCGTGCTCGTCGCGGAAGTAGGCCAGGTCGTCCTCGCTCTTGCCCCAGGCCGTCCCGGCGTAGGTGTATAGCGTCCGGGCGTGTCCGAGCAGGTCCAGGGCGATATTGCCCAGGGCGATGTCCTCTTCCATCTCCGGCGCCCGGGAGATCCACCAGCCGAGCTGCTGGGACAGGATCAGCGAGTCGTCGGCGAGCCGCACGGCGTAGCGAGCGACATCTTCGGATGCCTGCAGGCCCGCGGCCTGGATGTCCTCGGCGGTGAGCGCCTTGCCGGAGCTGATCCTGGTGGCGCTGTCGAAGCCTCCGATGCTCACAGGTGAGGCACCCCCTCACTCTGTGTGTAGTAGGTCGCGTGGCGGTAGTACTTGCCCTGCGGCGACTCGAAGAACGCGCCCTTGGCGTCAGGGTCGGAGGTGGTGATGGCCTCGGCCGGCACCACCCAGACGGAGACGCCCTCGTTGCGGCGCGTGTAGAGGTCCCTGGCGTTGCGGACCGCCATCGCGGCGTCGGGGGCGTGGATCGACCCGGCGTGCACATGGGCCAATCCGCGCGAGGCCCGGACGAAGACTTCCCACAGCGGCCACAGCGGCTTCGAACCACCCTGCTGGGCGTCCTGCGGCTGGCCCGCGTCAGGGCCGGCGGTGTTCTCGCTCATGTCGTCTCTTCTCCCTGAGTTCCGGCTGGATCAGACGTGCTTGACGGCGGCGGAGGTCCGGTCGGTCACCTTCTGCTCGTACGCCGCAGCGGCCTCGCGGACCCAGGCCCCGTCCTCGTGGGCCTTGATCCGGTGCCGCATCCGCTGGTCGTTGCAGGGACCGTTGCCCGCGACGACGGCCTTGAACTCCGCCCAGTCGAGGTCGCCGTAGTCGTAATGCCCGCGCTCCTCGTTCCACTTCAGGTCGGGGTCGGGCAGGGTCAGCCCGAGCGCCTGCGCCTGCGGGACGATCATGTCGACGAACCGCTGGCGCAGCTCGTCGTTGGAGAACCGCTTGATCTTCCAGTCCATCGACTGCTGGCTGTGCGGGCTGTCCGCATCCGGGGGCCCGAACATCTGCAGGGCCGGGCCGTAGAAGCGGTCCACCGCTTCCTGGGCCATCTGCTTCTGCTCCGGGGTGCCGTGCGAGAGCGAGTAGAGGATCTCCCAGCCCTGCCGCTGGTGGAAGCTCTCCTCCTTGCAGACCCGCACCATCGCGCGTCCGTACGGGCCGTAGCTGCAGCGGCACAGCGGCACCTGGTTGCAGATGGCCGCGCCGTCGACCAGCCAGCCGATCGCGCCGACGTCGGCCCACGAGACGGCCGGGTAGTTGAAGATCGAGGAGTACTTCGCCTTGCCGGTCAGCAGCTGCTCGTTGAGTTCGTCGCGGTGCGTGCCGAGGGTCTCGGCCGCGGAGTACAGGTAGAGCCCGTGCCCGGCCTCGTCCTGCACCTTGGCGATGAGGATCGACTTGCGCTTGAGCGAGGGCGCCCGGCTGATCCAGTTGCCCTCGGGCTGCATGCCGATGATCTCGGAGTGGGCGTGCTGGCTGATCTGCCGGGTGAGCGTCTTGCGGTAGGCGGCCGGCATCCAGTCGCGCGGCTCGATCCGCGAGTCGTCGCTGATCAGCTGGTCGAAGTGCGCCTGCTCGGCGCTGGTGTCGGCGGCGTCGGCTCCGGTCCCGTCGGGGAGGTCCGGGACCGCGCGCAGCGGGGTGGGGTTCTGGGTCATGGCGTCACCTTTCGGGTCACGGGCCAGGCGCCTGGTCGCGCCCATCTGATCCACTCAATTACCGAACGTTTGGTCTGATAATACGGTGTGCCGGGGCCTCCGCAGAAGCCCCGGCCCGGCCGCTTGGCGATGTCTCTCGACGTTAGCCGGAGTAGTCCTTGTCGACGAGCGTGAGCAGGTCGTAGCGCGCCACCATCTCGTCGTTCTGGTTCATCACCAGGACGTCCCAGGCGACCTCGCCATAGTCGTCGGTCACGCGCGGGGTGATCCGCTTGGCCGTCAGCTCCACGCGGATCGAGTCGTCGATGCCGACTGGGGCCATGAACCTCAGGTTGTCCAGGCCGAAGTTGGCCAGGACGGGACCGCGGCCAGGGGCCACGAACAGACCGGCCGCCCAGCTGATGATGAGGTAGCCGTGCGCGACGATGCCCGGGAAGAACGGGTTGGCCTCGGCGGCCTCCGCGTCGGTGTGGGCGTAGAACTTGTCGCCGGTCTCGTTGGCGAAGTCGGTGATGTCCTGCAGGGTGACCTTGCGCAGGTCGGAGACGTAGGAGTCGCCGATCTTCAGCTCGGCCAGATCCATCAGGAAGGGGTGCTTGAGCGAGGGGTCGCCGCCGTAGTTGGCGCTGCCGGCGATGACTCGATCGGCGCCGACCTGCCAGATCCCGGTGATCGCGGTGAGCATGTTCGGCGAACCCTGCACCGCGGTGCGCTGCATGTGGTGCTTGATGGCGCGCACGCCACCGAGCTCCTCGCCGCCACCGGCCCGCCCGGGACCACCGTGGATCAGGTGCGGCATCGGCGATCCGTGCCCGGTGGAGGTCTTGGCGTCCTCGCGGTTGAGGACGAGCACCCGGCCATGGTGGGCGGCAATGCCCGTCGTCAGCCGTTGGACCGTTGCCGGGTCGTTGGAGCACACCGTCGCCGCCAGCGAACCGCTGCCCTTGGCGGCCAGGCGCACCGCGTCATCGAGATCGGTGTAGCCGATCACCGAGGTCACGGGGCCGAACGCCTCGATCGTGTGCACCGCGTCCGAGTCGGGGTCATCCCAGGTCAGGATCACCGGTGACATGAACGCGCCCGCGTCGACCACGGCCTCGCCGTCGGCGGTGCGCACCGCTGGGGCCTGCAGCGAGCCGTTGATCGTGCCGCCCCCGTCGACGAGACGCTGCACGGCCTCCTTGACATCGCGCAGCTGGTCCAGGGACGCCAGCGCGCCCATCGTGACGCCCTCCACCCGTGGGTCGCCGACGACGACGCGCTCGGTGATCCGGGCGGTCACCGCGTCGACGACCGCCTGCACCAGGTTCTGCGGGACGATCGCCCGCCGGATCGCGGTGCACTTCTGGCCGGCCTTGGTGGTCACCTCAGCCACCACGGACTTGACGTAGGCGTCGAACTCCGGGGTCTCGGGCGTGGCATCCGGGCCGAGGATCGCGCAGTTGAGGGAGTCCGCCTCGGCCATGAAGCGCACCCCGCCCTCGATCACGTTGACGTGCTTGCGCAGCGAGTTGGCGGTGCTCGCCGAGCCCGTGAAGGCCACCGAGTCGCGATAGTCGAGATGGTCGAGCAGGTCGCGCGCGGAACCGGAGATGAGCTGCAGCGAGCCCTCCGGAAGGAGACCGGACTCGATCATCATCCGGACGCAGGCCTCGGTGAGATAGCCGGTCGGGGTGGCCGGCTTCACGATCGTCGGCACACCGGCCACGAACGCCGGGGCGAACTTCTCCAGCATCCCCCAGACGGGGAAGTTGAAGGCGTTGATCTGCACGGCGACGCCCGCGAGCGGGGTGTAGATGTGCGTGCCGAGGAAGCTGCCGTCCTTGGACAACGGCTCCAGCGGTCCGTCGAAGACGACATTGGAGTTGGGCAGCTCGCGGCGGCCCTTGGACGACATCGTGTAGAGGACCCCGATGCCGCCGTCGATGTCGATGAAGTTGTCGACCTTCGTCGCGCCGGTGCGCAGCGATACGGCGTACAGCTCCTTCTTGCGCCCGCCGAGGTAGATGGCGAGCTCCTTCATCACCAGCGCCCGCTCATGGATCGTCATGGTGGCCAAGTTGCGCTGGCCGACGGTGCGTCCGTAGTCGATCACGGCGCCGATGTCCAAGCCGTCGGTGCTGACCCGGAACAGGGTCTCGCCGGTGCTGGCGTCGAAGACGTCGGCGGCCTTGCCGACCTGCTCGGGAGTCCACCACGAGCCCATCACGTAGCTGGGGACGAGCTGGGTCGTCGCGCGTTCTGCGGTAGCGGTCATGCCCGTACCTTTCTGGTCAGTGCGGAAGTGGTCACCAGTCGTAGAAGCCCTTGCCGGTCTTGCGCCCGAGCTCCCCGGCCGCGACCTTGTCGCGCAGGATCTGCGGCGGGGCGAAGCGCTCACCCAGCGTCGAGGCGAGGTATTCGGCGATGCCCAGGCGCACGTCCAGACCCACGATGTCGGTGGTCTTCAGCGGCCCGGAGGGGTGCTTGTAGCCCAGCTCCATGGCCAGGTCGATGTCCTTGGCGTCGGCGACGCCCTCCTCCACCATCCGCATCGCCTCCAGGGCCAGGAAGACCCCGAGCCGCGAGGAGGCGAACCCCGGGGAGTTCTTGACGGTGATGGGCGTCTTGCCGATGGCCTCGACCCAGCCCTGCGCGGCGGTGACCAGGTCGGGCGTGGTGGCGGCGCCGACCACGATCTCGACGAGGGTCGAGGCGGGCACCGGGTTGAAGAAGTGCAGCCCGATGAAGTGCTCCGGGCGCTGCAGGGTGGCCGCCAGGTCGTCCAGCGACAGGGAGGAGGTGTTCGAGGCGAGGTAGGCGCGCTCGCCCAGGACCGATTCCACCAGCTGCAGCGCGGTGGTCTTGAGTTCCAGGTCCTCCGGGACGGCCTCGACCACGAGGTCGCAGTCGGCGAAGTCGGCGCTGTCCGCGGAGACGGTGGTGCGTTCCAGGGCGACGTCGAAGTTGTCCAGCGAACCGCGCTCCACGGAGCGCAACAGCGCCTTCTCCAGGCTCTGCTCCGCGGAGGTGGCCGTGGCCGAGTCGCGCTCGACGACGACGACCTCGCAGCCGGAGGTGAGGAAGGCGTGCGCGATGCCGATGCCCATGCGGCCGCCGCCGAGGACGCCGACGCGGGCGGGAAGCTGCGCGTGACCCGTCATGATCAGCCGTTCTCCTTGTTGTTGGTATCGCGGGTGCAGGTTGGATCGGGTGGTGCGGGTGGATCCGGCGGTGGCGCGGGCCGAGCTGGGGCGGCCCACGCCGTACGCCGTACGCGGTTCAGACCCGCTCGACGAGCAGGGCCACGCCCTGACCGACCCCGACGCACATCGTGGCCAGTCCGCGGCGGGCGCCTTCGCGCTCCATTCGACCGAGCAGTGTCACGGTGATCCGCGAGCCGGACGACCCCAGCGGGTGGCCCTGCGAGATCGCGCCGCCGTCCCGGTTGACGATCTCCGGATCGATCCCCAGTCTGCGCATGCAGGCCAGCGACTGGGTCGCGAAGGCCTCGTTGAGTTCGACGGCGCCGATGTCGTCCAGGGACCAGCCCGCCCCCGCCAGCGCCTTCTGGGTGGCCGGCACCGGGCCGATGCCCATGATCTCGGGGGCGCAACCGGCGGCGGCGCCGCCCGCGATCCGCGCCCGGGGGGTGAGCCCGAGGCGCTCGCAGGCCGCGTCCGAGGCGACCACGATCGCCGATGCACCGTCGTTGAGCGAGGAGGAGTTGCCCGCCGTGACGACACCACCGGGCTTGACGACGGGTCGCAGCCCGGCCAGGACCTCCATGGTCGTGCCGGCCCGGGGACCCTCGTCCTTGGCCACCACGACGTCGCCCTTCTTGCCGGGCACGGTGATGGGGATGATCTCGGCGTCGAGGCGGCCGGCCTCCATCGCGGCCAGCGACCGCTCGTGGGAGCGCACCGCGAACGCGTCGGCGTCCTCGCGAGTGATGCCGTCGACCGTCGCGACCTCCTCGGCCGTCTCGGGCATCGAGAAGGTCATCTTGCCGTCCCGGGCCAGGTCGCCCTTGGCGAAGCGCTTGTTGACGAAGCGCCAGCCGATCGAGGTGTCGAACATCTCGCCGGGCTTGGCGAACGCCTTGTCCGGCTTGGCCAGCACCCACGGGGCCCGGGACATCGACTCGGTGCCGCCGGCCACGACGACATCGGCCGCGCCGGCCTTGATCATGTAGGAGGCCATCAGGATCGCCGACATGCCGGAGGCACACAGTCGGTTCACCGTGATCCCGGGGACGCTGTCGCCGAATCCGGCCAACAGCCACGCCATCCGGGCGACATTGCGGTTCTCCTCGCCGGCGCCGTTGGCGTTGCCGAGAATCACCTCCGCGACCAACTCGGGGTCCACGCCGGCGCGCTGAACCGCCTCGCGCACGACCGCAGCGGCCAGGTCATCGGGACGGACCGGGGACAGGCCGCCACCGTAACGGCCTACGGGGGTCCGCACGCCACCAACGAGCATTGCTTCGACCATGGATCGAGCCTCTTCCTCGTCATCAGGGGGACATCATCAGGGGACAGGAGTCCGGTGCCGGCCTGCCGCGGGGTTGGGCGGCGAGCGCTTGGCTGCTCCCGCGCCTGGTCACCCCCGGCGGTCGCCGGCGGACGGCGCACGCATTACCGACCGAACGTTCAGCTAATACTACACAAGTGGCCCGATTTGGCGACCCCTGGGAGCGGGCGGATCGGGGCCGTTCACCACGGGTGGCCCGGCTCGGTCGTCGCTACCTCGCCCGAGCCGGTCCATGCCGGGTCCCTGCCGGGCCTATGCCGGGTTCGTGCCGGGTTCGTGCCGGGGCCCGTAGGCTGCGACGGACACCCGCGTCCGCGCGTTAGCCCCACCGCCGAGGACGCCCGCCGGAGCCCGACCGCCGGAGCCCGTCCGAACGAGAGAGGACCTTTCATGGCCACCCCGCACATTGCCGCCGAGCCCGGCGACTTCGCTCCCGCGGTCCTGATGCCAGGCGACCCCAAGCGCGCCCAGCGCATCGCCGAGCAGCTCATGCCCGACGCTCGGCTCGTCACCGATGTGCGCGGGATGCTCGGCTACACCGGCACGGTCGACGGCAAACCGTTGTCGGTGATGGGTTCGGGGATGGGCATGCCGTCCGCGACGATCTACGCGACGGAGCTGGTCAAGTTCTACGGGGTCGAGCGCATCGTGCGGGTGGGTACGACCGGAGGTATCGCGCGCACGGTCGGCGTGGGCGACGTCATCGTCGCGACCGGAGCGCACACCGATTCCTCGATCAACCAGCATCGGCTGCCCGGGCTGAACTTCTCCGCCGTGGCCAGCTACGAGCTGGTAGCCGCCGCGATGCGCGCGGCCGAGGGGATGTCCGGCGTGCATGTCGGATCCGTGGTGAGCAAGGACCATTTCTATTTCGCGAGCCCGTTTGCGGACCTGGAGCTCTACGGGCAGTACGGGATCCTGGGCGTGGAGATGGAGGCCGCCGGCCTGTTCGGGGTGGCCGCGGAGTTCGGCGCGCAGGCGGTGGCGATCCTGACCGTGAGCGACCATCTGCTCGACGGCAGCTCGGACATGAGCGCGGCCGAGCGGGAGACGCGCTTCGAGGGCGCGCTCCGGCTGGCGGTGGCCGCGGCGCACTGCTGAGCGCATTTGCTGAGCAGACGGCGCAGGACCTGGCTGAGGACCTGGCCGGCGGTGCCGGCGCAGGGCGCGGGAATGCCGTTGGTCAGGGCGTCGCGGGGATCAGCTCGGCGAGGGTGACGAAGCCGTAGCCGCGGGCCCGCAGGCCCTCGATGATCTGGGGGAGCGCCGCCGCATCGAGGGTCGAGCGGTCCTGGGGATGCGAGCCCACGTGCATCAGCACGATGCCGCCGGGGCGGGCCTGGTCGAGCACCCGCGTCGCCACCGATGCCGCCGAACGTCCACCGGAGGTGCCCTGCCAGCCGAGCGTGTCGGTCGTCCATCGGAACGGCACGTAGCAGCGGTCGTTGACGAGCCTGATCGTGCGGGCGTCGACCGCACCGCTCGGGAATCGGAAGTACGGCCGGGGATCCTGGCCACTGGCCGTCACGATCGCCGCGCGGGCGTCGTCGAGCTGAGCCCGCACCTGGGCATCCGACAGCGTGGGGAACTCGGGATGGCTCATCGAGTGATTCCCGATGGGGTAGGTCGCCGCGACCTGCCGCGCCAGGGCCGGATAGCTCTGGGCCCATCGGCCGGTGAAGAAGAAGGTCGCCGGCGTGCCGGTGCCGGCCAGGGTGCGCAGGATCGAGTCCACCCCATCGGCGTTGGCGCCGGCGTCGAAGGTCAGCGCGATCACCTTGCGCGACGAGACGACCGTCACGTCCTGCCCGCGCAGCGCCGTGGGGATGGAGCACGCGCCATCCGGAGCCGGGGCCGGCGCTCCCGGCGTCCCGGCCGCGGTGTCCCGCCGTGGCCCGGTCGTGCCGTCCGCCCCGCTCGATGCGGTGCTGACCTGAGGAGACGTCGTGGTCACCGCGTCGGGCGGTGGCGTCCCGGGTGTCTGCAGCGACGGCGTTCCGGATGCTTGCGCCTGCGATGACGGCGACGCGGCGCCCGACGAGCACCCGGCGGTCGCGCCGACTGCGGCGACCGCGGCGATCAGTGTGGCTACCAGGGCGGAGCGGGCCCAATCCCCCCGAATGCGGACCATGCTTCCATCGTCTCTTGATCGCCTTCCGGGCGGTAGGCCCCGAATCGTGATCTGATGCCCCGCGAGGCGCTTGCGCGATCCCGACCCTTGGAGAACCTGATGACACTCCCTAGCATCCCCGCCCCGAAGCGCTGCGTCCCGACGGGGCGCCGTACCGGCTTGGCCGTCGTCGCGGTTGCCGCCGGCCTCGCGTTGAGCGCCTGCAGTTCCGGCTCGGCGAGCAATACGGCCAGCTCCGTCGCCAACAGCGCCGGTGCCGCCGCCAGCTCGGCGGCGTCCGCCGCCGCGACCAACGCGAGCTCCGCGGCGACCGGCGCCTCGTCCGCCGCCTCGAGCGCGCTCGCCGGCTCGACGGCCCAGGACGGCGCGAAGGTCAACGCGAACACGGCCTCCGCGGCCGAGATTGCGGCCGCGCTGGACAAGGCCGGCGTGGCCAACGCGCAACGCTGGGCGCGGGAGATCGAGGAGTACCGCCCGTACACGGCCGCCGACATGCCCGACAAGCTCGGCAAGGAACTGGGCAAGTACGGCATCGACCGGGGCACCCTCGACAAGATCCTGGCCACGCTCAAGGCGTCCTGAGGTGGCCGACCCGGCCGACCCCGCCGACCCCGCCGACCCGGCCGACCCGGGCACCTCCGACGCGGCCCTGGTCCGGCGGCTGCGGCGGGCCATCGTGCTGATGGCGGTGCTGATCCTGCTCGGCCTGCTGGCTGAGCTCACCATGCTGCGGCACTGGAAGGGCCCCCTGCAGCTGGTGCCATGGGGTGTCGCGATGGCGCTGCTGGCCGCCGCGGGTCTGCTGTGGCGCGACGCCACCTCAAGGACGCCGGTGCTCATCGCCCGCACGCTCGCCGCGGCCAGCGCCGCCGCATCGCTGCTGGGGGTGTGGGAGCACGTGGCCGGCAACCTGGAGACCGCGCCGCTGTCGGTGGCCTGGGCCAGCCGCTGGGACGCGTTGTCGCCGACCGAGCAGCTATGGCAGGCGGCCACCGGTGGGGCGGGGATCGCGCCGCCGTTGGTCCCGGGCTTCCTGGCGCTGGTCGGCGTCCTGCTCTGCTGCGCGACGATCGGGCCGCCTCGACGCTCCGGCAGCACCGCGCACTGAGGTTTTGCGCGTGTCGACCTCCCGGTCCCGGTCCCCGTGCCGACAATGTCCACAAGGGGACCGGGTCGTGGGGCCCTGGCATGCCGGGTCAGCGCCGGGAGGAGCAGATGCCGCAGCTATCGCGCCGAGGCCTGCTGCGCGTCGGCGCCCTCGGCGCCGGGCTGGCCGCCGTGTCCGCCATGTCCGGATGCGCTACGCCGCTGGCAGGCGGAGTGCCCATCGACGTCCGGGATCCAGGCTCGCCGGCCACGTCTCGCGACGGCGCATCGCCACCCTCGAGTGCCGCTCCTGAGCCGATCGGCGATGGCTCGACCGCCCGCACCGGACCGCAGCCGCACCAGCCGACCCCGGCCCGCCTCGACATCGGCACCGTCCCGCCGCAGTTCGTCGTCGTCTCCTGGGACGGAGCCGCGGAGCTGCCGTCCGGGCTGCTGTCCAGGTTCCGGCGGGTCGCCCAAGAGGTGGGCGGCGCGATGACCCTGTTCCTGTCGGGGATCTATGTCATTCCGGAGGCCCACCAGAAGGCCTACCGGCCGCCCCGACGGCCGGCGGGGACATCGGACATCTCGTTCCTGACCGAGGCCAGCGTCCGACGGACCATCGTCGGCATCGGCGAGGCGTGGCGCGAGGGCCACGAGATCGGCACCCACTTCAACGGGCACTTCTGTGGACCGCGCGGAGTCGCAGCCTTCAGCGAGGCCGATTGGCGCGCGGAGATCGACGAGGCCTACCGGTTGGTGTCGACCTGGCGCAGCATCACCGGCATGACCGATCTGCCGGCGCTGCCGTTCGACTACCGGGCCGAACTGGTCGGGTCCCGGACCCCCTGCCTGGAAGGTCGGCGGCGGCTGCTGCCGGTGGCCAAGGAAATGGGTTGGCGCTACGACTCCAGCGGCACCCGCCGCCAGACCTGGCCGGATCGAGACGAGCACGGCCTGTGGGACGTGTCGATGGCGACGATCCCGCTGGGCCACCGCGAGGTGCTCAGCATGGACTACAACTTCATGGTTCAGTTCTGCAAGGGCAATCCGTCGGCGGGCACCGCCGCAGAGCGCGCCACCTGGCGCGCCAGGACCCGGGACGCGCTGCTGGCCGGGTTCGACCGGGCGTACGCCGGCAATCGCGCCCCGCTCATTCTCGGCAACCATTTCGAGCAGTGGAACGGCGGGATCTACATGGATGCCGTCGAGGACGCGATCCGGGAGATGGCCGCCAAGCCGGGCGTGCGATTCGTCTCGTTCCGGCAGCTCATCGACTGGCTGGAGGCGCAGGATTCGGCCACGCTGGCGGCGCTGCAGCGGCTGGACGTGGGTCGGGCGCCCCGGGGTGGCTGGGCCGGCCTCGGTGCCGGTCCGGGCGCCGGATCCGCCACCGCACCCTCCGATCAGGCCGGACGCAGCGCCTCGAAGAGCACCACCACCTCGTCGTAGTAATCCCGGCTGATCCCGACCCGGCGCATCCCGATCCGCTCCGCGACCCGTTGCGAGGGCAGGTTCTCCGGATCGGTCACGGCGACGACGCGGTCCAACCCGTGGGTCAGGCCGTGCGCGAGGACCGCGCGGGAGGCCTCGGCGATGTAGCCGCGCCCCGTGTGCGACGGGTGCGCTCGCCAGCCGATCTCGATGTCCCAGGTCTCGCTCGGCCCCGGCAGGATCGCCGGAGGTCGAAGGGCCGGTGACGTCGCGGTGGCCGCGCCCTGGCTGCCGGATGGTGGGATCGGCTTGAGCATCACCAGGCCCACAACCTGCCCGGCGTCGGGGCCGTCGCGCAGTTCGATGGCCGGGATGCCGAGCAATCCGTCGTCGTAGCCGGCGAACCGGGTCAACGCCGCCCGGGCGTCATCCTCGGTCGCGCAGACCGCACTCGGGATGAACCGGGCGATCCCAGGATGCCGGTGGATGCCCAGCACCGCGGGCAGGTCGACCTCGGTGAAGGGCCGCAGCCGCAGCCGGTCGGTGGTCAGCGTGATCACGGTCTGGCAGCCTACGGGCCGTCCGGGCGGTGCCACTCGTACGGCGTGGTCGTGCCGACTTTCACCAAGCCCGAGCGCTCCAGGATCGGCCGCGAGTATTCCGTGGAGTCGCTGGTCATCAGGGTCTTGCCGCGGGCCAGGGCCGAGCGGGCCCGGGCCGCGGTCAGCGCCCGGTAAACACCGCGGCCGCGCCACGATGCGCGGGTGCACCCACCCCAGATCCCGGCGAACTGCGTGCCGGGCTCGGGTTCGAGACGGCCGGCACAGACGATCTGGTCACCGTATTCCGCGATCCACAGCTCCAGGTCGTCGCGCCCCGTGGCCATCCGCTGCAGCAGGCTCTCCGCCGCCCCGGGGTAGGAGCGCCCGAACACCTCGTCCTGCATCGCCGTCATCCGGCGTACGTCGTCTGCCGCGGTGATCGTGCGCAGGGTGACGCCGTCGGGCAGCGGCACGTCGACCGCGAGCAGGGCCGCCTCGCCGACCATGATCGACTCGGGTTCGGCGGGGGTGAAGTCGGCGGCCAGCAGCGCCTCATGGAGCCCGGGCGCGTGGTCGTGCGCCCGGGTCTTCCACTCCACCTCGGAGATATGCGGGTCGGCCGCGAAGTGGGCGCGGACGCGGTCGACCAGCTCGCGCACGGCCGAGGCAGGCAACGGCGCGCCGGTCTCGTCGATCAGGCTGCGGTAGGTGACGAAGCCACGGCCCGCGGCGTACTCGGCCGCAACCACCGGGCCGATGAACTCCCAGCGCAGCGCTCCGGACAGGCTGGTCGGGTCGCGGAGCTGCTCGTCGTAGGCCCGCAGGTAGGTCGCAGCCAGGTCTGCGTCCGGATCGGCGTCGGGGGGTGGCTGCATGGCGGCGAGTATGACGGCGGAACCGCAACGGCCTCAAGACATTTCCATCGGTCTCGGCCAGGATGGCGGGCATGGAATCCCTCAGGCATCGCGAGTCGATCGAGATCAACGCCCCGCCGGAGACCGTGTATGACCTGGTCACGGACGTTTCCCGGACCGGTCAGTGGAGTCCGGTGTGCAAGGAGAGCTGGTACAAGGACGGCGGCGGGCCCCGGGTCGGCGCCGTGATCGTCGGCAAGAACGTGACGCCGCAACGGGAGTGGCAGACCGAGTCGGAGGTGGTGGCCGCCGACCGGCCGCGCGCCTTCGCCTGGGTGGTCAACGGGAACGTGGCGCGGTGGGGTTATGAGTTGGAGCCGCTCGACGACGGGGCGCGGACCCGGCTGACGGAGAGCTGGGAGGTGCTCCCGAGCGGCGTGGAGTTCTTCTCGCACAAGTACGGCGACGACGCGGGCGCCCAACTGGACGAACGGCGCCGGGCCGCCCTGGAGGGCATCCCGGCAACCCTCGCGGCGATCAAAAGGGTCGTGGAGGCGGAATGAGTCGTGTCGAGTTCCCCACCGAACTCGGTGGGGAACTCGACACGGTCCTCAGGCGCCGCGGCAAACGCCGTCGGCCCGGGCCGCCGCCTCGACCGCGGCCGCCACGGCGGGGGCCACCCGGTGGTCGAACGCGATCGGCACGATGTAGCGGGGGTGCAGTTCGTCGCCGACGACCTCCGCGATGGCGCGGGCCGCGGCGAGCTTCATGTTCTCGGTGATCTTCGTGGCGCCGGCGTCGAGAGCGCCGCGGAAGATGCCGGGGAACGCCAGCACGTTGTTGATCTGATTCGGGAAATCGCTACGGCCTGTAGCGATCACGGCGGCGATGTCCTGGATCAACTCCGGCCGGATCTCCGGGTCGGGGTTGGCCATCGCGAACACCAGCGGGTCCTTGGTCATCGACAACACATCGTCGACCGTGAGCAGATCCGGCCCGGACAGCCCGACGAAGACGTCCGCCCCGCGGATCACGTCAGTGATCGTGCCGGCCAGGCGCTCGGGATTGGTGTTCTCCGCGAACCACTGCTTGCTCGCGTTCAGGTCCTCGCGACCGGTGTGCACGGCGCCCTGCCGGTCGACGCCGATGATGTTGTCCACCCCGGCGGCCATCAGCATCTTGCTGACCGCCACCCCGGCGGCGCCCACACCGGCGACCACGATCTTGAGGTTGCCGTGCTTCTTGCCGACGATCTTGAGCGCGTTCTCCAAGCCGGCCACGGTCACGATCGCCGTGCCGTGCTGGTCGTCATGAAACACCGGGATGTCCAGGGCCTCGACCAGCCGCGCCTCGATGTCGAACGCCCCCGGGGCGGCGATGTCCTCCAGGTTGATCCCGCCGAACGTCGGCGCCAACGCGCGAACGATCTCGACGATGCGATCGGGGTCCTTGGTGTCCAGGCAGATCGGGAAGGCGTCCACCCCGCCGAAGCGCTTGAACAGCTGCGCCTTGCCCTCCATCACCGGCATCGCGGCGTACGGTCCGATGTCGCCCAGCCCGAGCACCGCGGTGCCGTCCGACACCACCGCGACGGTGTTCTTGCGGATCGTATAGCGGTGCGAGAGCTCGCGATCCGCCGCGATCGCCGAGCAGACCCGCGCGACGCCGGGGGAGTAGGCCATCGCCAGGTCGTCCATGCCCCGGATCTCCACCGAGGAGTCCACGGTGATCTTGCCGGCGTCGTGCAGGGCGAAGGTCCGGTCCTCGCAGTGCAGCAGCTCGACACCCTCGACCCGTTCCACGGCCGCCCGGATCCGGTCCTGGTGGGCCACGTCGGCGCAGTAGACGATCACGTCTTCGGTGAGATACGCCGTCTTGAGTTCGAAGCCCTCGAGGGCGTTGATGTTGCCGCCCGCCTCGCCGATGGCGACCGCCAGGGCGCCGAGTGTGCCGGGTCGATCGGCCAGCCGGACGCGCAGGCGCAGGGAATAGGCAGGAGAGGGCGACTTCGGTGACATGACGCGAAAATATCCCACGTCGTGACGTGCTCGGGACGCGGTCCGGTCGTGGCACCGCGGGCCGTCGCCTCGTGCCGGGGGCGTCGCGTCGCGCTGAGGGCCGTGCTGACGCGGTGGTCGGCCGCTAGCGTGGCGCGATGGAGATCGACCTGGTGGGCCGCGAGCCGCAGCTGACCGAGGCCTGGACCCGGGTCTGCGCGGACCTCGCGGGGGTCACCGTCACCGTGGCCGACATCACCGCACTGGACTGCGACGCCGTGCTCTCCCCGGCCAACTCGTTCGGCTTCATGGGCGGCGGCGTCGATCTGGCCTATGCCCAGGCGTTCGGCCCGCACCTGGAACCCCGGGTGCGAGCGTCGATCGCGGACCGCTGGGGCGGCGAACTCCCGGTCGGCTGCGCCGAGATCGTCGCGACCGCCCCCAGCCCCGGCGCCGGGTCGATCCCCTGGCTGGTCGTCGCGCCGACCATGCGGGTGCCGCAGCGGATCGCGGGCACCGTCAACGCCTATCTCGCCGCCCGGGCGGCGCTGCGGCTCATCGCCTTCGGCTGCTTTCCCGGCGATGCCGCGACGTACCGCGAGTACGCCGGGACGCCGATCCGCGACGCCGTACGACGCCTGGCCGTCCCCGGCCTGGGCACCGGCACCGGCGCGCTGCCTCCGCTGGTCTGCGCGCGGCAGGTACGCGCGGCGATCGAGGAGATCCGGGACGACGCGGGCGCCGACGCCGCCCCGCGCGATATGGCCACGGCGCTGGCCCGACATCGCGAGCTTGCCGGCGGCTGACGGCGGCCCGCTCGGTGTCAGCCGGTCAGGGCCCGCTCCAGGTCGGCCCGCAGGTCGTCGTACGACTCCAGGCCCACCGACAGCCGCAGCACGTCCGGGCCCGGTCGCGCATCGGCGGCGACCGGCCGGTGGGTCAGCGCGGCCGGGTGCTGGATCAGGGAATCGACGCCGCCGAGGGAGACCGCGTGCGTGATGAGGCGGACGCGGTCGACGACCGCCATGGCCCGGCGCATCCCCGCCTCGGGGCCGCCGGCGACCTGGACCGCGATCATCGCGCCCGGACCCCGCATCTGGCGCCCGACCAGTCCGAGCGGGTCGCCGTCGGGCAGCCCCGGATACTGCACCCGAGCGACGTTCGGCGCCTCGCTCGCCAGCCACGCGGCCAGGCGCTGCGCGGTCGCCTGCTGGGCGCCGACCCGCAGCGGGAGGGTCTGCAGGCCGCGGTGCAGGAGGTACGCCGCGAGCGGGTGCACGATCGCGCCCGTGACCGCCCGGACCCGGCGCAGCGCCGCCGCCCACGCCCCGTCGCAGGCCACCACGTCGCCGTGTCCGCCCAGATATTTCGTGCCGCTGTGCAGCACCAGGGCCGCGCCGTGGGCGGCGGGGTTCTGCAGGGCCGGCGTGGCGAACGTGTTGTCCGCCAGGACCGGCACCCCGCCCTCGGCCACCGGGCCGCCGGCGGCGGTCACCACCGCCGCGATATCGACGAGTTGCAGGGTGGGGTTGCCGGGCGTCTCCAGGATGACCAGGCAGGTGTCGGGTCGGATGGCGTCGGCGACCCGCTCCGGTGTGCAGAACGTGGTCTCGGTGCCCAGCAGGCCGGTGGCCAGAACGTGGTCGGTCCCGCCGTACAGCGGCCGGATCCCGATGACGTGCGATCCCGACCCTGGGCGGCACCTTCTTGGCGGGCGGCGAGCACGGCGGCGGTGACGGCCGCCATCCCGGAGGAGAAGGCGACGGCCTGGGCGGTGCCCTCCAGCGCGGCCAGCGCGGTCTCGAACCGCGCGACCGTCGGATTCCACAGCCGCTGGTAGATGAGCCCGCCGGATTGGCCAGATCGGTGTGGTTCGCCGGGTCGGCCTCGCCGGGTCGGCCTCGCGGGGTCAGCCGCCGGTGAGCCGCCCGCCGGTGATGACGCGGGCGGCATCCGCCAGGGTGCGGCGGGTCTCGGGCACCCAGAGGTCACCGACGTAGGCGTGGTGCGCGCCGGGGTAGACGGTCAGCCGCGTCGGTGTCCCGGCGGCCTGGGCCTTCGCCGCGAAGCGCTGCACGTCCGGCAGGAAGATGTCGTGATCCCCCTGGTAGAGATGCAGCGGCGGGAGGCCGCCGAGGTGATCCGACAACGGGCTCACCATCGGATCCGTGAGCTCCCGCGGACCGGCCCAGCACCGCGCCGCGGCGGCCAGGGTCACGCAGCGCAGGGTCACGTCGCGGGGCTCCAGGGCCTTGGCGGCCGGATTGGTCATGCTCGCCTCGACCCACGGGAAGAAGAGCACCAGCGCATCGGCCGCCGGACCGCCCCGATCCCGGCTCCGGATGGCATGCGCGAGCGCGAGCCCGCCACCGGCCGAGTTCCCCGCCACCACGACGCGGCTGCGCGGGTGAGAGAGGTTGCGCTCGCGGGGTGCGCTCGCGGCCCGGTGAACCCCGTCCATGACCTCGTCGAGCAGCGCCAGCGCCGCGTCCACCTGGTGCTCGGGGGCCAGGCCGTAGGCGGGGACGGTCAGATTCGCCCCGGTCGTCTCCGCCAACCAGGCCAGCGTCGCCCACTGTCGATCCGACATCGGGAACAGGTAACCACCGCCGTGCAGATAGACCAGTTCCGCCCGGGGCCCGGCCGCCGACGCCTGGCGTGGCTCCAGGCGCAGCACGGGGCGCCCCCGCACGACGTACCGCTGCTGGCGATAGCGCCGCAACAGCCGCCGCGGCGGCGGGGCGCCGGCGCGCGCGGGATCGAGGGCCGCGAGCATCGCCGCCGGGTCGGGATCGTCCTGCGGACGGTTGCGCAGGCGGGCCCACCCGCGAGCAGCGGTCAAGGCCAGCGACGTCACTCCTCCACCGGCGCGGCGGGGGCGGGGATGGCGGACAGGTCGTACGGCGTGCGCTGGTAGACGTAGTAGTTCAGCCAATTGGAATAGAGCAGGAAGGCGTGCGACCGCCAGGTGACCAGGGGTTTTTGGGTCGGGTCGTCCCCGGGGTAGTAGTTCACCGGCACCGCGATGTCCAGCCCCCTGGCTACGTCCCGCTCGTATTCGGCGGCCAGGGTGCGCCGCTCGTATTCCGGGTGCCCGGTCACAAACAGCTGCCGCTGATCCCGGCTGGTGGCCAGATAGACCCCGGCCCGGTCCGACTCCGCGATGAGCTCGAGCCCGTCCGCGGCCAGGATCGCCTCGCGGGCCACGCCGGTGTGCCGTGAGTGCGGGGCCGGGAAAACCTCGTCGAACCCCCGCACGATGTGGGCGTGCCGCTGCAACACCCGGTGCTCGAAGACCCCGAACATCTTTTCCGGCAGCTCGAACTTGGGCACCCCAAAGTGGTGATAGAGCCCGGCCTGGGCGCCCCAGCACGTGTGCAGCGTGGAAAAGACGTGCTCCCGGCTCCACTCCATGATCTGCACGAGCTCGTCCCAATAGTCGACGTCCTCAAACGCCATCAGCTCCACCGGGGCGCCGGTGATGATCAGGCCGTCGTACTTGTCGTCACGCACCTGATCGAAGGTCGTGTAAAACGCCGCCAGGTGCTCCCCGGGAGTGTGCGTCGCCTCGCGCGACCGCATGCGGACCAGCGTGAACTCCACCTGCAGCGGGGAATTCCCGAGCAAGCGCAGCACCTGCGTCTCGGTGTCCACCTTGGTGGGCATCAGGTTTACCATCGCGATCCGCAGCGGCCGAATGTCCTGGTGCACCGCGCGGTCCTCCGGCATGACGAAGACGTTTTCCGCATTGAGCGTGGCGCGGGCGGGCAGGTCGCGGGGAATCTTGACGGGCACCGACGTACTCCTCCGGCAGGCGAGGCGAGGCTGGGCCCGGACGGTGCTGCCCGACCGGGCCTGGGAGACACGAGGGTAAGGCGCGCACGGGTTTGCGTGCGGGGCCGTTTCCGATCGTGGGCACGCGCTAGCATCGAAGACGTCTCCCTGGGCGTCCCCGCCTCCGATCTGCGGCGCGTCCGTCGGTGCTCGGGGCCACATGGACCTCATGCCGTACACCGCCGTCCGAGCAGGGAGTACGCATGGGAAAGCACTACAGCGAGGCCTCGCGTCGAACGCAGCGCGGGCTGCATCTCGGCGGTCTCGGGGTGGCGGTGCTCGCCCTGCTCGGCGGGGTGGTGGCCGGTGGCGGGGTGCCCTGGTTCGTCGTGGCCGTCGTGGCCCTGGTCGGGCTCGCTATCGCGCTCTGGAATCGGCGCCAGCCCGGCGACGCAGTGGCGCCGCCTGCTCTGCCGTTCGTCGCGTCGGCTTCGCCGGCGCCCCGTCCGCCCGCAGCGGTGCCGCCCGCCGAACCCGTCAAGCGCCCGGTGTCGTCCTAACCTCGGCCCGCCCGCGCGACGAGCGGTTTCACCTGCTCATACCCTGGTATCAGGAGGGGCGCGGTCAGCGGGTCAGCAGCACCAGCACCTCGGCGTGGTCGGTGTGCGGGAACATGTCGAACAGCCGCGCGCGGACCGGGCGCAGCGCCGGCATCCGGCGCAGATCCGCGGCCAGGGTCGCCGGATTGCAGCTGGAATACAGCACCGTCGACAGCGCTCCGGTGGCGGCGGCGTCCTGCAGTCCGCCCGCGAGCTCGGCGCCGATGCCCCGGCGTGGCGGGTTCACGATCACGGTGTCGGCCGCCACCTCGGCCAGGCGCTGCAGCGCGTACCCGGTGGCATCGCCGGCCTCGAAGGTGACGGCCAGGCCCGCCTCGGCCGCTGATCGGCGCGCCCCGGCCACCGCCGCCGTCGACACCTCGACCCCTCGCACCGGCACCTGCGCGCCCACCATCCGTGCGGCGTGCAACGCGAATCCCCCTACCCCGCAATAGAGGTCGAGGACGGATCGGGGTGCCGAGCCGGCGATCCAGGCCGCCGCCTCGCGGTAGAGCTCGCCCGCGACGGGGGTATTGGTCTGCAGGAACGCCCCGGGGTGCACGTGCAGCGTCACATCGCCCACCCGCAGGGGCAGCGCCGACTCGGCGGTGATCACCAGCTCCACGTCGCCCTCCGGCACGGCCTTATGCTCGCTCAGGAGGTTGACGCTGACCACGCGCGGCGCTCGCAGCCCGGCGGCCTGCAGGCTCACGCGCAGCTCGTCCAGTCCGCGCCGGATCTTGCCGACCTGGCCCTCCGAGCGCAGCACGAACCGGATCATCGCCTCGGGGGCGGGATCGTTCGTCTCGACCAGGTGCAGCTGCTTGAGTTCGCCGGTGCGGCGTGGCACGTCGTACGGCCTCAGCCCCAGCCGCGCCACGAACTGCCCGAGCACGGGCAGCGCGGCTCGCGCGTACGGCCCGAGAATCCCGCAGCCGCGCAGGTCCACCCCGGTGCCGTCGGGTCGAAGGATGCCGAAGGTGGGCGCCTCGGGCGTCCCGCCCACCACCATCTTCGTCTTGGCGCGAAATTCCGACTCGGCCGACGGGCAGGGATCCTCCCACGTCAGGCCCTGCGCCCCGGGGAGATCGGCGAGGTGCGCGCGGACGGCGGCGTCCTTGGCGGCGAGCTGGTCGGCGTAGGGCGTCTCGATCCGCGCACACGACCGGCACGCGCCCGCCTCGAAGTACCCGCACCGCACGCCAACGATTGTCTCGCGGACGTCCGGGGTACGGCGCGCGCGGGCCCAACCCAGAGGAGTCGTGTCGAGTTCCCCACCGAACTCGGGTGGGAACTCGGCACAGCTTCGGCTCGGTCGACGCCTGCGAGGTAGCCTCGACGCAGGCCGCGCACCCCCGGAGGCGAGTCGTGACGACGTACGACGTGCTCTTCGTCGACGACGAGGACGACCTGGCGCGCAGCACCGTCGACTATCTGACCGCCTTCGGGATCGCCGCGCACAGCGTCGGTACGGCGCAGGACGCGCTGGCCCTCCTGCGCGGCGGCGACCCGGTGCGCCTGCTCCTGCTGGACGTCAACCTGCCGGGCATGAGCGGTTTCGACCTGTGCCGCCGGCTGCGCGCCGACCCCACGACGCAGGCCCTGCCGATCCTGTTCCTGTCGGCCCGGCGCAGCGACGACGACGAGATCCTCGCCCTCAGCCTGGGCGGCGACGATTACCTGCGTAAGCCGTTTTCGCTGTCGGTGCTGCTCGCCAAGGTGCGGCGCATCCTGACCCGGCTGGAGCGGGAGGGCGCCGGCGAGGGCCCGGTCCCGTACGACGACGGCCACCTGCGCTGGGACCCGAATGCCGACCGGTTCTGGGTCGATGGCTCCGAGCTGACCCTGCCGGCGATGGAACACCGGCTGCTGCGCTACTGCCTGGAGCACCGCGGCAAGGTCCTGACCAAGCGGGAACTCTTCGCCGGGGTCTGGGGGGACGCGATCACCGGCGAGGGGACGCTGACGGTGCACGTCCGGCGGTTGCGCACCCGCATCGAACCCGACCCGGACCAGCCGACCTACCTGCGCACCGTGCGGGGTCGCGGTTACCTCTTCGAGGGACCGATCCCGTGACCGCACCGCCGGGCCGCACCAGGCGGCTGCGGACCTGGCCGCTGCTGGTGAGCCTGTGGCTGGGCGCGGCGGTCGGGACCGCCGTCGTCGCCGGTACCGTTGCGAGCCCTCTGCCGACCGTGGACGTGGCGGCCGCGAACGACCTGGTCCGCACCGCCGAGCACACCTGGCCCGAGCTGGACCGGGCCGCCCTGGACCGGGCCGGGCCGGACTACACGGTGGTCGACGGGCAGGGACGGGTGCTGGCCTCCCGCGGCGCACCGGTGACGGACCAACTGGCTGCCGTCCGCGCCCGGGCCGCCGCGCTTGACGTGATGCGTGACGGCGCGGTCGTCGGCCGGGTGTTCGTGGCCGATCCGACCGTTGCCGTGGTGAGCGTGCGGGCGGACCGGATCGCGCGTGTCGCGACCGGGACGATGGCCGCTCTCGCGGTGCTGGCCACGGCCTGGGTGTGGTGGCTGCGGCGCCGGGTCGTCACCCCCTTCGCGCGCTTGCAGGAGTTTGCAGCCGATGTCGCGGCGGGCCGGCTGGACGCGCCGCTGCAGATGGACCGGTCCCACCTGTTCGGGGCGTTCAGCGAGAGTTTCGATGTGTTGCGCTCCCAACTCACCCGGGCCCGCGAGGCCGAGCGCGCCGCCACCGACAGCAAACGCACCCTGGTCAGCCAGCTCGGCCACGACATCAGGACCCCGCTGGCCTCCATCGGCGCTACCGCGGAGCTGCTCGCCGTGGGGGAGGAGGATGCCGTACGTCGGGAGCGGCTGAGCGTCGTCCTGGCCAAGGTCGCCCAGATCGACGCCCTGGTGGAGGAGCTGTTCGAGGCCAACGCTGAGCAGTTGGAGGCCCTGCCGGTCGAGCCGGAGCCGCACCCCGCCGCCGCGCTTGCCGACCTGGTGCGCCGAGCCGATGTGACCGGAATCGTGGCGGCCGTCGAGCTCGCCGAGGCCCTCATCGAGCTGGACCCTCGGCGTACGCAGCAGGTCTTGGACAACATCCTGGGCAACGCGGCCAAATACGGCGCCCCGCCGGTCACTGTCACCGGCGGCCTCGCCGAAGCCCGGCTCTACGTGGTGACCATCCGCGACCATGGCCCAGGGGTGGCGACCGACGAGCTGGCCCGGCTCACCGCGCAACGCTTCCGCGGCGCCAAAGCCGCGGGCTCCCCGGGGTTCGGGCTCGGCCTATTCACCGCGAACTGGCTCATGGAGCGCATGGGTGGCGCGCTGACCTGCCACGTGCTCCCCGGCGGGTTCGCGGTGGTGCTGGAGTTCCGCTGTGCTTGACCGGTGCTGGCGTTCCGCTGTGCCTGACCGGTGCCGGCGAATTAGGCGAGCCGTAGGAATTCGGCAAGGACTTCGTAGCCGGGCCGTTCCTACCCTCGGAGCATGACCACGATGACCTCGACTCCGGCCGGCCCCGCGAACGCCCCGAACCCCGCGGCCGTGGCCCGGCGCGCCGTCATCAGCACCGACCGCCTGACCAAGACGTTCTCCCACGCGGGGGTGCAGCAGCACGTGCTGCGCAACCTCGACCTGACCATCTATGCCGGCGACTTCACGGTGATCATGGGCCCGTCCGGCGCCGGGAAGTCCACTCTGCTGTACGCCCTGTCCGGCATGGACACCCCGACCCTCGGCACGATCACCTTCGACGGTGAGGACATCTCGGGCTACTCCCCGGACAAGCTCGCCGTCTTCCGGCGCCGCCGCTGCGGGTTCGTGTTCCAACAGATCCATCTGCTCGATGCGCTGTCCCTGCTGGACAACGTCATGGCGGTCGGGCTGCTGACGGGACGCCGGGGGGACGTCCGTCGCCGCGCCGCCGACCTCTTCGAGCGGGTCGGCCTCGACGAGGCGACCCGCCGCAAGTTCCCCGCGATGATCTCCGGGGGTGAGGCGCAGCGCGCCGCCGTGGTGCGCGCCATGATCAACGACCCGGCAGTCCTGTTCGCCGACGAGCCCACCGGACAGCTGAATTCGGAGTTCGGCCAGCGAGTTCTGGACCTGCTGAGCATGCTGCACGACGACGGCCAGACCGTCGTCATGGTCACCCACGATCTGCGCTCGGCGCTGCGCGGCAACCGGATCCTCTACCTGCGCGACGGCGCCATCCACGGCGAGCTTGACCTGGGTGTCTACCGCCCGGAGCGGGTCACCGCCGCCCAAGAGCGGCACGTCCGGCACGTCCGGCACGACCAGCTCACGGGCTTCCTCGCCGAGATGGGCTGGTAACCCGGCGATGGGGACCGTCCTGCTGCTGGCACGGCGTACCGTCCGACGCCAGCGCCTCCAACTCGCCACCACCCTCCTGCTCGTCGCGCTCGCCGCCATGATGATCAACCTCGGCGTCATCGCGGCCACCGACTACCCGGCCGCCCAGCGGGGCGTCGCCGAGCGGCTGCACACCGCCGACCTGCAGGTGCACGGCGCCGACCGGGCGGCGATCGCCTCGGTGGCCGCGCATCTGCGCCACGACCCGCGGGTCCAACGCGTCGATGAGCGCGCCGACCGGGAGGCGTGGGGCAGCGTGACCTACAACGGCGGCACCACCCCGACGAACCTGGTGTTCTTCGTCCCGGATGAGCACACCGACCTCGGCCGTAGCGACATCGTCGAGTCGGCCCAGACCAGCTACGCCGACCCGGTCTGGCTGCCCTATATCTACAAGGTCGGCGGTGGCTACCGGCTCGGCGACGCCTTCCCCGTGACGATCGGCCAGACCACCCGCACCTTCCGGGTCCAGGGCTTCTTCGAGAACCCCTCCTTCGGGATGATGACGATGGGCTACTCGGGTCTGGGGGTGACCCAGGCCCAGCTGGACGCGCTCGGCACCGGTAGCGCCCCGGTGCCCCCGGGCACCGTCCTGGAGGTGCGGACCGTCCCGGGCGAGCGGGCCGACGCCGTCGCCACTGCGGCGATGGACCAGGTCAAGGCCGAGTACGTCGCCAAGGGGCTGGAACCGCCGCAGATCTGGAGCGAGCCCTACGACCTGGTCGAGGTCGCCGCGATGACCGGCGCCCGCATTTACGCCGTCAGCCTCGTCGCCTTCGCGCTCCTGATCGCCCTGGTCGTCATGGTCGTCGTCCGGTTCGTCATCCGCACCGCCGTTCTGCAGGACATGACCGCGATCGGCACGCTGTCGGCCGGCGGCGTCACGGCCGCCCAGTCGCTGGCGGGGATCGCGCTGCCGATGGTCGCGACCGCCGCGGCCGGCTCGGCCGTCGGAGTGGCCACGTCGTACGGCGTCCTGCCCGGCCTGCGGGACTCCCTCATCGCCCAGACCGGCATCCGGTGGTCCCCCGGGGTGAGCCCGCTCGGTGCGGCGGCCGCGATCCTGCTCCTGGTCGTCGCCGCGGCCGTGACCGCCGGGCTGGCCGCCCGGCAGGTCCGTCGGGTCAGCGCGGTTCAGGCCGTCCGTGGCGGCGAGGACGCGCACAGCTTCCGGCGTACCGTCCTTCCCCTCGCGACGACCCGCGGCCACCTCGGCGCGCTGCTCGGCGTCAAGCAGGCGCTGCAGCACGCCTCGCAGAACGCGATGGTCGCGGTGGTCATCGCGCTGGTGACCGTCGCGGGGATCTTCTCGGCTGCGCTCTACACCGACGTCATCGGCAGCCGGGCGGCGTTCACCCGGATCATGATCGGCGATCTGGCGCCGGTCCAGGTGCAGCTGGCCAAGAACGGTGCCGGCGTGCCCGAGCCCGCCGCCCGCGCCGACCTGCTCCGCCAGATCGAAGCCACCCCCGGCGTGCGCAAGGCGTTCCCGTTCGACGTCCGCGGGGCCTCTGCCGGTGGCGTCGCGATCTCGCTCGCGGTCACGCAGGACTTCGGCCGGCAGGATGACAGCTCGATCTATGTGGGGCGAGAGCCCCGCCACGACAACGAGATCGCCATCGGCGGACGGTTGGCCGAGCGGATCGGCCACGGTGTCGGCGACACGATCTCGGTCGAGGTCGGCGGCGCCCGGCGCGACTATCTGGTGACCGGGCTGCTGTCGACGGTCCAGTTCCTGGGGATGAAGGCCGAGCTCACGACGGATGGCTACCGCCGCCTGATCCCCGCGTACCAACCCGACTACGTCAACGTCTATCTCAACCCCGGCACGACCGTCGCGCAGTTCCGCGACGCCCTGGCCGCCACCGAAACTCCAGCCGCCCGGTCCCAGATCGCCTCGGTCGTCGACTCGGCCGATCTGCTGTCCAGCCAGATCGATGTGTACATCGAGATGTGCGGCTACCTCGCCGTGGGCATCCTCGTCGGGACCGCCGTCGTGATCTGCCTGGTCATCGGCCTAGTGACCGCGACGATGATCGTGCGGACCCGGCGTTCGCTCGGCGTCCGCAAGGCGTTGGGGTTCACCACGGCCCAGCTCGTCGGGCAGACGGTGATGACCTATCTGCCCGTCGTCGTGGTGGGGTCGCTGCTGGGCGCGGGGCTGGGGCTGGTGCTCGTCGAGCCCGCGCTCGTGGGGTTGCTGCGTAGCGCCGGAATCATGGCGCTGTCGTTGACGATCCAGCCGTACGTCGTGGGCGGGCTGGTCCTGGCGATCGTGGTGCTGGCCACGGCCCTGATCGTGGCGCAGGCCGGTCGGATCCGGCGGATCACGCCCTATCGCCTGTTCCAAGACGCCTGAGCCGAGCCGCGCCCGACGGGGCCACAGAGCTGTGTCGAGTTGGCCACCGAGTTCGGTGGGGAACTCGACACGACTGTGGCCGGTTGCGCCGCTCGGGCTCCCGTCGCCGCGTGGACCGCCCAGGCGCCCGTGCGGTCCCTGCGTGACGACCGGTCAGGGCAGCACCGGCACCCCGTGCTGCCGAGCGCTACCGGCCAGCCGCTGGTCAAAGGTCGCCAGTCGCCCCCCGGAGTCCAATGCCGCCTGAAGCACGACCGCGTCGGGCATGCGCAGCCCCGAGTTCGCGCGCAACAGCGCAAGATCTATCGGCCGGGAGGGGGCCATCTCGTCGATCCCGTAGCGGCGCAGTAGCGCCTCGGCCTCGGCGGCCCGGCGAGCCCGGGCTGGCTTGACCAAGGCTTCGGCGAGGGTTAAAGACGGGGTGGCCAGCGCCTGTTCCGGGGTGTTGGCCAGAATCTGCGCGGCGTTGAGGTGATGAGTGTCGTCGCGGGTGAGCAGCGCGATCAGAACGCTGGCATCGAGGACGATCACGCGGGCCACTCGTCGCGCAGCCGCTCCCGGTCGCCGGGCTCGAAGCAGTCTTCGAAGCCACCGGACGTCGCCAAGATGTCGGCGAGTCGCTGCTCGTAGGCGGACTCATGCCGTTCCTCGACCGCGCGTTTGCCCTCGGCGATCAGCCGGCGCAGCAAGCGAGCCCGCGACTCCTCCGGCCAGGCCTGGGCCGCGACATCCAGGGCAGCAGCGATCTCGTCGGTCTCGGTCACCATGTGGCGGGGACGCGTCGTGGGCATTCCAGAGTGTAACACCGACTAGCCGCGTGCAACACCGGCATGGCGGGCTCAATGGGCCAAGGCGACCGATCACGCCGGCACAGATCGGCTGTCGATCCACCGCAGCGCGCAGGGCCGTCATCTCGTCCACGACGGCATGTTCAACCGAGTGGTTGACAATGCGTGGATGCTGGCTCTACGTTCTTATCAACCAACCGGTTGAGAAAGGTTCGGATGGACGATCGGCTTTCCAAGGCGTTCGCCGCCCTCGCCGACCCGACGCGACGCGACATCGTCGCGCGGCTCGCGATCGGCGACGCGACGGTCGGGGAGCTGGCCGCGCCGTACGACGTGAGCCTGCAAGCCATCAGCAAGCACCTCAAAGTGCTCGAGTCGGCCGGCCTGGTCTCCCGCAGCCGCGAGGCCCAGCGCCGCCCGGTGCACCTCGAGGCCGCGCGGCTGGCCGAGATGACCGAGTGGATCGAGCGGTACCAGCGGCGAGCGGAGGAGCGGTACGCACGCCTCGACGCCGTCCTCACCGAGCTCGCGCAGCCGGCCGGGTCCGCCGGGTCGAAACCCGAGATGCACCACCAACCCAGAAACCCCCTGCTACGGCGGGACGATCAAGGAGAGCCACCATGACCGAGCAGAGCGCCGCGGCAGCACACCTGACCACGGACCATCTGACCAAGGCCCGAATCGAGGCCGACCCGACCGTGCCCCTCATCCGCATGACCCGCGACTTCCGGGCCACGCCCGAGCAGCTGCTCCGGGCCCACACGGACCCCGAGCTCTACGCCCGCTGGGTGGGACCGGCCGACCTCAGCACCCGGATCGACCACTGGGACGCCCGCACGGGCGGAAGCTGGCGCTTCGTCAACACCCGTGGCGAGGGCGACGCCGCCGAGGAGTACGGCTTCCACGGCTGCTTCCACGAGGTCCGCCCGGACCGGATCGTGCAGACCTTCACCTGGGAGGGCATGCCCGACGGGGTGTCGCTGGAGACGCTCACGTTCACCGACCTCGGCGACGGCTGGACCCGGCTGAGTGCCCAGTCGCTGGTCGACTCCTTCGAGGGCCGTGACGCCTGGCTGCACAGCGGCATGGAGTCCGGCGTCAACGACGGCTACGCGAAGCTCGACGAGCTCCTGGCCCGGGGGACGGCGGCGTGACCAGGTTGCCGGAGCAGCCCTCGCCTCGGCGGCAGTCACGACGGGGGCGGCAGCGCTGTGTCGAGTTACCCACCGAGTTCGGTGGGGAACTCGACACGACTCTGGTCGGTTGCCCCGCTCGGGCTCCCGCCGGCGCGCCGACCGCCCTACAGTGACCCTCGTGACTGAGACGACCAAGGTGTTCCTCGGCGAGGCCGACATCCCCACGCACTGGTACAACATCGTGGCCGACCTGCCCACGCCGCCCGCGCCACACCTGCACCCCGGCACGAAAGAGCCGATGGCGCCCGAAGACATGACGGCGATCTTCCCGATGGGCCTCATCGCGCAGGAGGGGTCGACGGAGCGGTGGATCGAGATCCCCGAGGCGGTCCAGGAGATCTACCGGCTCTGGCGGCCGTCCCCGCTGCACCGGGCCCGCCGCCTCGAAAAGGCGCTGGGCACGACGGCGCGGATCTACTACAAGTACGAGGGTGAGTCCCCGGTCGGCTCGCACAAGACGAACTCCGCTGTGCCGCAGGCCTATTACAACAAGGTCGAGGGCAAGACCCGGCTGACGACCGAGACCGGCGCCGGTCAATGGGGCGCGGCCCTGGCCTTTGCCACCCAGGTCTTCGGGATGAGCTGCGACATCTTCCAGGTGCGCAACACCTTCGAGAACAAGCCCTACCGCAGCCTGCTGATGCGCACCTTCGGCGCGACCGTCACCCCGTCGCCGTCCGACACGACGCAGGCCGGGCGCGCGTTGCAAGAGCGCTTCCCCGGCACGACCGGGTCGCTCGGCATGGCCATCTCCGAGGCGATCGAGCTGGCCGTGCAGGACCCGAACGCCTCCTACGCCCTGGGGTCCGTCCTCAACCACGTCGCCCTGCACCAGACCGTCATCGGCCAGGAGGCGCTCAAGCAGTTGGACGTGTTCGGCGAGCAGATGCCCGACTACCTGTTCGCCTGCGCTGGCGGCGGGTCGAACCTGGCCGGGATCGCCTTCCCGTTCCTGCGGGAAAACCTGGAGGGCCGCGCGAGCGTGGACATCGTGGCGTGTGAGCCGGCGGCGGCCCCGTCGCTGACCGAAGGCGAGTTCCGCTACGACTTCGGCGACTCCTCCGGCACGACGCCGCTGCTGAAGATGTACACCCTCGGCAACGACTTCGTCCCCGACCCCGTGCACGCCGGTGGCCTGCGCTATCACGGGATGGCGCCGCTGGTCAGCCACGTCTACCACGAGAAGATGATCCGGGCCGTCGCGGTCAAGCAGCGCGAGGCCTTCGAGGCCGGCGTGCTCTTCGCGCGGGCCGAGGGCATTGTGCCGGCCTCGGAGTCCAACCATGCGATCGCCGGGGCGCTGCGCCAGGCCCGCGCGGCGGCCGAGGACGGGTCCAGCCCGGTGATCCTCATCGGTGTCTCGGGGTCGGGTCAGCTGGATCTGCCGGCCTACGCGGAGTTCCTGTCCGGCGACATGAGCGACACCTGAGCCGACCGACGGCACGGCCACCGTCAATCGGCGAGGCGCGGGACGGCGCGCGTCGGTGGGTGGGTCAGTCGCGGTCGCGGTCGCGGTCGCGGCGCGGGAGCGGTTGGCAGCGGGCATGCGGTACGGCGAGCGCCGGGTGCAGCCGCTCCTGTGGTCCCGGCCTCTCGTGGCGGACACCCCCGTCGCTCAGGTCGACCTCCACGTCGATCACGCCAGGCTCCGAGGGGTGGGTCCGGGTGGGGCCGACGCGCCGCAGCATGGCCAGCGAGGCCGGGTTGTGCGCGGACACCTCGGTCAGCAGATAGGTCACGCCTGGCGGCCGGTGCTCCACGAGCAGGGGCATCAGCGCGCTCGCGACGCCGCGGCCCTGCCAGTCGTCCTTGACGGTCACCGCGAGATCGGCGGCCTCGGGCAGGTCCTTGTACCGCAGGATCCGCCCGATCCCGACCGGCTCGGGTCCCTGCGGGGTGGTCACGCCGAGGACGAGCGCGACGTGTTCGACCCCGTCAACGTCGTCGACGAGGTGATCGAGCATGGCATTTGTGAGATGCGGCACACTGGCCATGAAACGCAGCCGGCGCGACTGCGGGGACAGCGACTCGTACTCGTGCGCGAGCGTCGAGCGATCGTGGGGCCGCAGCGCGCGGACCCAGGCCGCGGTGCCGTCCCGCAGCGTGACAGGCCCGCTGAGCTGCGGCTTCGGGCTGCCTGACGCGGGCTCGGGCGACGCAGGCTCGGGTACGGCGGGCTCGTGCGACATCAGGGCCGTCCTTCCGGTGCGTGCCGTCCGGCCCTTGCAGTATCGCCCGAACCCGCCGGGCCCACGCCGCGATGCCCGGCCAGCCATGACCGGCCCGGCCAGCCATGGCCGGCCCGGCGAGGCCGACTACCCCGCGGACGCCCCGCGCTCGGCCAGTCGATCGAGCTGGTCCCGCTGGTGGCGGTGTCCGAACCACTCATAACCCAGCACCGTCGGCAGCGTCGAGAGCATCAGCACGCCCAGACACAGCGCCGTCGAGAACCCCGCCCGGGCGAGCAGCACCGACGCCGTCAGGATCGCCGCGGTGCCGGCCAACAACCCGATGTGCCGCACGTCGGCCTCCGGCACGAACCAGGTGTAGACGCCGAACAGGCCGAGGTAGAAGAGGGCGACCGGCAGGGCCACCGCGCCGATGGCGGTGGCGGCGTCGATCCGCGCCTCACCGGCCAGGACGTAGCCCGCGACGTGCAGCCCGGCGCCGGTGGCGGCGACGGCCGTGAGCATGATCATGTGTCCGATGCTGAATCCCAGCGAGGCCTCGCGCCGCAGGGTCAGGGCCCGGCCGAAGTCGACCGTGAAATAGGACCACCAGATCCCGAAGGTCAGCACGATTCCCGCGACGACGACCAGGATCGCGTCCCCGGACCACCCGCCATGCTCGGAGACGGCGCTGGACAGCGCCGCGACGGTGCCGATCACCCCCTCGCCGAGGGTGATGATGACGAGCAGCGAATAGCGCTCGGCGATGTGGTGCGGATGCCACGGCGTGCCGTAGCGCCGCTCAAGCCCCATGGGGATGCCGACCTCGACGATCATCAGCACGGCGGCCGCGCCGATGAACACCGCCCACGACGTCCGGGCGACGAGCAGGACCACCCAGCCGACCTGCACCACCATGACGGTCAGCGCGAAGCGCGTCGCCACCGGCCGATGCGCCGGATCGGCCACCGCCACCCGGATCCACTGGGCGACCATCGCGACCCGCATCACGACGTACCCGGCCACCATGATCGCGTTGTCCGGGTGCGGGTCGTGCAAGGAGTGGAACAGGGGACTCAGCCCGAGGGCGAGGATCACGACACCCACCATCTGGACCATCGTGAGCAGCCGATGTAGCCAGTCGTCGGGATCGAATGCCGAGGCGTACCAGCTGAAATTCGTCCACGCCCAGACGATCGCGAACGCCGCGATGAGGTAGCCCCGGGTGCCCGCCGCGAGGGAACCCTGCGCGATCTCGTGCGCAAACAGCCCGCCGGCCTGCCCGAAGGCGACCGCGAACGTCAGGTCGTAGAGGAGCTCCAACGGGGTGGCGGTGCGGTGCCGCTCATGGGGATCGCGGCCGCGGACGGGGACCAGGGCGTCCGGGGCCGCCGCGCTAGGGGTGCTCACGGCGGACACTGTACGACGCGCTGTGAGGCCCGTCACGATCGCGATGACCTGCGTCTTGGCAGGCGGCTGCGGCGAATTGGGCTGCGGGCCGCGTGAAAGAATCGCGCCGTGCGCGTCTACAACTTCTCCGCCGGCCCCGCGATGCTCCCGCTGCCCGTTCTGGAGCGGGCCCAGTCCGAGCTGGTCGACTGGCAGGGCTCCGGAATGTCGGTCACGGAGGTGAGTCACCGCGGCAAGGCCTTCGTCGCCTGCGCCGGCCACGCGGAGCAGATGCTGCGCACGGTGCTCGGGGTGGGCGACGACTACGCTGTGCTGTTCCTGCAGGGCGGTGCGAGCGGTCAGTTCGCGGCGATCCCGATGAACCTCACCGCGCCGGGCGATGGCATCGACCTCATCAACACCGGGTCCTGGTCGAAGAAGGCGCTCGCCGAGGCCAAGCGCCAGGAGCTCGACGTCACCGTCGTCGCCGACGAGAAGGCCTCGAACTACTCAGCCACGCCGGCGCAGGGCTCCTATGCCGTCAGCCCCGGCGCGGCGTACCTGCACTACACCCCCAACGAGACCATCGGCGGCGTCGAGTTCGGCTACGTCCCGGCCACGGGCGACGTCCCGCTGGTGGCCGACATGTCCTCGACGATCCTGTCGCGGCCCCTCGACGTCGGCCAATTCGGCGTCATCTATGCCGGGGCGCAGAAGAACATGGGCCCGGCGGGCCTGTGCGTGGTCGTCGTGCGGCGCGATCTGCTCGGCCGGGCCCGGCCGAGCACGCCGTCCATCCTGGACTGGCAGCAGATGGCCGAGAACGACTCGATGCTCAACACCCCGCCGACCTTCGGGATCTACCTGCTCGGGCTGATCCTGGATTGGGTCGCCGAGAACGGCGGCCTGACCGCGATGGGTGAGCGCAACCGGGCGAAGGCGCAGGCGCTGTACGCCGCGATCGACGGCTCGGACTTCTATCGCAATCCCGTGGCGGTCGACAGCCGCTCGTGGATGAATGTGCCGTTCATTCTGGCGAACCCAGACCTCGACGGCGACTTCCTCGCCCGCGCCGAGGCGGCCGGGCTCACCAACCTCAAGGGGCACCGGTCCGTCGGCGGGATGCGCGCGAGCATCTACAACGCGATGCCCGCCGAAGGTGTCCAGGCCCTCATCGACTTCATGAAGGAGTTCGAGCGCACCCGGGCCTGACGGCCCCCGCTCCTGACCGCCATGACTTATCGCATCAAGACCCTCAACGCCATCAGCCCCAGCGGACTGTCGCGGCTGCCGTCGGACACCTACGAGGTCGGCAATGCCGTCGAGGAGCCGCACGCGTTGCTGCTGCGGTCGGCGAGCCTGCACGGCGCGCCGATCCCCGACTCGGTGCTCGCCGTGGCGCGAGCCGGGGCCGGGACGAACAACATTCCGATCGCGGACTACTCCGCGCGCGGCATCCCGGTGTTCAACACCCCGGGTGCGAACGCCAACGCCGTCAAGGAACTCGTGCTGGCCGGCGCGCTGATGGGGGCCCGCAATCTGTTCGCGGCGGCGCTGTTCGTGCGCGATCTCGCCGCGGGCGAGGGGGCGATGGACGAGGCCGAGATGGACCAGGTCGTCGAGGCGAACAAGAAGGCGTACGCCGGGTGGGAGTTGCCGGGTCGCACGCTGGGCGTGGTGGGCCTGGGCGCGATCGGGGTCCAGGTCGCCAACGCCGGTCTGGCGCTGGGCATGAAAGTGGTGGGCTATGACCCGCAGATCACGGTGCGGCACGCCTGGCAGCTGTCGGCGAGCGTCGATCGGGCCGAGTCGATCGACGACGTGTTCCGCGCCGCGGACGTGCTCACCTTGCACCTGCCGCTGATCGAGGCCACGAAGGGCCTGGTCAATACGCAGCGCCTGGCGATGATGCAGCCCGGGTCGGTGCTGCTCAACTTCGCCCGCGGGGGGATCGTCGACACCGCGGCGGTGGTCGCCTCGCTCGACGCCGGACATCTGCGCAACTACATCTGCGACTTCCCCGCCCCCGAGTTGAACCGGCACCCGAAGGTGCTGGCCCTGCCGCACCTGGGGGCCTCCACCGCCGAGGCCGAGGACAACTGCGCCGCGATGGCCGCCGACGAACTGCGCGACTTCCTGGAGCGCGGCGAGATCAGCAACAGTGTCAACTTCCCCAACGCCCGGCTGCCGCGTTCCGAGGGGACGACGCGGGTGGTCATCGCCAACAGCAATGTGCCCAACATCGTCGGCCGGGTGACCACGATGGTGGCCGAGTCCGGGCTCAACATCGCCGACATGCTCAACGCCTCGCGCGGCGACATCGCGGTGACGCTGGTCGACCTCGACAACGGCGTCCCGGCCGATCTGGTCGACCGCATCCGCGGCCTCGACGGCGTGCTGTCCGCCCGCGTGGTCTAGGTCGGTATGCCGCCGGCCGGCAGTGCGCGGGCGACGTCGGTGTGGGTGAAGTCGTCGCCGACGAAGAGGAGCGGTTCCCCGGTCACGACCGTCAAGGCGTACGCAAAGCAATCGCCATAGGTGAGTCGCGCCGCCGAACCTGATCCTCGCCCGTAACGGCGGTAGGCATGACGGGCGATGCGGGCCTGATGTTCGGTCACGGGCTCCAGCACCACCTCCAGGGTCTGGAGGATGCGATCGAGTCGCTCCCCGTGGGCCGACGATCGGGCGTCGGCCACGATGCACACCTCCAGCCACGTCGCCACGGACATGCGGCACGAAGCATCAGCGGCCGCCGCGAGGACGATGTCGGCCCCGGGTTCGTCCTGGACGATCGCCAACAGAGCCGATGAGTCGATGATCATCGGGGCAAGCCGGTCGACTCGTCGTACAGGTCGTCCGGAGCCGTGATCTCGGGCGCGTCGTGGCCGGGATCAGCGACGTAGAGCGCTACCTGGGCGCGCACCTGATCGATCTTCGCCGCGGTTCGCTGCCCCCGGGGGTCGGCGCCATAGGTCGCCAACAGTCTCTCCAAGGCCTCCTCGATCGCGCCGGTCTGCGACTTCCCGGTGATCGCCGCTGCCTGTCGGGCCAAGTCGTGAACCCGGGCGTTCTTGATGTTGAGGCTCATGGCCGAACTCTACCCATCTACCCACTCAGATTGGTAGATGGGTGTATGAGCACTCCACGGAGTGCGATCCACCCGCGCCGTCTGACCCAACGATCAGGCCAGAAGTATGGCTACCCAACGGCTAGTTTGTTGGCTATTCTCGGGGTATGCGTAGCGTTTCGTTGTCCGAGGCCAAGGACAAGCTCTCTGGTCTCATCGATGATGTCGACCAGACCCATGAGATCGTGACGATCACCCGGCACGGGCGCCCGGCTGCAGTACTGATGTCGGCTGACGACCTCGAGTCGCTCCACGAAACGATGTATTGGCTGAGCCGGACCGGACTTCGGGAGACCATCGCCGAGGCGGAGCAGGCTGTTTCCGTTGGCGACACGGTCACCAGCGCGGAGCTGCGCCGTGAACTCGGGTTGCCCGACGCGTCGTGAGATGTCGCACCACGTCGAGTGGACTCCGCCGGCCCGTCGTGACATGGCGCGACTGCCCGCCAAAGTCGCCCTGGCGGTGCTCACCTATGTGGATCACCGGCTAGCCAGCAACCCGCTCCGGCTGAGCAAGCCCCTCACCGGGGATCTGTCCCACCTGCGCAGCGCCCGAAACGGTGATTACCGGATGCTGATAGAGGTCACGCGCAACGACCCGGTAGTGCGGATCGTGCACGTCGATCATCGCGCTCACGCGTACCGGAGGTAGCGATCGCCTCGCCTCAGCTCCCGGTTCGGCAGGCAGCTCCCTGGGACCGCGCGCGTGCGTACGTGTCTGCACGAGGCGGAGCCGTCAGTCGGTCAGCAGGTAGGCCACTGCGTCGGCCGCGGAGTACGAGCCGTGGCCGTCGCGCAACAGCCTTGCCACCGGCTCGAGGTCGGCGCCGACCGTCACCAACGCCGGCTCGCGGTCGGCGCCCCGGCGCTGCGGCATGCCACAGGCAGCAAACAGGGCGTTGCACAGGCACACTCGGCCATCCCGATTGGCGGCCCGGCCGCCCTTGCGCAGGTAGACCCCCTCCGGCTCGGCCGGGCAGCGGTAGTCCACCCGGCCCTCATCGGTGAGATAGGCCGAGCGCAGGAAGCCGAGGTCGCACACGGGCCGACGGGCGGCGACGGCCGCGGGGTCGGTCCAGGTGCCGGGCAACTCGGCGACCCGGAACGGGAAGCCCGTGGGGGAGACCCGCCAGTCGGCGCGAACCTGCAGGTCATCGTCCATCACCCGGCGCCTGATTTGGTCTTTCAGGGTGGTCGCCAACCCGGACTCGTCGCTCACGGCGAACACGGTCCCGGCTTGCACCCCGGCGGCACCGAGCGCCAGCGCACGGCGTACCGCCTGCGGGCTCGCGCACGCCCCGGCCACCCACACCGGCAACCCGAGCGCCACGATCCGGGCGATGTCGACCTCGTCGCGGGCCCCGTAGACCGGCTGGCCGATCGTGTCGACCGCGCGCGGGCCGCGCGGCGGGGCGTTGTGCCCGCCGGCCAGCGGTCCCTCGACGACGAACCCGTCGGGCCGCCAGCGCGGGTCGGCGGCCAGCGCTTCCGCCAGGTCCACGGAGGCGACGATGGCCAGCACCTGGGGCATTGACAGCGGGGCCCGGCCGGGGCCGGTCGGGGATGGCGGGACGATGTCCTGCGGCTCGAAGACCACCTGCAGGTCGGAGCGGGCCCCGACGATGCGGACGTCGAGGGCGGCGCGCTCGTGCCGGGCCAGGGTGCGCACCAGCTCCGGGATGTCGGCGGGGTTGCCCGCGCCCACGCAGACGTAGTCGACCCCGGCGAGCAGCGCGCCGTAGCAGGAGGCGGGCAGCGGCAGGTCGATCTTGTGCAGGTAGTTGATCCCCACCACGCCGTCGTGGCCCTCCTTGGCCAGGAAGACCTCGACGAAGTTGGCGGCGACGGTGAGTTCCTGCAGCGCGCGGGCGGAGGCGACGGTGTGGCGCAGGACGGGCCGGTACGGCGTGTCGGGGGCGATCCCGCCCTCGACGAAGTAGGTGTCGAGGATGCGCAGCGCGATCTGCGGGTCGGGGAACGCGGCGAGGGCGCGGCGGACGTGCCCGCCGGGGTCGCCGTCCTGCAACCGCCGGGCGCAGACCACGTCGAGGGCGGTGCCCGAGACGACGCCGAGCTGCCCGGTGCGCGCCACGGCGCGGGCCAGGGCCCAGCCGGAGATCGCCGTCCCCATCCCGCCCTGCACGATCCGGGGCGGGGTGCCGACGCGCGCCGCCCTGTCGCTGCGCTGGTCCTCGATGGTGATGCTCATGCCGACCGCCTGGCTTCCGGGTCCTCGCTGGGAGTGTTGATGCTTTGAGTCTGAACCGGATTGACGTCCGGTCCTAGCAGCCTGGGCACGGAGTCGCGGCCGTGGAACTATCAGGGGGTGACAACGATGACCGATCGGCCCTGGGCTGGGATCGCCCCGGATATGGCCGACGTGCTAAGGCCGGCCCTGGCGACGGCGGTGGATCGCAGCATCGAGAACATCACCCACCGCTACCCGGAACTGGGGGCGGACATCGCGGGCCGGTACGGCGTGGCGCTTCGCAAGGGCATCGAGGACGCTCTGTCGCGCTTCCTGGACCTGCTCGGCTCGGACCTTCCGCCGCTGGACACCGAGCTGACCGCGTCGTTCGCGTCGTTCGGCGCTCGAGAGGACCGGCGCGGGCGCAGCCTGGAGACCCTGCTGGCCGCCTATCGGGACGGCGCCCGGGTGGCCTGGCAGGTGTTCTCGGGTGCGGCGCTGGATCGCGAAGTTTCCCGGGTGGCGCTGGCGACGCTCGCCGAGGCGATCTTCGTCTACATCGACGAGCTGTCCTCGGCCAGCGCGCTGGGGTTCGCCCAGGCCCAGCTGCGGCATGCCTCCGAGCGGGACCTGGCGCGGCGGGAGCTGGCGAGTGCCCTGCTGGCCGGGGAGGCGGGCACGCACGCGCCCAGGGTCCGCGAGTTGGCCGGGCGGGCGGGGTGGCGGCTGCCGACCCGTGTCGCGGTGGCCGTGCTGGCGACGCGGGGCGTCGACGCGCGGCCGCCGATCCTGCACCCGGAGATCCTGGTCGTCGACCGCGGCGACGAGGTGCAGGGGATCATTCCCGACGTGGCGATCCCCGGCCTGGCCCGGCAGTTTGCCTCGATCGCCGGTGCCGGGGGCGCCGTCGGCGACTTGCCGATGCGGGTGTTCGTCGGCACCGTGCGGACCCTGGGCGAGGCCCCACTGTCCCTGGCCCACGCCCAGGCCCTGCGCCGGCTCGCCGACCGCGGCCTCCTGGGCGAAGTCGGGCCGGTGGTGACGGCGGCCCGACACCTCGTCGCGCTGGTGCTGCACGCCGACCGAAGCCTGGCCGAGCACCTGGTGGCGCAGGAGCTCGCGCCGCTGGAACCGGTGCCACCGGCGCGGCGCGAGATCCTGGCGACCACCCTGCTGTGCTGGCTGGGTCAGCACGGCGACCGGGCGGCGACGAGCCGGGCCTTGGGCATCCATCCGCAGACGGTCAGCTACCGGCTCGGGGAGCTGCGGCGCCTGTTCGGCGCCGGCCTGGACGACCCGGCGCGCCGGCTGGCCCTGCACATGGCCCTGGCGGCGGGTCCGCAGGTGGCGGACGATCCCGCCCAGTGACGCCCGGGTTTGGGCGCCACGTGCCGGGCCCGCCGGTTCAGTGCCGACCGGGTTCGATTCCGGCGGAGTGCAATTCGGCCGCGTGGGAGTCGGTGTCCGGATCGCCCGCCTGCCGGTTGCGTGCGGCGTTGCGCACGACGTACCCGATCACGACCACCGCGATCCAGGCGAGCCCGTAGAGCGGGGTGAGCCGGCTGCTTTCTTGCGTCGTCATGACGTAGACCACGAACGCCAGGAAGGCGAGCACCAGATAGTTGGCGACCGGGAAGAACGGCATCCGGAAACCCAGTTCGGCCACGCCCTGCGGGCCGATCCGGCGGCGGAACTTGATCTGGGTGATCAGGATCATCGCCCAGTTGAAAATGCCGGCCATCAGCGCCACCGGCACCAGCGTCGAAAACACCTTGTCCGGCATCGCGAAGACCAGCACGACGGCCAGCGCGGTGACGGCGGAGGAGACCAGGACCCCGACGTACGGCGCGCCGCTGCGGTTGAGCCGGCCCAACGCCCGGGGGGCGTCGCCGCGCAGCGCGAGGCTATAAAGCATGCGGCCGTTGCTGTAGAGGCCGGAGTTGTACGCCGAGACGGCCGCGGTGAGCACGACGATGTTGAGGATGGTCGCGGCGGCGGGAATGCTCAGCTTGTCGAAGATCAGCACAAACGGGCTGTGCTTGTCGTCGAGTTGGTTCCACGGCACCAGCGAGAAAATGACGAACAGGGCGCCGATGTAGAAGATCAGGATGCGGTAGACGACCTGATTGATGGCCTTCGGGATCGTACGTCGTGGGTCGTCGGCCTCACCGGCGGTGATGCCGATCAGTTCCACCCCGCCGAACGCGAACATGACCACGACCAGCGCCGACAGCATGCCCCAGATGCCGGTGGGCATGAACCCACCGTTGCTCCACAGGTTGCTAATGCCGTGCGCCCCGCCGCCGCCGACGCCCGCGATGAGAAGGCCGCCGAGGACGATCATGGCGATGATCGCCACCACCTTGATGATGGCGAACCAGAACTCGAATTCGCCGTAGGCCTTGACGTCGATCAGGTTGATCGCCGTGATGACGACGAGGAAGACCGCCGCCGTGATTCCGGGGTGGATCCCCGGGAACCAATAGTTGACGTAGATCCCGACCACGGACAGCTCGGCCATCGAGACGAAGATGTAGTTGAACCAGTAGTTCCAGCCGGAGAAGAAGCCAGGGAACCGGCCCCAGTTTTCGGTCGCGTAATAGCTGAAGGCGCCGGACACCGGGGTGTGCCAGCTCATCTCGCCGAGCGCCCGCATGATCAGGAAGATCGCCAGGCCGCCGATGGCGTACGTCAACAGCACCGCCGGGCCGGCGAGTTGGGCGCTGCCGGCGGCGCCGTAGAAAAGCCCGGTGCCGATCGCCCCGCCGAGGGCGATCATCTGGATGTGCCGGTTTTTGAGGTTGCGGCGCAGCCCGGGCGTGCCAGTGACGGCGTCGTGGTTCTTGGCGAGGTTGGCCTTGATGCTCATGGCGTGGCTCCCTACTCCTGCACCGGGCGCAGCTTGGACGTGAAGTGCCGCAGCACCTTGGGCTCCCAGGTGATCTCGTAGCCGCGGACCTGCTCGGCACGTTGCTTCACCTCGCCCAGCGCCTGCGCGATGACATCCAGGTGCGACTGGGTGTAGGTGCGGCGCGGGATCGCCAGGCGGGTGAACTCCAGCGGCGCCCGTTGCGGCGCGCCCGTCTCCGGGTCGCGGTCCATCAGGAAGCTGCCGATGTCGCAAGAGCGGATGCCGGCCTCGACGTACAGCTCGACCGCGAGCGCGTGCCCCGGGAACTGCTGCCACGGGATGTGCGGCAGCAGCGCGCCGGCGTCGACGAAGACGGCGTGCCCGCCGGCGGGCCGCTGGTAGGGGACGCCGATCTCATCGAGGCACTCGGCCAGATAGCGCGCCTGGCCGGTGCGGTAGCGCAGGTAGTCCTCGTTGAGGCCCTCGCGCAGCCCGACGGCGAGCGCGGCGAGATCGCGGCCGGACAGGCCGCCGTACGTCACGTAACCCTCCGAGGAGATGACCAGCGACTTCACGTCGGGGACGTGCTCGCCCTCCTCGCGGACGCCGAGCAGGCCGCCCATGTTGGTGATGGCGTCCTTCTTGGCCGACATCGTGAAGATGTCGGCGTAGGCGAAGAACTCGTGCGTGATCTCCTGGGTGGTCTTGTCGGCGTAGCCGGGCTCGCGCTCCTTGATGAAGAAGGCGTTCTCGGCGTACCGCGCGGCGTCGATGACCAGCGGGATCTTGTGCCGCCGGGCCACCTCGGCGGTGGCCGCCATGTTCGCCATCGAGACCGGCTGGCCGCCGACGGAGTTGTTGGTGATCGTCATGACGATGCCGGCGACATTGGCGACGCCGTACTCCTCGATGTGCCGCTCGAGCGCCGCGACGTCCATGTTGCCCTTGAACGGCGCCTCGTGGAGGGTGTCCAGGCCCTCGGGGCAGACGCAGTCGATGGCGTGCCCGCCGGCCAGACCCACGTGCGCGCGGGTCGTGTCGAAGAAGGTGTTGGCGATGACGTACTGCCCCGGGCGCTCGACGAGCACCGGGAAGAGGACCTTTTCGGCCGCGCGGCCCTGGTGCACCGGCTGGATCCACTCATAGTCGAAGATCTCGCGCGCCGTGTCGATCAGCTCGTAGTAGCTGCGCCCGCCGGAATAGGACTCGTCGCCGCGCAGCATCGCCGCCCACTGGGCATCGCTCATCGCGCCGGTGCCCGAGTCGGTCTGCAGGTCGATGTAGACGTCCTCGGCGCGCAGGCCGAACCCGTTGTAGTGGGCGGCGGCGATCTTGGCGCGCCGCTCCTCCTCGGTGGTGATCCGGATGGGTTCGACCATCTTGATCTTGAAGGGTTCCGGGATGTACTTCATCGCGTGTCCTCGTGGGCTGCTCGCTGTGGGTCTGGATGGCCCCAAGCTACTGCCGCATGTTGAGGTCTTCAACGAGTTTGAGAGTGATCTGCCAGACATCCGAACTCTTCAACACCATGTTGAGTTCTGGATAGCATGGCCGGTATGAGCCCTTCCGAGCGGGCCCAGATCTTGGCCATGCTGTCGGCCCTGGTCGAGCCGCTGCACCTGAGCATCCCTGGCAGCAACGAGGTGGTCCTGCACGACCTGGCGAAGGTGCCGAATTCGATCGTTGCGATCAGCGGCACCGTCACGGGGCGGGGGGTGGGCTCGCCGGCCACGGACGCCCTGCTGCGCGCGGTGGCCCACGACGACGTACAGACGACCGTCGCGTATGAGACTCGGCTGCCCGGCGGTCGGGAGCTGCGCTCCAGCACGTTGGTGTGTCGCGACTCGACCGGCACCCCGGTGGCCGCGCTGTGCCTCAACATCGACGTGACGATGTGGCGCGCCGTGCACCTGCTCGCGACCTCGATGCTGCCGGCCCAGCCGATCGCGCCGAGCGCCGCCCCCGAGGATGGCGAGGAGTTCGTCAACGACATCGACGAACTGGCCCAGCACCTGCTCAGCCAGGCGATCGCCGCCGTGCAGGCGCCCGTCGAGCTGATGCAGAAGCGGCACAAGCTGGCCGTCGTCCAGGACCTCAAGGAGCGCGGCTTCTTCATGCTCAAGGAGAGCGTGGAGACCGCCGCTCAGGCGCTGGGCGTCACCCGGTTCACGATCTACAACTACCTCAACGAGCTGGAGGCCGACTCCCGCGACCGCTGAAGCCGACCAGCGCGGCGTGGCGCACATGTGCTACTCATGCGGTCATGGCGACCACAGGTTTGCGGGAGCTCCGCCAGCACGCGAGCGCGCTCATCCGGCGCGCCGAGGCGGGCGAACGGATCGTCGTGACCGTTTCCGGTCGCCCCGTCGCCGAAATCGGTCCGGTCAGCAGCCCGCGGCGGTGGCGCCGTGGCGAGGATGTCGAAGCCATCTACGTCGAACCGGTCGATGAGCTGTTGGCCCAGGACCTCGCGCGCCCCGACGAACCACTGCGGGATCCCTTCGACGGCGTCGAACTGCCCTGACAGCCGGAACTCCCCTGACAGCCGGACCGTGACCACCCAAGAGCTGCCGCCCCGATCCTCGACACCAGTGTGCTGATCGAGCGGCCGGGCGGGTTAGCAGCACTACGCGGAGCTGGCCGCGCTCGTGCGGTCGCACGGACGGCAGCCCCGGGCGCGGCAGTTCGACCTGCTGATTGCGGCAACCGCGGTGGCGCACGACGCGACGCTGCTCACCCACAACCTGGCCGACTTCGCCGGTCTGGAGTCGTTCGTGCGGGTGGAACGGCCCTGACCGACGATCGCGCATCCGCATCCGCATCCGCATCCGCATCCGCGTTCTCGGGCGACGCGAGCAGTCAAGCGGCGTACGTCGGCTGGAAGCCCCGCAGCCGCAGGCTGTTGCTCACCACGAAGACCGACGAGAACGCCATCGCGGCTCCCGCGATCATGGGGTTGAGCAGGCCGAATGCAGCCAGCGGGAGGGCGGCCACGTTGTAGGCGAAGGCCCAGAACAGGTTGCCCTTGATCGTGGCCAGCGTGCGCCGGGCCAGCCGGATCGCGTCCGCGGCGGCCCGCAGGTCGCCCCGGACCAGCGTCAGGTCGGAGGCCTCGATGGCGACGTCGGTGCCGGTGCCCATCGCCAGCCCCAGGTCCGCCTGCGCGAGCGCCGCCGCGTCGTTGACGCCGTCGCCGACCATCGCGACGACCTTGCCCTGATCCTGAAGCCGCTTGACGACGTCGACCTTGTCCTGCGGGAGCACTCCGGCGATGACGGTGTCCGCTCCCGGGTCGATCCCCACGGCCGCCGCCACCGTCCGCGCGACGGCCTCGTTGTCGCCCGTGAGCAGGACCGGGGTCAGGCCGAGTCCGCGCAGCCTAGCGACGGCCTCCGCGGACGTCGGCTTGATCGCGTCCGCGACGACCAGGACACCGCGGGCCCGGCCGTCCCAGCCCGCGACGACCGCGGTGTGCCCCTTCTCGGCGGCGGCGGCGAGCGCGGCTGACAGCTCCGCCGGTACGTCGTAGCCGTGCTCGGCCAGCAGCGCCGGGCGGCCCACGAGCACGTCGTACGTCGTGTCGGCGGTGCTCTCGCCGTCCGAGCCGGCCGAGCCACGCGCCCTCCCGGGCGCGACCACCCTGCCGCGGACGCCGAGGCCCGCCAGGTTGGCGAACCCGCTGACCGGCGGCAACGCACCCGCTCGCTCGGCGGCGCCGCGGGCGATGGCCCGGGCGATGGGGTGCTCGGAGGCGTTTTCGAGCGCCCCGGCCAGCCGCAGCAGCAGGGTGCCGTCCTCGCCAGGCCCGGCCACGACGTCGATCAGCGTCATCTCGCCGGTGGTGACCGTGCCGGTCTTGTCCAGCACGATCGTGTCGACGCGGCGGGTGGATTCCAGGACCTCGGGGCCCTTGATGAGGATGCCGAGCTGCGCGCCGCGGCCGGTGCCCACCAGCAGTGCGGTCGGGGTGGCCAGCCCGAGGGCGCAGGGGCAGGCGATGATGAGCACCGCCACGGCGGCAGTGAACGCGGCCGCGGCCCCGCCGCCGGTGGCCAGCCAGGCCACGAAGGTCACCAGGGCCAACACGATGACGACCGGTACGAAGACTCCCGAGATCCGGTCGGCCAGGCGCTGCACCTGCGCCTTGCCGTTCTGGGCCTCCTCGACCAGGCGGGCCATCTGCGCCAGCTGGGTGTCCGCTCCCACGCGGCGCGCCTGCACGACCAATCGGCCGCCCGCGGCGACGGTCGCGCCCACCACCTCCGCGCCGGGTCCCACCTCGACGGGCAGCGACTCACCGGTCACCATCGCGGTGTCGACCGCCGAGGAGCCCTCGACGACCACGCCGTCGGTGGCGATCTTCTCGCCCGGTCGGACCACGAACCGGTCACCGACGGCGAGGTGGCCGATGGGGATCCGGTCTTCGCGGTCCCGCCCGTCCTCGCCGGTGCGCAGGACCGCGACGTCCTTGACGCCCAGCTCCAGCAGCGCCCGCAGCGCGGCCCCGGCGCGGCGCTTGGCCCGCGCCTCGAAGTAGCGACCCGCCAGGATGAACGTCGTGATCCCGGCCGCGGCCTCCAGGTAGATGTTCCCGGCCCCGTCGCCGCGGTGGACGGTGAACTCGAATGCGTGCGTCATCCCGGGCATCCCGGCCGTGCCCCAGAACAGGGCGTAGACCGACCAGGCGAAAGCCGCCGCGGTGCCCATCGAGACCAGCGTGTCCATCGTCGTCGCGCCGTGCCGGAGATTGACCAGGGCGGCCCGGTGGAACGGCAGCGCACCCCACACGACGACGGGTGCGGCCAGCGTCAGGGACAGCCATTGCCAATAGGTGAACTGCAGCGGCGGGATCATCGCCATCGCGATGACCGGCACGGACAGGGCCAGGCTGACAAGGAGCCGCTGCCGCAGGGCGGCGGTCTCGTCGTGGTCCGGTACGTCGCCGCGCTCGCCGCCGGTGACCGCTTGGGCGGAAGCCGCTGACTCCTGGGGCGCTGCCGCTGCGTCCTGGGGTGCTGCCTGCGGCAAGCGGGCCGTGTAGCCGGCCTGCTCGACGGTCTCGACCAGGCGCTCGGGCGCGATGGAAGCGGCGTAGCTGACCCGCGCCTTCTCCGTCGCATAGTTCACCGTCGCGGTCACGCCGTCCAGCTTGTTGAGCTTGCGCTCGATGCGATTCGCGCACGAGGCGCAGGTCATCCCGCCGATCGACAACTCGACCTGGCGGGTGGCATCGGCGGTGGTGCCGATGGTGCCGTCCTGGGTAGTGCCGTCCTGGGTGGTGCTCACCGCGTCTCCTCTGCTCAGGACCGGACCAGCCGAGCGATGGCCTCGGCGGCTTCGGCGATCTTGTCCTCGGCCTCCTGCCCGCCGGCGGCGGCCGCGTGCACGACGCAGTGCCCGAGGTGGTCCTCCAGCAGCGCCAGCGAGACGGACTGCAGCGCCCGGGTCATCGCGGAGATCTGGGTGAGGATGTCGATGCAGTACTTCTCCTCCTCGACCATCCGTTGCAGACCCCTGGCCTGCCCCTCGATGCGCCTCAGCCGCTTGAGGTAGTCCTGCTTGTGCCGCATGTACCCGGGGTCCGCATGGGCATCCATCGGTCGACCTCTCCCGGCGGGGTGACAGCCGCCGTACCTCCACCCCAACACCATACCCCCGGAGGGTATTCCCTTGCGGCGGGGAAGGTATCGCCTGGTGAGGCGACAGCCCTACACTGAAGCCATGTCCGAACCCCGCATCATCGCCGACCATCGCATCATGGGGGGCGTTCCGTGCGTGCGAGGCACTCGTGTCCCGGTTGCGACGATCGTGGGGCTGTTGGCGCAGGGATATACGGTGGAGGAAATCCTCGTCCATTACCCCACTCTCGTTTCAGACGACGTCAGGGCTGCCCTGGAGTTTGCGGCGATTGCCGTGGCTGAGCGGCAGGTTCCGCTGCGCACGTCAGCGTGAGGTTCCTGCTCGATGAGTGCCTCAGCCAGCGATTGGGACCCCTGCTCGCGCAAGCTGGGCACGATGTCGGCCACGTCGTCCACAGCGACCTCGCAGGTCATAACGATGTCGACGTCCTGGAGGCCGCGCGTCTCCAGGATCGAGTTCTGGTGTCCTCCGACACGGACTTTGGCGAGCTGCTGGCGATGGGAGGAGCTTCGTTGCCAAGCCTGATCCTGTTCAGGCAGGGCAACCGGGCGCCGGAGCATCAAGCGGAGACATTGTTGGGGAATCTGGTTCAGGTTTCTGACGACCTGAACCAGGGAGCAATCGTTGTTTTCACGAACGACAACATCCGGATCCGACGGCTGCCCTTCAGCGCTGAGTCGCTACGCGAGGGGTGACGGGTGAGGCTCGTCGAATGCGCCGCCGACCACCGGCGACCCCATCCGTCTAGCCCGGCTCAACGTCGAGCGCCGTCACGTGGGACCGCCGAGAGTGCAGCACCCGGACGATGAGCAGATCGCCAGCATCGGTGTGCTGGTAGAAGAATCCGTAGGGGAACCGGCGCATGCGCGCTCTGCGGAGCCCATCGAACCCATCCACGGGCGGGGCTCCGTTGGGGAACATGAGGATCCGCTCGATAACAGCCCCCACGTCGTCGGCGAAACGCGTCCCAAGCTCCGGATCGATCCCGGCGTAGTGGGAGCACGCTTCGGCCACGTCGCCGGCCGCGTGCCGCGTGAGGACGACCCTCAACGGCGGCCAGGGAGACTGGCGCGGACCTCGGACCACTCGCGCAGCGACGCTGGGTCTTCCTGGGCGGCATCCAGTGCGGCAACGAGAGCCGAACGTTCGTCGTCGTTCGGTCGGTAGGTGGGTTCACCGAAGTGCGTGCGGAGGGCCTCCTGGATGATCTCCGAACGACTCCGGTGCTCCAGCGTTCGGGCCCGCTCTACCAGCGCGTACAGCTCCTCGGGGAGCGTCACGGCCACTTTGCGTACGGCCATCCCCACCTCCTTGCAGGTATGACATGATCATACCTGGAGCACGTCGTGCAGGGCTCGTGGTCCTGCCGCGCTACGCTCGCGGCGACCCGGCGCGGATCTCGATGCCGTTGAGCTGCGCCTGCGCCTTGACGATCGACGGCACGAACTCGTGTCCGTAGCCGAGCGCGTGCGCCAGCGTCAGGCCGGACAGCACGCCCTGCCCCACGACGCTGGTCACGCCCTGGTCGCCGGCCAGCCGCACGTAATAGCGCATGTCCTTGCGGGCGTTGTCGAGCTCGAAGCGCATCACGTCGTAGTCGCCGTCCAGGGTGCGGTCCATCTTGTGCAGGAACGCGCAGTCCAAATGTCCGGCCGCGATGACGTCGACGAGGACGCGCGGGTCCACGCCGGCCTTGGCGGCGACCGCGAACGACTCGGCCAGCGCGTTGGCCATCGCCTGCACGGCGAAGTTGTTGAGCAGCTTGACCGTGTGGCCCGCGCCGGTGCCGCCGCAGTGGATGACGTTCGCGCTGTACGTCGACACCAGGGGCAGCACCCGCTCGAACGTGGCGTCGTCGGCCCCGACCAGGGAGTTCAGCGTGCCGGCCGCCGCCTCTGCGGGGCCCTGGGTGAGGGGCGCGTCGACGTACCGCACGCCCTTGGCCAGCGCCGTCGCGGCGAGCCGCGCGGTCGAGGAGGGCTCGCTGGTGGAGGCGTCGATGATGACCAGGCCGTCCCGCGGGCGGGTGAGCAGCCCCTTCGGGCCCTGCACGACCGTCTCGACCTGCGGCGAGCCGGTCACGCAGATGATGACGACGTCACAGGTCGCGCCGAGTTCGGCCGGGTCGGCCACGCGGCGGGCGCCGAGGGCGTCGAGATCGGCGACCGGGCTGCGGTGCACCGTGTAGGCCAGCGGATAACCCGCGGCGGCGACATTCTTCGCCATCCCGTGGCCCATCATCCCCGACGCCCCGATGAAGCCCACCGTCATCTGGTTCATGTCACGCTCCCGTCCCGCGCCGTATCCCCGCGGTGCCCATCATGCCCGCACGCGTCGGACTAGCGTGGGTCGGGTGACCGCCCGACCGCTGCTCGTGCTCCTGCCCGGCACCAGGTTCGACACGAGGGAATGGGACGGCTACGCCGAGCTCGTCCCCGACGCGGATCTGCTGCCGCTGGACCTGCCGGGGCACGGATCGCGGGCGGGGCAGCCGTATTCGACCGAGGACGCATTGGCCATCGTCGACGCCGCCGTCCGGGGGTCCCTGGCTGGGACCGGGGGTGGTGCCGGGGCTGGGGGTGGTGCCGGGCGGCCGGTGCTGCTCGCGGGGCACAGCTTGGGTGGGTACGTCGCAGCGGCGTACGCGCACCGCCACCCCACCGCCCTCGCCGCTCTCGTGCTGATCGGCGCCACCGCGGATCCCTCCCGGCATCCGGCGCTGGTGCATCTCTATGTCGGGTTCGCCCGGCTGCTCCCCGTGGTCGGCGCCGAGCGGATGGCGTTGGTCGCCAACGGGGTGCTGCGTCGCCTCGGGCTCGCGGCGGAGGCGATCCCGGACGCGACGGGGTACGCCGTGACCCCGGCCGCCTGGGCGGCCGTCGTGGAGCAGGCCCGGGCCGAGCAGCTGCGGGAGGTGGCCTGCCCGGTGTTTCTCGTGGCGGGCCAGTTCGATCAGCTGCGGATCGACATCGGCCGATACGCGCAGGCCTGCCGCGACGCGCACGTCCGAGTCATCCCGCGCGCCTCCCATCTGGCGCCGTTGACGCACCGGCCGCAGGTCGCGGCCGCCCTGCGCGAGGCGGTCGACGCCGCCGCCCGACCCGTGGCGTAGCTCGCCCACCGGGGGTCCGGGACGCGACCGGTCCGTGCGGAACTCACACATCGGCCCAGCGGTTGGCGATAAGGAGGACACAGGCGGACGGAAGGGTCCGCAGGTCGATCGGGGGATCAGGTGTCGGAGATCGTCGCCGCCAACCAGGACGCAGCGGCCACGGTGGATCAGTCGGCAACGGCAGCTCGGAGTGGCGAAGCGGCGGGTGGGCCAGCGCCGGCGAAACCGCCGGCCCGGACCGGGCCGTCGACCGCGCCGCTCCGACCCGGGCCGACGCACGCGCAGCGCAATGTTGCCGTCGACGTGCTGCGGGGGCTCGCGCTGGTCGGGATCATGATGAACCACATCTTCGGGGCTGAGCTGCCCTCGCTGGTGTGGTGGGACGTGCACGCCGTCGGGTTCGCGCTGCTCATCGGGGCGGGAGCCGCGTTCGCCGTACCGTCCGCCCGGGTGCCTGACCGCCCCGGCGCCCGACGTACCGCCGTGCTGCGCGCCTTCGTCCGAGCCATCGTGCTCGGGGCGGCCGGATTCCTGCTAGAGGTCCTGCCCAACGGGGGCGTGGCCGTGATCCTGGTGCGCCTCGCCGTCATCACGGCGCTGGTGGCGGTCGTGGCGGTGCTGCCCCGCTGGACCATGCCGCCACTGGCCGCACTGCTCCTGCTGGTCACCCCACAGGTTGCCTGGTGGCTGCAAGCGAACGCGCCGCAGGCCTTCGCGACCACCACCGGCTGGTCGTCCGCCCTCGACGCGGGGGCCTGGATGCGGATGCTGTGGGCGCCGTACCATCCCGCCCTGCTGTGGCTCGGCGTCGCCGTCGTGGGCCTGTGGGTGCTGCGCCGGTTCGACCTGGCGCGCCCGTGGCACCTGGTCGCGATCGCCGGAATCGGGGCGGTCATGGCGACCAGCGCCTGGGCCTTCGGGCAATGGGCGTGGGAGCGCTGGGGCGCGCCCGAGGGCGCCGACCTGCGCATCCTGGCGATCGGCGACTTCCCGACCCTGACCACTGATCGGCGCTGGCTGCTCGGCGTCGGGGCCTATCTGCCGTCCACCCCGAGCCTGGTGTTCAGCACGGGGCTCGTCCTGATGGCTCTGGCGCTGGTCAGTGCGCTGTGCCTGGCGGCGCCGGTGCGGCTGGCGCTGAAGCCGCTGGCGATCGTGGGGGCGATGACGCTGAGCGGGTACTTCTGCCACGTGCTGCTGGAGGGCCAGTGGGGGCTCTGGACGGTCGCCGGGCAGACGCCGTGGGGCGCGCCGGTGCCGACCGGCTGGGCCGACCTCGGGCTGCAGGTGGCGGTGCTCTTCCCGGCGTTGCTGCTGTGGCACCTGCTGCCGGGGCGACTCGGCAAGGGGCCGCTGGAATGGCTGTCCCGGGTCGTCGCCTCGACGGTGGTCCGCTCGCGCTGACGACTCTGTCGCGATAGCCGACGACTCTGTCGCGATAGCCGACGACTCTGTCGCGATAGCCGACGACTCTGTCGCGATAGCCCGAGACTCTGCGACGCTGCAGTCGTCACCTAGCATGATGCTATGCGCACCACTTTGCAGATTGATGATGATGTCTTGAATGATGCACGCCTCATCGCGGCTACCGAGGGTCGCAGCCTCGGCGCGGTCATCTCGGATCTGGCGCGGCGGTCGCTGGCCCCGGTGGGCCTGCGCACTGGCGGTGCGATCCCCGTGTTCGACGTGCCGGACGGCGCCCCGACGTTCGGCCCGGGCGAGGTGGCCCGGGCATTGGAGGAGGAGTGACGAGCCGGATAGCTCTGCCGGATGTGAACGTGCTGGTGGCGCTGGCCTGGCCCAACCACCGCCATCACCAGGCGGCGGTCGGCTGGTTCACCAGGGAGTCCGCGCTGGGGTGGGCGACGACACCGGTGACGGAGAGTGGGTTCGTGCGGGTGTCGTCGAACCGTCAGGCGTTGCCCGCTGCGACGAGCCCCGTGATCGCGGTCGATCAGCTCCGTCTCCTGTCGGCGCTGCCCGGCCACGTGTTCTGGCCGGACACCGTCCGCTTCGTCGCCGCCGACGACGTGCTGCCGCGGCTGCGGGGGCATCGCCAGGTCACCGACGCCCATCTGGTGACCCTGGCGCGTCACCACGGCGGCGTCCTGGTGACCTTCGACCAGGGGTTGGCCGGATGGGGCGGCGACGTGGTCGCCCTGCTGGAGCCGGACGGACCGTAGCCGCCCTGCTGGGGCGCGGGCTGTCTGTTCGGCTACCTCGGCTAGCTCGGCGCCGGCAGGAAGGGGTTGTGGACCTCGAGTCCGGCGATGTCCTGGCCGTGCTGGAGGTCTTCGGTGAGCAGCCGTCGAGCACCGGCCTGTCGGGCGGCGGCCACGATCAGGCTGTCGTAGAAGCCGAAGCCCCACCGACGGTGCGTGTTCAAGGCGTCGTGGAACAGCGCGGGACTGGGCCAGACCTGGACGAGGGGGAGCAGGACGGCGTCAAGGAACCGGCGGGCCTCGTCGACGCCGAGGGGGATGCGCGCCTTGGTGACCACGACATTGAGGAACTCCTGAGCCACCTGGTAGCTCGTGGTCCCGTTACCAGCCGCCAGCGTGTCGCGAATGAGCTGGTCGGCGACCTCGCGCTTGGCGGCATCCGTGGTGTCGACGGCGTAGATGAAGATGTTGGTGTCGAGGAAGAGCTCAGCGCTCATTCCGCTCCTCACGGTTGAGGCGTCGTCCCACCGTCAGCCGGCCACCTAGCTCGGCCATGACCTCGTCATAGCGCTGCGTCGCCAGGCCCTGCTGGGCGTACGACGCCAGCCACAGCCGGAACTGCTCATTAAGCGTGGTGCGCTCCACGCGCGCTCTCGTCCGGGCCGCCTCGATGTCGCGCTCGCTTGCGCTCAGAGTGATATTGCGCACGAAAATAGTGTACGCGAGAATCGTGCACCTGATCGGGTAGGGCGGCCCAGGGCCCACCGCGGATCAGGTCGCGCGGATCAGGTCGGGCCGGATCCGCGGGTTGGACAGCCGCGCGGTGAGCGTGGTCAGGGCGATAACGCCCACCAGAGCCGCCCCGACGAGCACGAGCGTCGTGTGGCCCGGCACGACGGGCGCCTGCGCCCCCTGCCAGCCGATCCCCAGGTAGACGTCGCCGAGGGCGCGGCCGAGGGCCAGCGCCAGGCCCGCGCCGAGCACCAACGGCGTACCGGTCTCCCAGGCATGACTGGCCTGCAACAGGGCCCGCGGCGTCCCCACCAGCTGCAACCCCACCACCTCGGCGCGGCGCTCGCCGAGCCGGTCGCTCAGCGTGATGGCGAACGCCACCAGACCCACGATCAGGCCGAACAGCGTCAGGGCCAGCGTGAGGTCGCGCAGCTCGGCGATCCGCCGGGGATCAGTCTCCGGGACGTACTGGCCCACGACGGCGACGCCTCGCGCGGACAGATACTCCGGCAGCGCACGTCCGACCTGGGCCAAGATCCGGATGGTGTCGTCCTGCACCCCGCGCAGTGTCGCGAGCTGCGGGGTGTCGGGCGGCAGGACGAGCGGGTCGATGCGTTCCCCCGAGGCGCCCGGGATGAGCAGCTCGGCCGACGGCGTCGAATAGGGCACGGCGGGGTCGTCCGGAGGCGCGGGCTCGTCGCCGGTGAGCCACGGGCGACGCAGCACGATCTGTTGCTCGAGCGGCGGTTCGGCGCGGCCGGGGACGACCAGACGGTACGGCGTGCCGTCGACGCACCCGGAGACGCTCGGCATCAGGCTCGTCAGCGCGGCGCAGGTCGCCACGAGGACGGGCCGACAATCCCTGCCCTGGGGATCGCAGGCGGACAGGGTGCCGTACCGAGCGACCTGGACGACGCCGGGAGCCTCGGCCAGGATGCTGGGGTCGCGATCGACGGCGGCGAGGGCGTCCGGCCGTTGGATATAGAGGATCTGCATGGCGGACGCGTCCGGCGGGAGCCAGCGATCGGACAGGCTCTCCTGAGCGGCGACGGTGGCCTGCGCGGCAGTGCCGAGGAAGAGCGCCACCACCAGGGTCGCGACGACCCGGGCGGCCGCCGCGGGTTGGGCCTGCATCCGGCGCCCGGCGATCAGTGCGGCGGGGCTTCGAGCCCCCCAGCGCACGAGGGCGTCCGCCACCAGCCGCACCAGCAGTGGGACAACCACGACGATGCCCACCGCCGTCAGCGCGGTGCCCGCGGCGAACAGCAGCACCGCCTCGGTGCTCCGGGCTCCGCCGCCCACGTCGTACCGGAGGCGGGCCAGCAGGCACAGTCCGAGCCCCGCTGCGAGTGGCAGCGCGCGCCGCCTGCTGCTGGACGGCGCGCCGCCTCGACGTACGGACGGGGCGATCGCTGCGCGGGGTCGAGGTCGCACCACCGTGGGCAGCACAGCGACGGCCAGGACGACCGCTGCGATGACCAGCTGGTTGCCGGCTCTGGGGATCGAGCTCGTGTCGCCGGGCGGCCAGGAGAACGCGCCGATGGAGTTCGGCACGTTCGGCACTTGGCCGGCGGCCCACAGGCCGACCAGTACGCCAATCGCGGTGGCCACGGTCAGCTCGGTGGCGGCGACCAGGCTTGACCGGCCCGCGGACAGCCCGAGCAGCCGCAACGCGGCGAGGCGGCGCTCGCGGGCCTCGGCGGCCATCCGGCCCGCGACCGCGACGAGCACGAGCACCGGGACGACCGCGCAGATCACGAGCAGGACCGGCCCGGCCGCGTCGACGAAGCCGGGGCCGTAGAGCGGCAACGGGGCGAACGTGTGCCCCGCGAACTGCTCCACGAGGAGCAAGGCGGCGGTCGCGACAGCGCTTGCTAGGGCAAGCAGTACGCTCCGTCGGCGGGCGCCGTCGCCGCGCCAACCGCTGCCCCAGGCGAGCCGGCCCCCGAGGGCGATGGCGGCCCTCATGGCGCAACCTCCCCAGCGCAGTCCGCGGCGGCGGCGCTCGTGACGCCGTCGCGGATGGTGACGTGCCGGTCCAGGTGGGCCGCCATCCGGTGGTCGTGGGTGACGACGAGCAGCGCCGAGCCCATCGCGCGGGCGCGGGTGACCAGGATGTCCATGACCTGCTCGGCGTTCACCGAGTCGAGGGAGCCGGTCGGCTCGTCGGCGAGGATGACGGCGGGTCGGCGCACGAGGGCGCGCGCCACGGCGGCGCGCTGGGCCTGACCGCCCGATACCTCGCCGGCGCGCCGGGTCGCCACGTCGGCGATGCCCAAGGCGGCGAGCGCCTCCAGGGCCTCCTCGCGCGCGGCGTACCGTCCCGCGCCGGTGAGCCGCAACGGCAGCATGACGTTCTCCAGGAGGGTGAGTTCGCGCACCAGGTCACCGAATTGGAAGACCATGCCGAGGTGGGTCAGGCGCAGTCGGCTGCGTTCGGTCTCGTTCAGGGTGTGGAACGGCGTGCCCATCAGGTCGATGGCGCCCTGGTCCGGGGTGAGGATCCCGGCCAGGCAGTGCAGCAGCGTGGACTTGCCGGACCCGGACGGCCCCATGAGGGCGACGCTGTCGCCGGCCAGGAGCCGAAGACTCGCGTCGGCTAGGGCGGGGGTCGGGCCGTAGGTGTAGGCCAGGCCGCGGGCCGCGAGGACCGGGGCGCTGTCCCACCGGCAGGTCGGCGCCAGGGCCGGCGCCGTGGATCGCGCCGGCGCCTCGGATCGTGCCGGCGCTTCGGTGCGCGCCCACTGGACCCGGCCCGGCATCACCGGGCACCTCGCGGGGCATCCTGGACGGTGGCTGGTCGCGGCGGTTGGGCTCGGACCGCGGCGAGCCGGGCCGCCGCCTCCTCGATCCAGCGCAGGTCGGCGTCGAGATGGGCCAGTTCGTAGGTGAGCGCCATGTCCTCCAACGGCAGCGCGCCGTCGCGGGCCCGGGTGAGCTCGCGCATCCGGCGCAGGTGGCTGGCGCGCTGGAGGTCCAGCACCTGGCCGGCGTCGCGGTCTGACATCAGCGCGACCGAAACGCGGGCGAACAGCGTGCTGGCCGCGAACACACCCGGCGGTTGCGGTTCGTAGACCCAGGCGTCAAGCACGGTGACTCCCTCGCCGGTGATGCGGTAGCGCTTGCGGTCCGGCCCGTCGCCGGCCTCCACGTCGACCACCTCGGCCCAGCCCTGCCGCTCGAAGCGGGCCAACGAGGCGTAGACCTGGCCGTACGCGAGGGGCTTGGTGTGGGCGAAGCGCTCGTCGTACTGGCGCTTGAGGGTGTAGCCGTACGCCGGGGCCGGTTCGAGGAGCCCAAGGAGGGCGTGTGCGGCGGACATGACCGGCACTCTACACCGTGCGTATACGCACTGTGAATAGCTTGTGGTGGCACGGCGGGTTTGTGGTGGCACAGCGGGTTCGGCTGTCGACTGGACGATTCGCCGCGCCTGGGAACCTGCCTCATACAGCAGCTCGGCCGCCCGCGATGCGGGCGGCCGAGCCGGAAGTCACTTCTTCTTGGACTTCTTGTCCTTCTTCTTGGACTTCTTCTTCGCCATGTCGTTCCCTCCCATCGGGACTCGCGGCAGTGGAGGCTCACGGCATCGGAGACTTGTGCGTCAACTTCTGCTTGACGCTTGAGGAGAGTCAAACACGGGGACGCAGCGAAGTCAACTATTTCTTGACGCTGCGCCCGGGCCCGCGCGTAGACTCGCGCCGTGCGTTCCTCCGACCAGCGGATCCAGCGCGAACTTGCAGCGCTCCAGGAGGCCGATGATCCGCTGGCCCGTCTCGACGCCGCGCGCCGGCTGCGCGTCCACGCCGAGGCGGTGGAGTCCGAACTGGTCGCCGCGGCCCGCGCCGCCGGGGTGTCCTGGGCGAAGATCGGCAAGCTCTACGGAATGAGCAAGCAGGGCGCCCAGCAGCGCTTCCGGCCCGCCATCGCCGAGACGCCCCCGGCCGCTGGGGTGGCGGTGCCCCCGCGCTAGGGCGCCGAGTGCCTCAGAAGGGCGAGGGCGGCCAGGTCGTCGAGGAAGGCCAGGATCACGGCGCGCTCCACGGGGGTGCGGGCCTCGGCCACGTCTCGGACGCTCTCCAGGAGAGGCCCGAAGCTGGCGATGCCGGAGGCGGCGGCGGCCTCGGTGACCTCGAGGAGGACTCGGCGACGGTCGCCGGGGTCGGCGGTACGCCGCACGAGGCCGCGCCCTTCCAGGCGGTCGATGACCTGCGTGGTCGAGGCCGAGGCAAGGCCCACCTCGCGACCCAGGGCGCCGGCCGTGGCCGGTTCTGCGGCTCGGCGCAGGTCGTTGAGGGCGATCAGGGCCCGAATATCGGTGAGGTTCATCCCGTGCTCGCGCGCGAAGGTGGCTCCCTGCGTCGACAGCTGCACGACGGCACGGCGTACCGCCGTCACGATCTGCCCGGATGACACGTCCATAGGGGGCAGTTTAGTCTCTCGCCGTACGAGATATTCGCGAGGCGAGAGGAGTTGCCGTGAGCACGGTGGGTGAGAGCGTCGCCGCCCGTACGGCGTCGAACCGGGTGCGAATCGCGGAGCTGTACGACGAGATCCCGGCGGACCGACTCGGAACGGCGAGCCTGTGTGCCGGTTGGGACCTCCGCACCCTGCTCGGGCACCTGGTGATGCCGCTGGTGATCCCCCCGGCGCGATTGGTCGGGAGCGCGGTACGGCACGGCTCGGTGCACCGCGCGTCCGCGGCATTGGCTGCCGAGCTGGGGAGGCGCCCGGTGTCCGAGCTCACCGCGGTGTTGCGAGAGCGTGCCGCGCGGACGGTATGGGCGCCGGGGGTCGGCCCGATGGGCCAGTTCGTGGACGGCTGCGTGCATCTGCGCGATGCCGCTCGGCCGCTCGGCGCCGACGTCGATGTGCCGCCGCACGACTGGGCGCTCGTGTTGTCGTGGCTGCCGACCCGCGCGGCGGGTTTGGGGCATGTGCCCCGCGGTCTGTTGACGGGGCTGTCGTGGCACGCGAGCGACGTGGACTTTCGGCACGGCTCCGGGCCCGAGGTGTGCGGACCCGCCGAGGTCCTCGCCCTGGCGATGACTGGGCGTGCGGTCGTCGTCCCCGAATTGACGGGGAGCGGCGTGGCCGAACTCCGCGGGCGACTGACGGCGGCCGGGGCGCCAGGTCACGGGAGGGTGGATCCGGCGGGGGATTGAGGCTGGCCCGGCCTGCTGCGGCGCAGACCGAGCAGCAGCAGGAGGCCCCAGATCAGGAAGAGGGGGTCCCATAGCCAGGCGTGCCCGATCATGGCGGCGCGGTCTTGCGGGCCGTCACCCAGCAGGCCGGCCAGCGCGAGGTTGGCGAGCACACAGTTCGCCCCGCCCCAGACCACCAGGACGACGGCGGCCAGCCACGTCACTGCGCGGGTGATAGCCAGGTGCCACCGAGCATCCAGTACGCGCTGATCGTCGCGTGCACCAGCCCCGGAATGGCCGCCACCGCGAACCATGGCCGCCCACCGCCACGGACGTCGTACGTCACCGCCCCCACCGCCCCCGGCCGTGCCCCGCCGGACCCCGTACGTTCCATGCCGCCAGGCTCCCAGGCTCACTGGGTCAGAACGGTGGTGGGCCGGGGTCGGGCGGGGGTGTCGAGCCATCGGTGCCGCTGGCGGGCGGTCGGCCGTCCAGCGTCGCGTCGGGGGACTCGCCGGTGTCGGGGTCGCTGTATCGGTGCGGTTCGGTGGTGTAGCGGCGACCCGTCTGGGTGGACCAGGTCAGGGGGCCGTTGGCATTGGTGACGGCGTTGGCGGTAGTGCCGTCGGCGGTGTCGGCGTCGGCGGTGGTGGTCATCCCTCCAGGCGCGGTGGCGGGCGACCAGTGGCCGCTCGTGTGGTGGCCGTGGTGGCGGCGGCAGTGCGCGGCGAGGTTGGTGGTGGAGGTCTCGCCCCCGTCGGCGAACGGTCGCACGTGATCCAGGTCGCCGGTGGTGGCGGGGCTGGTGCAGCCGGGGGCGCGGCAGCGGTGGTCGCGGGCGGTGATGAACCGAGCCATCGCGGCCGTGGGCCGGTAGCACGGTGTCGACAGTTCGAGGGCCTGGCCGGTGCGGGGGTCGGTGATCAGGCGGGCCCAGACCGAGCCTGCGCGCACGGCGAGGTCTCGGGTCAGGTCGGCGGGGAGGTAGCCCCAGCCGACCAGTTCGCCAGGCTCGCTGGTGAGGCCGAGCAGGCTGCTGAGGGGAACGATGACAGTGGCGTGGGCGTCGGGGAGACCTCCGGGGTAGGCCGCCCGCAGCGCGGCCCCGGTCGTGTCGCCGGTCGTGTCGCCGGTGGTGTGGCTGGCGTGATCAGGGGCCGGTGGAGTGCACGGTGCGGTGCGACGTGGGGCCGGGTCCGTGGTGTCGCACAGCGCCGGGCTATGACCGTGCAGGAGCAGGTCGAGGCCGATGTCGGCGCGCAGCTGGGCCAGGGTGCGGGGGTCCCCCGCGTGGCGGAGTCGTCGGGCGAGCCGGTCGAGGCGGTCGTGGGCGGCGGTGACGCGTTCGGTGCTGCCGCCGATCCCGAGAGTCGCCGTGTCGTCGTCGCCCAGGCGGACGGAGGTGTCGCGGCGGCCGAGGGCTTCGGCGCGGCGAACTCGCCCGGGGATGCGCTTCTTGAGTTCCTTGGCGAGGCGATCGGCGATCAGGCGGGGGCTGGGGGTGGTGCCGTCGCGGGTGGGACGCAGTACGGCACTGGCGACGTCGTTGGCCTGGTCGGCCGGCAGCGGCGTGCAGCCGGTGATGATCGTGCGGGCGCGCCACCAGCCGATCTGCCCAGTGGTCAGCGCAGCCAGCGCGCTCGTGGTGCGGTCCGGTTCGCGGCGGGCGAGCACGCCGGTTTCGGCGCGGGCGGTGGCATCGCCCCGGGCCAAGCCGGTGGCCAGGCAGATTTCGTCGATGATCGAGGTGCGGGCGTGAGTCATGGTCTGAGCGCGTTCGGTGGCGGTGGCGCCGTAGTGGTTCAGGTCGGCGCGGGTCCGGTCCTCGCTCCAGGACAGCAGGGCCCCCGCCGCGGTGACGGAGAGCCGGTCCAGCCAGGCCTTGGCGGCCTCGACCTCGGCCAGCACGGAGATCACCTCGTCGGCGCTGTCGATGTCATCGAGCGCGATCGTCATCGTGGGCGGCCTGGTGCGACGCAGTTCGCTAAGGCGGGCGCGGACGTCCGGCAGCGAGCCGGGCCGGGTCGCGCACTGCGCCACGGGCAGACCCGCGACGATGTTCGGATCGCCCACCACACCTCCCCCGTCTTCGCATTCATGTGCTATGTGCACGATATCGCACCGAGGAGAGCAAATGCAATATGCGTTCGACACAATGACACGAGGTCTCCTGACAGTCAGTCGCCGTCCTGACTCGCGCGGTCGAGCCCCGTCAAACGTGTTGTCACTGGCTGCGACATGCAGACAGGAGGCCCCTTCGCCACGACGGCGTCCTGACGGGTGACGGCTCTGTTTCCACGGCCAAAGCCTGAATAATTATCACGGATGGGCGCTTAGTCGCTGCGCGCATGAATGGCCGCGATGGTCCGGGCCAGCACCGTGGTCAGCGGCGTCGGCGCCAGACCGAAGCGCTGCTGCGCCGCCGTACTGTCGAGCACGAACGGCCGCTCGAACTGGTGCCGCGTCTCCCGGAGCGCGCCCAGCAGCGGCACGACCGGGCCGAGGCCGGTGACCACCCCCCGCGGAAGCACGCGCAGCCGGCCCAGCGGCCGATCGGTGATCGCCTGAACCTGGTCGAGGACGTCCGCCACGGTGACCGGGTCGGCGGTGGGCACATGCCAGGCCCGGCCGTAGTCCGACTCCTGCTCGCTGCGGGCCAACCGCGCCACCAGCGCGGCCACGTCGCCGTCGTACGTCCAGGAATGCGGCACGTCGCGGCGGCCCATCGGCAGGTACGCCGTGCGACCGCGCAGCAGCGGCGCCAGGATCATGCCCCCGAGCAGGCTGGAGGACAGCGTCTCCGGGCCGAGGTAGTCGCTGGCGCGCACCTCGACCGCCCGCAGCCGTCCGGCGCGGTGCCGATCCAGGGCGTCGGCCCACATCCGGGCCCGTACGGCGCCCTTCGGCCCGGTCGGGGCGATGGGGGTCGCCTCGGTCATCGGGGCGGTGACCTGCCCGTAGAGGTAGAGATTCGACACCGTGACCAGCCGTGCGCCGGCCTCCTCGGCGGCATTCAGGATCGCAGCGGCCAGCGGTGGCCAGTCGCGCTCCCAGCGCGTATAGGAGGCGGGGTTGACGGCGTTGATCACGCTGGTCGCCCCGCTGACCAACGCCCCGAGCGCGGCCCCATCGCCGACGTCCAGCGCCACTCGACGTACCGAACCCGTCGCGGACCCAGGCAGCCCCGCGTCGGTGCCGGGTCAGCGTGGGGGCGGCAGCGCTGTCGGTCCGTCAGGTGGCTCGGGACCTGGGGATGGCCAGTTCGGCGGTGTACCGCTATGTCGCCAGCCGGGACGACCTGCTGACCAGGCTGATCGTGCAGTCGTACGACGAGCTGGGCGAGCACGTCGAGCAGGCCGAGGCGGCGGTCGCCCGCGCGGACCTGCGCGATCGGTGGTTCGCGGTGGGGCACGCGACCCGCCGGTGGGCGCTGGCCCATCCGCACGACTGGGCGCTGCTCTACGGCTCGCCGGTGCCGGGATACGCCGCGCCCGCCCAGCAGACCATCGGCCCTGGCACCCGGGTCCAGGTGGTGCTGATGAGACTGCTGGCGGACATCGTGGCGCAGGGTCGAGCAGCGCCAGCGCAGCGGCGACCCCGGCCGGTGCCGGTCCTGGTGGAGTTTGGCGCGGGGGTCGGCGAAGCGCTCGGCGTCGAGCCGGATGGGGTGCCGGCTGACCTGGCCGTGGCCGGCGTCACGGCGTGGATGATGCTCATCGGGGCTGTGAACAGCGAAGTCTTCGGCTATCTCGGCGAGGGCGGTGAAGACGCTGAGGCCGTCGGCGCCGCACTGTTCGACTACACCATCAGTGCCGCCGTGGCCCTGCTGCTGCGGTAGCTGACGACCGAGGGGCGGCGTGGCCGGCGCGCTGTCAGGCGTCGAGTTCGATGGCTGTCGCCACGGCGGTCGACGCCGTGGTTGCTGCGGAACGGTTGGCCTCACCGGTGCGCCGCTGCGAATCCACCGCGACGTCGGCGAACTTGATGACGTGTTCGCCGCCGTGAGCCACGGCCCGTGCCCACGCCTCGTCCGCCGTCTCCGTCGTCTTCAGGCCCTCGCGCGGCGCATCGGAGGCGGGCCGGTAGCAGGCCACGACTGCGCAGGTCGCCGCCCATGCGGCGTCGACGGAGGCGAGCGCCAGGTGCTGTGGGAGTGCGGGCAGGGCACGGGCGACCGCGGCCGGCGCTGTTGCGGCGTGCACGAGCATGGTTGCGTTGCCGTGCGCCCACCGGGGGTAGGCGGCAATCGCGGCGTCGCTGATCGCGTGCATCTCCGCGAGCGGATCGGCCGGGTCGTGGGGCGCGCGTACGGCGGCGACGGCGTCGCCCCACCCCGGGGTGTGCGGCAGTTGGGCCAATCGACTCCGGATCCCGTGCCGCTGGCTCGCGATGCGGGGCACCGTGGCCAGGGCACTTGCTCGATCGAGCTGGCCCGCGGGCGCCAGTGACGGGGTGGGTTGCCAGCGGGCGGCCCAGTACGCCAAAGCATGCGCGAGTTCGTGGCGCCGGGGTTCGGTGTCGGCGGCGCGAAGGGCCTGTACGGCGTGGCCGACGCGAATGACTCCATGGGTGGCGCCCGCGGCGATACCCGGCAACAGGCGAGGCCACCACGTGACGAGCACGTGCTGCCAGGGTTCCTCGGCGACGGCCCGGAGCATGAACTCGATCCAGTCGCCGCTGCGCACCGGGTCGCCCAGGGGGTCGCGCCAGGCCTCGGAGTCGATGGGGCTGATGCCCCGGGGCCGCTCGTCGAGCCGCGAGATGTAGCCGTCGCTCCACGAGTGCACGTGGCGCTCGGCTCCGCGGCGGCTCAGAGCTTCGATGACCATCGGGCCATGGTTGCTGAGCCAGCCTTGGCGTTCGGGTCCGGTCGCGTGAAAGCGCAGCAGTGCCTCGTCGTACGCGCCTTCGCGGGCGCCCTCGGCGGCCGAGGCGTGGGGATCGGTGGAGCTGGCGGGGTGTTGCGGTGCGCGTGTTTCGGTCATGCTGGTTATCCAATGATGTCAAGTGGACTTGAGGTCAAGTGTCTCTTAACGCACGGGATCTGCTCTCGATCGGAGAGGTCGCACGCCGCGCCGGCATCGCCCCGTCGGCGCTGCGCCACTACGAGTCCCTCGGCCTGATCGCGAGCCACCGCACGGCGGGGGACCGGCGCCGCTACGAGCGCAGCGTGTTGCGCCGAATCGCCACGATCCGGGCGGGGCAGCGAGTGGGCCTGTCCCTGGACGAGATTCGCGCGACGTTCGCGGGGCTCGAACCCCATCAGGCCCCCACGCGCCAGCAGTGGCGGCGGATTTCGGCGCGCTGGCAGCCGGCGCTGACGCAGCGGATTCGCGAGCTCGAGCAGGTCCGGGACAACCTGTCGAACTGCGTCGGCTGTGGCTGCCTGTCGATGCGTCAGTGCGCGCTGTTCAACCCCGACGACGGGCTCGCGGCTTCAGGCCGGGCCGGCGCCCGTCGGCTCTTCCCCAGCGACGACTGAGCGAGGCCAGCCCCGCCGTACAGTCGCTTGCGCTGGTCGCGCGGGATTGACGCGACCGAGGGCTACCGGTCCTGTCTCAAAGCCGGCGGTAGCGGTCCGCCAGGTTGGGGTCGCTCAGCCACCACGGCTGGTCCGCCGCCGGTGTGCCCTGGTCGGCGTCCGCCCCGTCGAGCGGGAGCGGCTGTTCAGGCGATGACGCCACGCCAGGGGCTGGAGCGTCGACGCCCGGCCGCCGAATCGCGGTCTGGGCCTGGGCGGCACGCCGGGCATCGTCGTCGGCGTCCGCGAGCCGGGTCTGCACCGCATCGACCCGCATCCACGCCACCACCGCCCCGAACAGCACTGGCAATCCCACCGCCTCGGCGACGCAGAGCAAGATCGCCCCGGCCAGGGCCTGGTCGGCCATCACCTTCGCCGACGAAGTCTCGATCGCCGGGCGCCACAGGGGGCTGGCGGCGGTCATGATCACGATGCCGGCGATGGCATCCGCGACGCCATCCAGCGCCGCCAGCCCCACCCGGACGGGCGGAGTACACCACCGCGGCAGCAGCTCGGCCGCCTCCCCGAGCAGCGGCAGCACGAACGACACCCCCACGGCGAGCAGGATGAGGTAGGTCGCCTCCCGGGACGCAGCGGAGTCCACCGTCGCCTGGTACCACCCGGTCAGGAACAGCGCGAGGGTGACCGTGGCGGCCATCACGGCGCTGAAACCCGGGTACGCCGCGATCCGCAAGACAGGTGAGCGCAGCGCGGCGGCCAACGCAGCACGGACGCGCGGCGCCTCGACGGCCTGGATGAGGGTCACCGGCCGACCCAGCGCCAGGCCCGTAGGTGCCACCGCGACGAGGAGGGCCGCCTGCCACGCCCCCGCCTGCAGGCTGACTCGCCGCAGCTCGCCGAGACCGGAACAGGTGGCGACGAGCACGGGCAGTACGCCGGCCACGACGTACAACACGGCGTCGATGACCCGCGCCCGGTGGCCCGCGGCCCGGGCGGATCGCCACGCCCAGGCGTAGCCGACCAGCAAGGCGATCGTCGCGATCAGGCCCGTCGGGGAGAACGCCGGCGTGGCCACCGCCGACCAGGTGAGCGCGTCCACGCTTCGGACGCTAGCACCGGACCTGAAGCTGACCTGGCCCAGCGCGCGACGAAGAACAGAGGCGACGCGTCAGCGCAGCGCGCATCTCATGACGAGAGCAGGACGAACGCGAGAGGTACGCCGTTGGCCAGCGCGTGCGCGAGGAACCCCGGCAGAAAATTGCCCGTACGTCGATAGAGCAGCGTGAGGATCACCGAGAAGGTGACGAATCCGGGGATGAGCAGGAGCTGATCTGGGTGCCCGTCGAGCCAGCCCACGACGACATGCTGCAGGGCGAACACCAGCCCCGTCGCCACGTGTGCGACAGGCACGTTGACGCGTTCGAGCAGGCGGAACAGGCCGTACCGGTAGCTCACTTCCTCCTCGAAGGGGCCCACGACGACGAAGAGAAGGTATAGCCAGGGTTGCGCGCGAAGCTGCTCCATCCCGCCGGCGGTGTTGAGGTTGGTCAGGGGTACGCCGAGTGCCGCCCCGATCATGGGCTGAAGGATGCCCTGCACCAGCACATTGGCCAGGGCGACTAGGACGACGAAGGTGACGAGTCCGGTCGCCACGATCCGGCCCGGCCGTCGCGCCGAACCGCGGAAGGCGTCACCGATCGGTCGCCAGAGCAGCGGCAGGAGCACGATCCACAGCGGCAGCGCGAAGGGCAGCAGCCGGAACCACATCAGCAGCATCAGCACCCAGAACACGCCGACGCACCAGGCCTCCCAGCGGCCGAAGCGTTCGTCGTATCCCCGCCCAGCCTCGCCGTACCACCGCCGCACCCTGCCCCGGCTGTCCCACCGTCGCACCCGGCCCCCGCCGGCGCGCCCGCGACCACCCATAACAGCGACCGTACAGCGCCGCCCCGCACACCGGTCAGTTCCCACCTGACAAGGGCCGATCGCCTGGTCTCGCCCGGGCGTACCCGCCGGAGGCTGGTCAGGAGGTTCTAGCGGGGCCTTTCACTGGCCGACGGGCCAGTGGGTCACCTCGATCTCGGTCATCGGGAAGTCCTTGGGGTTGCCGGTGGCCAGGGGCGCTCCGGCCCTAACGCAGGCCGCAGCGATCAGGCAGTCGGCCTGCCACAGGGTGCGTCCGCGATTCGCGTAGTCGCGGCGCCAGCGGCCGGCCAACCACGCGTCCTGTGTCGTGATCGGCAACACCACCAGGCCGTCGATGAGCGTTTCGGCAGCGCCGCGCTCCGCCTCGCGCAGGCCACGGACGATCTCCTCGACGTTGATGACCGTGGTCGCCGGGGTGATATCGCGTTCGAGGAGGGCCTAAACGCGACTCACCGCCGGGCGTCCGCGCAAGTAGTCGATGAGAACGGTCGTGTCCAGGATCTGGAGCACGATCAGCCGCCGCGCCGCTGGTCGCCGTGGCGACCCGACCGCACCCAGGCCGCTGGGTCGCAGTCCATGACGACCGCAGTGAATCCCTCGTTAACTGCGGCGAAAGGCGCTGCGGGCACCGCCTTTTGCCGCAGTTAATCCTCGGCAGAGCCAGCCCGCCGCTGCGTTGCCCGCCGGTGATGCTGTCGCCCGGCGTTAGCCGACGACCGCCGTACGGCAAAACCCTTTGCCGCACGCGCTGGCGGCATCGCATCATGGCCTGGCCGGGCCCTACTGCCCGGCCCCGCCAGAGCAAAGGAGAGGTGACATGACGCAACCCGTTGTCGGCCTGACCACGGCCGTCCCCGATCCTTCTCTGTCCTGGAGTTCTCGTGCCTTCAGCAGCTCGGCGGCCCCGGCGCCGCTCCCGTAACACCGATCGATTCGACGACCCCGTCGAGGCGTTTGGCGCCGACGACACGGCGTACGACGAATCCCACAACTTCGCGATCGCCGCGCCGCCCGCACCGACCGGCGAGTCACCCGCCGCCGCGGCGTTCGTCGGCGATTACCAGCCGTACGACGACCTGGGCGAGGGTCAGCGGTGGTCCTCCTGGGACGACCTGGAGGCCCTGTGCAGGGGGCCGGAACCGCGGCCGCACTGGTTGGTGACCTCCTCCGGGGCGATCGACACCGACCTGGGCATCCTCAAGACCGGCAAGGAAGCGGACGTTTACCTGGTCGAGCGCCGCGACCCGCACCTGCGCGACGCGGTCGTGATGGCGGCCAAGCGGTACCGCGACGCCCAGCACACCAACTTCCGACGCTCGGCCAGCTATGCCGAGGGCCGCAGCGTCAAGCGCAGCCGTGACCAACGCGCCTTGGCGACCAACACCTCGTGGGGCCGGACGGTGGCCTCCATGGAGTGGGCCAACGCCGAGTGGAACGCGCTGCGCCGGGCCTGGCAGATCGGGCTGCCGGTGCCCTACCCGGTGCAGATCGACGGCACCGAACTGATGATGGAGTGGATCAGCCATGACGGGCAGACCGCGCCGCGGCTGGCCCAGACTCGGCCGGACGAGGCCCTGCTGGCCGACTACTTCGAGCAGTTGCGCGAGGCCATGGCGATCCTCGCCCAAGACGGCTGGGTGCACGGGGACCTGTCGCCGTACAACATCCTCGCCGCCGGTCCCCGGTTGGTCATCATCGACCTGCCGCAGATCCTCAGCCTGACCGGGCATGACCGCGGCTTCGAGTACCTGCGGCGCGATTGCACCAATGTCTGCCGCTGGTTCACTGCTCGGGGGCTCGCGGCCGATCCGGAGGAGCTGTACGACGACCTGCTGCGGCACGCGTTCTGAGCTGCGGCTCGCAGCGGGGCAGCCAGTGCGAGTGGCAGGACCGACCGCGGCGTGGGTGTAGCGCAGGGAAATCTGGAGTTTCCTGGGGGGAGACCTAGCATTCCCCGGCATGGAATCTGGAGTTTCCCGGGTTCCGGGACGCTAGTCCTGCGGCTATTCCGGCAGCTCGACCTCCTTCTGCCCGCCGGTCGACCTCTCCAGCGCTCGTGGCGAGTGATGAACACGGGATCACTCGGATTTGTCATGATGGGGCGGTCACGATCACCTCGGGCGGCAGGGGGCCGACCATGCGCAGGCGTTGGGTCCGGTGGCTCGCACTCACTTTCGGGGTACTGATCCTGCTGGCTGTCGCCTCGTTCATCCCCACGTTGTGGCTGCGCGACCCTGGCATGACCGAGGTTCGCGGCGAGTACGTGACGCTCTACCGCGGCTCGCAGGGGCAGGCGGCGCTGGACGTGCTGCAGCGGGCGGACGGCGATGCGGCTCGGCTGATCCAGCGGCTGGAGCTGTCGGGCCGGCCGGAGGTAAGTGTCTACGTTTACGACTCGCAGTACGTCATGGCGAGCCATAAGTACGGGTGGCTGGTGCCGCTGATCGGACTGGACTGGTACATCGGGGACAACCGCGGCACGAACGTGCTGCTCACCTCGCCGGCCCGGCCGGGGGCGGCCCATGACTACGCCACGGTCCGTGACGCCGTCTCGCACGAGCTGGTGCACGCCTACGTCTCGACGATGAACCCTGATGTCCGCCTGTGGCTCACGGAGGGCATGGCACTGCACCTGACCAACGGCAAGCCGCTGCCGCCGGGGTACGCCGGCGGCCACTATCTGCCGACATTCGAGCAGACCCAGACCGGCAACCCGATCGAGTTCAACGAGATCGGGGGCTACGACCTGGCCCACACCTACATTGCGTACGTCGAGCGCATGCACGGCTGGGAGAAGGTGCTCAAGCTGGTCCGGACGGGCGATTATCAGGGCTCGCTCGGGGTGGGAGAAAAGGAGGTGTACGACGCCTGGACCGCGGACCTGACGCATCGTTGAGGCCTGGAACGTTGCCTGTGGCGCCCTCGGCCCGAAGTGCGGGTCTGGCCCTCAGCGGGGTTCATCCTCGGGCGGGGAAAACACCTCACAACGGAGGCCGTGGGCGCGGGCGAGACGCCGATCGCAGGTGGCCAGCGGCGCGCCGATGGCTTCGGCGAGCGCGACGTACCAGCCGTCGTACGTGGTGACGGCCGACCGCAGGGCGATGATGCGCTTGGCGAATGGGGCGTAGGGGTACAGCTCGACGGGGAGGGAGGCTAGATCGGCGTGGGCGAGCAACGCGACGTCGCGGCTGATGTTTCCGTTGAGTTCAGCGCGTCGAAGGACATTGGCGCATTCCGCGGGCATCAGGTGCGGGGCGACCAGGCCGCCTCCGCCGAGGAGATTCAGCGCCCACGAGCCCCGGGCGGAGTTCTCGACGAGCGCGGCGGCGACCGTGGAGGCGTCGATGACGAGCGTCACGGGAGCTCCGCATCGCGCAATGCGAGGTCGCCGAGCCGGCCGCCGCCCGTCGCGGCCTTGCGGGCGCGCACCTGGGCGGCCCAGTCGTCAGGTTCGGGGCGCGAGGCCCATTCGACCAGGTGGCCGCGGACATACTCCTGGAGCGACCGGCCGGACCGTGCCGCCCGCCCGCTGATCTCGTCCAGCACCGCCGTGGGGATGTCCCGCACGGTCAGCGCCTTGGTTGCTGAGACGCCTGTCATGCCTGCATAATAGCAGCGCCGCTGCCGGTGCGTCATCTGCTGAGAGGGCCCCGCGCGGATCGCCTCGATGAGCCTCACCCGAAAAGGCCAAGACTGAGCACGGCCAGCGTCATCGCGAGGGTCGCGCACGCCGCGCCCGCAAGGGCGAGACGGCCCAGCCGCCACCCGACGCCCGCGGCGCGACACCGCTGCAGCCATAGGAGGGTGGCGAGGGAACCCCAGGGGGTGATGATCGAGCCGGCGTTCGTGCCGATTAGGGCGGCCAAGGGGATGTTGCGCCTCGCAGTTGAGGTGGTCGAGCGGCAGAAAGGTCAGAAATACATTCTTCATATCCCGCACCGTCAGATGCGCCTGATGGATGGAGCGATGGTCGCCGCTGAGCCCGCAGGTTTCGGCTCGCTGCTTGGCGCCTACCTTGACGAAGAATAGATACCGTCCTAGTCCGATCCGCCCCGCCTCACGGCCATAATCCGGTGCGCATGTTCCTTTACGGGCGGGCTGATCCGGACGCAATCGCGGACCTTTTTGTTAAGACGGAAGTGGTGTAGGTCGCGGCGATTCCTGTCCGAGCTCTAGGTCGATGAACTGCGGCTGTACAGGATGCCGAGATCATCTTCGTCTCGCTTTCTTGTCCAGATCTTCAGGCCGGCGATGGCAGGGGCAGTTCATTCTGGGGTTGTCGGCGTGGCGGCGTGACGACACGCCGGTGTGGGTGTAAGGGCAGGCATGACGGTCGCGGGATCGTAGTGAGTGTCAACGTCACCCGAGCCCATGGAGGTCGTCATGCCTGCGTTCGTATCGTCTCTCGTTGCGGGGCGCTCGCCAAGCCTGGCGCCGGTGATCGCTGAGGAGATCCCCGAACTCGTTCAGGTGCTGTCCGTGTTGCCTGATCCCCGTCGTGCGCAGGGCCGGCGGTATCGGTTTCGCGGCTGTATTGACGGCATTGATCGCGGCGGCCTGTGCGGGGGTGACCTCCTACGCTGCGGCCGCCCAGTGGATCGCTGACCTGCCCCGATCGGTCTTGTCGCGGATCGGGATA
>JAIUNK010000006.1 GCA_020161845.1 Actinomycetota bacterium
CAAAGAAATGGCGTGCCACGAAGAGTTCACTTTAGCCGCGAACATCGACGTGTACTTCTGCGACCCGCACTCGCCCTGGCAGCGCGGGACCAACGAAAACACGAACGGGCTGCTACGGCAATACTTCCCCAAAGGAACCGACCTATCCGGGTACAGCCAAGCCGAACTCGACGCCGTCGCGGAGCGACTCAACGGCCGACCCCGCGAGACCCTCAACTGGCTCAAACCCATCGAGGCCTACACAAAGCTCCTGGGAGAACACGGTGTCGCCCTCACCGCCTGAAACCGCCCAGCATCACCGGGCTTGTGGCTACCTCCGCCGTGCGGGCGGCATTGATGAACTGTTCGCTCTGTTCGAGGGACGCTGTGAAGAAGTATTTACGCTCTCCCCTGCAGGCCCTACCGGGTGGAGAATGCCTCACCTGGCGAAGATCGGTCCAACGTTTCGGCGCACGCTCTCGTGGCCGGAGGCGCCCGACGTCCATTCCAATCACACTCAACATTGCTCCCCTTCGTACAACAGCTCTGGGGCCTGCCGCCGCCATGCCGGTTTCGCCCACGATTGTGCCCGCTCCGCTGAGGGTTTCGCCGACGAAGAGGCGCTGAGAATCCGCCGGTCTCCGTGCCCGCCTCAAGGGCGCTGCGGTCCGCTGCGCGATGGACCCTATCGATCCCGCATCGGCGCCACGGTTCTGCGCCAGGATGGCAACGACCCGGGTGCGACAAGGGAAGGCATGCCCATGGCCGACGAGATCTGGCAGCACGCCCGGCTGTTCCCCACCACGGGGATTCCGGATGTCCAGGAGCAGGACCGCCGGGCTGCGGCGGCATTGCTGGCGGTGATGGCCGGGGTGCGGGAGTTCGGCCGCTTTATCACCGATCAGGCGGGGGCTCCGCGGGGCACCCTGGAGGCATTCGTCGGCGTGCCGTTCACGCTGGGCAAGAAGCGGGTCGTTGCGGACGGTCTGCTCCGGGTAACGCGGGGCGGCACAACCTGGACCGCGCTGGTGGAGGTGAAGACGGGCCCGCAGTGCCTTCGTCCGGAGGACCTCGAGCGGCGCCTGGACCTGGCCCGGGAGCAGGGATTCAACGCCGTTCTCTCGCTCTCGAACGAGGTGTCCTCATCGCCGGGTCTGCACCCCACCCGGATCGACCGGGCGAAGGTGCGCAACGTCGGGCTCTATCACCTCGCATGGTCGCAGGTCATCGCCGAGGCGGTCCGGCAGAAGCAACGACGTGGGGCCACAGACCCGGATCAGGGTTGGATCCTGGGCGAACTCGTGCACTACCTCGTGGACCCCGTCTCCGGCGGGCTGGATTTCAGCGACATGGGCGCGTCCTGGGACGCCGTGCGCAAGGCCACGAAGGCCGGCGCCATCCGGAGCACCGACAAGGGGCTGCGGGACGTCGTCGGCCGGTGGGACGGCCTCCTCCGCTGCACCGCCCTCCAGCTCGGTCGGACGTCGGGACAGGACGTCAACCATGCGCTGAGCCGCCGGGAAATCAGCGATCCCAGCAGCCGAACGGAGTTCCTGGTGAATCAGGCCGTCGCCCGGGGAACCTTGACTGGGAGTATCGCCATCGCCAGTTTCGGCGGCCCCATCGACGTCACCGTGGACCTTCGTGGGGACCTCGTCACCTGCGCCGTCGACATCGCCGCTCCGGCTGCCGGCCGACCGGCCACCTGGGTCAAGGGGTTGCTGCGGCAGCTTGCCGAAGCGCCGGAGACAGTGTGCGTCCAGGCCCGCGGACGACATGATGACGCCGGCGGCACCGCCCAGTCGCTGCAGGACCTGCGGGTGAAGCCGGACGGTCTCCTCGCCGACCTGGCCATGGACCTTCGCGGAGTGACAGTCAGCATGGCCGCCCCCATGGGCCCCAAGCCGGGCCTCGGCAGGGGCTCCTTCATCCGCAGTGTCGAGGACACCGTGAACGTCTTCTATCGGGACGTGATCCGGCATCTCACGGCCGCGCCCACCCATGCCGATCCTGAGGAGTCGGCGCCAAGGACCGCCGCCAGTCCCCGCTCCGCCGTGGCCCAGGATGCGGCGGCAGGTTAGGCACGCCGAACAGGAAGAGCTCGGCGAGGCCTGATCGAGGTACGCCTCGACGCGAGGGAGTTGCCGGCGTCGAGGTTTGCCCGTCACCAGCTCGAGCCCAGCGTTCCCGCAAGGCTTGCCTGCGGCTCGCCGGCGGCGTCGGTGAACTCCTGAAGTGCGCGGACGAGGGTGCGCCGGTGTCCCTCGCCCAAGCGGGAGACGACCGCCGCGATCGCCGTACGCCGCCGCTGGGTGACGTCCCGCACGATCGTCGCGCCCGCGGCGGTGAGGGCGATTCGCACCTGCCGCCGGTCGGCGGGGTTCTCCTCACGCGAGACCAGGCCCAACCCGACGAGCCGGTCGACCTGCCGCTGCGCCGTTGAGGCGTTCACCCCGAGCAGGCTCGCCACGCCGGCCAGGGTCAGCGCGTCGTGGCCCGACAGCACGACGAGCGTGCGGAATTGCGTGAGGGTGACGGTGTCTTCGGCCTCGGCGAGGGAGCGGACCGAGAGGCCCACCAAAACCCGCGACGCCGTGAGCAGGGCCTCGACGAAGACGTCGGCCTCGCCGGCACCGTCACCACCTTGCCCGCTCAGCGCTTCGAGCCGTCCAGACCCCGCCTCGGTCTTGTCATGCATGGCGCAATTATTGCATAATGCAATAGATAGGTTGGGCAATTCCGAGACGCGCTCCCGTGGACGCTCCGTCGCCGACGGGCCGGCGTGGGAAGGGGACGAGGACATGTGCGCGACATTGCGGATCCATCGAGGCCCGGCGTCACCGGAGCGAGTGCTCCTGTTCGACACCGACGAGTTGGGACCGCTGTCGGAGGAGGTCACCGACTTCACGGTCCCGTCGGGACACCACCTCATCTCGCTCAAGCTCGGCCGTTACCACAGCGTCACGACCCGCGTGGTGCTGGCCGACGGGCAGCTTCTCGACATGACGGTGGAGGAGAACCCCGACGCGGTGCTGCCGATCGTCCAGGGCGGCTACCTGCGCTTCCGCAAGGACGCCAAGGACCACAAGGTTTGATCAGCGCCGGCCCGGCGATCGCGGCCGGATCACGCCGAGATCTGCCCCCGCTCGGCCAGGCCGAGGAGGAGCAGGTGGAAATACAGCAACCCGGCGTAGGGCGCCCACGGCTGGAGGCGTTCGGCGATCTCGGCGTACCCGGGATCGTGGTCCGGGTCGAAGAAGCCCCGCAGCCGATGCCGGGCCCCGACGTCGTCGCCGGGAAAGACCTCCACGCGCCCCAGGCCGCGCAGCAGCACGTATTCGGCGGACCACCGCCCGATGCCCCTGATCGAGGTCAGCTCGCGGACCGCCGTCGCCCGGTCGGCCCGGCCGAGCCGGTCGAGGTCCAGGTCCAGGTCGACGTCGTCGGCCGCCGCCGAGATGCCGCGCAGGTAGTCGGTCTTGGCGCGGCTGAACCCCAGCCCACGCAGCCGCTCCTCCGGGGCCGCGAGGATGGCCTGCGGCGCCGGAAAGGCACGCAACGCAGCCGCGCCGGAAGAAGGCTCCGCGGGCGCGGGCAGGCCGAACTCGGCGCTGAGCCGATTGAGCAGGGTGAGCCCCACCTCCAGGGAGAGCTGTTGGTTGGCGACAGCGTTGACCAGGGCCTCGAACACGCTGGGAAACCGCGGCGGACGCACCCCGCGGAAGCGTTCCGACAGCGCCCGGGTCGCCGGGTGCGCGTCGGCGAGAGCGTAGAACGGTGCCAGGTCGACGTCCGTGCCCAGCATGCGGCGTACGATCCGGTCGGCCGCCTCGGCGACCCCCGGGTGGTCCGCGCGGGCGCCGCGCACCGTCACCTCCAGCGTGGGCTGCCACAGTCCGCCGCGCTGTCGGACGACCACCGCGCAGACCTGGTCGTCGAGGAGCAACGCCCGTCGGTACGCGCGGTCCCACCGGTCGATCCGGTTGCGGTCGCGGCGGCGCAACGCCCAGACGGTCAGATCGAGCCGGTACGGCGGCACCGGGTGCAGCTCGAACGTCGCGGTCGGCACCCGCGCCTCGCCGGTCACCACGGCCGGTCCCGATGCGGATGCTGACCGTTGGCCACGGCACCCTGCCCCAGGACGACTTCGCGGCCCTGGTGCGGGACGCCGACACCGCGGAGATCGTCGATGTGCGCTCTTTCCCGGGGAGTCGGCGCAACCCGCAGTACGGCCGGGAGGCGATGGCCGCCTGGCTGCCCGAGGCGGGCGTCGGCTACGCCTGGCTGCGCGAACTCGGCGGCCGACGCAAACCTGTGCCCGATTCGCCGCACGTCTCGCTGCGCCACCCGGCGTTCCGCGCGTACGCCGACTACATGGACACCGAGGAGTTCGCCGCCGGTGTGGACGCGCTGCTGTCCCGCGGCGACGGCCGCACCCTCCTGTGCAGCGAGTCGGTGTGGTGGCGCTGCCACCGGCGGCTCCTGGCGGACTACCTGCAGCTCGTGCGTCATGTCGAGGTCGTCCACCTCATGCACGACGGCCGCCGGACCGCGCACCCGCCCACCGACGGGGTGCGGGTCGTCGGGGGCGGCCTGCGCTACGACCGGTGACGATCGGCGCGCGCCCCGAGGTGGCGGTCATCGGGTCAGCAGCCCCCGCAGCACGACGGCCTGGTTGTGCTGGGTGTCCTTCGCGGAATACACGAGGGTGACCACGTCCTGATCCCGGCATCGTTGCCGCAGGTGCGTCAACGCCTCGCAGGCGCGCAACTCCTTGCGGTAGCGGTCGGCGAACTCCTCGAACCGGTCGGGATCGTGACCGAACCACTGCCGTAGCGGGGTCGAGGGAGCGACGTCCTTGAGCCACTCGTCGATGTCGGCCCGGTCCTTGCTGACCCCGCGCGGCCAGACCCGGTCGACCAGCACGCGGTAGCCGTCGGTGTCGGCGGGCTCCGCGTAGATGCGTTTGAGCCGTACGTCGGGTCGGCGGGTCATGTCTGGCTCCCGGCGACCCGGCCTGCCCGGTGGGCCGCCGCCAACGGGGCGCGCTCACCCGGCGCCAGCCCCAGCGCCGCCGCCAGCTCGGGGTCGCGGATCGGCGCGGTGAGGTCGCCCTGCCGAAAGAGGAACTCGACGCCGAGCACGACGTACCGTGCGGTGCCGTCCGGCAGGCGCTCCGTCGAGAACCGCGACCCGTCCGCCCCGAAGCCGCAGTCGACCATCGCGAACCGGCGGTGGCTGCCGGAGGCCCGGTCCCAGGTGCGGACCGCGGCGACCGTGTCGCTCACGCGCTGGCCGAGAGCCGCCACGTCGGCGACGGTGGCCTCGCCCACGGTCCCGGCGTACCCGCCGAGGCGCTCGATCCCCACCCAATGCCGGTCCACGGCCAGGGCGACGAAGTCCGGCCAATCCTGGCCGGCGGGGACGCTGACCTGCACGCCGCCGCAGTAGGCCAGGGAGTCGGCGCTGCAGCCATCGTCGTTGACGGTGATGCCCGGGTCCATCGGCATGGGCGTCATCCCCGTCGTCATGGCCGTCCTCCTGTCGCTGAGGCTGCTTGCTGGAGCAAGCGGGGTGGCCGGCTCAGTAGCCGGAGAACTCCTCGGTGCGGATGTGGTCCTCGTTGACGTCCGCGTCGACCAGCAGGGTACGCATCGCCTTGACCATCCCGGCCGGCCCGGACAGGTAGTAGGCGGGCGCGTCGAGATCGTCGACATGGCGGCGCAGCATGGCCTCGTCGATGTGCCCGACCTCGCCCTGCCAGTCGCGCGGCGGTTCGCTGACCGTGAGCACGTAGCGGAAGTTGGGGTTCTCGTCCTCCAGGCGTTCGAAGTCCGCGCGGAACGGCGCATCCAGCGGGGTGCGGTTCGCGTGGATCAGGAGCAGCCGGTGGTCGGTGCGCTCGTGGGTCGCCTGGGCGATCATGCTGCGGACCGGGGTGACGCCGATGCCGCCGATGAGGAACACCGCGGGCGTGGACTGGGTGCGGTGCAGGACGAAGTCGCCGTACGGCGCGTCGAGGCTGACCATCTGGTGCACCGGCAGGTCACGCAGCACGAGCTTGAAGGCCGAATTGCGCAGTCGGGTGGCCATCACGAGGTCGTCCTCGAAGGGCGCGGAGGCCAGCGAGAACCCCCGGATGTTGCCCTCGTCGTCGGTCCGGGGCGGGTTCAGCAGGGTGATGTCGCCGAACTGGCCCGCCCGGTAGTCGAAACCCGCCGGCTTCTCGAAGTGGAACGCCATCGTGTCCGTGGCGACGAGTTCCTTCTCCAGCAGTCTGACCTGAGTGATCATGAGTGGGACCTGCCTTCTCCTGATGGGGTGGGGCCGGAGCTGTCCAGCCAGCGCCGCAGCTCGGCCGGGAAGTCGTCGTACGCCGCCGCGACGTCTTCCAGATCCACCTGGGCGGGCAGGTCCTCGGGGTTTTGGTGGGTGAGCAGGTAAGCGACGGTTCCGGCGACGACCGCGGTCTCGCTGCAGCGGTCGCTGGCGAACCGGGCGAGCACCGCAGGTCGCGCCTGGATGACGACCTCGACGGGTCCGTCGGCCGAATCGTGGGGGTCGAGGTGGACCTGGTAGCGGTGGTCCCCCAGATCCTCGACCTGCGGCTGGGCTTGCGGCGTCATCGACGGCCTTCCCTTCTGCGCTGCTCGGTGCAGCGCGGCAGTTGCTTGCTGAGCACGACATGAGCACGACAGGGATCACGACATCAGCGAGCGCAGGACGTAGTGCAGGATGCCGCCGTGTCGGTAGTAGTCCGCCTCACGCGGCGTGTCGATGCGGACCTCGGCCGCGAACTCGACGGCCCCGGCGCGGACCCGCACCGTCGGGGGCAACGGTCCGTCGCCGAGCGCCTCGACGCCGGTGACGTCGAAGCTCTCCTCGCCGGTCAGGCCCAGGCTGTCGGCCGACTCCCCGGCCGGGAATTGCAGTGGCAGGACGCCCATCCCGATGAGATTGGATCGGTGGATCCGTTCGTAGGACCGCGCGATGACGGCGCGCACGCCGAGCAACGCCGTACCCTTGGCGGCCCAGTCCCGGGAGGATCCCGTGCCGTACTCGGTGCCCGCGAGGATCACCAGCCGGGTGCCCGCGGCGGCGTAGTTCAACGCGGCGTCGTACACCGTCGTCACCGCACCGTCGCGGGTGAAATCGCGGGTGTAGCCACCCTCGGTGCCCGGCGCGATCTGGTTGCGCAGCCGGATGTTCGCGAACGTGCCGCGGATCATCACCTCGTGGTTGCCGCGCCGCGACCCGTACGAGTTGAAGTCCGCGCGCTGGACCCCCTGGGCGCTCAGGTAGCGCCCCGCGGGGGAGTCCGCCTTGATCGACCCCGCCGGGCTGATGTGGTCGGTGGTCACGGAGTCGCCGAGCTTGAGCAGGACCCGGGCCCCGACGATGTCGCGGACCGGCGCCGGCTCGGGCGTCATCTCATCGAAATAGGGCGGGCGGCGGACGTAGCTCGAATCGGCATCCCAGGAGAACGTGCTGCCGTCGCCGACCGGCAGCGCAGCCCACCGGTCGTCGCCGGTCATCACGTCGGCGTAGCCGCTGCGGAACAGCCCGGAATGCACGGTGTCGCGGATGACCTGGTGGATCTCGGTGGTCGATGGCCAGATGTCGCGCAGGTAGACCGGCGCGCCGTCGGGATCGGCGCCGAGGGGGTCGACAGTCAGCCGCGTCTGCATCGTCCCGGTCAGGGCGTAGGCCACGACCAACGGCGGCGACGCGAGGAAGTTCATCCGGCATTCGGGGTGGATCCGGCCCTCGAAGTTGCGGTTGCCGGACAGGACCGAGGCCACCGTGAGGTCTCCTTCGTCGATGGCGGCGCTGACCTCGGGAATCAACGGGCCGGAGTTGCCGATGCAGGTCGTGCAGCCATAGCCGACGAGGTGGAACCCCAGCTCGTCCAGGGCCGGCGTCAGGCCGGCCGCCGCGAGATAGTCGGTGACCACCCGGGAGCCGGGCGCCAGCGACGTCTTCACCCAGGGCTTGCGGCGCAGGCCCTTGGCGACGGCGCGCTGGGCCAGGAGCCCGGCCGCCACCATCACCGCGGGATTGGAGGTGTTGGTGCAGGAGGTGATGGCCGCAATCACCACGTCGCCGTGGTCGATCTCCACCGGGGTGTCCTCGATGGTGGTCGCGACCGGATCGTGGGGCCACTCGGGAGCGCCGTCGCCGTCGTACGCCGCCCGGGGTTGCGGGATCTCGCAGCCGGCGACCACCGCCAGTGGGTCGCTGGCGGGAAACGATTCGGCGCCACCCTCGTCCACGCATGTCGTCTCGCCCTCGCCCGGGCCGGCACCCGAGCTCTCGCCCTCGGCTTGGCTCAGCAGCGTGGCGACGGTGCGCGACGCGAGGCGCAGCGGGATCCGGTCCTGGGGCCGCTTCGGGCCGGCGATGGACGGCTCCACCTGGCTCAGATCCAGCTCCAGGGTGTGGGAGAAGTCCGGTTGGTGCCCCGGATCGTGCCATAGGCCCTGCTCCTTGGCGTAGGCCTCGACGAGCCGGATCTGGTGCGACGAGCGGCCGGTGAGCCGCAGATAGTCGAGGGTGACCTCATCGATCGGGAACATCGTGGCGGTCGCGCCGTACTCCGGGGTCATGTTGCCGATCGTCGCCCGGTCCGCCAACGGCACCCGGGGGACGGCCGGCCCGTAGAACTCCACGAACTTGCCCACCACGCCGACCTGCCGCAGCACCTCCGCGACGGTGAGCACCAGGTCCGTGGCGGTGGTGCCCTCGCGCAGTTCCCCGGTCAGCTTGATCCCGACCACCTGGGGCACGAGCATGCTCAACGGCTCGCCCAGCATCGTCGCCTCGGCCTCGATCCCACCGACACCCCAGCCCAGCACTCCCAGGCCGTTGACCATCGGGGTGTGCGAGTCGGTGCCGACGAGGGTGTCCGGGTAGGCGCTCAATCCCTGCTCGTCGGCTCGGGTGAACACCACCCGGGACAGGTATTCCAGGTTGACCTGGTGGCAGATCCCCGTGTCGGGCGGGACGACGGTGAAGTCGGCGAACGCCTGCTGGGCCCAGCGCAGCAGCTGGTAGCGCTCCCGGTTGCGCTCGAACTCCAGCCGGGCGTTGATGCCGGCCGCGCCCGGCCGGCCGAACGCGTCCACGATCACGGAATGGTCGATGACCAACTCGGTGGGGATGAGCGGGTTGATCCGGGCGCTGTCGCCGCCCAGCTGCGTGATGGCGTCGCGCATGGCCACGAGGTCGACCACGCAGGGGACCCCGGTGAAGTCCTGCATCAGCACGCGCGCAGGGCTGAACGACACCTCCGCGGCGGGCGTGGCCAGGGGATCCCACCCGGCGACGGCCTCGACCTGCGCCTGGGTCACGGTGTGCCCGTCCGCATGGCGCAGCAGGTTCTCCAACAGCACCTTCAGGCTGTAAGGCAGCCGTTCCGCGCCCGGCACCCGGTCCAGCCGGTGCACGACGTACGCGACGTCGTCCACCCGCAGCCGGTCCGTCGTGCCCAGGCCGGTCACGACGCGTCCTGCCGGGCGAAGGAGGCAGGGACGGTGGTCAGCAGCGCCGCGCCTCGGGTCTTTTCGAACAGCTCGCGGGCCAGCGCGGGCACGGAGATCTTGTGCGTCATGGCCGTCTCCTTCGCGGGTCTCCTCGCGGCGTACGGGCCTCGCACCGGGGTTCGATCGGGCCGCGCCACCGCGTCCGTGAGCAAGATTTTACCCAATACGTTTGTTAAATACAATGGGATAGTCGAAAATCGAGGGCAATGCCGGACCGCATCCGCCGGAGGAGGCCTGATGTCCACCGACTGGCACGCCCAAACCGTCGAGGCCACGCTTGCGTCCCTCGACGTCGTGGCCGAGCGCGGGTTGGACTCCGCCGTGGCGCAGGAGCGGTTGCGGACGCACGGGCCCAACCAGTGGCAGCTCTCCGGTGGCCGGCCCTGGTGGGCGATCCTGCTCGACCAGCTCCGCAGCGTCGTCATCGCCCTGTTGGTGGCGGCCGTGCTCCTGGCCCTGGCCACGCAACGCTGGGTGGAGGCCGCCGCCGTGACCGTCGTCATCGTGGTCAACACCGCGATCGGCTTCGTCAGCGAGGCCCGGGCCGTGCGCTCGATGGCCGCCCTGCGCGACCTCGGCGAGCACACCGCCCGGGTCCGCCGCGACGGCCGCGACCAGGATCTGTTGGCGCCGCTGCTGGTCCCGGGGGACATCGTGCTGCTCGCGGCCGGTGACCTCGTGCCGGCCGACCTGCGGGTGCTGACGGCGGAGCACCTCCGGGTGGACGAGGCGACCCTGACCGGCGAGTCGGTCCCGGCCGGGAAGACGGCGGACCCGGTCGATCGGGACGCGGCCCTGGCCGATCGGCGGGACCTGCTCTACAAGGGCAGCCGCATCGCGGACGGCACCGCCGTCGCCGTCACGGTCGCGACCGGGGCGGACACCGAGCTCGGGCGAATCGCGCAGCTCACCGCGAGCGCCGAGGCCGCCGCCACGCCGCTGCAGGCCAGGCTCGATCAGCTGGGCCGCCGGCTGACCGTGCTCACGATCGTCGTCGCGGCCGTCGTCGCGGCGGTCGGGCTGCTCATTCGACGCCAGGATGCGTCGTTGGTCGTCGAGACGGCGCTGGCCCTGGGCATCGCGGCCATCCCCGAGGGCCTGCCGGTCGTGGCGACGATCGCGCTGGCCCGCGGGATGTCCCGGATGGCCGACCGGAACGCCCTGGTCAACCGGCTCACCGCGGTCGAGACCCTCGGCGCCACCGGGATCATCTGCACCGACAAGACCGGCACCCTGACCGAGAACCGGATGACGCTGCGCCGGGTCGACACGCCCGCGGGTTCGTACGACGTCGCCTCGCCCGCCGATGCCGGGGCGGGACCCCCGGATCGAGACGGTCCGGCCGCCGCGGTGGTCCGCGTCCTGGAGGTCGGGGCGCTGTGCAATGCGGCCCGGCTGCGCACCGAGCGGGGCGCGGAGCCGGTCGGCGATCCCACGGAGCTCGCGCTCCTGGTCGGGGCCGCCGGCGCGGGGATCCGCCGGGCCGACCTGCTGGCCCAGCATCCGCGAACCCGGATCGACGACTTCGACCCGAGCGTGCGGATGATGGCCACTTACCACCAGGTGCGCGCCGGTCGGCTCGTCGCGGTCAAGGGGGCGCCGGACGCGGTCCTGGCCGCCTGCACCAGCACGTGCGCGGCGACGGACCTCGACGAGGCGACCCGGCGAACCTGGTTGGAGCGCTCGGAGGCCCTGGCCCGCGAGGGCATGCGGGTGTTGGCGATGGCGGACAAGCGGGTGGCCTCGGAGGCCGCCGAGCCGTACGCCGAGCTGTGCTTCCTCGGTCTGGTCGCGCTGCAGGACCCGCCGCGCCAGGGCGTGAAGAGCGCGATCGACCGGTGCCAATCGGCGGGGATCCGGGTTGCGATGGTCACCGGCGACCAGGCCGAGACGGCCACGGCGATCGCGCACGCGGTCGGCATCGTCGGCGACGCCGACGACCCGGAGCCGACGGTCCTGCTCGGCGCGGAGCTGGACGGTCCGGAGCGGTACGACCAGGCGCAGCGGGATCGGATCTACGCGGCCAACATCTTCTCCCGGGTCAGCCCGGAGCAGAAGCTCAACCTCGTCCGCATCTACCAGGACCGCGGCGACATCGTGGCGATGACCGGCGATGGCGTCAACGACGCGCCGGCGCTGAAGAAGGCGGACATCGGCGTCGCCATGGGTCGGCGCGGCACCGAGGCGGCCAAGCAGGCCGCCGACATGGTGCTCCTTGACGACGCGTTCGCCACGATCGTGGCGGCGGTCGAGCAGGGCCGGGTGATCTTCGGCAACATCCGCAAGTCCGTCGTGTTCATGCTGACCACCAACGTCGCGGAGGTCGTGGCCGTCACCGTGGCGACGCTCGCCGGCTGGCCGTTGCCGCTGCTCCCGCTGCAGATCCTGTTCCTGAACATGGTCACGGACGTCTTCCCCGCGCTGGCCCTCGGGGTAGGACCCGGAAGCGGTCACGAGATGGCGCAGCGCCCGCGGCGGTCCACCGAGCAGGTCCTGACCCGGCGGCACTGGGGCGAGGTGGTCGGCTTCGCCGTCGTGCTTGCGGTCGCCGTTCTCGCGGCGCTGCTGCTCGCCGAGCACTGGCTGGGCCTGGACCGCCGCTCGGCGGTCACCGTCTCCTTCCTCACCCTGGCGTTCGGGAAGCTGTGGTTCGCCCTCGCCCTGCGCAACCCGCGGTCGGGTCTGATCCGCAACGAGATCACCAGGAACGGGTGGGTCTGGGCCGCGCTTGCCCTGTGTGTCGTCCTGCTCGTCGTGGCCGTCTTCCTGCCGGTCCTGTCCACCGTCCTGCAGACCGCCAACCCCGGCCCGAACGGCTGGGCGCTGCTCCTGGCGTTGAGCGCGGCCCCCCTGATCGCCGGCCAGCTGGTCCGGGAGGTCCAGCGTCACGCCGTTCACCCAGCCCCACCGCACTGATCCCCACCGCACTGATTCGAACCGCACTGATCCGAACCGCACTGAATCGAAAGGGAAGCACCATGTCCGAGAGCCTGTACCACCCCACCACCGCCGCGATGGCCCAGCGCCGCAAGGAACTGGCCCCGCACACCCACGAGGCCTTCGAGGCGTTCGGCAAAGCCGTCTTCGGCGACGGGGCGCTGCCCAAGCAGACCAAGCAGCTGATCGCCGTCGCGGTCGCGCACACCACCCAATGCCCCTACTGCATCCAGGGCCACACCAAGCTCGCCCGCCGGGCCGGGGCGACCCCGGAGCAGATCATGGAGGCCATCTGGGTCGCGGCAGAGATGCGCGCCGGGGCGGCGTACGCGCACGCCACCCTGGCACTGGAAGCCCTGGAGGAGGGTTCGGAATGACGACCGTGCGCGTCTACGGGGACTTCAGCGACCCGTGGTCGTGGTTTGCCTCGCTGCGCGTCGATGCCCTGCGGCGCCGGCACCCCGATTCGCCCGGATCGGCGCGGATCGACGTGCGGTGGCGGGCGGTGATCGAACACCCGAGCATCTGGGTCACGCCGCAGCCGCGCGATTCCGACCAGCGGGCCCGCTTCGCGGCCCTGACTGACTGGCACCGGGGTGCGGCGCGGTCCGGGGAACCGGAGCCACCGGCCCCGCGCGCCACGGTGCCGTGGGGTGAGCCGGCCGTGGCCGGGTACGCCGAGGCGGTGGGGGCGGGCGTCGGCGACCACGTGCGGCAGCTGCTGTTCGACCGCTACTGGTGGCACGACGACGACATCGGCAACCCCTCGGTCGTGCGGCACCTGTTGACCGTCCCGATCCTGCACGGCAACTCCACCTCCGACGTGCTGTCCGAGACGGGGGACTGCATCGCGCTGCACGGCGGCCCGTACACCTCCGGCGCCTTCCACCGCATCCGCGCGTGGCGGCGCGACTGGGAGGCGCTGGGCTGTCCGCCCCTGCCGGCGCTCGTCGAGGGGACGACCGTGACGGTCGGGTTGCGCGCCCTGGACCGCCTCGGCGAGCTCGCCGGCCCGGCGGGGGTTGGCCCGGCGGGGGTTGTTCCGGCGGGCGAGGTCTCGACGTACGACCCCTATCCGCTGCCGCGGATGCCGCTGCCCGCCCAGCGGGTCAGCCACGACCGACCCGGGCTGCGCTCCTGTTGGTGGGACGCGTGAGCTGAGCCGGTCGGAGCGATCCGCCGGCGAATCCTCAGGAAGCGCTGACTTTCTGGTGATGAGGCAAATCGGCGCTGCCCTGGGCCGGGTAGGGCTGGGGGTTAGGAGTCGGGCCGCCGGGGCGGAACCCGAAACGGCAGGTCACCTGTCGCGGGGGCGACAGCAGCCCAGCCGACCCACCTTCTGCGTTGGGCCGCCCAGCAGTGCTCGCCCTGGCCGGTGAGGAGTCTTCCGCATCCTGACCCCGACCGTTCGTCACCTGCCCTTTTGGCACCATGGTGCCAAAAGGGCAGGTGACGAACGGTCGCCCTGTGAATAACCGCGGGTGACGAACCGTCACAGGCCCTGGGGGGACTCCACGTGGGCCTGGTCGAGCGTCGGCCGGTCAAGGTCCGAGGTGTGGCTCAGGCCCCAGATGTTGAGGCGAAAGGGGGTGCCGGCACCGCGTTTCGCCTCAGCCAGCGGCGGTTCCGGCCCGGATGATTCGCCTCACCGGCCGAAAATCAGTGCTTCCCTAACGTGAGCTTTAGGATTCGGCGGGTGGCTGGGCCGCGACTAGCGGGGCATCCACGGGCAGCGGTCCGATCTTGGCCGCCCCGCCGGGGGAGCCGAGGGCGTCGCCGCGACCCGGCAGCGTCAGGGTGAAGAACGCCGCGTTATCAGCGGTGAAGCCCTGCCACTGCTCCGGAACGTCGTCCTCGTAATAGATGGCCTCGACCGGGCAGACGGGCTCGCAGGCCCCGCAGTCGACGCACTCATCGGGGTGGATGTACAGCGACCGCGCCCCCTCATAGATGCAGTCCACCGGGCATTCCTCGACGCACGCGCGGTCCTTGACGTCCACGCATGGCTGGGCGATCACGTAGGTCACGATGCCTCCTGGTCCTCTGCCCCGGCAGCATTTTTGCCGGGTCGGCTATTAAAAACTAGCAGATGGTTTAAATAGCCGGAACGGACGGGGGGCACGGATGCCCGCGGCAGCGACGAGTGACGGTCGCCGACGGGTACGACGGACGACGGACGACGTACGTCGTACGGTCAGTGCACGATCAGCACCGGGCACTCGGCGTGGTGGATCAACGCTCGGCTGACCGAGCCGAGCAGCAATCCGGCGAACCCGCCCAGCCCCCGCGAACCGACGACGACCAGTCCGGCGGTCCGGGCGTGCGCCGCCAGGACTTGGGCGACGCCGCCCTCCTCGTGCGAGGTCTCGACCTGCATGTCCGGGTGCTTGGCGCGGATCTGTTCGGTGGCCCGGCGCAGCAGCTCCCGGTCGGCCTCGACGACGTCCACGTCGACCTGCGTCGTGACCTCGCCGAGCGGGGCGTAGCCGGCCACCGGGGGTGCCGGCGTGACCCGGACGAGCCGCAGCGCCGCCTCCCGCCGTACGGCGAACGGGGTGGCCGCATCGAGGATCGGGGTGAGGTCCTCCGTCTGCTCCAGACCCACCACGACGGGGCGGTCCGGCCCGGGGAAGGCCGCGGCGGCGGCATCCCGCGGCGCCCGGATCACCGCGACCGGACATTGGGCGTGCGCGGCGACGGCGTACGCCGTGGACCCGACGAGAGTCGTCATCAACACCCCGTGCCCGTGCGATCCGACGACGACGAGATCCGCGGTCTGGGACGCCTCGACCAGGCGCCCCGGCGCGCTTCCGGTCGACACCTCCACGGAGACGGCATCCTCGCCGAGCACCGCCTTGGCCCGCTCGACGCCGGGCAGCGCGGGGGCCGGATCGTCGTCGCTGACCGTGGTCCACAGTTGCCAGCCGAACGCCCCGTCGGGGCTGAAGACCTGCCCCGGCATGGGGGTCCTGATGTGCAGCACCGACAGGCGCCCGCCCACTCTGCGCGCATGCTCGGTGGCCCAGTCGATGGCCAGGTCGGATTCGCGGCTGAGGTCGTAACCGACCACGATGCTGATGGGGGTCATGGCGCATCCTCCGTTCGGGAACCGAGAGCGATGACCCAGTGGATGTTCCACTGGATCACCCAGTGCACGTCCGTCTCACCACCGTAGTACCCGATGGGCCTGGCCTCCATGCAGCGCGGTCCGCCTCATGGGCGCGATCCGGTCAGTCGGGCTGCGAGCCGCCCGAACCGTCGGTGATCCACGGCGTACCGAGCCGGAACACCCGCGCCAGTGCGGTGGCCAGCAGCCGCCGCTCCTTGCCGTCCCTGGCCTCCCGGTAGCAGTCGATCCGGAACACCGCCGTGCGCTTGGACAGGCTGATCTCGATGCCCTCGCACACCAGCGTGTCGCCCTGCGCCCCGGCGCTGAGGAACTCGGTGTGCACGTCCTGTGCCACCGCCAGGGTGCCGTGGCTGTTGCTCACCGCCGCGTGCACCACGTCGATCAGCGCCATCATCACCCCGCCGTGCGCCGTGCTGACGGCGTTGAGCATCTCGGCGGTGAGCACCATCGACGCGCGGGCATAGCCGGGGCGGATCGACTCGATCGTGATCCCGAGCAGGCGGGCGAACGGGTCGGCGGCCAGCTTGTCGTAAAGATCCTGGCTGACCTCGGGGGGAACCTGCGCGTCGGCGGTCATGGGCGTCCTTCCTGATCGAGCAGCCTAGACGGGCATTCCTGAACGAGCGTTCGGTGAAAGGCCAGACTAGTGATTCGCAGGCCCCACGGGTGGGCCGGGTCCGGATCAGGGGGACAATGGGGGTGCAGGTCCGAACGTCCGCGGCGTCGTTCTCCTCGCCGCGCCAACGCGAAAGGCGATGAGCACCATGGCCGACGAGTCGCTGCGGGTCGATGGAGCCGTAGTGGTAGGCGTCGATGGATCCGAATCATCCCGGGGCGCGGCCCGCTGGGCCGCCCGTTGGGCCAGTGCCCGGGGCGAGCGCGTGCTGGTGGTGCGGGTGATCCCGCACAACCCGATCCCGACCCGGACCGGTGGATTTCGGGCGATGGTCGACGGCCCCGACTTCGCCGAGCGGGTCACCGCGCACGTGCGGGACCACCTGGAGCAGGACGCCGCCGAACTGCGGGCCGTGCACCCCGAGCTGACGATCGAGACCGCCGTCGTCGCGGGCCACCCGGTGGAGCTGCTGGCCCGGTACGCCGGGCAGGCCGCCGCCACGGTGCTCGCGGCGACCGGCAGTTCTGGGCTGCCCGGGGTGCTGGGCGGCACCGTCGGGGGAGTGCTGCACGAAGCCCACGGCCCCGTGACGGTCATCCCGGCCGAGGCCGTGGCGTCGGACGGGCCGGTGGTCGTGGGCCTGGACGGTGGCCCGCAGTCGCCCCGGATCGCCCAGGTCGCCATCGACGCCGCGGCCCGCCTGGGGTGCCCGCTCGTCGCGGTGCACGCCTGGGAGATCGACCCGGCGATACCCGCGGAGCCGTTGGCGATGCTGATGAAGGACCAAGCCGACATCGAGGCCGAATACCTGCAGCTGCTGACCCGCCTCACCGCCGGGGCGCAGGCCGTGGGCGTACCGGTGGAGCACGTCGTGCGATGGGGTCGCCCGCACCGGGTGCTCGCCGAACTGGCCGCCGACGCGGCCCTGCTCGTGTTGGGCAGCCGCGGCATGGGCGGGTTCGCCGGCCTGCTGTTCGGCTCGGTCAGCCGGGCCGTCACCCGGCATCCGGTCTGCCCCACCCTGGTGGTCCGGGACTGAGTGCTCCCGTCGTACGGCGTGGGTGGTGGCTCTCGCCGTACGACGTGCGCGCGTTGCTCTCGCCGTACGGCGTAGGCGCGTGGCCCACGGCGTACCACGAGCCCCGGCGGTCAGGACGGGACGGGAACCCCGACGGCGGCCAACGGGAGGCGCATCGTGACGGTCGTGCCGACGCCCTCGGTGGACTCGACCAGCACCTGCCCACCGTGGCCCTCGACGACGATCTTCGTGATGGCGAGCCCGAGGCCGGTGCCCTGGACCTCCTCACGGGCGGCGTTCGTCGCTCGGTAGAACCTGGCGAAGACCTTGTCCACCTCGGCGGCCGGAATGCCGATGCCCTCGTCGCGGCAGATCAACAGGACCGAGTCGGCGTCCACGGTGACCGCGAGGTGCACCGTGCCGCCCGGCAGGGAGAACTTCAGCGCGTTGCCCAGGACGCACCGCAAGGCACGAACCAGCTGGTCGTGCACCCCGGTGATCGCGGCGACTCCGCTGGTCGTGGGGCGTCCCGTCGCGTCGTCCCCGCGCGGGAGGTCGCCCCCGGTGCCGCGGCTGAGCCCGTCGTTGACCCCCGGGTAGTCGATCTGGACTCCGGTGCGGTCTTCGGCGCGCACCTGGGCCAAGGCGTCGCGCACGACCGCGTCGACGGGGATCAGTTCCGGTGTCGTGATCGCGCGGCCGGAGTCGAGACCGCTGAGGATCAGCAGGTCGTCGACGAGGGAGCGCAGCCGGCGGACATTGCGCTCGACCACCGAGAGGGCATGCGCCTGGTCGGGGTCGATGTCGCCGAACTCGCCGTCGGCCAGCAGCTCGACGTAGCCGCTGATGGACGTGAGCGGGGTGCGCAGTTCATGGCTGGTCGTGGCGAGGAAGGCCGTCTTCTCCTGCTCCAGGTCCTGCAGCCGGGCGAGCTGGCGGGCGTCGGCGACCGTCTGCGCGGCGGCGAAGGCACACCGCTCGATCGCGACCAGTTCGGCCGGCGCCCAATGCCGCTCGGCGCGGCTCCAGATCGACAAGGCGCCCACCACGCCGTCGGCGACGCGCAGCGGGTGCAGCAGCCAGGACCGACCGCCCTCGTGGTGCATCAGGGCGGCGAGCTGGGTCGGGAAGCGCTCGTCGATCTCCGTGGCGGTGCCGGCCACCAGGGGCTGCCGCAGCACGCGTTCGGCGACGCGGCCCGAGATCGCGGGCAGGAGGTAGTGGTCGGCATCCGTACCCGAGGACGACCATGACCCCAGCGGGGCGAAGTGGCCGTCCTCCCAGGTGTTGAGCACGACACGATCGACCCCGAGCGCGGTGCCGAGGATGGTGCACGCGGGCGACCAGTGCCCCGGTTGGCCCGGGGCGATGGCGAGTTCGGTGACGACCGCGGAGGTGGTGCCCCACATGTGCAGCGAGAGGTCCTGCTCGGCGCGGATCGCCGTTTCGGAGTGCGCCAGGCGATTCAGGGCGCTGGCGACGGCGACGACCTCGGTGGACCCGCGGTCGGTCGGGGCCCGGACCGACCAGTCGCCCGCGTCGAAGGCCCGTACGACGGCGGCGAGCCGGAGCAGGGGAGCCGCGATAGCGCTCTGCGAGGAGCGCAGCAGGCGCCAGGCGGCGACGGCCGCCAACAGGGCCGAGGTCACGGTCAGCAGGATGCCGACGGTGAGGGTGCGATCGTGCAGGGCGGCCCAGTCGTCCCGAACCCGCAGCGCGTCGCCCATCGCCGCCCGCGATGCGTCGACGGCGCGGGCATAGGCGGCGTTGGCCGGCCGGGCGTCCGCCGGTCGTTCGGCCGCGACGTCGGCGATCACGCGATCCGCCGCGGCGAACCAGTCGGTGCCCGCCGTGCGCAGCGTGGCGACCCGTTCGGCGGACAGCGCCGACTCGCGGCCCTGGGCGTCCAGCACGGTGAAATAGCCGGCGCGGGCTTGTCGGTAGGCGTCGATCCGGCCGGTGTCTCCGCTGGTCAGATACTCGTGGTAGGCGGCCAGCGAATCGCTGAGGTCGTCGCGGACCCGGCTGGCGGTGTCCCTGGCGGGGGCCACCGTCTGCTGGTAGTAGTCCGCCTGCATGCGCGCCAGCACCGCGGTGCTCAGACCGGGGAGAGCGAGCAGCAAGGTGACGCTGACGAGCCGGGTCAGATGCCATCGGACCAGGTTGGCGATGGGCCTGGTCCGGGCCCCGGCGGTCGTGTCCGCCGATCCCATCCGGGTGCCCTCCCCTGCTCCGCTGGCGCACGTGCCGGCAGCGTAGTGGCCGGTGTTCTCCCATCGGCCCCGGCGGGGGCCTTCTGAGCGGCGCGGACCGGCCCGACCCCGAGTCAGGCCACCCACGACGGTTGGGTGAGTGCCGTCACGTCGGCGGTTCAGCGCTGGCGTCCGGGTCGTCGTCAGGCGACCATGAGGGACGTGACCGCCACGATCGTCAGCGCCTGTCTCGCCGGGGGACCCTGCCGCCCGGACGGTGCGCTCCTGGCCGACGCCGAGATCGTTGCGGCGGCTCGGCGCGGCGAGGTCATCACGGTCTGCCCGGCGGTCGAGGGCGGCCTGGGCGTTCCGCGCGAACGCACCGTGCTGGACGGCGGGGACGGCCTGGCCGTCCTGAAGGGTACGGCGCGGGTGCGGACCCTGTCCGGTCAGGACGTCACCGACCAGGCGGTTCTCGGCGTGGTCAAGGTGGCCGCGGACGCGCGCGCCGCCCACGTCACGACGGCGATCCTGCAATCCGACAGCGCCCTGTGCGGCGTGCGCACGGCACCCGATGCCGCCGGTGTCCCGGTGGGCAGCGGCATCCTCGCGGTGGTGCTGAACTGCCAGGGGGTCGCGGTGCGGGAGGTTCGCGGGACGCTCTCGCAGCGCTGCCTGCCCGAGAGCTAGCTGCGCTGGACCGGAGTCGTCGGCTCCGGTGGTGTGATCCGCCCTTCGGCGCCGGGCTCGGCCGGCGGTACGGACCGAGCAGGCCCGCAGGTGAGCCGGGGCAGCCAGGTGAGCAGGACCGCCCCCGCGGCCACCGAGAGCAGCGCCACCGCGCCGATGCCGACCGCCAGCGAGAACAGCCCGGTCAGCACGGAGACCAGGGCCGGGCCACCGGCGCCACCGAGGTCTCCGAGGAAGCGGGCCGCCCCGAGGAATTGCGGTCGCCCCACGTCAGGGGAGGCGTCGGCGGAGATCGTCATCACGATCCCGGACCCGAAACCGTTGCCGAGGGCGACGAGCACCCCCACCGCCAGCAGGGACCAGAAACCCGTCGTGAACGGCAGCAGCGCGAACGCCACGGCCATCCCGAACGTGGTCGGCCACACCGCGGCGCGCCGGCCGTAGCGGTCCATCACCCACCCGCCCGGGTAGAACAGCACCGTGTCGACCCCCCACGAGACGCCCACGATCAGCGAGGTCGCCGCATCGGACAGGCCCAGGTGCGCGGCCCACAGCGGCAGTGCCACCATCCGGGCGCCGCGCACCGCCATGAGCAGCATGATGCCCACGCCCAGGGTGGCCAGGAACCGGCGGTGCGCTCGCACGACGTCAGCCACGTGGACGTCGGCGGCGCGGCGTTCGCTGCGCCGGCCGGGCACTTCCGGCAGACGCCAGGCCAACGCCGCCGCGGCGCACAGGAGCACGGCGGCCATCAGGAAGACGGCCCGGCGATCCCACACCACGATCACGGCGGCCCCGGTCAGCGGGCCGAGGAACATCCCCACCCGCAGCACCCCGCCCAGCGTCGACAGCGCGCGCGCCCGCAGCCGGACCGGCACCGCCTCCGTCAGATAGGTCTGCCGGGCGAGTCCGAACACCACCTGCCCCATCCCCAGCGCGAACGCGGCGGCGCCGAGAGCCCACAGCGACGGCGCGAACGCCATCGCGACCACCATCACCGAGTCGATCAGCGCCGAAGCGACCAGCGCCGCGCGTTCCCCGATCCGCGCCGTCACCACCGAGCCGGGCAGCGAGGCGACCAGGGAGCCGACCATGATCAGCGCGACGATCAGTCCGGCCTGGGCCGCTGAGGCGCCGAGTGCCAGCGCCGCCAGCGGCAGCACCGGCGTGATCGCGCCCACCCCGAAGCCGCCCAGCAAGCTGGGTCCGTACGCCGTGAGCGCGATCTCCCCCAGCCGGAACTCCTCGGCCGGGGGTCGTGTGCCCGGCGCGAGCGGGTCGGGCCGGGCGGGAGGCGTCACATCGTCCGCCGGGCGGGAGGAATCACGTCGATCACGGTGGCGCTCGCACGCCGACCCGTCAATTCGGAGCCCCGCCGTCGATCAGCGTCGCCACCTGCGGCGTACCCTCCCTGGCCCAGCCGATCGAGGGTCTGACACCATCGTGGGCACCGGTGCGGGAGCTGCGGGAAGGTGCGCGATGGGACGGGTGACGGTACGGCGGCGGGTGGTCGCGATCACCCGACCCGAGCCCGGCGCACCGGTGCGGCAGGTCGACCGGATCGACACCCTCGCCGTCGAGGAACCGCTGGAGATCCGGGTCGGCGGCGAGGCCTACACCACGACGATGCGAACCCCCGGCCACGACGTCGAACTGGCGCACGGCCTGCTGTCGGCCGAAGGGATCATCGACGCCGCGGCCGACGTGGTGACGGCCCGCTACTGCGCCGGCTCGGTCCGCGAGGACCCGGCCGGTACTCCGCAGAACACCTACAACCTGCTCGACGTCGCCCTGGCCGAGGAGCTGGTAGTGCCCCCGCAGCGGCGCCGCAGCACGCTCACGACCTCCGCGTGCGGCGTGTGCGGCACGGCGAGCATCGAGCTGCTGCAGGCCCGGCGCCCCGTCGAGCTGACCGAGGACCAGGTCCGGGTGGGCGCCGAACTGATCCTCGCGCTGCCGGATCGGCTGCGCGCGGCGCAGAAGGCCTTCGACGCCACCGGCGGGCTGCACGCCGCGGGGCTGTTCACCGCCGCGGGGGAGCTGTTGGTGGCCCGCGAGGACGTCGGCCGGCACAACGCGGTGGACAAGGTCGTCGGCTGGGCGCTGCTGCACGGACACCGGCCGGGACGCGGGCTGATCCTGATGGTCAGCGGGCGCACGTCGTACGAGCTGGCCCAGAAGGCCGTGATGGCCGGCATCCCGATCCTGGCGGGGGTCTCGGCGCCGAGCTCGCTGGCCGTCGAGGTCGCGCAGGAGAGCGGGCTCACGCTCGCGGGGTTCGTGCGCGGGGACCGGATGAACGTGTACGCCGGGGCGCACCGCCTCGACATCGGTGCGCCGGCGCTCTGACGCGGCGCACTGCGCCCGCTCTGGCCGGCGGTGGCCCGGCGACTTGGCGGGCATGGGCGGCCGGCTCGGCGTGGTCGAGTCGGGTCGTGATCGGAGCGTTGTCGATCTGCGGTTAACACGGCCGGATCCGCGCCGATGGGAGCGGCGAGGGGCGGAGTCTGCCGCCGACCCGAGGGCGTGGAGGCTCGCGATGGGCACGACCGGTATCCGGCTGGGTCGATCCGTCGTCCTCGCGACCCTGTTGGCCGCTGTCACAGTGGGTCTGCCGCATCCGGTGAGTGCCGACCAGGCGCCCGGATCGTCGGGCAACGCCGTTGTCCTGCATGGTGATCCGGCCGCCACGGTGAGCTTCCGGCCGGCGTACGGCGATCTGCCCATCAGCGCTGTGCCGGCGTCCGCCGACCGGTGAGCCCCGCGCGGTACTCCGCTCGGGTCGGACGACCGTTCGGCGCAGCGCAGCGTCCTGTGGTCGCACATCACCTTTGCATAACATTCCGCGCCGGCGCGGCCTGGCGGCATGCTGGCCGGGGCCGACGAGATCACGAATCGGCCTCCCCTACAGCAGCGTTCGATCGCCGCATCGACTTCCGCGGAAGGTTCCTCCCCCGTGAACCAACCCCTCGTGCCCCCCACTAGACCCCAACGCACCCGGCTGGCCTCCACCGTCGCGCTCAGCGCGGCCCTGCTGCTCGGCGGCGTGGTCGGCGCCCACGCGGACCCGGGGGAGGGCGGCTCACCGAGCCAGCAGGAGGTGGACGAGGCTCGCGCCAAGACCGCGCTGGCCTCCCGAAACGTCCAGGAGATCACGGCGGCGCTGGATGCCGCCGACGCTCGCGGCATCGACCTGGCCCGACGCGCCGGCCGCGCGGCCGAGCAGGCCAACGACGCCAAGCTGGAACTCGACCGGCGGTCCGCGGCTGCCGTGGCCGCCCAGCAGGCCGCCGCCGCCGCTGCCGCCCACCGCGCCGCCGCGCAGGGTCAGGTCGACACCCTGGCCGCGCAGTTGTGGATGACGGGGGCGTCGCTGGACGGACTGGAGGTCCTCCTCACGGCGCACGGCAGCACCACGGTGGCCGACCGCGCCGCCGGTCTCGACCTGGTCACGTCGTACCGCGGGGCTGTCCTCGGCGACGCAGCCTTATCCGCCCAGCGGGCCGCAGCCGCGCAGCGCGCCGCCGCGACCGCGCGACTGCAGCAGGAGGCCGCATCCCGGCGGGCCATCGAGGCCGCCGCCGCAGCACGTGCCGAGGCCGTCGCCGCCGCGACGCAGCGGGAGTCCCTGCAGCGCCGGCAGCAGCTGCTCATCGCCGAACTGGCCGCGCTGCGGAATACCAGCGTCGAGATCGAGACGCAACGACGCGCTGCGCAGCAGGCTGCCGCGGCGAAGGCGGCCGCCGAGCGGGCCGCGGCCGATCGCGCCGCCGCCGAGAAGACGGCAGCCGACAAGGCCGCCGCCGAGGAGGCCGCCCGCCGCCGGGAGTACGCGGCCCCGGCCCCCAAGCCCAGCGCCGCGCCCGCACCGGCGCCCAGGCCCAGCGCCGCGCCCGCACCGGCGCCGCGACAGGCCCCCGCGCCCGCGCCGAGGTCGGCACCCGCACCGGCACCCGCACCGAAGCCCGCCCCGGCACCGAAGCCCGCCCCCGCACCCGCACCCGCACCCAAGGGTGGTGCGGCTGCGGCGATCGCCTACGCGAGGGCACAACTCGGCAAGCCCTATGTCTGGGGTGGCGAGGGACCCGGCGGCTACGACTGCAGCGGACTGACCAAGATGGCGTGGGCCTCGGCCGGCGTCGCCCTGAGCCACCAGACCAACTGGCAATGGTCGGAGACCGTGCAGGTGCCCCTCGCGCAGGCCCAGCCGGGTGACCTGATCTTCTACGGGCAGGTCGGCGGCGACATCTACCACGTGGGGCTCTACCTCGGTGGCGGCCAGATGATCCACGCCCCCACGTTCGGGGAGCCGGTCAAGGTGCAGTCGATCTACTTCGGCGAGCTGATCGGCTACGCCGGCCGGGTGCGCTGACGCTCAACCGCCAACACGGCCAACCGCGCCGGCCGGGTGCGCTGACACCCGGCCGGTCCACCCGGCGTACCGCTCTCGATCAGTGCCGGTGCGGCATCGGCCAACGGTGCGTGGTGACGCCGTTGTCGGTGGCTCGCTGAATCGCCTCGTTGATGATGCGCTCGGCCGTCAGCCGGTCGGCCCAGTGCGCGCCCTCGACGCTCTTGCCCGGCTCGAGATCCTTGTAGGTCTCGAAGAAGTGCTGGATCTCCAGGCGGTCGAACTCGCTGACGTCGTCCAGCGCCTGGATGTGGGTCACCCGCGGGTCCTTCGCCGGCACGCACAGAATCTTGTCGTCGCCCCCGGACTCGTCGCGCATGTGGAACATCCCGATCGCGCGGCAGTTGATGACCACGCCGGGGAAGGTCGGCGAGTCGAGCAGCACCAGGGCGTCGAGCGGGTCGCCGTCCTCGCCGAGGGTGTCCTCGATGTAGCCGTAGTCGCTCGGGTATTGCGTCGAGGTGAACAGCATCCGGTCCAGGCGGATGCGGCCGGTCTCGTGGTCGATCTCGTATTTGTTGCGCTGCCCCTTGGGGATCTCGACCGTCACGTCGAAGAACATCGGCGGGGTGGCGGGAGGCGCCTGGTCCCGGTCGCCCGGCTGGAGCTCGATGTTGCTCGTCATGTCGTTGCCTCCTGGTGTGGCCGGTGTCTTACGCTCACTGTGGCGGCGCAGCGCGTCATGGTCAGTCTGGCGCATTCCGGCTGCTGTCGCGGCCATAAGAGAGGACCGATGAGACGCGCCCGGTGGACCATCGCCGCGGCTGTGCTGGCCGTCGGGGCGTACGTCGGGCTGGACATCGCCGATGTCGCGCCCGGCGCCCTCACCACCGACCGCCCGGTGGCCGCACCGACCGGCGCGCCGGCCCCGAACGCACCGCCCGGGGCGCCGGCGCCCGCCCCCGCCGGGGGACGACTGCTGCCGGCCGACGCCGCCGACCTGCCGTTGCCGCCCGCCGCGGGCAGCGCGCGGCAGCCGAGCGCTGCGGCGCTCGCCGCGACGCTGGACCCGCTGATCGCCGACCGCGCGCTCGGCCCTGCGGTGGGGGCGATGGTGCGGGACGCCCGCACCGGGCAGGTGCTCTATGAGAAGGACTCGGCGGCGCCGCGCACGCCAGCCTCGACGACCAAGCTGCTCACCGCCGCGGCGGTCGCGACGTCCATGCCGATGAGCGCCACGCTCGACACGACGGTGGTGCGCGGCGCCGAGCCCGGCGAGATCGTCCTGGTGGCCGGCGGGGACACGCTGCTGTCCCCGACCGCGGGGGAGCCCTTTGCGGTGCCCGGCCGGGCCGGGCTCGCCGATCTCGCCGACCAGGTCGCGGCCCGGTTGCGGGCGGGTGCGAGTGCCTCAGGAGCTGCCGGTACGCCGGGAGCGGCCGGTACGTCGGGAGCGGCCGGTACGTCGGGAGCGGCGGCCGATCGGGCGTCCGAACCGGTCACGATCCGACTCGATGAGGGGGCCCTGGCCGGCCCGCGGATCGACCCGGCGTGGGTGTCGGCGGATGTGGCGAACGGGTACGCGGGTCCGGTGGCGCCGCTCGGCCTCACGACGTACCGGCCCCGCCCCGGCCAGGACGTACCCACCGACCCCGCGCTGGCGACCGCCGTGGCGTTCCGGGACGCGCTGGCGGCCCGCGGGGTCGTCGTCACCGGCAGGGTCTCCCGCGGTGCCGCCCCAGCGACGGCCGAACGCCTCGGCGTGGTGCGATCCGCTCCCGTCGGCGACCAACTGGCGCTCGCCCTCGCCGAATCGGACAACACGCTGTCCTCGGCGCTGGCCCGGGTCGCGGCGGTCCGGTCCGGTAAGGCGCCCACCTTCGATGCGGTGTCCGCGTGGGTGAGCGATCGTGTCGCGGCGCTGGGCGCGCCCACCGACGGGCTGGCCGTCGCCGACCCCTCCGGATTGGCGCCGGGCAGCCGCGCCTCCGCTGCGACGCTCGCGGCCGTGCTGCTCGCCGGGACGCAGTCGGCGGCGGGGGATCTTGCCCGGGTGACCGCCGATCTGCCCACCGCCGGGCTCGTCGGGACCCTGGCGAACCGCTATCTGACCGGCCCGCAACGGGCCGGGGCCGGCGTCGTCCGGGCCAAGACCGGGACCCTGACCGGGGTGTCCTCCCTGGCCGGAACGGTGCTGACCGGCGACGGCCGGCTGCTGGTGTTCGCGGTGCTGGCGGACCGGGTGCCGGCCACCGGCACCGAGGATGCCCGCGAGGCCCTGGATCGGTTCGCGGCGGCGCTGGCGGGCTGCGGCTGCCGCTGACCGGCACGCGCGCCGGGGCTCGATGTGCGCGCCGCCGACGGCGCGGATACCGTCCGCTCAGGAGCCGACGCGGCTCGACGGGGGCCGCATCGTCGGCCCGATCCGGAAGGGGAGCCATGTCCGACATCTCGACGCTGTTCTCGCAGTTGCCGATCGACCAGATCGCCGAGCAGGTCGGCGCGTCGCCCGAGGAGACCCGGGCGGCGGTCGGCGCGGTGCTGCCGGCGCTGCTCGGCGGCCTGCAGGCCAACGCGCAGGACCCGGCCGGCGCCGCGTCCCTGGCGCAGGCGCTCGGTCAGCACGACCCGGCGCTGGCGGAGCAGCCCAGCCTGGACCAGGTGGACACCGGCGACGGACACAAGATCGTGGGCCACATCTTCGGGGCGCAGCAGAACGAGGTCGTGAATCGCCTGGGCGGCCTCGGCTCGCTGAACCAGGGCCTGGTCGGCAAGCTGATGCCGATCCTGGCGCCGATCGTGCTCGCCTGGCTGGCCAAGCAGCTGCAGGGCCAGCTCGCCGGCGGCGCGGCCTCGGCCGATCCCGCCGAGAGCCAGCCGCAGGGCGCCCAGGGCGGCATCGGCGACATCCTCGGCCAGATCCTCACCGGCGCCCTCACCCAGGCCGCGGGCCAGGGCGGCGCTGGTCAGGCCGGCGCTGGTCAGGCTGGCGGCGGTCTGGGTGGCGGCCTGGGCGGTGGGGTCCTGGGCAGCATCCTGGGCGGACTGCTCGGCGGCGGCCGACGCTGAGACGCGGCCTGAGAGGATGGCCGACATGAGCGAGATCGAGCGTGCCGCCGGATCGGACGTCGTCCCGCCGGATCCGCCGGATGCGCCGCCGGTGCGGATGGTCGACTGGTCGTTGGCCGCGCGCGGGGTGAAGGCCGTCACGCCGCCCGGGCCCAAGATCGGGGCCGATGAGGCGCACGCCGTGGTGGCGGAGCTGCGAGAGGCCTCGCAGCGCGCGTACCAGCCGGTCGCCGACACCTCCGGCCTGCACACCGCGACCGGTCCCGAGCCGGCGCTGGTGGTCGACCGCCCCACCTGGGCGCAGATCAACATCACCAGTTTCGCGGCGCTGCTCGACCCGATCGTGGCCAAGCTCGCGCACCGTCCGGGCAAGCCGCTGCCGGGCCCGATCGCGCAGCGGATCGGGGGCGCCGCCACGGGCGGCGAGGTGGCCGCGCTGCTGGCGTTCATGTCGACGAAGGTGCTCGGCCAATACGACCTGGCCTACGCCCCCGGCACCGCCCCCCGGCTGTTGCTGGTGGCGCCGAACGTCGTGCAGGTCGAGCGGGAGCTCGACCTGGTTCCGGCGGACTTCCGGCTCTGGGTCTGCCTGCACGAGGAGACCCACCGGGTGCAGTTCACCGCGGTGCCGTGGCTGCGCGAGCACATGCTGGGCCGCACCCGCCGGGTCGCGACCGACCTGGTGCCCGACGCCGACCAGCTGCTGGACCGGCTCAAGCTCGCCGCCCGCAACGCGCCCGAGGTGCTCCGCCCGGGCGGCACCGGGCTGCCGGAGCTCTTCCTCGACGCCGACCAGCGCGCCGAACTGGCCTCGATCGGTGCGGTGATGGCGCTCCTGGAGGGTCACGCCGACGTCGTCATGGACGAGGTCGGGCCCCAGGTCGTGCCCTCCGTGGCCGCGATCCGGGCGCGCTTCGACAAGCGCCGCCAGGGCATCTCCGGGCTGGACATCCTGATCCGCCGGCTGCTGGGGCTGGAGGCCAAGATGGCCCAATATCGCGACGGGGCCGCGTTCGTGCGCGCCGTCACCGCGCGGGTCGGCCGGGACGACTTCAACGCCGTCTGGACCTCCCCGCAGACCCTTCCGTCGGCCGCCGAGATCCAGGAGCCGGACCGCTGGATCGCGCGGGTGCACGGCTGACCGGGCCCGATCCGGCCGTCGCGGCGGTCCGCCACGCCGTGCGGGAGCACCTGGCCGAGGTCCCGCCGGGCGCGTTGGTCCTGGTCGCCTGCTCGGGCGGCCCGGACTCCTTGGCGTTGCTCGCGGGCGCCGTCTTCGAGGCCCCGAAGGTGGCGGTGCGGGTCGGTGCCGTCGTGGTGGATCACGGGCTGCAGGCTGACTCCGCGCGGGTCGCGCAGGAGGCGGCCGCCGCCGCGCGGCGCCTGGGTGCGGACCCGGTCCTGGTGCGCCGGGCCGACGTGGGCCGCCCGGCAACGGCGGGCGAGGGCAGCGGTGGCCAGGCCGGGGCGGGTGGCGAGGCTGGAGCGGGCAGCGAGGCCGGGGCGGGCGGCGGGCCCGAAGCGGCGGCGCGGGCGGCCCGGTACGCCGTGCTGGGGCGCTGTGTCGAGGAGCTCACGGCGTACGCGGTCTGGCTCGGCCACACCCGAGACGATCAGGCCGAACAGGTCCTGCTCGGGCTGGCGCGCGGGTCGGGCACCCGGAGCCTGGCGGGCATGCCGCGCCGCCGTACGCCGTACGAGCGTCCGCTCCTGGCCCTGCCCCGCGCCACCACCCACGCCGCCTGCGCCGCCCAGGGGCTGACCCCGTGGCTGGACCCGACGAACGAGGACCCGGCGCACCTGCGCAACCGGGTTCGGCGGGCGCTGCGCGATCTCGAGGCGGACCTCGGCCCCGGCCTGTCGGCCGCGCTGGCGCGCAGCGCCGACCTGGCCCGGGCCGACGCGGACGCGCTCGATGAGATGGCCGCAGCGGTCCGGCGCCAGCTCGGTCCGGCGCCGTGGCCGGTGGCCGCGCTCGCCGCGCCCGGGCTCGCCGTCCGGGGGCGGGTCTGGCGGCTGCTCGCCCGGGAGGCGGGCTGCCCAGAGGTCACCGCGGCCCACGTCCGCGCGCTGGACGCGCTGGTCACGACCTGGCGGGGGCAGGGCCCGGCGCATCTGCCCGGCGGGCTCGTCGCGGTCCGGGACGGCGGGCTGGTCAGCTTCCACGCCGCCCGCTGCGGCCCCGCCGGGCCGGACGATGAGTGAGAATGGGGCCGTGGACGCCGAACACATGGGTTCCGACCTGGAAAAAGTCCTGTTGACCGAGGACCAGATCCGGGCCCGGCTCGACGAGCTCGCTGCGCGGATCTGGGCCGACTACCAGGGCAAGGACCTGATCCTGGTCGGGGTCCTCAAGGGCGCGGTGATGATCATGGCCGACCTCATGCGGGCGATGCCGGGCACCGTGCCGATGGACTGGATGGCGGTGAGTTCCTACGGCTCGGGCACCAAATCCAGCGGCGTCGTGCGGATCCTGAAGGATCTCGACACCGATGTCAGCGACAAGCACGTGCTGATCGTGGAGGACATCGTCGATTCGGGGCTGACGCTGTCCTGGATCCAGGCGAACCTGGCCTCGAGGCAGGCCGCGTCGGTGGAGATCTGCACGTTGCTGCGTAAGCCGGACGCGGCGAAGGTGGATGTTCCGGTGAAATACGTGGGCTTCGACATCCCGAACGAGTTCGTCGTCGGCTACGGCCTGGACTTCGCCGAGCGCTATCGCAACCTGCGTTGCGTGGGCACCTTGGCTCCGCACGTCTACGCCTGACGGGAACCCCGCAGCCGCGCCGCTCGTGATACCTGCGGCGAACGGCTACAGCCGCCGTGGGCACGGCCGATGGCCAAGCCAGAAGGCGAGTGGACTCGGGGGAGGAGCACGGTGACCGAAGCGCTGCCGACAACGGCCGATCAGGCGGTCGACGTCGCCCTGGCGGCGGGGGGGCTGAGCGCCGCGCAGGTGGCGCAGCGCGTCGCCGCGGGCCAGGTCAACGACCTGCCGCCACGATCGGGGCGCACGGTCGGCCAGATCGTCCGGGCCAACGTGTTCACCCGCATCAACGCGATCCTGGCCGTGCTGTTCGCGCTCGTGGCGGTCACCGGATCTTTCAAGAACGGCCTGTTCGGGCTACTCATCATCATCAACAGCGGGATCGGGATCGTCCAGGAGGTCCGCGCCAAGCGCACCCTGGACGCGCTCGCGATCGTCGGCGAGGCGCACCCGCTGGTGCGTCGCGACGGCCAGAGCAGCCGCCTGGACCGTCGCGCCATCGTCGTCGACGACGTCATCGAGCTGCGTCCCGGGGACCAGATCGTCGTCGACGGGGACGTCATCGAGGCCGAGCACCTGCAGGTCGACGAGTCGCTGCTGACCGGCGAGAGCGACCCGGTCGAGAAGCCGCCGGGGCAGCCGGTGCTCTCCGGCAGCTTCGTCGTCTCGGGGTCCGGCGCCTATCGGGCCACCCGGGTGGGCGCCGACGCCTATGCCGCCCAGCTGGCCGCCGAGGCCAGCCGCTACACGCTGATGAACTCCGAGCTGCGCAGCGGCGTCGACAAGATCCTCAAATGGGTCACCTATCTGCTGCTGCCGGTCGGGGCGCTCACGGTGTGGGTGCAGCTGAACCTGCTCAGCAGCGGCGGCAACCAGGTGCTGCTGGGGCTGGTCGGCGCGCTGGTGCCGATGGTGCCCGAGGGCCTGGTGCTGCTCATGTCGATGGCGTTCGCCGTCGGCGTGGTGCGGCTGGGCAAACACGGCGCGCTGGTGCAGGAACTGCCGGCCATCGAGGGCCTGGCCCGGGTGGACACCGTCTGCGTCGACAAGACCGGCACGCTCACCGAGGGCGGGATGGCCTTCGACCGGATCGTGCCCCTCGAGGCGGCGTACGACGAATCCGCCGCTCGCGAACTCGCCGCCCAACTGGCCGCGACCGACCCGCACCCGAACGCGACGATGGCGACCCTCGCGGCGGCGGTCGGGCCCCCGGCGCAGCCCTGGCCGGTGGCCGCGACGGCGCCGTTCACCTCGGCGACCAAATGGTCCGGGGCCACCTTCGAGGCTCCCCCCGGGGCGCCGCGCACCCTGGTCATCGGCGCTCCGGACGTGCTGGCGGCGCCGGGCAGCCCGGCCGCGGAACAGGCGGAGAAGATCGGCGCGCAGGGGCTGCGGGTCGTGCTGCTGGGCAGCGCGGCGGGCAGCGTCGCCGATCCCGACACGCTCGGCGCGGTGACCCCGGTGGCGTTGATCGTCCTGGCCCAGAAGGTCCGCGGGGACGCCGCGGCGACCGTGGCCTATTTCGCGGACCAGGGCGTGGCGCTCAAGGTCATCTCGGGCGACAATGCCACCTCGGTGGCCGCCGTGGCGCGCGCCGTCGGCATCGGCGCGGGCCCGGGGCCGGTGGGCTCGGCATCGGGCTCGGGTCCGGGGGGATCGGGCTCGGGAGCGGGTACGTCGGAGCCGGTGGAGGCCGACGCCGTCGACGCCCGCACCCTCCCGGAGGACCCGGCGGCCCTGGCCGATGTCCTACAGCGGTCCAGCGTCTTCGGGCGGGTCACCCCGCAGCAGAAGCGCGCGATGGTCGGGGCGCTGCAGTCGCGCGGGCACGTGGTGGCGATGACCGGCGACGGAGTCAACGACGTGCTGGCCCTCAAGGACTCCGACGTCGGGGTCGCGATGGGCTCGGGGTCCGAGGCCAGTCGGTCGGCGGCCCAGATCGTGCTGCTCGGCGACTCCTTCGCGACATTGCCCAGGGTGGTCGCCGAGGGCCGCCGGGTGATCGGCAACATCGAGCGGGTCGCCGTGCTGTTCCTGACCAAGACCTTCTACTCGGTCGTGCTGGCGCTGCTGGTCGGGCTGGCGCAGATGCCGTTCCCGTTCGTGCCGCTGCACGTGACGATCACGGCCTGGTTCACGATCGGGATCCCGGCCTTCTTCCTGTCGCTGGCCCCGAACGGCGAACGAGCCCGGCCGGGATTCGCCCGCCGGGCGCTCGCCCGGGCGGCCCCGGCGGGTGTGGTCATCGGCGTCCTGACGTTCGCCACGTGCGTCTACCTGCGGGCGGAGTCGGAGGGGGCGAGCGCGGCGCAGATCAGTACGGCGGCGCTGGTGGTCGTCATCGGCATCGCCATGTGGGTGCTCATCGCCGTGGCCCGGCCCGATGTGCTGTGGAAGTGGGCGCTGATCCTCGGCGGCGCCGCGGCGTACGTGGTGATGTTCACGGTCCGGCCGCTGGCCGAGTTCTTCATGCTCGACATCGGCAGCGCCTCGGCGATGACGGTGGCCAGCGGCGCGGTGGCCCTCGGCATCGTGCTGTGCGAACTCGGTTGGCGGCTGACCGGCCAACCCGGAACACTTCGGCGCAGCTGACCGTTGCCCAACCTGATGAGGGGTGACGCGCCCGCCGGTGTACCGTCGAGGGGGCCGAGTCAGACGCTGTCACCCCGGCCGTACGTCCCCTCGAGCAGGAGGTCCGGGGCGAGTTCCCGCTGATGAAAGCCAAGAGCATCCTGAAGAACCCGATCCCGCTGATCGTGGTGCTGGTCTGCGTCCTGTTGATCGCGCTCCAGATGATGCCGACCAGCGGGTTCTCCGAAGTGCAGACCTACCAGGCCGAGCGACTCATCACCGAGGGCAAGGTCGAGTCGGCAACGTTCGTGGACGACGACCGCCTGGAGCTGACGCTCAAGGGCAAGCAGGACGTCGGCGACGTCAAGAACACCGACAAGGTCTACACGCTCTACGTGCCGCAACGCGGTGAGTCCCTGATGGAGGAGCTGAAGGCCAAGCAGCCGCCGAGCGGCTACAACGACAAGCCTCCGCAGTCCTCGATCTGGACGGCGCTGCTGGTCAACGTGCTGCCCATGCTGCTGATCCTCGGCCTGTTCGTGTGGCTGATGATGCAGGCCCAGGGTGGTGGCGGCAAGATCATGCAGTTCGGCAAGTCCCGGGCGAAGTTGGCGGACAAGAACACCGAGCCGGTGACGTTCGCCGACGTGGCGGGCGCCGACGAGGCCATCGAGGAGCTCACCGAGATCAAGGAGTTCCTCGCCGAGCCCACCAAGTTCCAGGCGGTCGGCGCCAAGATCCCGCGTGGCGTGCTGCTCTACGGCCCGCCCGGCACCGGCAAGACCCTGCTGGCTCGCGCCGTGGCCGGCGAGGCCGGGGTGCCGTTCTATTCGATCTCCGGTTCGGACTTCGTCGAGATGTTCGTCGGCGTCGGCGCCTCCCGGGTGCGGGACCTGTTCGAGCAGGCCAAGCAGCACGCCCCGGCCATCGTCTTCGTCGATGAGATCGACGCGGTCGGTCGGCACCGCGGCGCGGGGCTGGGCGGCGGCCACGACGAGCGGGAGCAGACCCTCAACCAGTTGCTCGTCGAGATGGACGGCTTCAACGCGCGGCAGAACGTCATCCTGATCGCGGCCACCAACCGGCCCGACATCCTCGACCCGGCGCTGCTGCGTCCCGGCCGGTTCGACCGGCAGATCGCGGTCGAGGCCCCGGACATGCTCGGCCGCAACGCGATCCTGCAGGTGCACGGCCGCGGCAAGCCGCTGGCGCCCGGGGTCGACCTGATGGCCGTCGCCCGGCGTACCCCCGGCTTCACCGGTGCCGACCTCGCCAACGTCCTCAACGAGGCGGCGCTGCTCACCGCCCGCTCCAACGCTCAGCTCATCGACGACCGCGCCCTGGATGAGGCCATCGACCGGGTGGTCGCCGGGCCGCAGAAGCGCACCCGGTTGATGAGCAACAAGGAGAAGAAGATGACGGCCTACCACGAGGGCGGCCACGCCCTGGTGGCCGCCTCCCTCAACCACACCGATCCCGTCACCAAGGTGACGATCCTGCCGCGCGGCCGGGCGCTGGGCTACACGATGGTGCTGCCGATCGAGGACAAATACAGCCAGTCCCGCAACGAGATGCTGGACCAGCTGGCCTACGCCCTGGGTGGGCGCGTCGCGGAGGAGATCATCTATCACGACCCGACGTCCGGGGCGGCCAACGACATCGAGAAGGCCACCGCGATGGCCCGCCGGATGGTCACCCAGTTCGGCATGAGCGAGCGGATCGGCGCGATCCGGCTGGGCCAGGAGACCGGCGAGGTCTTCTTGGGCCGCGACATGGGCCACCAGCGGGACTACTCCGAGGGCCTGGCGACCATCGTCGACGAGGAGATCCGGCGCCTGATCGAAGCCGCCCACGACGAGGCCTGGCGGATCCTGCACGACAACCGGGACATCCTCGATCGCCTGGTGCTGGAGCTGCTGGAGCAGGAGACCCTGAACGCCGAGCAGCTCAAGACGGTGTTCGAGGGGGTGCGCAAGCAGCCGCCCCGGCCGGTGTGGCTGTCCAGCGACCGACGGACGGTCAGCGAGCTCCCGCCGGTCCAGACCCCCGCCGAGCGGGCGGCCATCGAGCGCGGCGAGGACCCGAACGCCAAGCGCGCGTGGGAGGAGCACCCGCCGCAGGCCGTCATCGAGGTCCCGCCCGGGGGACAGGTCGGTGGGTGACCCCGGCCCGCGGGCCGGCGCCCCGGCCGGCTCTGACGCGACGGCCGGGTTCGACGCGGCGGCCGGCCTCGCGGCCGGCGTCGATCTCCCCCGGGCCGAGGCCGCGGTGCGCGAGCTGCTGCTGGCGTTGGGGGAGGACCCCGAGAGGGACGGGTTGCGGGACACCCCGGCGCGGGTGGCCCGGGCGTACGGCGAGCTGTTCGCCGGCCTGCGCGAAGACCCCGCGACGATCCTGCACCGCAGGTTCGACATCGACCACGACGAACTGATCCTGCTGCGCGACATCGAGGTCTTCAGCCTCTGCGAGCACCACCTGCTGCCGTTCCACGGGCGGGCCCACGTGGGCTACATCCCGGCCAAGAACGGGCAGGTCACCGGCCTGAGCAAGCTGGCGCGGTTGGTCGACTGCTATGCCCGGCGACCGCAGGTCCAGGAGCGGCTGACGACGCAGATCGCCGACGCGCTGGTGGGCCAGCTGGGGGCGCAGGGCGTGATCGTCGTCGTCGAGGCCGAGCACCTGTGCATGTCGATGCGGGGGGTGAAGAAGCCCGGCTCCCGAACGACCACGTCGGCGGTGCGCGGCGTGCTGCGCCGCCCGGCGACGCGGGCCGAGGCGATGAGCCTGATCCGCGCCGGAGGGGGCTGAGCGTGCCGGCCACCGCCGCCCTGGATCCCCTCGCCCCCGCCGCTGCGGGTGGTGGCCGCGCGCGCACTCGCGTCATGGGCATCGTCAACGTCACCCCCGACAGCTTCAGCGACGGTGGCCGCTATCTGGCGGCCGACGCCGCGGTCGCGCACGGTCGGACCCTGCTGGCCCAGGGGGCGGACCTGCTCGACATCGGCGGGGAGTCGACCCGGCCGGGGGCGCAGCGGCCGGATGAGGCCGAGGAGCTGCGCCGGGTGATCCCGGTGATCCGGGCGCTGGCTCAGGCGGGCGCCGTCGTCTCGGTCGACACGATGCGCGCTCAGGTCGCCGCTGAGGCGCTGGCGGCCGGCGCGCGGATCGTCAACGACGTGAGCGGCGGCCTGGCCGATCCGGAGATCCTGCAAGTCGCCGCGGGGCGCCCGGACACGACGTACGTCGTCATGCATTGGCGCGCGCACGGCGCGGTGATGAACGACTACGCGGCGTACGACGACGTGGTGGCGGACGTGTGCGCGGAACTCGCCGCCCGCGTCGCCGCGGCGCGGCAGGCGGGCATCGCCCCGGACCGGCTCGTGCTCGACCCGGGGCTGGGGTTCAGCAAGGAGGCCGAGCACAACTGGGCTCTGCTGGCCGCGCTGCCGCGGCTGGCGGAGTTGGGGCACCCGTTGCTGATCGGGGCCTCCCGCAAGCGGTTCCTGGGGGCGCTGTTGGCGGGCCCGGACGGTACGCCGGCAGACCCGGCGGCCCGGGATGCCGCCACGGCGGCCGTGTCCGCGCTGGTGGCCAGCCAGGGGGTGTGGGCCGTCCGGGTGCACGACGTCGCGGCATCGGTGGCCGCGGTCGCCGTGGCGGCGGCGCTGACCGACGCCGCCGGCCGGGCCGGATCGAACGGAGTGGCACGATGACCGATCGGATCAGTCTGCGCGGGCTCACCCTGGAGGCCTGTCACGGGGTGCTACCCCCCGAACGGATCAACCCACAGCCGTTCGTCGTGGACATCGACCTGGAACTCGACCTGTCCTGGGCGGGTGCCTCGGATGATCTGTCAGACACGATCAGTTACGCCGACCTCGCGGACCGGGCGGCCGCGGTGATCCAGGGTCCCAGCGTGGACCTCATCGAGTCGCTCGCCGACCGGATCGCCGGCGAATGCCTGCTGGACCCGCTGGTGGAGGCGGCCACCGTGACGGTGCACAAGCCCCAGGCGCCGATCGGCCTGCCGGTCACGGATGTCGCGGTCAGCCGATCGGTCACGCGGGTGGCCCGGGCGGTGATCGGGCTCGGGGCGAACCTCGACGCGCCGGCGACCCGCCTCGCCGACGCCGTCCGCCGACTCGCGGCGCTGGACGGCATCACGGCCCTGGCCCTGTCTCCGATGGTCGTGACGGAACCGGTCGGCGGCCCGGAGCAGCCGGCGTATCACAATGCCGTGCTGATCGTGAACACCCGGCTCACCCCGCGCAATCTGCTGGTGGCCCTGCGCGATGTGGAGGCGGTGCACGCCCGCACCCGCGAGGTCCGCTGGGGTCCACGCACGCTCGATCTCGACCTGATCTGCTATTCGGACCCCTCCTGCGGGGAGGCCCGCAGCAACGATCCGGAGCTGACGTTGCCCCACCCGCGGGCGCACGAGCGGGCCTTCGTGCTGGTTCCGTGGCAACTGGCGGATCCCTACGACGCCTCCGCGGCAGCCATGTGGACGGACTTGTGGGCCTCCTCGGAGCACACCGAGGGGGCCGCGCCGGAGTCGCTGACCCGCGACGTCGCGACGCGATTCGGGGTGCGGGCGGGGCCCGAATGGCCGACGTGGATGGCGGAGACCGCGCTGGTGCGCACGTGGTGAATCGCGCACCCGACCGGACCCCACGGCGCGACGACGGGGGTCTGCGTCCGGCCACCATCGGCTGGGCCTTCGCTCTGGCCCTCAGTGTGGGTTATCTCATTCAGCGGCTGCTCAACGACCACATCGGGCGGATGCCGTTCCCGGGTTGGTATGGCGCGGTCCTGCCGGTGCTGCTGTGCGTGCTGATCGTCATCGCTGGGCTGCCGATCCGCCGCTGGCGCGCCGGTCGGTTGCGGCGCCGCCTGGACCCGTTGCGGGCGTTCCGGACGCTGCTGCTCGCGCGGGCGGCGGCGCTGGCCGGGGGGCTGGTCGCCGGCTGGTATCTCGCGCAGGCGTTGGTGCTCGTCCCGGATGCCGAATCGGCGGTCGTGCTGCGGGGCATCCAGTGGTGCCTGGCCTACGTGGCGGCCGGGTTGTCGATGATCGGCTGCGGTCTGCTGGTGCAGAGCTGGTGCCGCCTGGACCCCCCGGACGATTCCCACAAGTCCTACGAGCGCTACGACGCCGACGATGGCGACGCGCCGTATGACGACGGTCCCTACGAGCCACGCTAATTCGCCGCCACGCCTCTGGTGGGGGTGGCGGCCATCGGTGCCGGGGGCGAACGGTGTGGCGCACACGCTTTTCTCGCGGAATCCGTGGCCGGCCCGTCGGGAATGTCGCTGCGCGAGTAGGCTCGGTGTCTGGCCCGCAGTGCCCCGCGCCTGCCCCCGCAGTTGCGCGGCAGGTGGCTTCAGTTGCCTCGCAGGTGCGCGAAGTTGCCCGAGTGGAACGGTGGCGGGCGCTATTGCTGGAACGCAGGAGGAGGAAAGCCGTGGACTCGGTCTGGCCGGTGGTGTTGGCGATCGTGCCGTCAATAGGTGTGGGTTTCCTCCTCTACAAGGTGTTGAAGGCGATCCTCGAGGGTGACCGAAATGAACGGCTCGCGCACGCCCGCTGGGAGGCGAGCCAATCGACTAATGCGGCGCCTGCGACGGGGTGGGCAGCGGCCGACGACGCCGACGTTGGTGCGGGGCCGGGCCACGCGCCGAGATAACGGGACGGACCGTTTAGCCGCGCGGTTTAGACGCATCGCTTAGACGCACGGCCGCGCGCGTGTTTGTCCATAATCGCGCTATGACAATCTAAGTCCGGGCCTGCGCGACGGCCTGCTGCGCCCACTCAGCACTGCCGATTCGGCGTGCGCCCCACCGATCACGGGTCTCGGCTTCGGTGGCAGCGCGGATGGGCGTCGTGATCCAGGTCGCAGGTGATCCGGGGAGCCGGTCCTACTTCGACAGACTTTGCCGTCCGCATACGCGCCATTGACGGATTCTTGAGCTTGCTACGGGGCAACGACGAATCAGCAGTCGCCGGGCCGCACGCCGTGCGTGCGGAGCCGCTTCCGATTGGCGTCGCGCAGATCGGGTCGCGTGTTGTATTTCCCATTCCCGGGCGCGTCATTTAAGATCCGATCGGGAGTTAACGACGCCCAATCCCTACAACCAGACTTCAGAGAGAGAGCCAACGATGGCGCAGAAGGTCCAGGTCCTCCTGGTCGACGACCTTGACGGCGGGGAGGCGCGGGAGACCGTGTCGTTTGCGCTGGACGGCGTCACCTACGAGATCGACCTTTCGGAGGCTAATGCCTCGAAGATGCGGGATCAGCTCGCGAAGTGGATCGGCCACGCGCGACGCTCCGGCGGCCGGAAGATGTCCGGCCGACGGGCGGGAGCCACGGGACGACGGGACCTCAACGCAGTCCGCGAGTGGGGCCGCGCCAACGGTTTCCAGGTCAGCGACCGCGGCCGGGTGTCGGGCGAGCTGCAGGCGGCCTACGACCGGGCCAACGGCTGATTCGTTCCCCGCGGAACCGCCGTTGTGGCGGCAGCAACCTCATCGGGAGGGCGGCGTGATGGCGCCGCCCTCCCGGCGTGTGTGTGCCCCCGGGGGTGCGGCACGATGAGCCCCATGGCTGCCGACCCCGACGACATCGCGGATCGTGCCGAGCGGATCGACCCTGGCGAGCTGAGCCGCGTGGCGGATCAGCTCACCCGGCGGGTCGGCTACCTCGACGTACTCCTCGTCGGCCCGGGACGGGCCCTGCCCCAGTCGTGTGCCGACGTCCTGTCCGCCCAGCTGGCCGGCCTCGACCCCACCGCGAGCTGGCGCCGCCAGGTGACGCGGAACCAGGCGACCTATTACGGGGCGCCGGCCCCGCCGCAGGTCGGCGCCGCATTCGTGCTGCAGTGGTACCTGGGGATCATCGCCCTTCCCCTGGCCGGTTTCGCCGCCCTCAGCGAGTGGGTGCTCTCCGGTGCACCGGAGACGCTGTCCTACGACCTCGCCGAGCCGGACCTGTTCCCGGTGGCCGTGGGAGTCCTCGCCGCGGGGGCCCGGCGGGTGCCGGACCCTGCCGCGCGCACCGCTGCGGCCCACGAGCGCTACCTGGCGCACGCCCGGGCGTTCGCCGACAGCTATCGGCCTCCGGAGGTGCGGATGGGCTCCGGTCAGCGGAACGGGCTGGTCCACGACGCGTGGACGATGGCCGCCGAGACGGCCCGGGACTGGGTTCGCGGCCCCGGCCCGGCACGACCGCACAGCCGCCGCCGCGGCTGCTGCATGATCTATGCCCTGCCGGGCGCGACGGAATGCGCCACCTGTCCGCGCGGCGCGCGCCGCTGACCGTCAGCGCAGCGTCGCCATCAGGTCGCCCTCGGCGCTCAGCCGCGCCATGACCTCCTCGGGAGTGGCCTGCCACAGTTCGCCGTGCTCGGCGGCCGCCTCGACCTCGGCCCAGTCGCGCGGCGCCGCGACGTACGGCGTATCCCGCTTGCCGCGCAACGAGTAGGGGCAGATCGTCGTCTTCGCCGGGGTGTTCTGGGACCAGTCCAGGAACACCTTTCCGGGCCGCTTGGCCTTGGCCATCGAGCTGAGCACCAGCGCCGGCTCACGACGTTCCAGGTCCTCGGCAATGGCCTTGGCGACCTCCCGAGGACTGCCGTCGCCGGTCGCGGGGATGGCGCCCGGCGGGGCGGCGTACAGCTGCATCCCCTTGCTGCCCGAGGTGACCGGGACGGTGCGGACGTAGCCGACCCGAGCGAGCGCCTCCCGCGCCAGGATCGCCACCCGGGCGCACTCGGCGAGCCCCGCGGGGGCGCCAGGGTCCAGGTCGACGACGAGGCGGTCCGGCGGCTGCGGCGTACCGTCCGCGGCGACCCGCCATTGCGGCACGTGCAGCTCCAAGGCACCCAGGTTGGTGACCCAGGTGAGCCCCGCCAGGTCGTCGATCAGCGGGTAGGTGACCCGGTCGCCGGCGCCGCGCGAGCCGGGGGAGTCCAGGGTGACCCGACGGACCCAGTCCGGGGCGCCGGCGGGCACATTCTTCTCGAAGAAGGACTCGCCGGCGGTGCCGTGCGGCCAGCGCACCCGCGTCAACGGCCGGTCGGCGAGCTGGTCGAGCAGCGCCGGGGCGACGGCGGCGACATAGGCCAGGACCTCGCCCTTGGTCGTGCCGGTGGCGGGGAACAGGATCTTGTCGAGGCTGCTGACGGTCAGCACCCGGCCGTCGACGGTGACGCCGACCCGGCCGCGCTCCGGCTCCGGAGGGGTCATCGCGGGGGGCCGTAGACCGGGGTGTCGCCGGTGGTCTCCTGCGTGTCCGGGATCTCCTCCAGGATCGTCTCGGGGTCCATGTCGGGTCGGAGCCGCTGGTAGGAGGGTCGCTGCAGCAGGCCGGTGGAGTCCAGGCCGGTGGCGCGCACGTCGACCACCACCTCCGGATCGACCCAGACCACCTCCCGCACGCTCGGGGCGACGTCGAACGGACTGTCGGTGCGGCGCCGCGGATTGAGCTCGGCGAGCAGATCGACCTGGGAGCGCTCGGCCAGCCCCGTCATCATCGAGCCGAGATAGCGCAGCCCCTGCGGCCCCGGCATGCCCAGCAACAACGCGGCGATCCGCGCCGGGTTGCCCGGCTCCGCCTGCCAACCACCCACCACCACGGAGAACAGGGGCCGGTGCGGTACCTTGATCCAGTCGGCGGAGCGGACGCCGGGCCGGTAGGGGGCATCGCGCCGCTTGCTCACCACGCCCTCGTAGCCCTGCTCGAGGGTTGTCGCGAACAACGCGTCGCCGTCGTCGTAGGTGGGGGAGACCTGCCACCGGGGTCCCCGCAAGCCCAGCCGGTCCAGGATCGCGCGCCGCTCGGTCCACGGCTTGTCGGTCAGGTCGGTGCCGTGCAGCCGCAGCACGTCGAAGATGACGTAGGTGACGGGCTGGCCCTGCGCGAGCGCGAAGGCCGTCGCCCGGTCCTTGACGTGAATGCGGTCGGCGAGCGCCGAGAACCGGCACATCCCGCGGGTGAGCACGCAGATCTCGCCGTCGAGGAGGAGGTCGTCGTGCTTGGCGGCCAGGCGTGCTAGCTCCGGGAAGCGGTCGGTGGCCGACTTGCCGGACCGGGTGCGCAGGTGCAGCCGTCCGGACCTGATGTCGGCGAGGGCGCGCATGCCGTCCCACTTGCGTTCGTGCACCCAGTCTCGCCCCACGGGAGGGTACGTCGCGCGGACGGCGAGCATGGGCAGCATGCCCCACATCATGACCTACCCGCGCCGCGCATACCCCTTTCACTGCGTTCGGTCCGGTCCATCACCTGGCACGACGTGCCCGGACGCGGGACGATGATCGGGTGCGCGCAATGTGGAAAGGGGCCGTGTCCTTCGGCCTGGTGACGGTCCCCGTGCGGATGTACTCCGCCACCGAGAGCCATGACCTGCAGTTTCGTCAGGTCCGGGCGTCCGACGGCTCGCGGATCCGCTATCGCCGGGTGGCGGAGGCCGATGGCGCCGAGGTGCCCTACGACCAGATCGTCAAGGGCTACGAGACGCCCGACGGCCGGATGGTGGTGCTCACCGACGACGACTTGGCCGCCCTGCCGAACCGGTCGAGCAAGGAGATCGAGGTCGACAAGTTCGTGCCGGCCGAGCAGATCGATCCGATCCTGTTCGACAAGGCCTATTACCTGGAGCCGGACAAGGCCTCGGCGAAGTCCTATTCGCTGCTGCGGGAGACCTTGCGTGCCGCGGACCGGATGGCCGTGGTGACGATCAGCGTGCGGTCCCGGATGACGATGGCCGTGCTGCGGGTGCGCGAGGACGTCATCGTGCTGCAGACGCTGTTGTGGCCGGACGAGATCCGCAAGCCTGAATTCGACACTCTCGCCGACGTGCCCGAACCGTCCGAGCGCGAGGTGAAGATGGCCCATCTGCTGGTGGAGTCGCTCTCGGAGGACTTCGACCCGGCCGAATACGAGGACGACTACGCCGAGGCGGTCGAGGCGCTCGTGCAGGCCAAGATCGCCGGGGGCAAGGTCGAGACCCCGGCCGCGGCGGAGGAGTCGCCGGGCCAGGTCGTCGACCTACTGGCGGCGTTGCAGCAATCGGTGGATCGGGCCAAGGCGGCTCGTGCGGCGGCCTCTGGAAACCCGGCTTCGGCTCCGGGGGCCGAGCAGCAGGCGGCCGAGGAGTCCCCGGCCGGCCCGGCCGGCCCGGCGTCCCCGGCCGCCCCGAAGAAGGCGGCGGCCAAGAAGGCGCCGGCGAAGAAGGCGGCGGCCAAGGCCGGCGACCCGAAGAAGACGCCGGCCAAGAAGGCCGGCTGAGGTGCCCGAGGGCCATACGATCCACGCGCTCGCCCGGCGCATCGAACTCCGCTTCGGCGGTGCCCCGGTCGGGGTGAGCAGCCCGCAGGGCCGGTTCGCGGCGGAGGCGGCCCTGCTGGACGGGCGGGAAATCGTCGGCGCCACGGCGGCGGGCAAGCACCTGTTCGTCGAGTTCGCGGGCGAGGACTTCCTGCACGTCCACCTGGGCCTGATCGGCAAGTTCGACGTGCGTCCGTACGGCGCGATCGGTCGGTCCGTCGATCCCGGCGGGGACTCGGGCGGGTCAGCCCCTGACGTGGTCAGCGCGGGGCCGGGCCCCGCCGCGTTGGGTGCCGAGCCCCACGCGGTGGGTGCCGAGCCCCCCGCCGTGGGCGCCGAGCCCGCCGCCGTGGGCGCCGAGCCGCCCGCCGTGGGCGCCATCCGGTGTCGGCTGCGCAACGCCGGCTACGTCGCCGACCTGCGGGGGCCCAACCTGTGCCGGTTGGCCACTGCGGAGACCGTGGCGGCCGTGCTGGGCCGGCTGGGTCCCGACCCGCTGCGGCCCGACGCCGACCCCGATCGCGCCTGGGTCAAGATCGGGCGCAGCCGCAAGAGCATCGCCGAGCTGTTGATGGACCAGGCCGTCGTCGCCGGTGTGGGCAACGTCTACCGCTGCGAGCTGCTGTTCCGGCATCGCGTCGATCCGCACCGGCCCGGCGTCGAGATCCGTCCGGCGACCTGGCGGGCGATGTGGGCGGATCTGGTGCGGCTGCTCCCGCTCGGCGTACGGTTCGGACAGATTCTGACCCTGCCCGACCAGGTCGAGGCGGCGCTCACGGCGTACGACTCGCCGCAAGCCATGGCGACCGAGGAGGCCTCGACGGGCGGCGCGCTCGGCACGACGTACGAGCGGGCGTTCGCCGTCTACAAGCGCACCGGCGAGCCGTGCCTGACCTGCGGCTCCCGGGTGCGTGCGGAGTTGCTGGCCGGGCGGACCCTGTATTGGTGCGGCCGCTGCCAACGGCGCCGCTGAGGCCCTGCGGCGGCAGCGGGTTAGGCTCGCGACGTGAGCTCAGCGACCGGGACGGGGGCGGCGGGCGCCCGGTATCGGCCCGCCCGGGTCGGCTGGCTCGTCGGGTCGTGCGTCGTCCTCTCGGCCGGGGTGGCGCTGCTGCTCGGCTCGCGGCTGGGCAGCGACGGCTATTCGACGATGCTGAACGGGATCTACCTGGCCAGCGGCCTGCCGTTCGTGGTCGTGAGCCTGGCGGTCTCGACCGTCTTCATCGGGGTCGGTTGGGCCCGGGGGCTGCGTCCGGACCTCGGCACGCTGGTCCAACCGCTGGTCGTGGGCGCGGCGCTGGGGGCGATGCTGCCGTTCGTGCCGCGGCCGGAGCCGGCCGGGCTGCGCTGGCTGGAGTTCGCGGTCGGGTTCGCGGTGATCTGCGCGGGGGTGGCCGGCTACCTGTCCGCGGAGCTCGGGATCGGCCCCACCGAGGCCCCGTCGATCGCGTTCGACCCGCCGGTGCCGTTCCGGTGGAGCTATATGGCCGTGCAGGCGGCCGGGTGCTTGCTGGGGTTTGCACTCGGCGCGGACGTGGGTCTCGGCACGCTGCTGGTCGTCTTCGGGATCGGGCCCGTCGTGGACCGGATCCGGGGCTGGCTGCCGCGCTGGGCGTGACGGCGCGGGTCAGCGCTCGACGTTGGGCCGGGTCATCTCGGCGGGGACGACCCAGCGGTCGAAGTCCGCCTCGCTGACCAGGCCCGATGCCACGGCGGCCGCGCGCAGGGTGGTCCCCTCGTGGTGGGCGCTCTTGGCGATCGCGGCGGCGGCGTCATAGCCGATGTGCCGGTTGAGCGCGGTGACCAGCATCAGGTCGGCCGCCAGGTGCTCGGCGATGCGCTCGTGGTTGGGCTCGATGCCGACCGCGCAGTGCTCGGTGAACGAGCGCACCGCGTCGCTGAGCAGCCTGATCGACTCCAGCACGGCATGGGCCATCACCGGCTTGTAGACGTTGAGCTGGAAGTTGCCCTGGCTACCGGCGAAGGCGACGCAGGCGTCGTTGCCGTAGACCCGGGTGATCACCATCGTCAGCGCCTCGCACTGGGTGGGGTTGACCTTGCCCGGCATGATCGAGCTGCCCGGCTCGTTCTCCGGGATCGTGATCTCGCCGATGCCGGTGCGCGGTCCGGACGCCAGCCAGCGCACGTCGTTGGCGATCTTCATCAAGGCGCCGGCCAGCGTGCGCAGCGCGGCGCTGAGGGCGACCAGGGCGTCGTGCGCGGACAGGGCGGCGAACAGGTCGTCGGCCTGGCGGAACGGCAGGTCCGTCGCCTCGGCGTACTTGCGCGCGGCCAGCGCTCCGAAGTCGGGGTGGGCATTGAGGCCGGTGCCGACCGCGGTGCCGCCGATGGCCAACTCGTGGACGCCGTGCTCGGCGTGCCGCACGCCGTCGATGGCGGCGTCGAGTTGGGCGGCCCAGCCCCCGATGGTCTGCCCCAGCGTGACGGGGGTGGCGTCCTGCAGGTGCGTGCGGCCCACCATCACCACGTGCGCGAAGTCGGCGCTCTTGGCGACGAGGACGTCCCGCAGGCGGCCCAGCGCCGCGTAGCACTCGCGATGCAACTCCCCGGCGATGGCCAGGTGCATCGCGGTCGGGAAGGTGTCATTGCTCGACTGGCCGCGATTGACGTGGTCGTTGGGGTGCACCGGCGTCTTGCTGCCGCGGGCGCCGCCGGCCAGTTCGTTGGCGCGGGCGGCGATCACCTCGTTGGCGTTCATGTTCGACTGGGTGCCTGAGCCGGTCTGAAAGACCACCAGGGGGAAGTGCTCATCGAGGTCCCCGGCGATGACCTCGTCGGCGGCGCGGACGATGAGCTCAGCGAGCTGGGGGTCGAGCTCGCCGAGCTCGGCGTTGGCCTCGGCGGCGCCCTTCTTGAGCAGGCCCAACGCGCGGATCATCGGTCGTCCCCAGACGAAGGTGTCGCGGCCGATGGCGAAGTTGCCCAGGCTGCGTTCGGTCTGGGCGCCCCAGTAGCGATCGGCGGGCACCTCGATCGCTCCCATGCTGTCGGTCTCGGTGCGCGTGCTCATGCTTGGCCGTTACCCGCGAGCGTCTCCCGGCACACCCGGTCGTTGTCGGCGGTCGGCGGTCGGTGTGGTCGGCGGTCGGCGGTCGGGGTTGTCGGTCGTCGCGGTTAGCCTGCCGGGCATGGACAGGGTGCTGGCCGTCGCGGGATATCGCTCGCTGCGGGAGGTGGTGCTGGCGCTGGGGCGGCTCACCGTCGTGACCGGCCCGAACGGGAGCGGGAAGTCGAGCCTCTATCGAGCGCTGCGGCTGCTGGCGGACTGCGGCCAGGGGCGGGTGGTGGCGTCGTTGGCTCGTGAAGGCGGACTGCAGTCGGCCTTGTGGGCCGGGCCGGAGACGCTCGGCGGCGCCCGGCGTACCGGCGTCGTGCAGGGCACCGTCCGGCGGGGGCCGGTCTCGCTGCGGCTGGGGGTCGCCGGGGACGAGCTGGGATATCTCGTGGACCTCGGTTTGCCGGCGCAGAGCCCGGCCGCGCAGACCCTCCCGCCGGAGCTGCGCTACTTTCTGCGCGATCCCGAGATCAAGCGCGAGGCGATTTGGCGGGGGCCGGTGCTGCGGCCGGGTGCGCTGGCGGCGCGCCGCTCGCGACGCAAGGTCGAGCTGCGCGACGACGCGGGTCGGTGGGTGGTGGGGGAGGCCGAGCTGCCGCCGTACGCGAGCCTGCTCACGGAGTACGGCGACGCGGGCGCGGCGCCAGAGCTGTGGGCGATGCGGCAGCGACTGCGCGCGTGGCGCTTCTACGACACATTCCGGGCCGACGCGGACGCGCCCGCGCGGCGCCCCGCGGTGGGCACCCGGACCCTGGCGCTGGCCGACGACGGTTCGGACCTTGCGGCGGCGCTGGCGACGATCATCGAAGACGGTCTGGCGCCGCTGGGCGAGCACGTGGCGGATGCGTTCGAGGGGGCCCGGCTGGAGATCACGGAGGTCGCCGGGGTCTTCGACGTCGTCATGCATCAGCCGGGGATGCTGCGGGGGCTGCGGGCGGCCGAGCTTTCGGATGGGACGCTGCGCTATCTGCTGTGGCTGGCGGCGCTGCTGACGCCGGCGCCGCCCCCGCTGTTGGTCGTCAACGAGCCGGAGACGAGCCTGCATCCCGTGCTGCTCGGCCCGCTGGCGCGGCTGATCGCGGCGGCGGCACGACGTACTCAGGTGATCGTGGTGACCCACTCCGAGCCCTTGCTGGCCGCGCTGGGACAGGAGTACCCGGATCTGCTGGGCGAGGCGGTCGGGGTGGGAGACGCCTCCGATTCCGAGTCGGCGGCGGACCTGCCGGCGGCTCGGCTGGTGCGGCTCGTCAAGGACACGGGCGAGACGCGGGTAGTGGGTCAGGGTCTGATAACGACGCCTAGGTGGGAATGGGGCCACCGGTGACGCGGTGACTCGGTGACTCGGTGACTCGGTGACTCGGTGACGACGTGGCGCGGGACGCGGTGACGCCGTGAAGCGGGGTGGCTCCGTCGGCGACCGGATTCCGAGTTAAATAACTCGGATCTATGCGGTTAAAAAGCTGCTCTCGACCTATGGCAAGCGGCGATCGTCGTCGCTGACGGCGCTGCGCTGGATCAGACTCAGCGGTATGCGGATGGGCACTCCTGCTTAGTGCGCCAGGCGCGCCCGGGACTGCGGTTGACCTGCATGGGCTTCATGTGGATCCAGTTCGGGGGCTTGGATCTCCATCCCGTCCAGAGAGGCGACTCTCGACCGTCTGCAGCCAAAGCGCCGGTCACTCCCTCCTGATCAAGATTCCTCACGAATGGGCGCCCCCTTGGCCTTGTCCAGACGTTCGCGCGATAGTAAGCTTGTCCCATGACAAGGGTCGAACACAGCAGCGAGGCGCGAGCTGGGTCCGGCCTGCCGATGGAAGTGTCCGCGTGGATGAGGCGGCTGATCGACACCCCGGTGGGAGAAATGTCGCGGGCCGCCGTGATCGAGGAGTTGGCGTCGCTGGAGAGTCTGAAGAATGTTGTCTGCGCGCGGCAGGCGCGACTCGAGGTGTGGTTCGACGCGGCCGAGCGTCAGGCGCAAGCTGCAGCCGGGGTGCCGGCCAAGCGGCAGGGCCGTGGCGTGGCAGAGCAGATCGCTCTGGCGCGGCGGGAGTCGCCGACCCGTGCGGCCTCGCTGTTGACGCAGGCGAAGACCCTCTGCGTCGACATGCCCGCCACGATGATGCGCTTCGTCGCCGGGGAGTTGAGCGAATACCGAGCCGGCCTGATCGCTGCGGAGGTTGCCCTTCTCGATGCTGCGGGTCGGGCCGAGGTCGACTCGATGCTGAACTCCTGGCAACCCGGATCGGGGAAGGGGCCTACGGATATCACCGCCATGTCGAGCCGGGCGGTGCGGGCGGCTGCGGCGCAGGCGGCGTATCGCGTCGACCCGACCGTTCCGATCCGGCGGGGCAAGCATGCTGAGTCGGAGCGGTATGTCTCGCTGCGACCGGCCCCGGACACCATGGCGATCCTGTCCGCATACCTGCCTGTGCGTCAGGGCGTGGCCTGCCTGGCGGCCTTGCGGGCCGCGGCCGATGCGGCGCGCGCCGCCGGCGACCCGCGCAGTCGCGGCCAAGTCATGGCCGACTGTCTGACGGCTCGCCTTACGGGCGCCGAGCACGCCGGGGAGATCCCGCTGGAGATCCAGCTCATCATGACCGACGGCACCTTGGCTGCTGACGACGCCAACACTGACGCCGCCAACGAGGAAGGCCACAAGACTGAGGCGGCCAACGAGGAAGACACCAACGCTGACGACACCAATGCTGACGCCGCCAACGATGACGACACCAATGCTGACGCCGCCAACGATGACGACACGAATGCTGACGCCGCCAACGATGACGACACGAATGCTGACGCCGCCACGGATTCCCCCGTCATAGACAGCGACTCCACAGGTGAGGGCATCATTCCAGAGTCCGCAGCGACAGGGGTCGCAGCGCGAGAGTCCGGCGCCCGAGAGTCCGGCGCCCGAGAGTCCGGCGCCCGAGAGTCTGGCGCCCGAGAGTCTGGCGCCCGAGAGGCCGCCGGGCGTGAGGGCGCGCGAGAGGCCGCCGCGCGAGAGGCTGCCGGGCGTGAGGGCGCGCGAGAGGCCGCCGCGCGAGAGGCCGCAGCCCGAGAGCCGGCGTTCCTTGTCGGGTACGGTCCCATTCCCGCCGAGACGGCCCGTGCCTGGTTGCGTGACAGCCTGGATGCGAACGGCAAAGCCTGGATCCGGCGGCTGCTCACCGACCCCATCAACGGACAGGTGGTCGCCCTCGACGCCAGGGCCCGATTCTTCCCACCGGCGATGCGGCGACTGTTCTTGGCCCGCGACCGCTACTGCCGAACTCCCTTCTGCGGCGCCCCGATCCGGCACGTTGACCACGCGCTGGAGCATGCCAGGGGCGGCGCGACCGACGTCGATAACGGGCAGGGCCTCTGCGAGCGCTGCAACCAGGCCAAGACCGCGCCGGGCTGGTCCGCCAAAACGATCTCCGACCCGATGGGACTGGGTCGCCATGTCGTCCAGACCACCACCCCGACCGGACACACCTATGTCTGTGCCGCGCCGTCCGTCGTGCGACCGTCGGTCGTGCGACCGTCGGTCGTGCCGCCGTCGGTTGTGCCGCCGACGGCGCGGGCGCCGGAACGTTCCCGGCAGTTCACGGCTCCGGCGCCCCAGGGCCAACAGCCTGCGCCGTCATCGGACTCAGTTGCGTCGACCGCCGCGAAGGCCGTTGCGTCGGCCGACGCGAAGGCCGTTGCCTCGGTCGCTGCAGCGGGCCCGAGCACGACGGCACTCATCGAATCGTCTAGGCCGGCATGAGCGCCGGCGAACCTGTCGACGTTGTGGGTCTCTTGAACCCCGCGAACCGGCTACTCCCCCCACCTGCCCGTGTCTCGACGGAGGATGAGTTGCTTGCGCATGCCCGATACCAACACGTCTGTAGAGCCCAGCGCGACTCCGGGCCACGGGCTCTCGACCGCTCCAAACGCTCGCAGCATCGTCTCGGCGCGGCTCGAGGGGACACTTGCTACGCCGAGCCAGTCCATCAGGGCGCCCGTGCCGACAGGGGCGGGCAGGTAGCCGACCAGCTCGTTGGCCCGACCCACCGTCCAGGCCACCGCCGCCGCCGTGTTGACCGTCTTCGCCCGTCGTCGGAAGACCGCCGGGTCCGACTGGGCCACGGCCGTAAGGAATCGGCGGCACGCCGTACGGAACTCGATGTCCAGAGCCGGGAAGTCACCCGACGCGACGAGACGGTCCACGTGCTCCGACACCTCACGCAGCGTGAGGTGGATGTCGGCTGGGATCCCGCGCAAATCGAGATCCGCATCGGGCAGGGGCAGCACGTCAAGCTCCGCCAGGGCCGCCGCACCTCCGGCCAGCTCCTCCAACCGCTCCTGCATCATGACCTGGAGCGCGGCGGCGGGACCGGCGTCCTGCAGGCCCCCCGGCGCCAGGAGCCTGCGCTGTGCCATCACGGCGGGATCGGCCCGCAGCTCCGCGAATGCTGGACGATGCCTCTCGACGGCGGCCAGTGTTGCCGCCCGAGCGTCGGGGTCGATGTCGCGCAGTCGATGCGCGTAGCGGATCAGCGCCTGCAGCACCTCGAGGGAGAGGTCGAGCGCAAGCTCCGAGAGCAGGGGGTTCGGCGCGAGGCCCTCGAGGAGGGCTACCCCGACCGTCTCCGGGGTCCACTCCAGGGGGTCGCCGGTCTGGGCCGCCGCGTACGACAGCAGCGAGGCCGCGGCGGCGGACGAGGCCAGCGAGTGCTCCTCGTCGACATTCTCTTGAAAGGTCCGTGCCTCGGGCGATTCGGCGAACTGCTCGAAGGCCTCGAACACGGCCTCCTCGAAAGCCTGCCGCACGTCCTCCCCGGCGAACTCCACCACATCGTCGAACTCTGCAATGTCGCCGAGGTCGGCATAGCCCTCCCCGCCGCTCGGCATCCGGGACAGCACGAAGTCGAGGAACGCACGGCAGGCGGGCCACATCGAGACCTCTTCGTCGTCGTGCCAGTCGGCCTCGTGCCCCGCGTACGGCGACTCGTCGAGCCGAGCCAGAGCCTGCTCGATCCGCGCCCGGCAGTCGGCCACGTCCGTGCGGGTCGGGAAGTTGACCGGCTCACCGGACTGCGCCATCAGATCCTCGAACCGCGCCACCGTGCTTTCCAGGGGTTCCGGCGTGAGGAAGGCGTCCTTGACGACGGTCCCGAGCGTGTGATCCACGTAGACCACAAAGGTCAGCTGATCGCCCTGCGGCCAGGCCAGGCCCAGCAGATAGTTGTCGCTGGCACCGAACTCGTCGGCCAACACCATGGCGTCCCGCACCCGCAGACCCGGCAGCCCCGAGACCGTCGTGGGCATGGGCTGGCGGCGGTTCGCCAGCTCCCGGCGGATCCGGGCCTGAAGCACCGCGTCGGGCGTGATCGCGGCGACGACATGCAGCACCGCCGTCGTCTCCGCGATGTCGGTCAGCAGGAAGCTGTCCACGAACCCGACCCAGTCCGGCGTGTCCGGGTCCGGGTCCTCAAAGGAAAGCCCCGTGGCGGCCAGCATCGTCCCGGTCACCAGGAAATCCACCGGGGTGGGCGCACGCAGGTCGGCCCGCACCATGCGGATCAGCTCGCTCGCCGCAGGATCGTCGGGCTCGTGCCGGCGCACGCTCGGCGGACGACGGGTCGCCGACCGATGGGGGGTCCGTGACTTACGCTGTCGCTTCGCCATCGCCTTACCGTTTCACACCTTGGTCCAGCACCACGAGCCCTCGCGACGTACCGTTCCGTTCGTGGAGGTCCTCCTTCTCGGCACGGGCAGCGCCGACGGCTGGCCCACGCCGTACTGCCGCTGCCCGTCCTGCCTGGCCGCCCGCACGGCGGGCGACCTGCGCACCCCCAGCAGTGTCCTGGTCGACGGCCGGGTGCTCCTCGACCTGGGGCCCGAGGCCGGACGGCAGGCCCTGCGCGCGGGCGCCGACCTGGCCGATCTGCGGGCCGTCCTGCTCACGCACGCGCACCAGGACCACTGCGACCCCTCCGCGCTGCTCTACCGCAGCTGGGTCACCGACGCGCCGCTGCTGGTCGTGGGTCCACGCCCGGCGATCGACGCCTGCGCGCCGTGGCTGGATCCCGCCGGCAGCCCGGTCGTCCTGCAGGTTGTCACCGCCGGCGACCGGGTGGAGCTGCCCGGCGGGTACGACGTGCGGGTGCTGCCGGCCGATCACGACGCCTTCGGCGAATGCGTGCTGTACGACGTGACCGGTCCGACCGGCGAACGGCTGCTCTACGCGACCGACACCGGCCCCTGGCCGGCGCCCCTCCCCGAGCTCGTTGCCGGGCTGCCCCCCTACGACCTGGTTCTTCTCGAGGAGACCTTCGGCGAACGCGCCCGCGAACCGGGCCATCACGACCTCGCCAGTTTCGCCGCAGCCCTCGCCGACCTGCGCGCCTGGGGGCTGCTCAGCGCCGCGACCCGGGTGCTGGCCATCCACCTCAGCCACCACAACCCGCCCGCCGCGCAGCTGCGCCGCAGCCTCGCGGCTCTCGGCGCCGACGTCGGCACCGACCTGGCCCGATACGTGCTGGGCTGCGCCGCCTCCGATCCCGCCCCGACAGGTCGATAGGGCACCCGATCCGCCCGGCCGCGAGCCAGGACAACCGTTCAGGTCCTCTGGCACTGTGGGGGGCGGCCGCAATCACCGGCGGGCATAGCACCCGCCTCGAGGAGTCCGAGGAGCCGATCCGTGAGCGGTGCCGGCACGCCGCCGCCGGGCGCGATGGCCCGCCGCCGAGTCACCACCGCCGCCGCTGCTGTCGCCGGTCGTGCCGCCGGTCGTGCCACCGCCGCCGATGCCCTGATCATCCTGCGGCGGCTCGCGGCGATCCTGCGCGCCGCCCCCGCAACCCTGATCCTCGCGGGCTGGCTCGTCGTCGCCAACGCGATCGCCCATCTGCTGCCGCCGACCGTGCGCGGCTGGCTCGACGCGACGCTGCTGGTCCGCGCGGGCGAGATCCTCGCCCGGCCGTGGACCCCGCTGTCGGCGGTGCTGCTCCCCGCCAGCCCCCTCGATCCCTGGGTGACCCGGGGGGCGGTGGCCACCCTCGCGGTCCTGGTCATCCTCGGCGTCCCGGCCGAACGCAGGCTGGGGGTGCGGCGCTACCTCGGCGCGGCCCTGGCCGGCCAGGTCGTCGGCGCCTATGCCACGGCGCTGTTCGCGTGGGCCGTGGCGGCGCCGTTCCCGGACTGGTCCACCAACATCCTGACCGCGAGCCTCGCCGGCCCGGCCATGGGCGTCGTCGCGGCGCACGTGGCGGCGACTGCGATCCTGCCTCGACTCTGGCGCCGCCGGATTCGGCTGACCGGGCTCACCGCGGCCATCACGATGGCGCTCTACCATGGCGGCGCCATCGCCGCCTACCTGCTCGCCGGCATCGTGGTCGGCCTGGCCATCGGGCGGCTGTGGCGGCCGACCCAGCCGGACACCCGGCCCGTCGGGTCGGTGCGCGAAGCGCGCGTCCTGGTCGCGCTCATCGTGGCCGCCGCCGGCGTGGGGCCGCTGGTCGGCGCCCTGCTCGGATTCGGGGACGGGCCGCTGGCCTTCCTCGGCGCCTTCATCGCCCGCCCGGCCCCCGACGTCGACATCGGCGCCGCCATGGCCGCCGGCTGCACCATGGAGATCGAGGCCCGGGATTGTGCGCGGGAGCTGCTGATGCTCGATCCCAATCCGGGGATCCTGCTGCTGACCTGCGTTCCGACCGTCCTGCTCGTGGTCTGCGCCCTCGGGCTGCGGCGCGGTCGACGCCTGGCGTGGTGGCTCGGGCTCACCGTCGAAACCGTCCTCGCCGGCTTCCTCGTCGCGACCTTCGCCACCTTCCTCGACGTCTACGGCGATGTCGTCGAGATCCCGCTGTCGTCCGCCGAGGTGGCCGCCACCCTCCTGCCGGTGCTCGCCCCGCTCGCCGTGGTCGCCGTGCTGATCGGCACCCGCGGGTTGTTCGGGGTGCCGGGGGAGCCCGGCTCGGTCCGCAAGGTCTTCGCCTGGGTCATCGGCGCCGGATTGGCGGGGCTCACGACGTACGTCGTCGGCGGCCTCCTCACCGCGGACCAGTGGAGCGAACCGGCCACCGCCTCCCAGCTCGTCGCCGACTTCCCCCGCCGGCTGGTCCCGCTGGAATACCTGCTGCCCGCGACCGACGCCTACCCCACGCTGCTGCCGTTGGGACCCGCCGCCACCGTCCTGTACTCCTGGGTCGGCGCCGCCACCTGGCTGCCCGTGATCGGCTCCCTGGTCTGGGCCATGCGCCAGGCGGCACCCGTTCTCACCCACGCGGACCGCGCCCGGGACCTGCTCATTCAGTACGGCGGCGGCTCCCTGGCCTGGATGGGGCTCTGGGACGGCAACCGGCACTGGTTCTCGGCCGACGGCCAGTCCTACGTGCCCTACCGCGTCATCGGCGGGATCGCCGTGACCACCGGCGACCTGATCGGCCCCCCAGAGCGCCGCGACCCGGCGTTGGCCCAGTTCCTGGCCTTCGCCGACCGCAGCGGCTGGCGCGTCTGCTTCTACTCGGCCACCGCCGACCTGCGGCGCCGCGCCGACGCCCTCGGCTGGCAGAGCACCCAGGTCGCCGAGGAGGCGGTCCTGACGCTGCCCACGCTCGCCTTCACCGGCAAGAAGTTCCAGGACGTGCGCACCGGCCTGAACCACGTGCGCAAGGCGGGCCTGCGCACCGAATGGACGACCTGGCGCGAGGCATCCCTGGCGACTCGCTTGCAGATCGGCGAGATCTCCCGGGCCTGGGTCGGCGAACAGGCGCTCCCCGAGATGGGCTTCACGCTGGGCGGGATCGCCGAGCTCGCCGACCCCGACGTACGGCTGTTTCTGCTGTTCGACGCCGACGGCCTCCTGCAGGGCTGCGCCTCCTGGCTGCCCATCCATCGCGACGGCCGCCTGGTCGGCTGGACCCTGGACTTCATGCGCCGCCGCCCCGACGGCTTCCGCCACACGATGGAGGTGCTGATCGGGCAGGCCGCGCTCGACCTGAAGGAGGAGGGGTACGAGGAGCTGAGCCTGTCCGGGGCGCCGCTCGCGCGGATCGAGACCGCCGACGGTACGCCGGGTGCCGGCGAGCGGCCCGCCCGCCCGGAGGGGTTCCCCGCCACCGTCGACGCCGTGCTCGACCGGGTCGGCCGGCAGCTCGAACCCGTCTACGGGTTCCGGTCCCTGCTGCGCTTCAAGGCGAAGTTCGCCCCGACGTACCGCCCGCTCTACCTGCTCTATCCCGACCCCGCGGCCCTGCCCGCGATCGGTACGGCGATCGCCCGCGCCTACCTGCCCGATACCTCCCTGGGCACCCTGTGGCGGGCCGGTGGGTCGCTGCGGGACGCTCATGCCAGCGCCACCCGCGAGGTCGCGGCGGGACGCCGATGACCCCGCCGCGCGCCGCCGTGCTCGTGCTGGCACCGGTCCTGGCGCCGCTGGCTGCCGAGCCGCAGGTGGGAGAGTTCTGGCAGCACCCCCTGGTCCTGCACGTGCTGCGCTGGCAGATTGTGGGCACCCGGGCCGAGGCGGTCAGCCTCACGATCTTCGGCCTCGCCGTGCTGGCGCTGCTGCTCCGCCGACCCTCCGGCCGACCGGCCGACTGGTGGCGGCGGGCCCTGCTCGCGGCCGCACTCGGCGCGCTCGGCGCCGCGCTGCTGATGCTCGTCCTGGACGACGCCCTGCACCAGGTGCCGGGTGGCCTGCCGCGCACCGGGCGGATCTGGGTGGTGCTGCTCGGGGTCGTCGTCGGCCTGGCGGTCGCCAGCCTGATCCGGTCGCGCTGGTGGCGCAAGATCATCGCGGTGCTGGTGGTGGCCCCGATGCTGGCCGTCGCCATCGTCGGGGTGAACGCCTCGTACGGGATCATGCACAGCCTCGGCGAACTGCTCGACAAGCCGGTCGCGGAGATCGTCACCATCACGGACCTGCCCCGCCCCGACGCGCAGCCCACCGCCGCGGTCGACTGGCTGGCCGCCGCGTGGACGCCGCCACCCGGGATGCCCGCGACCGGACGCCGCGTCACACTCGACATCCCCGGCACCGTCTCGGGGTTCAAGGCCCGGCCGGGGAGCCTGTACCTACCTCCCGCCGCGCTCGTCGCCGACCCACCCGCGCTGCCCGTCGTCGTCCTGATGATGGGCCAGCCCGGCACCCCCGATGTCACCTACATCGCCGACGCCCTGGACGCCAAGGCCGCCCGGCACCGCGGCCTGGCCCCGATCGTCGTGGTCGCCGACCAGACCGGCAGCCCCTGGAACGACACGCTGTGCATGGACACGGCCACGTTCGGCAAGGTGGAGACCTACCTCAACACCGACGTGGTGGCCTGGATCAGCACCCACCTGCGGGTGTCGCCCGACCGGTCCGACTGGCTGGTCGCGGGCTACTCGAACGGCGGCCTGTGCGCCGCCCGGTTCGCCGCCCGCTATCCCGACCGCTGGGGCAACGTGCTGAACATCTCCGGGGAGGAGTTCCCGGGCTCGGACAACCCGAGCAAGCACCTGAGCGAGTTCTTCGGCGGCGACAAGGCGGCCTACGACCAGCTTCGCCTGCCCACCGTGCTGGCCGCGACGCGATTCACCGACACCTGGTTCGTCACGACGGTCAGCGCCGACGACCCCCACCATCTCGCGGGCGAGCGGCGCGTCGCCGCCGCCGCCGCGGCCAGCGGGGCGCGCTCGCACTATCTGCAGTTCGCCACCGGCGGGCACGGCGTGGAGACCCTGAAACAGGCCCTCGACAAGGGGTTGGACCTGTTCTACCCGCGGCTCGGCCTCGACTCCGCCGTCTCACCGCGCCAAGCCGAGGCCACCCCGCCTGCCCCGATCCCCGCGCCGTGAGGTCCGGTGTGAGGCGCGGTGTGAGGGGCAGCGTGCGGTACGCCGTGAGGGGCAGCGTGGGGTACGGCGTCAGTCGGTGACGACCGGGCGGCCTGAGTCCGGGGCGCCCCATTCGGTCCAACTGCCGTCATACACGGACAGCGTGTCCGGCGCGCGGCCGGCCAGCACCGCCGCGAGCGCCGCCACACAGGCGGTCACGCCCGAGCCGCACGTGACGATGACGCGCCCGCGCCCGCCGGTCGCCGCGTCGACCAGCGGCGCCAGTTGGTCCGGCGCCGTGAGGTGGCCGTCGGACTGCACGGCGAGGTACGGCAGATTCCCCGCCCCGGGCATGTGTCCGCTGCGCAGGCCGGCGCGCGGCTCGGGGGCGCTCCCCGCGAACCGGGCCGCACTGCGGGCATCGACGACGGCGACCTCGCCGCCGGCGAGCGCGCGAGCCACCTCATCCGCGTCGACGATGGCGCCGGCCAGCGGCCGGGCCACGAAATCACCGTGGTCGTCGCGGGTCGCCTCGTCCGCCGCGATCGGCTCGACCGCGTGCCCCGCCTCCTCCCAGGCCTCCAGCCCACCGTCCAGCAGCCAGACCCGGTCGTGGCCCATCGCCCGGAACATCCACCAGGCCCGAGCGGCCGAGTACACGTCGTGGATGTCGTAGACCACGATCGTTCCCCCGGCGCGGACGCCGAGGCGCCGGGCCTCGGCCTGGAACACCTCCGGTGTCGGCATCGTGTGCGGCAGCGCCGCGGCCGGATCGCTGAACCGGCCCTCGAGGTCGAACCGGCGGCCCCCGACGATCCGTTGGCCGCCCGGGTCGTTCGGGGGGATGCTGGCGTCGAGCACGACCAGATCGGGCTCGCCGAGATGCTCGGCCAGCCAGTCGACATCGACGAGCGGACGTTGCGGCCCGGGATCTCCGGCCGCCCACGACGTACGCGACTGCGTGTTCATCCGCTCACTGTGCCAGCTGCGTCCTTGCCCCGCCGGAGAACGGCGGCGTGAGCCGCGTCGCCCCCCGGTGTGGACGCTGGCCGGTACGCCGTGGGCCGCTACGCCGAGGGCGAACGCGGCTGTGCCCCAAACGAATCAGTAGCGCATGCTGCTTAGGGCAGGGCGCTGTGCGCCGACCATAAGGGACATGGGGATGGGCGCAACCCGATGGTGCCCGGCGGAATTCGGCCCGGCCGCAGGGCGTTAGTGGGAGCAGGGTCGGCCGAGGTGGCGCGCCAGCGCGGCGTCTTCGGTCGCAGTGGGGCACCGATAGCATCGAGGCATCTCGATAGCGAGGAGCGAGTTACATGTTCGAACGGTTTACCGACCGGGCGCGTCGAGTGGTCGTGCTTGCGCAGGAAGAGGCGCGCATGCTCAACCACAACTACATCGGCACCGAGCACATCCTGCTCGGCCTCATCCACGAGGGTGAGGGCGTCGCCGCCAAGGCCCTGGAGAGCCTCGGCATCTCGCTCGACGCGGTCCGCGAGCAGGTCCAGGAGATCATCGGGACGGGCACCCAGGCGCCCAGCGGGCACATCCCCTTCACCCCGCGCGCCAAGAAGGTGTTGGAGCTGAGCCTGCGCGAGGCGCTGCAGCTCGGCCACAACTACATCGGCACCGAGCACATCCTGCTCGGGCTGATCCGCGAGGGTGAGGGCGTCGCCGCGCAGGTGCTGGTCAAGCTGGGCGCCGACCTGTCCCGGGTGCGGCAGACCGTGATCCAGCTGCTCTCGGGTTATCAGGGCAAGGAGGCGGCGACCGCGGGCGTCGGCGGGCAGTCGACCCAGGAGGGCACCCCGGCCGGGAGTCTGGTCCTGGACCAGTTCGGCCGCAATCTCACCCAGGCGGCCCGTGAGGGCAAGCTCGACCCGGTCATCGGGCGCGAGAAGGAAATCGAGCGGGTCATGCAGGTGCTCTCTCGGCGTACGAAGAACAACCCGATCCTCATCGGAGAGCCCGGCGTCGGCAAGACCGCGGTCGTCGAGGGCCTGGCGCAGGACATCGTCAAGGGCGAGGTCCCGGAGACGCTGAAGGACAAGCACATCTACACCCTCGACCTCGGCGCCCTGGTGGCCGGCTCGCGCTACCGCGGTGACTTCGAGGAGCGGCTGAAGAAGGTGCTCAAGGAGATCCGCACCCGCGGCGACATCATCCTGTTCATCGACGAGATCCACACCCTGGTCGGGGCGGGTGCCGCCGAGGGCGCGATCGACGCGGCGAGCATCCTCAAGCCGATGCTGGCCCGTGGCGAGCTGCAGACGATCGGCGCGACGACGCTGGACGAATACCGCAAGTACATCGAGAAGGACCCCGCGCTGGAGCGCCGGTTCCAGCCGATTCAGGTGGCCGAGCCGACGCTGCCGCACACCATCGAGATCCTCAAGGGGCTGCGGGACCGCTACGAGGCGCACCACCGGGTCTCGATCACCGACGGCGCGCTGGTCTCCGCGGCCAACCTGGCGGACCGCTATGTCAACGACCGCTACCTGCCCGACAAGGCCATCGACCTCATCGACGAGGCCGGCGCCCGGCTGCGCATCCGCCGGATGACCGCCCCGCCGGACCTGCGCGAGTTCGACGACAAGATCGCGCACGTCCGCCGGGAGAAGGAAGCGGCGATCGACGGCCAGGACTTCGAGAAGGCCGCCAAGCTGCGCGACGACGAGAAGCAGCTCATCGACGCCAAGGCCAAGCGCGAGAAGGAGTGGAAGAGCGGCGACATGGACGTCGTCGCAGAAGTCGACGAGGAGCTGATCGCCGAGGTCCTCGCCGCATCCACGGGCATCCCGGTCTTCAAGCTCACCGAGGAGGAGTCGACCCGGCTGCTCAACATGGAGGCCGAGCTGCACAAGCGCATCATCGGCATGGACGATGCGATCAAGGCGCTGTCCATGGCGATCCGGCGCACCCGGGCGGGCCTGAAGGACCCGCGCCGCCCCGGCGGCTCGTTCATCTTCGCCGGCCCGACCGGGGTCGGAAAGACCGAGCTGGCCAAGGCCCTGGCGGAGTTCCTGTTCGGCGACGAGGACGCCCTGATCACCCTCGACATGAGCGAGTTCGCCGAGAAGCACACGGTCTCGCGGTTGTTCGGCTCGCCCCCCGGCTACGTGGGTTATGAGGAGGGCGGCCAGCTCACCGAGAAGGTGCGCCGCAAGCCGTTCTCGGTGGTGCTCTTCGACGAGGTCGAGAAGGCCCACGCGGACATCTTCAACTCGCTGTTGCAGATCCTGGAGGACGGCCGCCTGACCGACTCTCAGGGCCGCGTGGTCGACTTCAAGAACACCGTCATCATCATGACGACCAACCTCGGCACCCGGGACATCTCCAAGGCCGTCGGCGTCGGCTTCGCCCCCGGCAACGACACGGCCAGCAACTACGACCGGATGAAGAACAAGGTCCAGGACGAGCTCAAGCAGCACTTCCGCCCTGAGTTCCTCAACCGCGTCGACGATGTCGTGGTGTTCCCGCAGCTCACCCCGGCCGAGATCGTCCAGATCGTCGACCTGATGATCGCCCGGCTCGACAAGCGCCTGCGCGACAAGGACATGGGCATCGAGCTCGCGCCCGCCGCCAAGCAGCTGCTCGCCGACAAGGGCTACGACCCCGTGCTCGGCGCGCGGCCGCTGCGCCGCGCGATCCAGCGCGAGATCGAGGACATGCTCTCGGAGAAGATCCTGTACGGCGAGATCGGGGCCGGCGAGCTGGTCACCGTCGACGTCGAGGGCGAGGGGAAGGAGCGGACCTTCACCTTCGTCGGGACCCGGAAGAACTTCGACCCCGTGCCGGTTCCCGACCACGCCCCGGGCAGCGCCTCGGAGCACGGCCCCGACCATGTCGCCGGCATCGCCGGTGGCGGGACGGCCAGCGGCGCCGCGCCGCAGGCCCCGCTGGACCACCCCAGCAGCTGACTCACCGACGCGCCAGGGCCGGTCACCTCCGCAAGGGGGTGACCGGCCCTCGTCGTACGAGCGATTAGTCTGGGCCCGTCATGGACTCCCCGACCGGCCCATTCCTCGCCCTGGGCGCCGCGCTCTCGTTCGGCATCAGCGACTTCGCCGGCGGCATGGTGTCCCGGCGCCGACCGGCGATCGCGGTGGTCGGGGTCTCGCAGGCCTGCTCGCTGGTCGTGCTGCTCGCGGTGACGGCCGTGATCGGCGTGCCCGCCGGGTACGGCTGGCTGCCCTGGGCGGCCCTGGCCGGGCTCGCCGGCGCCGCCGCCCTCGTGCTCTTCTACCAGGCCCTGGCGGTCGGCACCGTGGGGGTCGTCTCGCCGATCAGCGCCCTCGGCGCGATCATCCCGGTCACCCTCGGCGTGCTCGCCGGAGAGCGACCCGCGCCGGTCACCGTGGCCGGCATCGTCGTCGCGCTCGTGGGGGCCGTGCTGGCCTCCGGGCCGGAGCTGCGCGGCGAACCGCACGTCAAGGGGCGGGCGGTGCTGTACGCCGCGGGCGCGGCCGTCGGCTTCGGGCTGGCCATGTATGCCCTCGCGCGCGGCTCCGCCCATTCGGTGGCGGCGACCCTGGTCGGGATGCGGCTCACCAGCGTCACGGGATTTGCTCTGGCTGCGCTGGCGACCCGGAGCATCGGTGGCATCCGGTCCCGCGACCTGCCCGTGCTGGCCTTCCTCGGCCTGGCCGACGTCGGGGCCAACCTGCTGCTCGGGGTGGCTACGACGATGGCGCTGCTGTCGGTGAGCACGGTGCTGGCGGCGCTGTACCCGGTCGTCACCGTGGCCCTGGCCGCGGTCCTGCTGCACGAACGGATGCGGGCCGTGCAGGTGGTGGGCTGCTTGGCCGCGCTGGCTGGCGTCGCGCTCATCGCCGCGCGCTGAATTGCTAGCCTGGAAACGGCCCTTCGGATCGCGGAGCGGCCCCGGACGAGAGGCCCGCCGTACCCGGACGCGACGACGGCGAGGCGCTGGAGTTCGCCATGAGCTGGATCGTGCTCGTCGTCGCCGGGATGTTCGAGACCATGTGGGCCACCGCGCTCGCCCAGGAGGATTGGTGGCGGCGCCCGCCCGTGCTGGCGGCCTTCGTGATCGGGTCGGTGATCTCGCTGGGCGGGTTGTCGTATGCGCTGCGGTCGGTGCCGGTCGGCACCGGGTACGCCGTGTGGGTCGGCGTCGGAGCCATCACCACGGTGGCCTACGGCATCGTCGCGTTCGGCGAGCCGGCCACGGTCGCGCGCATCGCCTGCGTCGGCCTCATCCTGGCCGGGATCATCGGCCTGAAGCTGGTCTCCTGATCAGGGCTGCCGGACTCGCCGGGCTCGGCAAGGCGGGCTGCCCGGCTGTGCAGATGTTCATGCGGGTAGGGTTGACTAACCAGGTTGACCAACCTAGTCTCCTGACATGAGGACCGTGAAGGTGCAGCACGCCAAGACGCATCTGTCGGCCTTGCTGGCCGAGGTCGAGGCGGGGGAGGAGATCGTCATCGCGCGCGGCGACCAGCCGGTGGCGCGACTGGTGGGCATCGATGTGCACCGGCCGAGGGAAGTTGACTTCTTCAATTTCCACCTGCCCGAAGACTTCGATGACCCACTCCCGGACGAAGAGTTGGCGCTCTGGGAGGGGCGCCATGACGACCTCGTCTGAGGTGCCTTCTCGAGTCTTGCTGGATACGCACACCCTGGTGTGGACGATCTCCGAATCTCGCAGACTCGGCCCGAGGGCCCGGGAAGTCGTCCTGTCCGCCCAGACGGTCCCCGTCGTTTCGGCGGCTTCCGCATGGGAAGTCGCTACCAAGCACCGCCTCGGCAAGCTGCCCCATGCCGGTGGATTGGTGGGGGCCTGGTCAAGTCTCCTCGCTCGGTTGGGAGCGGCGGAAATGGCCGTGAGCACTGCACACGCCCTGCTGGCGGGGCAGCTCGATTGGGCGCATGGTGACCCGTTCGATCGGATGCTTGCCGCTCAGGCGATTTTGGAGGGGCTGCCGCTCGTGACGGCGGACCGCGCCTTCACCGGTCTGCCCGGCGTCCGAGTGATCTGGTAGCCGAACGCCGAACGGCCGGACGGTGCGGCGCGCGTGCACCTGGGCCTCATGTTGCCGGCGTCAGGGGCAGGCTGGGCAGGTTAGGGGCGAGCGCACGCCGTACAGGTTCCGAAGATCTCCAGCGTGTGCCAGATGTCGCTGAACCCGTGGCGCTGCGCCAATTCGGTGGCCCACGCCTCGTCCTGCGGGGCCTGCACCTCCACCGCCTTGCCGCAATCGCGGCATACCAGGTGGTGGTGATGCCGGGTCGTGGAGCACAGCCGGTAGATCGCCTCGCCGTCATCGCGGCGGATCATGTCGGCGGCGCCGTCGGCGACCAGGCCGGCCAGCGCTCGGTACACCGTGGCCAGCCCGATCGACTCCCCGCCCGCGCGCAGCCGGGCGTGCAGGGTCTGCGCGGAAACGAACGCGGAGGTGCCACGCAGCGCTTCTTCGATCGCGCGACGCTGCCGGGTGGCCCGGCGCTCCACCTCAGCCATGCCGCCTCCCGATCGGGTGGTCGGGGGAGCCCTGCCGGCCGTCGGGCGACCCGTGGTTGAGGCCGTGGTCGTGCCCGTGGTCTTGGGACGTGGCATGGGTGTGGGCATGCGGTCCGTGCTCGTCGTAGTGGCCGTGATGCGGCGCGTGCAGGTGTCCGTCGTGCAGATAGTCCACGTGGTCGCCGTGCGGGATCGCCTCGTGGCCACAGCCGGGCCCGTGCTCGTGCTCGTGGGCCAGGGTGTGCCGCTCCCGGTGATTGCGCAGCCGGCGCACCAACCCCGCGGTGACCGCGACCACGGCGTACAAGCCCACCGCCAGCACGACGATGGTGCCGCCCGAGGGAGTGTCGAGGTAATAGGACGCCGTGACTCCGCCGACCGAACAGGCCAGCCCCATCGTGACGGCCATCCCCAGACCGGTGCGGAAGCTGCGGGCCAGCGGCTGGGCGGCCGCGTTCGGGACGATCATCAGGGCGCTGATCAGCAGCAACCCCACGACCCGCATCGATACCACGACGGTGACCGCGGTCAGGACGGCCAGCAGCACATTGATCGCGAGGACGGGAAGTCCGGCGGAGCGGCAGTATTCCTCGTCGTTGGCGACCGCGAAGAGCCACGGTCGCAACCAGAGGGTGAGCACCATGACGAGCGTGGCGAGCGCGATGAAGGTCCACAGATCCGCGGGGCTGGTGGTGGTGATCGCGCCGAAGAGGTAGGAGTTCAGGCTCGCCCCGCCCGCGGGGGCGCGTGCCATGAGCACGACGCCCAGCGCGATGCCGCCGTAGAACATGATGGCGAGGACGACATCGCCGCTGGCACCGCCGCGCATCCGGATCACCTCGATGGCGACCGCGGCCAGTGCCGCGACGACGAGGGCGGTCAGCACCGGCTGATGGCCGGTGAGCACGCCGATCGCCACGCCGGCCAGGGCGACGTGTCCGATCCCGTCCCCGATCAGCGACAGGCGTCGCTGCACGAGAAACACCCCGACCAGCGGAGCGGTCAGCCCGACGAGCAACGCGGCGAGCAGGGCGCGTTGCATGAAGTCGTACTGCAGCAGGTCAGGCATCACCGGAGTCTCCTGCATCCGGCGCCCCGGCGCGCAGTCGGGGGTCGATCCCCGGCACGATCGCGGCGGTGAAGCCCGACGGCCCGCGGGGCGGCAGGTGATGGTGATGATGTCCGGCCGGCGCGGCGGCGGCCACCTCCTGCGGCGTACCGTCGGCGACGATCCGGCCACCGCGCATCGCGATCGCCCGGGAGATCACCGGAGCGAGGGCATCGAGTTCGTGGGTGACGATCAGGACGCAGACGCCGTCGGCGACGAGCCGGCGGACGGTCGCCGCGAGAATGCGCTGATTCACCTCGTCGACCCCGGCGGTCGGTTCGTCCATCACCAGGATCCGCGGACGGCCCGCCAGCGCGCGGGCCACGAGTACGCGGCGCTGCTGCCCGCCGGAGAGGTGGGTGACCTCCGCGTGCTCCAACCCGCTCAGGCCCACCGCGTCCAGCGCTTCCGCCACGATTTCGTGGTCCGCCGGCCGGGGCCGACCCCACCAACCCAGGTGGGGCAGCCGACCGATCATCACCACCTCGCTCACCGTGGCCACGACCGAGTTCGATAGCGTGTGCCGCTGCGGGACGTAGCCGATCCGGTCGCGCCGGCCCAGGGCGGCGATCGGGCGACCCAGCACGAAGGCCTCGCCCGCGAGCTGGTCGGTCAGCCCGAGGAGGCCCTTGACCAACGTCGACTTTCCGCAGCCGTTCGGCCCCAGCAGGGCCACGGACTCGCCCGCGCCGATGCTGAGGTCGATGCCGGAGACCACCGCGCGCCCCGCGTAACCGAAGGCCGCCGAGCGGACCTCGATCACTGGGCTCGGGGTGGCTACCGGCACGATTGACCCTTGGTCAGGGTGGCGAGGTTCGCGCGCATGACGCCAAGGTAGTCCTTGCCGGCCGAGGCGTCGGACAGCCCCTCGATCGGATCGAGGACGGCCGTGCTGGCGCCGGTCTCCCGGGCGACGGTCTGCGCGATGGCCGGGCTGACCAGCGTCTCGGTGTAGATCGTGGTGATCTTGTGGGCCTTGACGTACGCCGAGATGTCCGCCAGCCGGGCCGGCTCCGGCTCCTTGTCCGGGGTGAGCCCGGAGATGGCCTTCTGCTTCAGGCCGTAGCGCTCGGCCAGGTAACCGAACGCGGCGTGGCTGGTGACCATCGTTGTGTTCGTGCAGGTCTTCAGTCCGGTCGAGAACTCGGCATCGAGGGCGCTGAGGTCCGTGGCGAACGCCTGCGCGTTCTTCTCGAAGTCGGCCTGGTGCGCCGGGTCGATCTCGCCGAGTTTGACCGCCAGCGCCTTGGCCACGCTGGAGTAGCGCTGCGGGTCCAGCCAGAAATGCGGATCGGCGCCGCCGTGATCGTGCCCGTCGTCCGCGCTGTGGCCCTCCTCGAGGGCGTGCGTCTCCAGATCCGCGGCCGGGCTCACGTCGTAGGCGCCCTTGGCGCCCTGCTCGGTGACGGCCTTCTCGACGGCGGGCTGGAACCCCTTGAGGTACACCGCGAGCTTGGCGCTGCTCACCTTCGCCACGTCCTGCGGGGTGAGCTCAAGGTCGTGCGGTTCGACGCCGGGCTTGGTGAGATTGGTGACGCTGACGTGGTCGCCGCCGACGCGCTGCACGGCGTACTCCAGCGGGTAGAACGACGCCACGACCTGCACCTTCTCGCCGGCAGGGGCCTTGGCCGCGTCCGTCGGGCCGGCGCCAGCGCTGGTGCCGGTTCCGCTCGAACCGCACCCGGCGGCGGTCAAGAGGGCGGCGGCGAGCAGGGCGGCGGGTGCGGTACGTCGGATCATGGGGTCACCCTACGCCTTAATGAGAAGCATTGTCATTTTGGTGGAACGGTCCTCTGGGTCGGCCGTGGCAGTCTGGGTGCGTGAGTGCATCCGAGCAGGCCCTGACGACGATCGAGGTGGTGCGGCCCCGGACCAGCGACGTGGCCGCGATCCGGGCGCTGGTGGCGCCGTATGCGCAGCGCCGGATCCTCATCGCCAAGGACGCGGTGGCCTATTTCGAGTCGCTGAGCGAATTCCGGATCGCGCGCGACGTGGTGAGCGGGCAGGTCGTGGGCTGCGGGGCGCTGCACATCATGTGGGAGGACCTGGCCGAGATCCGGACGCTGGCCGTGGCCGACGGCGTCTGCGGGCACGGGGTGGGCGGCGCGCTGGTGGAGGCGCTGCTGCAGGACGCGCGCGACGTCGGCGTGGCCCGGGTGTTCTGCCTGACCTTCGAGGTCGACTTCTTCGCCGGGCATGGCTTCGTGCCGATCGAGGGCCAGGCGGTCGAGCCGGAGGTCTACGCGCAGTTGCTGCGGTCGTATGACGAGGGCGTGGCGGAGTTCCTGGACCTGGAGCGGGTCAAGCCGAACACCCTCGGCAACACCAGGATGCTGCGAATGCTCTGAGGGGAGCGGCGGATGCTCTGAGGTGTGCAGGTCGCGCAAGGCCGCTGCGTCCGCCAGACCTGCGCAGGTCGGCAGCCTCAGATCGACCCTGTGGATAACTTTTCCAGCCGGGAGAGCGCCGCTGGCACGCTGTGCTCCATGTCCTGGGACCACCTCCTCGACCAACTCACCTGGCTCGGTGGCATCGCTACCCGGGATCAGCTCGTCGTCGACAAGCGCACCTTGCGTCAGGCCGTGGAGGGCGGCGTGGTGCGACGCGTGTCCCGGGGGCGCTACGCCTTGCCATCGGTCGCCGAGGCGAGGGTCCGAGCCGCCGCGGTGGGTGGAGTGCTGTCCCACGTCTCGGCCGCCGTCGACTACGGCTGGCCCGTCGCCAGGGGGCCGATGGCGACGCACGTGACGGTGCCGCGGGGCCGCCGGGTGCGCGCCACCCCGGGTGTGGTCATCCACCGGGGGACCGTGCAGGCGGGGGAGTGGGAGGCCGGTAGGACCGATCCGATCCGCACCGTCCTCGACTGCTCGCGGGTCGCTCCCTTCGGTCAGGCCCTTGCCGTCGCGGACTCGGCGCTTCGGTGCGGCTCGGTCAGTGATGAGCAGCTCGTCCGCGCGGCGGCGCAGGCGCGGGCGCCAGGGGTGCCCGCCGCGCGCCGGGTCGCGGGATGCGCCAGCGCCGCGGCCGCCAACCCGTTCGAGTCGGGCGCGCGGGCTATCGCCATCGATGTGCCGCTGCTGACCGTTCAGCCGCAGGTCGTGATCGAGGGGCCAGGCTTGTGGGCTCGCGTCGATCTGGCGGATCTTCGCTGGGGACTGGTGCTGGAGTGCGACGGCTATGAGTTCCACTCGGGTCCAGATCGATTCGCGCGAGATCGACGCCGGTACACCGGGCTGGCCCGCCTCGATTGGGTGGTCTTCGCCTATGTCTGGCAGGACGTTTTCCAGGCGGCTGAGCAGACCACCGCCGAGTTGTCCGACTGGGTCGCCAGGCAGGCGGCGCTTTTTCCGGCGGACCGGTACCCGGGAGGCCGTCCGGGCGTCTGGTCGAGGACCCATCGCGTCCCTAACGACATACAGTGTCCGCGTGGCGATGGTTATGTCGCCTGAGGTCAGGCCGTTGACCTGCGGTGATCCGGTACCGGGCCGGAGCCGGACGCAATGCCGGGCCCACACTGTATGTCGTTAGGGACATCTCGTGCCTGGCCGGCCGATCGGGCCAGGTGCGGCGCGATGGTGGGCCGCGGGGGCCAGGTCAGCGGGCGGCGAGGTAGAGGCGCCTGACCACGTCCTCGATGTCCGGCTCCTCGATGGACAGGTCGCGCACCTCGGCCCGGGTCGCGACCGCCGCCAGCACCACCGCGGCACTGGTCGCTGCCGGGTCGAACGCCAACCGTTGGCGCAGTCCGTCGGCCTGCGAACCGAGGTGCGTCGTCGCGGGGATGCCGATCAGGTCGGGGGTGGGCGCTGCCAGGTCGACCACCAGCACCCGCTGCGCCCCGACCTGGGCGGCCAGCCCGGGCAGCGACCCGTCGTAGACCAGCCGCCCCCGATCGACCACCAGCACCCGATCGCACAGCCGCTCGATGTCGCCCATGTCGTGCGTGGTGAGCAGGAGGGTGCGCCCGTAGGCCGCCCGCTCGGCCACGAGGAACTCCCGGAGCCGCTGCTTGCTGAGCACGTCCAGGCCGATGGTGGGTTCGTCGAGGATGAGCAGCTCGGGGGAGTGCAGCAACGCGGCCGCGATTTCGGCCCGCATCCGCTGCCCCAGCGACAGCTGACGGACCGGCCGGTCGAGGTATTCGCCCAGCTCCAGCCGCTCGACCAACTCCTGCGTGCGGGTGGCGGTGCGCTGCGCCCCGAGTCGGTGGATCGCCCCCAGGATCCGGAACGACTCGGCGGTGGGCAGGTCCCACCAGAGCTGGCTGCGCTGCCCGAAGACAACCCCGATCCGGCGGGCCAGCTCCTTGCGGTGCCGCAGCGGGTCCAGCCCGCCGGTGCGAACCTGTCCCGCGCTGGGGGTGAGGATGCCGGTGAGCATCTTGATGGTGGTCGACTTTCCGGCGCCATTGGCCCCGATGTAGCCGACCGCCTCACCGGGCGCGATGGTGAGGGTGAGGTCGTCGACCGCGCGCAGCACGGTGCGCCGGGTGCCCATCCGCTCCCGGCGGACGAACTCCCGCGTCAGATGCTGGGTGGCCACTATCGGCTCCGCCGGTCCCTCGGCCGGTCGTGCCCGTCCAGACTCCCCCGACATCGCCGACTCCCCCGATACCTGCGTCATCTCAGCCGCCCCGTCATCAGCCGCCCCGTCAACTCAGCCGCCCCCGCCCTGGTAATGCCGCACGCCGAGCCGCCACAGCCCCGACACGACCAGCCACACCATGCCCGCGATCACCGGCGTCGCCCAGGCCAGCCTCGGGTCGAGCCACCCGATCGTGGCGGGGGCCGACAGTCCGAGCAGCGCCAGCGTCGGCACATATCCCACGAAGGCCACGGGCACGGCCACCACGAAGACCCCGACCAGATATGGCGGGAAGATCGATGCCGGCTGCTGACTGGCGTAGCGCCCACCGTAGGTGAACGCATTGGTCAGTTCCTGCCCGTCGATGAGGAAGAACTGGCAGGCCGCGGCCGCCACGAAGATCCCGCAGAAGATCGCCACCCCGCTGAGCAGGGTCATCACGAGCAACACGACGGTGGCCGGCGACCAGGCGATCGGGTTGACCACCAGCCCGTAGCCCAGCGCCGTGCCACCGACCGCCACCCAGCCGAGTCGGCGCAGCGCGATCTCGCTGGTCACCAGCTGCCCGAGCAGGGACAGCGGTCGCAGGTAGAAGGCCTCCATGGTGCCCTCGCGCAGGAACGTCGGGAGCGTGTCGACGTGCCCGACGAGAACCTGACTGAGCGCATAAGCGCAGTGCGAGAGCCCGAACAGCAGGCAGATCTGGTCGAAGGACAGACCGCCGAAGCTGCGCACGTTGTGGAAGACGATCCACACTTCGACGAATTCGATCAGCCCGAACAACAGGCTCGCCGACACATCCAGCGCGAACGAGGTCCCATAGACCCGTTGGCTGCGCAGCCGCGAGGCCAGGATCGTGGCGTAGGCACCCCGCTGGCGCGTCACCTCAGCCACCGGCCACCACCAGGCGTCGGGACCCCGCGGCCAGCGCGAACCGACCCGCCACCGCGAGCACCACCAGCCAGAGCAATTGCACGCCGAGCAGCCCCAGCGCGTCCGCGCCGAGGGCTCGGCCGCCCAACACGTCCGCCGGGATCTGGATCAGCGCCGGGAACGGGGTGGCGTAGGCCAGCGCTCGCAGCCCGTCGGGCATGATCGCCAGCGGCATGATCAGGCCGGAGAAGATGCCGGCAGCGCCGGCGTAGAGGTTGAGCAGCCCCCGGGTCTCGGTGATCCAGAAGGCCGCCGACTGCAGCAGGAACCGGGCCAAATAGCTGACGACGACGGCGAGGACGATCGAGACCAGCCCGGCCAGCCACACGGACGCCGCGGTGGGTAGCCGCACGCCCACCACGAGCACGCCGATCAGCAGCGTCGGGATCGAACGGGGGATCACTGCCGCGAGGGAGTAGCCCGCGTCGTGCGCCAGCAGGGCGCCCTGGACGTCGATGGGGCGCGCCAGGTCGACGGCGATATCGCCGGACCGGACACGGTCGCGCAGGTCGGTGCCCGACCAGATGTTCACCGGCCCGAGCAGCGCCTGCGTGATCCAGGCGTAGGCGAGCAGGCCGGCGGTGTCGTACCCGCCGAGCAGCACCCCGACGCCGTCCGGCCCGCCGGCTCCCGCCGCGGTCGACCCGCCGGCCGCGGCGCCCGCCATGGCGACCAGCACGGCGCACCTGATCAGCCCGAACGAGGAGTTCGTCACGACCCCGGCGAGGATGGCCAGGCGGTACGTTGTACGCCGCCGGAACCCGGCCAGGAACAGCCGGGCGTAGGGCATCAGGGCCGCGCGCACAAACGTCAGAGCCTACTCGAGGCGGGGCCGGGACCCGAAACGCCAGGCGGCGAGACCATCCCCGCCCGTCACGTTTCAGCTCGTGATGTCCCAGCTCGTGATGCCCCGGCCGGTCAGGCCCCGGTGGGTAGCCCGTACCTCCCGTCGGCCGTCGGCTCGACCAGGCCATCCTCGATCAGCGAGGCCAGGCAGCGCTCTCGGGTGGTCTCGTCGAGCGGCCATGCGGTGCGCAGCGCGGCGGCCGTGACGGCGCCGGGGGCCTCCCGCAGTACCGCCAGGAGGGCCCCGCGGACCTGGCGGTCGGTGCCCGTCCAGGCCTGACCCCGGTGGGGCCTTCCGGTGTAGGGGGGCTGGCCCGCGAGCCGCCAGGCGCACGACGTCGCGACCGGGCAGGTCCCGCACCGCGGCGCGCGGGCGGTGCAGATCAGCGCGCCGAGTTCCATCACCGCGACGTTCCAGGTCACCGAAGTGGCGGGGCGGGCCGGCAGCAGCGCGGTGGCCAACGACGTGTCGGCCGCCGTGAGCGATGGCGCCGGCAGCGCGACGCCGGTGACCAGGCGGGCCAGCACCCGGCGCACGTTGGTGTCGACGACGACCGTCCGGCGCCCGTATCCGAACGCGGCGACTGCCGCGGCGGTGTAGGCGCCGACCCCGGGTAGTGCCCGGAGCGCTTCTTCGGTGTCCGGCACGTCGCCGCCGTGCTCGGCGAGCATCGCGCTCGCGGCGGCGTGCAGGCGTAGCGCTCGGCGTGGATAGCCCAGCCGGCCCCAGGCGCGGACGGCCTCCCCGGGCGGCTGCGCGGCCAGCGCGGCCGGCGTCGGCCAGCGGTCCAGCCACTCGAGCCAGACCGGCTGGACCCGCGCCACCGGCGTCTGCTGCAGCATCACCTCGGAGACGAAGACGCCCCAGGGGGTGCAGTCGGGGCGCCGCCAGGGCAGATCGCGGGCGGCCACCTCATACCAGGAGAGCACGGCCGCGTGCAGCCGGGCTCGGTCGGCTCCCGCGACATCGCGCGGACGGGAGAGGCCGTGGGATGCCGAACCGTGGGGCGCCGAATCGTGGAGCGCCGAATCGTAGGCCGTCGAACCCTGGGGCGCCGGACCGCGACGCTCGGCTGCGTCTGAGGGAGCCACGGGTCAGGCGTAGCGCTCGAGGATGCTCGTCTCGGACAGCCGCGCGAGTCCGTCGCGCACCATCCGGGCGCGGGTCCCGCCGACGCCGTCGACGGCCATCAGGTCTTCCTCGCCGGCCAGCAACAGGGCCTGCAGACCGTCGAAATGCTCCAGGAGCCGGTCGGCGATGGACCGGGGCAGCCGGGGGATCTTCGCGAGCAGCCGTTGACCCCGCGGGCTGACCGCTTCGTCGAGTCCCTCGGTCGTGGCGGTGCGCCCGAGCGCCCCGGCGATCTGGGTCAGGTCGAGCAGTTCCGAGGAGCTGAGCTGGGCCAATGCGGCCAGGTGCGCGTCGAGATTGCGTCGGTCGTCGGGGTGTAGGTAGTCCCCCACCACCAGGTCCCGCTCCAGGCCGACGCCGCCGATCAGCTCCTCCAGCTGCAACGAGAGCAGCCGACCGTCCGTGCCGAGTTCGACGACGAACGTCGAGACCTCCTCGCTGATCCGGCGGACCATCTCGTGCCGCTGCAGGACCAGCGCGACGTCGCGCACCGTGACGAAGTCCTCGACCTCCAGCGCCGACAGGGTGGCGGTCACCTCGTCCAGGCGGGCCTTGTATCGCTCCAGCGTGGCCAACGCCTGGTTGGCCCTGGTCAGGACCACGGTCGAGCCCTCCAGGACGTGCCGACGGTCGCCGACGTACACCGCGATCGTCTGCATCGACTGGCTCACCGAGATGACCGGATAACCGGTCTGCTTGGCCGCCCGCTCGGCGGTGCGGTGCCGGGTGCCGGATTCGCTGGTCTCGATGGCCGCGTCCGGGACCAGCTGCGTCGCCGCCCGCACGATGCGGGACAGGTCGGCCTCGACGACGATCGCGCCGTCCATCTTGGCCAGTTCGCGCAGTCGGGTCGCCGAGAACTCGATGTCGATCGGGAACCCACCGGTGCAGATGCGCTCCACCCCGCGGTCGTAACCCAGCACGACGATCGCGCCGGTCCGACCCCGCAGGATCCGTTCCAGGCCCTCGCGCAGGTCGGTGCCGGGGGCCATCGCGGCGAGGGTGAGTCGCATCAGCTCCTCGTCGCTGCGCTCCACGGCTCCGCCTCCCTCGCCTCGCTGGGATGGTAACGCCCGTAGCCGGTGAGCCCGAGCTGGCGGGCGTCACGGCGCGGCGAGGACCAGATGCGCCGCCTGGGCGACATTGGCGACCTCGATGACGGCCATGCCGGCCGGCACGCCGTGGTCGCTGGTCACCGGACCCACCGAGCGCGGCGCCAATCCGCCGCGGCCGGGCGATCCCCGGCCCGTGGCGAACGAGCCCGCCGGGACCACCGCCCGCTCGAAACCGATCCGCCGGGCCTCCGCCAGCCGACGTGGCACCCCGGCGACTTGACGCACCTCACCAGCCAGACCGACCTCGCCCACGGCGATGGTGCCCGCCGGGATGGGCCGGTCCAGCAGCGCGCTGGCCATGGCCAGCGCGATCGCCAGGTCCGCCGCCGGTTCGGCGACCCGCACCCCCCCGACCGTGGAGACGAACGCATCGCACGAGCCCACCGGCAAGCCGCCGCGCCGTTCCAGGACGGCCAGCAGCATGGCCACCCGCGAGGAATCCAGCCCGGACGTCGTACGGCGCGGCGCCCCGGAGCGGGTGGGGACGATGAGCGACTGGACCTCGGCGACCAGCGGCCGGCGCCCCTCCAGCGTCACCGTCACCGAGGTCCCCGGAACGACCAGGTCGCGGCTGGAGACGAACAGCCCGCTCGGATCGGTCAGGCCCTCGATGCCCGTCTCGCCGAGGTCGAAGCAGCCGATCTCGTCGGTCGGCCCGTAACGATTCTTGACCGCGCGCACCAGCCGGAGCCGGCTGGTGCGCTCCCCCTCGAACTGCACCACGACGTCGACGAGGTGCTCCAACACCCGCGGACCCGCGATCGAGCCATCCTTGGTGACATGGCCGACCAGGAAGGTGGCCATCCCGCGCGACTTGGCCGCCGCGATGAGCGCCGCCGCCACCTCCCGGACCTGGGCCACGTTCCCCGCTGCGCCGTCGATCTCGGCCGAGGCCACCGTCTGCACCGAGTCGACCACGAGCAGGTCGGGATTGACCTCGTCGACGTGGCCCAGGGCGGCGGCCAGGTCGGTCTCGGCCGCCAGGTAGAGCGAGGTCGCCAAGGCGCCGATCCGCTCCGCGCGGAGCCGCACCTGCGCCGCGGACTCCTCACCGGTCACATAGAGGACCGTGCGACCGGACTTCGCGGCGCGCGCGGCCACGTCGAGGAGCAGGGTCGACTTGCCGATCCCCGGCTCGCCCGCCACCAGGACCACCGCGCCGGCGACCAGCCCGCGCCCCAGCACCCGATCCAGCTCGGACACCCCGCTCGGCCAGGCCTGCGCGGGGGTCGCGTCGACGTCGCGGATGGACCTGGCCGGAGTGTCCAGCCGGGTGGCCGGCTGGGTGCGCACGCCGACGCGGCCGATCTCCTCGACGCACCCCCAGGCCTGACATTCCCCGCACCGGCCCACCCATTTCACCGTCGTCCAGCCGCACTCCCCACACCGGTAACCCGCCGTCGACCGGCTCGCCTTCGTCGTTCGCGCGACCGCACTCCTTGCCATGCCGGGAACCCTAGGCGGCGGGTCCGACAACGCTTGCGGACCCGCGTACGCTGCGGGCATGGCTCATAACCCAGCGACCGACTCCCCGAGCGTCGACCCGCTGCAGCCGCGCCCCGGCGAGGCGGCCCGCACGGAGGCGCCGGCCGCGCAGGGTGTCGGCCCGACCTCGACCGAGGCCGCCCACCGCCCGCTGCCGAGCGCCGGGGAGATCGCCGACGCGATGCAGGACGCCTCCGGTGACGCCGTCAGCTCCCAGCCCTTCGACACCGAGCCGGCGGACCTCGCGGACGCCCGCGACCGGGTCACCTGGGACGCGGACACCGACCAGGGCTGACCCGTCCTGACCCGGCCCGGCTCATCCTGACCCGGCTCATCCTGACCCGGCTCATCCTGACGTGGCGTCACGTGACCTGGCGTCACGTGACCCGGCCTCACGTGACCCGGCCTCACGTGAACGGGCGGCGGGTGCCGACGCGGCCGCCCGCACACCGGCCACCGCGGCGAGGCCCGCGATGAGCACGAGCCCGCCCGAGAGAGCGAGCGTAAGCCGTGCCGTGCGCAGGCACTGATCGCTGAGCTGGTCGAGATTGGTCGGGGGCTGCCCACCGACCCGCGCCCCGCCGTGCGCGACGACATTGATGGCGGAGCTACACGACACCGGCCCGTTGCCAGTCGCCCCGGGCCACACCGGCGCGACCTCGGTATAGACGTCCCGGGCCGCCAGCCATATCGCGGTCGTCATCGCCAGCACGGACAACGCGGCGAAGACCCATTGATGGATGTCGGCTCGGCCGGGTCGCATGCGCTTCACGGTGCGCCGCTAGTAGCGGGACCACCACAGGTTCACCGCGTAATCCACCTCACAGCCGGCATGGTCGGCCAGGAACGCCGAGGCCACTGCCGGGGAGAACTCGATCCGCACCGCCGCCTCGAAGTCGGCACGGGTGTGCATCGACCAACGCATCGCGATCCGCTCCCGGCGATAGCCCCGCCGGGCCCAGAACCGCTCGATGGCCGCGGGGTCGTAGCGGGGGTGCTCGCGCCGGAACCAGCGCCCGAACGTCGAGGTCGTGGCGTCGTTGTCGATGACGAAGGCCGTGCCACCCGGCCGCAGCACCCGAGCCACCTCGGCGAGGCCGGGTTCGCAGCCGGGACCGAAGAAGTACGCCCAGCGCGCCTGCATTACGTCGGCGCTCCGATCGGGCCGCGGGATCGCCTGCGCGACCCCGGCCAGCACCCGCACCAGCGGGGTCGCCGGCAAGGATTGCACGCGCGACTGCGCCGCCGCGACCAACGGCGGGTGCGGCTCGACGCCGGTCACGCTGCCGGAAGGCCCGACCAGCGCGGCGAACACGGGCAGGTGGAACCCCGAGCCACAGCCCAGGTCAAGCACGTCGGCGCCGGCCAGCGGGTGGATCCGCTGCATCGCCGCTAGCAGCAGTCCGTCCGGATCGACGGCTCGGTTCTCGATCTCGTAGATCGCCGGATGGTCCCAGATGTTCGGCGACGGGATCGCCGCGCGCCCGCAGCCCTCGCCGTACGGGTGCATCGCCCGGTCCTCACCCGCGCGCGGCGAGCGTCGCGGGGTGCACGAGCAGCGGCAGCAGCGCGCGCCCGCCCGGCGCGGCGGCGGCCGCGGTCGCGAGCAGCAGGTGGGCTGCGGCGTGCTCGGCGAGGACCGCGTACGCCGCGTCGCCCATCAGCTCCCGCAACTCGGGTTCGGCGGTGGCATACAGCGGCGCGCTCCCGGTGTGGGCCAGCGGCGAACCGGTGCAATACCAGGCCAGGTCGTGCCCGCCGGGGCCCCAGCCGCGCCGGTCGTACTCGCCGATCGTCACCTCCAGGTAGTCCGTCTCGTCGGGCAGCCGCACCGTCCGATAGGCGCGCCGGATCGGCAGCTGCCAACACACATCGGGCTTGACGGTGTGCGGCTGCAGGCCGTTGACCAGCGCGTACCGGTGCAGCGCACACCCCGCGCCGCCCGCGAAGTCCGCGCGGTTGAGCAGGATGCAGGCCCCGTCCACGACCCGGGTCTTCAGCTCCGGCTCACCGTTCGGCTCATCATCGGCCTGCTCCCACCAGCCGTCGGCGAGCCCCCCCGCGGCCACCGCCTGGCCGCGCAGCTGCCAGTCGTCCGGCCCCAGGACCGCCACGACCGCCCCGACCCGGTCCAGATCGGCCCGCTCGGTGAAGTGCGCGCCCAGCGAGCAGCAGCCGTCGTCCGGCCGACCCGGCTCGATGCCCGGGCAGCCGGCCCCATAGATGCACCGGTAATCCGAGGTCAGCCACGTCAGGTCGCACCGGAAGCGCTGCGCCGGCTCGGCCGGGTCGACGAACTCGACCCAGGTGCGGGTCACGTCCAGGCCGGTTTCGGCGGGCTGCGTGGCGGCCGGGTCGGCTGGCTGCGGCGGCGGGTCGCCGGGGGCGGGCATTGTCGGATCGTACGTCGTGGCGGCGGTACGTCGGGTGCGCGGGGCTACTCTGGGCGCCATGCGCATGGGTGTCATCGACGTCGGCTCCAACACGGTGCATCTGCTGGCGGTGGACGCCTATTGGGGCGCGCATCCGTTCGCGGCGTCGTCATACAAGATGACCCTGCGGTTGTCCGAGCACACCGAGGCCAACGGCGATATCAGCAAGGCCGGGCGCGACAAGCTGGTCGAGTTCGTCAAGGGCTGCACGAGCAAGGCCGAGGACTGGGGCATCGAGACCCTGATGGGGTTCGCGACCAGTGCCATCCGGGAGGCCCCCAACGGGGACGAGGTGCTGGAGGCGGTCCGCAAGGAGTCCGGCGTCGAACTGCAGGTGCTCCCCGGCCAGGACGAGTCGCGGCTGACCTTCCTCGCGGCGCGCCGCTGGTTCGGCTGGTCCAGCGGGCGCTTGATGCTGGTGGACATCGGTGGCGGCTCGCTGGAGCTGGCCGCGGGGATCGACGAGGACCCCGATGTGGCGCTGTCGCTGCCGCTCGGCGCGGGCCGGGTGACCCGCGAACGGCTGACCGGTGACCCGCCGAAGCCGGCCCAGATCAAGGAGGTGCGCAAGGAGATCCGCACCGAGATCGCCCGGGTGGTGCGGGATCTGAAGAAGGTCGGCGAACCGGACCGCTACGTGGGCACCTCCAAGACGATCCGTTCGCTGGCCCGGATGTGCGGGGCGGCGCCGAGCGCGGACGGGGTCTACGTGCGCCGCGCGCTGGACCGGGACGATCTGCACGCGCTGGTGCCCAAGCTCGCCAAGCTCACCGGGGCGCAGCGCTGCGACCTGCCCGGGGTCTCCGAGGAGCGCTGCCATCAGGTGCTCGCCGGAGCGTTGGTCGTCGAGGCCGTAATGGACATCGTCGGGATCACCCGCCTGGACGTCTGCCCGTGGGCGCTGCGGGAGGGGGTCATCCTGAACACCCTCGACCGGATCCCGGTGGACGCCGGGTGAGTCCTACTGCCCCGCAGGGCCCACACCGGAGCCCCGACGCCGGGGCTGTCATGGACCGGAGCCCCGACGCCGGGCCCGACCCGATGGCCGCGCTGGCCGAGCGGGATCGGCTGACCGTCCTGGTCCTGTCGGACACCCACGCCCCGAGTCACTGGACGGCAATCCCGAAAACGCTCATCGGGCCGCTGCGCGCCGCCGACGTGGTGCTGCATGCCGGCGACGTCTGCCGGCCGGGGGTGCTCGACGATCTCGCCGCGACCGCCGGCGCCCCGGTGCTGGCGGTGCTCGGCAACAACGACGGGGCCGATGTGGCGGCCTGGGGCCCCGACGGGGTGCCGGAGCGGCGTGAATTCGTCCTGGCGGGAATGCGATTCGCGATGGTGCACGACTCCGGTGCGCGGGTGGGCCGGGGCCGGCGGATGCGCGCCTGGTTCCCGGCGGCCGACGTGGTGGTCTACGGGCACAGTCACCTCCCGTACGACGGCGTGGAGGATGGCCTGCGGCTGGTCAATCCCGGGTCGGCGGGGGACCGACGATCGGCACCGACGACGTCGTACGCCGTGCTCGAGCTCGCCCACGGCCGGATCGCCGCCGCGCGCATCGTCCCGCTGGGCTGACCGGGGGCTGACCGGGGCTGACGGGGGCTGACCGGGGCTCGGGGGGCGGGCGTCTCCGATGTGACTCTGCGCCGCGGCGCGACAGTCCAGCCACGGCTCAGCCCCGGTACGGGCACGCCGAAGAGCTGCCGAGAATGGTCGGTACGCTGGGGGCTATGACCTCCGTCACGCCCGAGAGTGCCATCGCGGTGACGCTCTCGACGTCGTCGGTGTATCCGCTCGGCCCGGAGGCCGCGTTCGAGACGGCCGCCCGGCTCGGCTACGACGGGGTCGAGGTGATGGTCCTGGGTGACCCGCTCACCCACGACGTACGGCTCCTGCGGCGCTGGTCGGAGGACTACGGCGTGCCGGTCCTGTCCATCCACGCGCCGTGCCTGCTGGTGACCCAGCGGGTGTGGGGCACCAGCGATCCGTGGACCAAGCTGGACCGGTCCATCGAGCTCGCGCATGAGGTCGACAGCGAGGTCGTGGTCGTGCACCCGCCGTTTCGGTGGCAGCGCGACTATGCCTCGGCATTCGTCGACGGCGTCGCCGAGCGGGAGGTCAGCACCGACATGCGGATCGCCGTGGAGAACATGTTTCCCTGGCGGGCCCGCAACACCGATGTGCAGGCCTACCTGCCGGCCTGGGACCCGGTGCCGCAGCCGTACGACAGCGTGACCCTGGACCTGTCCCACACCGCGACCGCGGGCAGCGACGCGCTGGCCATGCAGGCGGCGCTGGGCGAGCGGCTCGCGCACGTGCATCTCGCGGACGGCTCCGGCTCGTTCATGGACGAGCACCTGGTGCCCGGCCGCGGCAGCCAGCCCTGCGACGAATTCCTGGCCCGGCTGCCGGAGATGGGCTATCAGGGGCTGGTCTGCCTGGAGGTGGGCACCCGCAAGCTCTCCCCGGACGAGCGCGAACTCGATCTGGTGGAGGCGCTGGCCTTCGCCCGCCTCCACCTGGGGCATCCGCCGCTGCAGCACACCCCCGAGTTGCATCCGCATCGCCGGGTCACGACCATGCGGGCCGGGGCCGCCCGGCGCCGCGAGCGGCGCCTTGATCGGCGCTCGCGCCGCAAGGCCCGCCGCCACCTGGGCGGCTGAGCCCCGGCCGAGCCCCGGCCGAGTCGCCGCGCCGATCGCCGCGCCGAGTCGCGCCATCGCCGCGCCATCGCCGCGCCATCGCCGCGCGGATCGCCGCACGGTTCACTGGGATCGGCTCGCTCGATGCCGATGGGACGACCAGTCGACGGCCCCCGTCGATCCGCCCCGCCGCACCCCCGGAGAGGATCACCGTGCCCGCCCTGCTGCGCACCGTCGTCGCCGGTCCTCGGGACCGCGGCAGTGACCTGCCGCAGTACGCCGACGTGTTCGGGCAGGTCAGCGTGGGGGGCAACGGGATGTGGTCGTTCCGGTCGGTGACCGAGAAGGGCCGCGATAGCGGCAAGCCCGCGCCGGTGTGGCACCTGCGCCGCGGGTTCGGCAGCACGGAGCCCGGCCTGATCGAGGTGGGGATCACGCTGGCGCTGGCGCATCGGCCCGGCGCGGCCTCGGACCTCGGCCAGCAGGTGATCCGGCGGCGCCGGCTCGACCCGGCGCAGGACATCGTGGTGGTGCCGGAGCTGATGGACGCCTGTCGCGGCCTGCGGGAACTTCCCCTGGCCTTGTTGGTGAGCAGCGCGCAGGAGTGCGACGCGATGCTCACCGAGCTCGCGGCGGGCACCGGGTGGAGCATCACCTCGGCGGTGATCTCGCGGCCCTGACCGAGCCGGGCCCGCCCGGCAAGGCCGACGCCGTACGGCGCGCCGACCACCCGCCGTACGGGTGACAATCCTTCGTATGCGCCACCGTTCGGCACTCCGGCCGCGCCTCGAGGGGCTCGGGTGAGCGCCCGCGGGCGCCGGCCGGGTTCGGCCGAGGCGACCCGGGAGGCGATCCTCGCGGCGGCGCGCCTTGAGTTCGCCCAGAAGGGCTATGACGGTGCCAGCCTGCGCGGCATCGCCCGAGCCGCCGCGGTGGATCCGGCCCTGGTGCATCACTACTTCGCCGGCAAGGCCGACGTCTTCGGCCAGGCACTGGCCCTTCCGGTCAACATCCCCGAGCAGGTTCGGGCCCTCTTGGGTGGCCCGTGGGATCGACTCGGGGACGCCGTCATTCGGACGTTCCTGAGCATCTGGGATCGACCCGAGGCGAGCGTGCGACTCCAGGCCGTGCTGCGGGCCTCTGTCGCCACGCCGGCCGCGGGGCACCAGCTGCGCGAGTTCATCCTGCGCGAGGTCGTCGAGCCGATCACCCGGCACACCGGCGTCCCGGAGCCGCAGCTGCGGGCGGCGGCGGCCGCGGCCCAGCTGCTGGGGATCGCGCTGCTGCGCTACGTCGTGCCGCATCCACCGCTGGCCGGGGCCAGCCATGACGCGATCGCCGCGCTGGTGGGGCCGACCCTGCAGCGCTATCTGGTGGGCGAGCAGCCCACCGCTGCGCCCCCCGACACCGGCGACACCGGCGCCTTGCGAGCGGACCGGCCCCCGGCCCATGATTCATCACATGGTGAATAGCGCGGCGGTGACCGTGCGGGGCCTGCGGGTGCTGCGCGGCGGGCGCGAGGTGATCCCGGGCATCGACCTCGATGTCCCGGTCGGCCAGGTCGTCGGGCTGCTCGGGCCCAGCGGCGGCGGCAAGTCCACGCTGCTGCGCGCCGTCGTCGGCGTGCAACGCATCGCCGCGGGCCAGGTCACCGTCCTGGGGCTGCCCGCCGGATCGCGACAGTTGCGCAGCCGGGTGGCCTACACGACCCAGGCGCCCAGCGTGTACGGCGACCTCACCGTCCGCGACAACCTCCGTTACCTGGCCCGACTCGGGGGCCTGGGCGCCGACGACGTGCAGCGGGCCATCGCCGCCGTCGACCTCGCCGAGCACGCCGACGACCGTTGCGATGCGCTCTCCGGGGGGCAGCGCAGCCGCGCCTGCCTGGCCGGTGCGCTGCTGGGTCGGCCCGAACTCCTGGTCCTCGACGAGCCCACCGTCGGCCTCGACCCGGTGCTGCGCCGGGAGCTGTGGGACCTGTTCCACCGGCTCGCGGCCGACGGGGCGACGCTGCTGGTCTCCTCGCATGTGATGGACGAGGCGGTCCGGTGCGACCGCTTGCTGCTCCTGCGCGCGGGTCGGATCCTCGCCGACGACACCCCGGCGGGCCTGCTCGCGGCCACCGGCACCAGCGACGCCGAGTCCGCCTTCCTCGCCCTCATCGACGCCCAGGACGCCGGGCAGGTGGCCTCGTGACCCGCGCCGGTCTGGTCGCGACGGCGGCCCGCGTGCTGCGGCAGCTGCGCGGCGATCACCGCACGATCGCGTTGCTCCTGGTGGTCCCGTGCGTCATGCTCGGCCTGCTCGCCTGGATGTACGACGGCACCCCCGTCTTCGACCGCATCGGCCCGGCCCTGCTGGGCATCTTCCCGTTCACCGTGATGTTCGTGGTGACCAGCGTCAGCACCCTGCGAGAGCGCACCGGCGGCACGCTGGAGCGCCTGATGACCACCCCGTTGCGGCGCGGCGACCTGGTGGGCGGCTACGCGGTGGCCTTCGGCGCGGTGGCGATCGTGCAGGCGGTGGTCGCGACGGCCTGGGCGGTCTGGGTATGTGGTCTCGACGTGGCGGGGCCGCTGCCCGCCCTGGGTCTGGTCGCCTTCGTGGACGCGATCGCCGGTACGGCGTTCGGGCTGCTCGCCAGCGCCTTCGCGCGCACGGAGTTCCAGGCGGTGCAGTTCATGCCGGCGTTCGTGCTGCCCCAATTCCTGCTGGCCGGATTGCTGCAACCGCGCGACGCGCTGCCCACCGTGCTGCGCCATGTCTCCGACCTGTTGCCGTTGTCCTACGCCGTCGACGCCGTCGAGCACGTCGCCCGCCGCGCCGACCCGTGGGCCGAGATGTCGACCCCGTTCGCTGTGCTGGTCGCGTTCTGCGTGGCGGCGCTGGCCGTGGCGGCCCTGACCCTGCCACGACGTACGCCGTAGCTGCTGTCGAGGCCCGGTCGCACCGGTGCGCGCTCCCGGTCCCGCCGGATAGCCTGGCCACCGACGGAACCGACCACCGAAGGAGCCGCCGTGCCCGATGCCAGGACCGTGCTGTCGGCGTCGCTGCGCCGGGTGGCCCGCGAGGGTCGACTCCGTCGGTTCGTCGAGGCGCCGACCATGAGCCACGAGATCGTCAGCCGGTTCGTGGCGGGGGAGAGCGTCGGCTCGGCGGTCGACGTGGCTGCCGATCTGATCGCGAAGCGCCGCCGGGTCGCTCTGACGGCGTTGCAGCCGGTGCCCGATACCGAGGAGGCCGCCAAGGCCGGGGCGAAGCGCTATCGCAAGGTGCTGCGCCGGCTCGGCGAGGCGGGGCTGGCCGCCGACGGCCGCTGCGAGGTGAGCTTCGCGCTCAGTGCCCTGGGCCTGGACCTGGGGGCCGACGGCGCGCCCCTCGCGCTGGCGCACGCCCGCCGGATCTGCCAGAGCGCCGCCAACGTCGGTGCGCTGGTCACCGTCGAGGCGACCGATCCCGTCACGGTCGACCAGACCCTGGAGACCGTCGCCGACCTGCGCCAGGACTTTCCCTTCGTCGGGGTCGCGCTGCAGGCCTCGCTGCGACGGACCGAGGCCGACCTGCGCGAGCAGCTCGGCCACCGGGTCCGGCTCGCCAAGGGCCCGGCCGGGCCGGGGGAGGACCGGCATCGACACGGCGCCGACGTCGACAAGGCATTCGCCCGGATGGTCCGCACGCTGATGAGTCACCCGGGCACCCCGGTGATCGCGACCCAGGACCCCCGCCTCATCGAGATCACCGAGGGCCTGGCCCGCTATCTCGGCCGGGAGCCCGACTCCTTCGAGTTCCAGTTCCGCTACGGCGTACGGCCCGAGCGCCAGGCCATGATCGGGGACCGCGGCGACCGGTGCCGGGTGTACGTGCCCTTCGGTCCGGACTGGTATGCCTATCTGATCTCCCGAGTGGCCGACGATCCCACCAACGTCGGCGACCTGCTCAAGGCCGCGTTCGCACGCTGAAGACCTGCCCGAGAAAGGAGCTGTTGATGGCGCGACTCGCCGTACTGGGTGCGGGGGTGATGGGCACGGCGATCCTGACGGCGCTGGTCGAGGCCGGCGCGTTCGGGGCCGCCGACGTGCGCGCCGCCACGCTCGACGAGGCCTCCCAGCGACACCTGGCCGACGAGGTCGGGGTGCGCGTCGTGGCGGCCCGCCAGGCCGTCGTCGGCGCGGACGTCGTGGTCGTCGCGGTGAAGCCGGGCGAGGTCGGCGCGCTGCTGGAGCAGGTTCGCGACGAGCTCCCGGAAGACGCCCTGCTCATCAGCGTGGCGGCCGGCGTCACCCTCGACACCCTGGAGTCCCACCTTCCCGAGGGGACCGCGGTCGTGCGCGTCATGCCGAACACTCCCGCGCTGATCCGCGAGGGGATGCTCGCCATGACGCCCGGCAAGGAGTGTCGTCGCAGCCAGGTCGAGCGGGCCCGCGAGCTGTTGGGCCACCTCGGCTCGGTGGTCGAGGTCCCGGAGAAACAGCAGGACGCGGTGACCGGGCTGTCCGGCTCCGGGCCGGCGTACGTCTTCGCCTTCGCCGACGCCCTCGTCGAGGCCGGCGTGGTGCAGGGCCTGCCGCGGCCGGTGGCCACCGAGCTCGCCGTACAGACCCTGTACGGCGCCGCCGCGCTGCTGCGTCGCAGCGGTGACCATCCGGCCATCCTGCGCGAACGGGTCACCAGCCCGGGCGGGACGACCGCGGCCGGCCTGCGGGTGCTCGATGCGGCGGGGCTACGCTCCGCGGTGGTCGACGCCGTGGAGGCGGCCACCGAACGGTCCCGGGAGTTGGGGGCCTGAGGCCGGGGTGGCGGGGCCCAAGGACGGTGTGGGGTCCCCGACCGGGCCCCCCATCGGGCCCCCGACCGGCGCTGTTACCGTCTGTTCATCGCGTTCTGGGACGCTTGCCCCGCTGGGGGTGACCCCTGGCTGAGGATTCGAAAGGTTGTGGCATGACCGACACCACCGTGCGCCGTCTCGCCGAGGGCGAGTGGACCACCTACCGCGCCATGCGTCTGATGTCGCTGCAGCAGTCGCCGGAAGCGTTCGCCAAGACGTTCGCGGAGGAGCAGGAGTTCGCAGAGTCCGTCTGGCGGGACCGGATGAAGCGGGCCGACCGCCTCATCGCCACCCATGACGGCGCGGATGTCGGCATTCTGTCGATGCGCCCCGCGGACGAGGAATTCGAGGACTCCGCAGAGATCTTCGGCCTGTGGGTGCGGCCCGAGCTGCGTGGCAAGGGCGTCGCCGTGGCGCTGTTCCAGGAGGCCGTCCAGGAGGCCCTGCACGACGGTCACACCCACCTGGTCTATTGGGTCGGCACCGACAACGGCCCGGGCGTGGCCTTCGCCAGCGCACGGGGATTCCGGCCGAGCGAGCTGCGTCGGCCGATGGAGGGCGCCCGCGACGGCGAGCAGGAGATCGCGATGGTGCTCAGCGTCAGCTGAGCACCATCGCGGACGGGGCCGATGGGCGCGCTGGCGGGACGGCATGAGCCGTGGCGAGGCACGGTGAGTCGAGACACGCGGTGAACAGGTGAACGCTCGCCTTCACTCCCGGCCCTCGGGCCGATAGCGTTGCCAGCATGTCGCGGACCGGGATCGTGTGGCACGAGAGCTTCACGGATTACAACTTCGGAGCCAGCCACCCCATGAACCCGGTCCGGCTGGACTTGACCGCACGCCTGTGCCGTGAGTTCGGTCTGCTGGACGGCGAGGGCGTCGAGGTCATCAACCCCGACGTTCCGTCGGATGACGTCCTGCTGAGCGTGCACACCCCGCAATACGTCGAGGCGGTCCGTCAGGCCTCCGCCAATCCGGCCGCGGCCCAGCTGCGCTTCGGGCTGGGCACCGAGGACGACCCGGCGTTCGCGGGGATCCACGAGATCAGCGCCCGCATCGCCGCGGGCACCCTCGCGGTGGCCAAGGGCGTCTGGGAGGGCACCTACCGGCACGGGGTGAACTTCTGTGGTGGCATGCACCACGCCATGCCGAACGCGGCAGCGGGCTTTTGCATCTATAACGACGCAGGCGTCGCCATCCAGTGGCTGCTGGACCACGGCGCCGGCAAGGTCGCCTATATCGACGTGGACGCCCATCACGGCGACGGCGTGGAGCGGATGTTCTGGGACGACCCACGGGTGCTGACGATCTCGGTCCACGAGACCGGCGCGGTCCTGTTCCCCGGCACCGGCTTCCCCGGCGATACCGGCGGCCCGAACGCCCGGGCCAGCGCGGTCAACATCGCCCTGCCCCCCGGGGTGGGGGATTCCCCGTGGCTGCGGGCCTTCAACGCGATCGTGCCCAGCGTGGTGCGGGCGTTCAAGCCGGACATCATCATCAGCCAGCACGGCGCGGACAGCCACGCCCACGACCCCCTGGCCCACCTGGCGTTGTCGGTGGACGGGCAGCGGGTCGCGATCGAGTCGATCCGGGACCTGTCGTTCGAGCTGTGTCAGGGCAAGTGGGTCGGCCTCGGCGGGGGTGGCTATGAGGTCATCGGGGTCGTGCCGCGCACCTGGACCCATCTGGTGGCGGCGGCCCGGCACCGCGACATCTCGGTGACCGAGCCGGTCCCCGCGGCGTGGCTGGACTACGTCAAGGCCCGGTTCAATGCGGACGCCCCGGGCCACATGGGTGATGGGGCCTCCGAGGACGGCCGCATCTGGTGGCGGTCCTGGAGCAGCGGGTTCGACCCCGAGAACAGCGTGGACCGGTCGGTGATGGCCACCCGCGAGGCGATCTTCCCCGCGATGGGCCTGGACATCTGGTTCGACTGACCCCAACTCGGGGTCCGGTTGGGGCACACGGCGACTCGGTCGGCGACGGGCGCGTAGCGGGGTATTCGCGAGGCCATCCGACGTGACATGATGGCCTCGCTCACGGCGTGTCGACTGGACGTCGACCCGACCCGCGGGCATGTCATCCCTGTTGTGTCCCTCCCGCCCAGGGTGGGCGCGAACCTGGCCCCCGGAGGTTCCCCCATGCCCGAATTGACCCGCGTCGACGCTTCTGTCCTGCTCACGGTCGCGGAGGTGGCGGCCCGGATGCGGGTGTCGAAGATGACGGTCTATCGGCTCATCCATGCCGGCGAACTCCAGGCCCTGCGCGTCGGCCGTAGCTTCCGGGTGCCGGCGAAGGCCGCGTCGGACTACCTGGCCTCGGCGTACGTCGAGACCGCCTGACCCGGCCCCTCGTCCCGGTGGACGCCGGGACGATTTCCGCGCCGAGCCGCGGCGGCGGTAGTCTGGGCCGGATCGTTCCCGAAAGGACCACACATGGGCTCAGTCATCAAGAAGCGCCGCAAGCGGATGGCCAAGAAGAAGCACCGCAAGCTGCTGCGCAAGACGCGTCACCAGCGTCGCAACAAGAAGTGACCCGATCGACGCGCCCCGTGCGCGTCGATCGTGCCGGCCCGCGTCCCGCCCCGGTGGGATGGCGGGCCTCGTCGTGCCGCCCCTGGTCGGGGAAGGGTGTGGCCGTTCTCTCGGTCGTCCTGGCCCGGGCGCGGACGCCTCGCTGTGCATAGGATCGAGCGAGGGGAGCAGGGGAGGCGCGGGATGGGTCGGACGATCCTGGTGACCGGCGTGAGCCGGCACCTCGGCGCGCGCGTCGCCCGTGGCCTGGCCCTGCATCGTGAGGTGACCCGGGTGATCGGTCTCGACGTCATCACTCCGGCCGAGGAGTTGGGGCGCGCCGAGTTCGTCCGCGCGGATATCCGCAATCCGGTGGTGGCCCGGCTGCTCAACCAGGCGCGGGTCGACACGGTGGTGCACCTGGCGCTGTCGGTGGCGCACGCGCGGGGCCGGGCCCGGACCTCCCAGAAGGAGGACAACGTCATCGGCACGATGCAGTTGTTCGCCGCCTGCCAGCAGGCCTCCCACCTGGAACGCATCGTGCTGAAGTCGACCGGCTCCGTCTATGGTTCCTCCCCCCGGGACCCGGCGATGTTCACCGAGGAGCAAACGGCACCACGCAATCGCGCCCAGGGGTCGATCCGGGACGCCCTGGAGGTCGAGAGCTACCTGCGGTCCACCCGGCGCCGCCGGCCCGACCTGGCCTATTCCACGCTGCGGCTGGCCAATGTCGTCGGCCCGCACATGAGTTCACCCCTGCTGGACTATCTCTCGCTGCCGCTGGTGCCGATCCCGTTGGGCTACGACGCCCGGCTCCAGCTGCTGCACGAGGACGATGCGGTCGCCGCGATGATCGCGGCCGTCACCGGTCCCGCGGTGGGGGTGGTCAACGTCGCAGCTCAGGGGGTGCTGAAGCTCTCCCAGGCGGTGGCGCTGGCGGGCCGGCCGTTCGTGCTCATCCCCACCTACACCGGACTGAGCGTCGACCGGGCGCTCCGGCTCGGCAACCTGCCGCGGTTCGGCAAGGCCGACCTGGACTACCTGCGGTTCGGGCGGGTCCTCGACACCAGTCGGGCCCGGGAACTGCTCGACTTCCGGCCCCGGTTTACGACGCGGGAGGCCTTCCTGTCGGCCGCGGCCGCCTTCCCGCCGCCGGTGCCGGCGGTCTCCGCGGTGCGGGGTTGGGCCGGCGCGGTGACGGCGGCGCTGCTGCCGGGCCGCACCTCGTCCGCCGTGTTGCCGGCGGCGCCGGAGGAGGCCGGGCCGGACCCCGAGCCGTCGTACGACGTGCTCACGCTCGACGAACCCGACGCGCAACAGCCGGCCGCCGAGGCGGTGCCCAACGTGCTCACCCTGGACGAGCCGGACCCCGGCAGCGTGGGGCGCTCGGAGGCGCAGACCGTGCGCCCGACGCCGACGCCGACGCCGACGCCGACCCACCCGCCGCGGCGCCGCCGCGCGCGGCATCTGTCGAGCGCGGACGAGGAGGTGCGCTGAGCATGCGCGCCGAGGAGCCTGATCGGCCCGGCGGCGCCTCGTCCGCTCCGGGGGTGGACCCCCTGGGCGTCGGTGAGGCGGGGGCCCCCGGCGTCGAGGAGATCGCCGAGGCCGTGCAGACGCTGATCGCGGCGTTGCGCTGGGCGGCGCGCCAGATCGGCGTCCCGGAATCCGATGTCGAGGAGCGGGTCGCGCAGACCCTGGCGTTCCTGCGGCGACGGGTCACCGGCGACTACGCGGTCGACGACTTCGGCTTCGACGCCGACTTCACCGACAGCGTGCTGCTGCCGCTGCTGCGCCCGCTCTATCAGCGCTGGTTCCGGGTGGAGGTGCGGGGCATCCACCATCTGCCCGACACCGGCGGCGCGCTGCTCGTCTCCAACCACTCCGGCACCATCGCCATCGACTCGTTGATGGTGCAGCTCGCGGTCCACGACGAGCACCCCGCGCGGCGACACCTGCGGATGCTGGGCGCCGACTTCGTGTTCGCCTCGCCGGTGGTGGGGGAGTGGGCGCGCCGGTGCGGGAGCACGCTGGCGACCCCGGCGGACGCCGAGCGGCTGCTCAGTGCCGGTGAGATCGTCGGGGTCTGGCCGGAGGGCTTCAAGGGGGTCGGCAAGCCGTTTAAGGACCGCTACCGGTTGCAGCGGTTCGGGCGCGGCGGGTTCGTGGCCTCGGCGCTGCGCGCCGGCGTACCGATCGTGCCGTGCAGCGTCGTCGGAGCCGAGGAGACCTATCCGATCCTGGGCTACCTGCCGGGTGCCGCGAAGGCGCTGGGCGTGCCGTACTTCCCGGTGACCCCCCTGTTCCCGCATCTGGGGCTGCTCGGGGCCATTCCGCTGCCGAGCAAGTGGATCATCGAGTTCGGGCGACCATTGCGCACCGAGCACTACGGCTCGGACGCCGCCGACGACCCGGTGCTGGTCTTCGACCTCACCGACCGGGTCCGGGAGACCATCCAGCGGACGCTGTACCGCCTGCTGGCGCAACGCGGTTCGCCGTTCTTCTAACAGCTCGCCTCGATCGTTGCGAGGCGGGGTTTGTGGCCGCGGGGGTCGTCGGTTGCCGGGCGGCGGATCCGAGACGGGTCCGTACGCTGGCTGCCATGAGCGAGTCGAGCAGCGCCGCAGCGCGCCTGGAGCTGGTGACCATCCCCGACTGCCGGCTCTGCGACCGGGCCCGGGAGGCCCTGACGCGGCTCGCCGAGCAGCGCGGGCAGGTCTGGGCCGAGCGCGATCTCACCGAGCTGGGGGCTCCCGACCCGATGTGGTGGGAGCAGGTCCCGCTGGTCCTCGTCGAGGGCCAGGTGGTGTGCTACTGGGACGTCGACGAGGCGGCCGTGGTCGCGGCGCTGGAGCGGTAGTCGAACAGCGTTCCCTGCGGCCCCCGCACGCTCACGGCCGGCCCACCGCGCAGGTCGAGCGTGGTCTCCAGCCAGGCGGCGGGGTCCTCCGGCGCGACGCTGCGGTAGCAGAACAGCTCATTGGCCAGGTGCACCGTGGTGGTCCGGGCGCCGACCAGCCAGGGGTGCCGGCGGCGCAGCCCGATGAGGTCCTGGTGCAGGTGGTAGATGGGCCAGCCGTACGACGCCAGCTCCGCCGGACTCGCCGGGAACGCCGGGCGCACCGCGTCGTCGCCGCCCGGCCGGTCCTCCTTGACGCCGCGGAAGCCCTGCTCGTCCCCGTAGTAGATCGACGGGCTGCCCCCGATCGTCATCAGCACCGCGACCGCCAGCGGCAGCGCGTCGGTGCCGATCTTCTGGGCCAGCCGGGTGACGTCGTGATTGCCGGTGAAGGTCCATGGGGTGAACGTCTCCAGCAGGGCCTCGTGCCGCTGCAGGGCATGGCTCAGCTCGTAGAAGTTGCGGTCGCTGATCGCGCTCCAGATCGCCTTCCACAGCTCGTACTGCGTCACCGAGTCCAGCCCACCCGCCTGGACATAGTCGGCGTAATCGCCGTGGATGACCTCGCCCAGGAAGAGCGCCTGCGGGTGCCGCTCGCGGACGGCCGCGACGATCGGGGCCCAGTCCGCGGGGGCGGCGCGGTACGCCGCGTCGAGGCGCCACCCGGCGATGCCCCGGTCCAGCCAGTGGTTCATCGCGTCCACCACGAGGCGGCGGGCGGGTTCGCCGTCGAGGGCGAGCTCGACGAGGTCGAAGTGGCCCTCGAAGACGTGCGGTTCGGGCTTGCCATCGCGCCAGTTGAGCCGGAACACCGCGCCGCTGGGGGCGCCGGGGCCGTCGGCGACGGCCTGCAGGTATGCCGGGTGCCGCGCGGAGACGTGGTTGAACACGCCGTCCAGGACCACCGCCATGCCGCGCTCGTGGGCGGCGGTGACCAGCCGCCCGAACTCGGCGTCCCCGCCGAGGCGCGGGTCGATCCGGGTGTAGTCCAGGGTGTCGTAGCCGTGCGTCGCCGAGGCGAACAGGGGGCCGACGATCAGACCGTTGACGCCCAGGTCCTGGGCGTAGTCGAGCCAGTCGATCAACAGGTTCAGCCGCGGCGCGGCGGCCTGCTGCGGATCCACGTCGCGGATCGGGGCGCCGCAGAAGCCGAGCGGGTAGACGTGCCACCAGATCGCGTGGTGCAGCGCTGCTGAGGTCATCCTGCAACGGTAGGCCCTGGCCGGCGTCCGGCGTACCTGGCCCTTTGCCCGGGTCACGTGGGCTACCCCACCAAGGTGGGGGGTCGTGCATTTTGTTCCGACGCGCCCCCAGCGCCTATGGTGAAGAACTCGGACGCGTGTTTCGCAGGGGCGAGTGGGCCTGGGCGAGGCGGACCGGCCGGTCTACCCCGGCGGTGCGCCTCCGGGTGACCCACCGGGTGAACGAGGAGCGGCAGCTTGGTCGAGGAACGCAGTGCCCGCCGCGGCCTGCCGCAGGCGACCGTGACCCGACTGCCCGAATACCTGCACGTCCTGGAGCGCCTCGTCACCGACGGCACCCGCTCGGTCAGCTCCACCGAGCTCGCCGCCTCCGCGGGGGTGTCCCCGGCCCAGCTGCGCAAGGATCTTTCGCAGCTCGGTTCGTACGGCGTGCGCGGGGTGGGCTACGACACCGAGCACCTCGCCGGCCGGATCGCCCACGCCTTGGGCCTGACCAGGGCCTGGCCCGTCGTCATCGTCGGCATCGGCCGGCTGGGTGAGGCGCTGGCCCGTTATCCCGGCCTGACCGAGCGCGGCTTCGAGATCGCCGCCCTGTTCGACATCGACCCGGCCCTCGTCGGACGCCGGGTCGCCGGCCTGCCGATCCGGCCGATGCTGGAGCTGCCCCGGGTGGTCGCCGAGCGGGCCCCGGTGATCGGCATCATCGCCACCCCGGAGCAGGCCGCCGCGGGAGTCTGCCGATTCCTGGCCGACGCGGGCGTCACGGCGATCCTCAACTTCGCCCCGGCCGTGCTCACCGAACCCGAGGGCGTCCATCTGCGCCAGGTCGACCTGGCCAACGAACTGCAGATCCTCGCCTTCCACGCGCAGGGCACCCCGGTCGTCATCGAGGATGCGGAGAGCCCGACATGAGCCTGCTGGCCGTCGGGCTGTCCCACCGCAGCGCCCCCATGCCGGTGTTGGAGGAGGCCGCGGTCGACGCCGCGGGCCTGGAGACGCTCGCGCAGGCCCTCGCGGCTTGCGAAAACGTGCAGGAAGTCCTGGTGCTCGGCACGTGCAACCGGCTGGAGGTGTATGCCGAGTGCGCGACCTTCCACGGTGCCCTCGCCGAGATCGGCCAGTGTCTCGTGGCCGCCACCGGCCTGGACCGGGACCGGCTCACCGAATACCTCTACGTGCATTACGAGGACCGCGCGATCGCGCACCTGTTCACCGTGGCCTGCGGCCTCGACTCGATGGCCGTGGGCGAATCGCAGATCCTGGGCCAGCTGCGCACCAGCCTGCGCCGGGCGCAGCGGTCGGGCCGCGCCGGACCGGTGCTGAACACCCTGGTCCAGCAGGCCCTGCGGGTGGCCAAGCGGGCGCATACCGAAACCGGTCTGGACCGGGCCGGGCTGTCCCTGGTCTCCGCCGCCCTGGGCGCCGCGGTCGGCCACGTCGGCCCGATCGAGCAGGCCTGCGTCCTGGTGTTGGGGGCCGGCTCGATGAGCAGCCTCGCCGCGACGACGGTGGCCCGGCTGGGCTGCCGGGACCTGGTCGTCGTCAACCGCACGCACGAGCGCGCCGTACTGCTGGCCGACGCCACCGGCGGCCGCGCCGTCCGGGTGACCCGGATCGGCCAGGCGCTGACCGAGGCCGACGTGGTGATCTCGTGCACCGGCGCCGTGGGGTACGTCGTCACCGCCGACCAGGCCGAGGCGGCCGCCGCCGCCCGGGCGCATCGCCCGCAGGCCTACCTGGATCTGGCGCTGCCCCGGGACGTCGCCCCGGCCGCCGCGAGCCTGCCCGGGGTCGCGCTGATCGGCCTGGCCGACCTCGGGGAGCGGTTGGCCGCCGACGCCCTCGTCGACGAGGCCGCCGCGGCACGCGACCTGGTCACCGCCGAGGTCGCCGTTTTCCTCGCGCACCGCCGCAGCCTGCAGGTGGCCCCCACCGTTGCCGCGTTGCGGTCCCGGGCCCAGCAGGTGCTCCAGGGCGAGCTCGACCGGCTCGCCGCGCGCGTGCCCGACCTCGGCGAACGCGAGAACGCGGAGGTGCGCCTGGCGATGCACCGGGTGGTCGAGAAGCTGCTGCACACCCCGACCGTGCGGGTCAAGGAGCTCACCGGGCTGTCCGAACCGGGCGACTATGCGCACGCGCTGCGGGAGCTGTTCGGGCTCGACCCGTACGACGTAGCGGCCGTCTCCACCCCTGCCGAACCGGGGGCGCCCGGATGAGCCCGACCCCGCCTCTGCGGCTGGCCACCCGGCGCAGCCGGCTCGCGACGACCCAGGCCGGTTGGGTCGCCGACCTCCTGCGGGCCACCGGACTCCCGGTCGAGCTCGTCACCATCGTGACCGAGGGCGACGTCACCACCGCCCCGCTGACCCAGATCGGCGGCACCGGCGTGTTCGCCACGGCGATCCGGCACGCGCTGCGCGACGGCCGTGCCGACCTGGCGGTGCACTCGCTCAAGGACCTGCCCTCCGCCCCCGAGCCGGGGCTGGTGATCGCCGCGGTCCCGCAGCGCGAGGACCCTCGGGACGCCCTGGTGGCGCGTGACGGGCTCACCGTGGCCAGCCTGCCGGCGGGGGCCCGGGTCGGCACCGGTTCGCCGCGGCGCGCGGCCCAGCTGCTCGCCCGCCGACCCGACCTGGACGTGGTCGCGATCCGGGGCAACGTCCCGACCCGGCTGGCTCTGGTGACCGACGGCACGCTCGACGCGGTCGTGCTCGCCCACGCCGGGCTCGCCCGCCTCGGCCTGCTCGCCGCCGTCACTGAAGTCATTGATCCGGCCGACATGCTGCCGGCGCCGGGGCAGGGCGCCCTCGCGATCGAATGCGCTGCCGACCGAGCCGAGCTGATCGCCGCCGTCCAGCCGGTCCTCGACCATCATGCGGACGCCTGCGTCCGAGCCGAACGGGCCCTGCTCGCGACGCTGGAGGCCGGCTGCACCGCCCCGGTAGGCGCGCTGGGGCAGATCGTCCAGGGGCCTGCGGGAATTAATCTGCGGCTCGCCGCGTTTGTCGGAACGGCAGACGGGCGCTCGCAGCTGCGACGCAGTCTCGCCGGATCTCCTCTCGAGCCGGAGGCGCTCGGGGCCGACCTGGCCCGCCGACTGCTCGACGAGGGTGCCGGGCGCTTCACCACCGACTAGCCGCGACCAGCCACACCCGCAGGAGCCCGTCCGTGTCCAGCTCACGCCTCGACCTGGAGTCGTCGCCCGCCGGGGCGATGCCCCCCGCCGGCGCGACGCCACCCGCCGTGGAGGCGCCCCGCGACCTCGAGACCTCGGTGGCGGCATCGTCCGGTCCGGCCGACACCCTGGCCAGCGTCGCCTTCGTCGGGACCGGCCCCGGTGCCCCGGGGCTGCTGACCGTGCGCGGCGCCGACCTGGTGGGCACCGCCGACGTTCTGGTCCTGGACCACGGCACCCCGGAGTCGATCGTGCAGCGGCACGCCCGGCCGGGGGTGCGCGTCGTGCAGGCGCGCGAGGTCACCGAGCAGGGCGCCGACCGGCTGTTGACCGGGCTGGTGCACGACGTGGCCCGCAAGCCCACGGAGGAGGCCGGCGCCCCGCTCGTGGTCCGACTGATGGACGGCGCCGGTGGCCTGTCCGACACGCTGCGCGCCGAACTGGCCGCCTGCCTCGACGCGGGCCTGGCCGTCGAGGTCGTGCCTGGGGTGAGCTACGCGACGGCGGTGCCGACCTACGCCGGCATCCCCTGGGCCAGCGCCGACACCCCGGCCGCCCTGGTCGTCTCCCGGGTTTCCGGCGTCTCCTCGTGGGCCCAGGCCGCGGCCGACGACCTGTCCGTGACGGTCATGGGCATCCCGGCCGACATCACCACGGCGCTGGAGGCCATCCTCGCCGCCGGCCGCGATCCGCACACCGACGTCGCGCTGGTCGCGCACGGCAGCACCACCGAGCAGCGCACCACGGTCGTCGCGCTCGGGGAGGCCCCGCGGCTGCTGCGGTCGGGCCGCGGAGGCGAGGTGCGGGTTGCCATCGTCGGCGGGGGAGTGGCCGGCCGGGAGGCGTTCAGCTGGTTCGAATCGCTGCCGCTGTTCGGCTGGCGGGTCCTGGTGCCCCGCACCAAGGAGCAGGCCAGCTCGATGATGACGGAGCTGGAGCGGTACGGCGCCGTCGGCGAGGTGGTGCCCACGATCAGTGTCGAACCGCCGCGCACTCCCGCCCAGATGGACAAGGCCGTCGAGGGGCTGGTCACCGGACGATACGAGTGGATCGGGTTCACCTCGGTCAACGCCGTCCGGGCGGTCCGGGAGAAGTTCGCCGAGCGCGGACTGGACAGCCGCGCCTTCGCCGGGCTGAAGATCGCCGCGGTCGGCGGGGTGACCGCCGACGCGCTGCGCGACATGGGGCTGCTGCCGGACCTCGTCCCGAGCGGGGAACAGAGCGCCCGGGGACTGCTCGCCGAATGGCCCGCCTACGACCCGGACCTCGACCCCATCAACGGAGTGTTCCTGCCCCGCGCCGACATCGCCACCGACATTCTGGTCGCGGGTCTGCAGGAGCTCGGCTGGGCCGTCGACGACGTCACGGCGTACCGCACCGTCCGCGCCGCCCCGCCGCCGGCCCCGGTCCGGGACGCCATCAAGAAGGGCGACTTCGACGCGGTGCTGTTCACCAGCTCCTCGACCGTGCGCAACCTGGTGGGCATCGCGGGCAAACCGCATGCCACCACCGTCGTCGCCTGCATCGGACCGGCGACCGCCGCCACCGCCCAGGAACACGGCCTGACGGTGAGCGTCGTAGCACCCGAGCCGAACGCCGCCGCGCTGGTGGCGGCCCTCGCGGCGTACGGCGAGACGCGGGTGCGGGCCGCGCGCGCCGCGGGCGAGCGACCGGTGCGCCCCAGCGACAAGTCCGCCCGACGGCGCAAGCGAGCCTGACCCGTGGGCTACCCCGTGCAACGACCCCGGCGGCTGCGCCAGACCCCGGCGCTGCGCCGGCTCGTGGCGCAGACTCGGCTCGACCCGGCCGGGCTGATCCTGCCGGTCTTCGTGCGGGAGGGCGCGACCGAGCCGATCCCGATCACCTCGATGCCCGGGGTGCGGCAGCATTCGATGGTCTCGCTGGTGCAGGAGGCGCGCCGGGTGGTCGCCGCGGGACTGGGCGGGATCATGATCTTCGGCGTCCCGGCCCGCCGCGACGCCGTCGGCTCCGGCGCCGACGACCCCGACGGGATCCTGAACCAGGCGCTCGCGCGGGTCCGCGACGCCGTCGGCGACGAGACCGTCGTGATGGCCGACCTGTGCCTGGACGAGTTCACCGATCACGGGCACTGCGGCGTGTTGAGCGAGCGGACCCGCGGCGGTCGGACCGACCTCGTCGTGGACAACGACGCGACGCTGGAGCGCTATGCGGCGATGGGCCTGGCGCAGGCCCGCGCGGGGGCGCATGTGCTGGGGCTGTCCGGGATGATGGACGGCCAGGTCGGGCACGTGCGGGCGGCGCTGGACGACGCCGGCTATGCGGACGTGGTGCTGCTGGCCTATGCCGCCAAATACGCCTCCGGCTTCTACGGGCCGTTCCGCGAGGCCGTCGAGTCGACGCTGACCGGCGACCGGACGACGTACCAGCAGGACCCCGCCAATCTCACCGAATCGCTGCGCGAGGTCGCGCTCGACGTCGCGGAGGGGGCCGATCTGGTGATGGTCAAGCCGGCGCTTCCCTATCTCGACGTGCTGCGCGCCGTCGCCGAAGTCAGCCCGGTGCCGGTCAGTGCCTACCAGGTCAGCGGCGAATACGCGCAGATCGAGGCCGCGGCGGCGCAGGGCTGGATCGATCGGGACCGGGTCATGCTGGAGTCGCTGACCTCGATCCGGCGGGCCGGCGCGGGGCAGATCCTGACGTACTACGCGCTGCGGGTCGCCGACCTGCTCGGCTGACCGGCACGACCGCCGGCGCGACCCGTCTTTAGTGCCAGCCGGCCCCGTCAGGCTCCACATTCGGACCCGTGGGTGTTACACCTGGGCTAGACCCGTTACTCGAGCGGGGATCCGTGGGACCTGCCCGGGCTGAGACGACGAGGAACCGATGACCGACGACACCCGATGGCTGGACGAGGAGGAGCAGCACGCCTGGCGGGTCTACCTGCGCGGCACCGCGCTGGTCATGGAGACCCTCGACCGGGACCTGCAACAGCACGGCGTCTCGCTGTCCGAATACGAGATCCTCGCCCTCATCTCCGAGTCGCCCGAGCGGCATCAGCGCATGTCGACCCTGGCCGCCGCGGTGGTCCAGTCCCGCAGCCGGCTCACCCATACGGCCGCGCGGCTGGAGCGGCGGGGCTGGGTGCAGCGGCGGCAGAGCCCGCACGACAAGCGCGGCGTCGAGCTGTGCCTGACCGAGGAGGGGTACGCCGTGGTCGCGCGGCTCGCGCCCATTCACGTGGCCGGGGTCCGGCGCGTGCTGATGGGCCCGCTGGGGCGCCGGTCGTTCCTGCGGCTGGGGGCCCTGCTGGACACGGTGGCCAACGGGCCGGCAGGCGCCGAGTGACGCGCCGGTGCGCGGCCGGCCGTCCAGGAAAGCCACAGCCGCCCCGGATAGGCTGATCGGGTGTCCACCTCTGCACCCGCCTCGGGGTCTCGGCGAACCGTGAAGAGGCATCATCTGGTCGAGTTCATCCAGTTCGGGCTGGTCGGCGGCTCCGGATTCGTCGTCAACATGGTGACGTTCATCGTGCTCACCAAGGTGTTCGCGGCGGCGCCGGGGACCGACCACGAGGTGCTCTTCCCGCTGTTCCTGTTCGACAAGAACTTCCGCGTCTACCACCTGCTCTCGACGATCGCGTTCGTGATCGCCAATATCTGGAACTTCGAACTCAACCGGGCCTGGACGTTCCGCAAGGGCGGCAAGTCCAGCCGCAAGAGGTTCAGCCGCTATTTCCTGATCGGCGCGGCCGCCCAGGTCGTGGGCCTGGTGATCATGTCCTTCCTGCTGCACCCGAATTCCCCGATCGCCCTGCCCCGGGATGTCTTCGATGACTCCACGGGGTTGCGGACGGCGAAGTACTGGGCGCAGCTGATTCAGATCATCGCCACCATGCCGGTGTCCTTCGTGCTGCAGAAGCTGTGGACGTTCGCCGCGCACGAGGGCCCGGAGGATGCGGCGATGCCGCGCTCCGAGCAGGAGCTGGCCGCGCCGGACGTGCCGCCCCGGCCCACCCCGGAGCCCACCGCCCGCGGCTGAGGGGACTGAACCCCACCGCGTCGTGGGGGACGCCAGCAGTCGCCATCGGTCTCGTGGCGGCACCTGTGGATAACTTCGGCACGGTCTGCAGCGCCTGGGCCACAGTGTCCCCATGCCTTGGCGTCAACACCTCGTCGATCACATCGCTTGGCACGGTGGGACCGCTCGGCGAGCCGAGCTGCGGGTCTTTACCAAGCGTCAGCTGGCCGAGGCCGTCCGGTTGGGGGTGGCCGTTCGTGATGCGCCCGGTCGCTACAGCCTCCCGGACGCCGACCGCGATCTGCGCATGGCCCGCCGCCTCTGCGGCGCCCGATCGCACCGGAGTGCGGCGCTGGCTCATGGCTGGGGCGTGGCCACCAGGCCCCAGCGTCCCGAGTTGGTCGTTCCGCGGGGACGCCGAGTGAGCTCATCCGATCAGCGCGGCAGCGACGTGCACTGGCGCGACCTGAGTGCACGCGAGGTGCGCCTCGGGGTCACGAGCCCGCTGCGGACCGTCCTGGACTGTTGCCGCGATCTACCGTTCGAGGAGGCTCTGCCGGTCGCAGATTCGGCGTTGCGCGCTCGCGCGGTGACGGCCGAGGAACTGACGGCGGCGGCAGAGCGGTGCCGAACGAAGGGGGCCGCCGCCGTCCGGAGGGTTGCCCGGCACGCCACGGCCAAGGCGGCCAACCCGTTCGAGTCGCGATTACGCGCGATCTGCGCCGGGCTGCGCGGTCTCGCGGTCGAGCCCCAGGTGGGCATCGGTCGCCCGGGGTTCGTCGCGGTGGTGGCGCAACGCGAGCACGCCTCCGTGCAGCGCCGCCCCGCGTGGCGGTCCAGCGTGCTCGCCGTCGGCGAGCCGGCCATCCTGTCGGCGTGACCGTCCCCCGCGACGATCAATACCCCTCGATTCGCCGGTTTTCGGGGGCAAAACCGAGGTATTGATCGTCGCGGGGGACATCGACTACCGACGCCGGGTCGTCACGCCCGCGGCTGAGGGGGCTGAACCCCACCGCCCCGCCGCAGCCCGGGGCCCCGGGCTGAGACGACCGTCCCGATGGGCGAGGATGGGGCCATGTCCGTCGCACCGCCCCCAGCTCCCGACCGTCCCGGCCATTCCGACCGTGCCGACGGTGCAGACCGTGCCGGCCAGGCCCCCGCGAGGCCCTATCCCTACGACGCGCCCGCGTCGGCGGCCCTCATGGAGCGCGCCCAGCGGGTCATCCCGGGCGGGGTCAACTCGCCGGTACGGGCCTATCGCGCGGTCGGCGGCACGCCCCGGTTCATGGCCTCGGCGCGCGGGGCCTGGCTGACCGATGCGGACGGGCGCCGCTACGTCGACATGGTCGGCAGCTGGGGCCCGATGATCCTCGGCCACGCCGACCCCCGAGTTCTGGACGCCGTCCGCGAGGCGGCGGCCCAGGGGTTCTCGTTCGGGACGCCGAGCGAGAACGAGGTCGCCCTGGCCGAGGAGATCGTGGCGCGGGTCGCCCCGGTGGAACAGGTGCGCTTGGTCAGCTCGGGCACCGAGGCGACGATGTCGGCAGTTCGGCTGGCCCGCGGCGCGACCGGCCGCTCCACGATCGTGAAGTTCGCGGGCTGCTATCACGGTCACGTCGACGCGCTGCTGGCGCATGCCGGCTCGGGGGTGGCCACGTTCGCGCTGCCGGACTCGGCCGGCGTCCCGGCCAGCGCGGCGGGGGAGACGATGGTGCTCCCCTTCAACGACGTCGCCGCGCTGGAGGCCGCCTTCGCCGAGCACGGCTCCCGCATCGCCGCCGTCATCACCGAGGCCGCACCGGGCAACATGGGCGTCGTACCGCCGGCGCCGGGTTGGACCGCCGCGCTGCGCCGGGTCAGTCGCGCGCACGGGGCGCTGCTCATCAGCGATGAGGTGATGACGGGGTTCCGGTGCTCCCGGGCCGGGTGGTACGGCCTGGAGGGCCCCTACGACGTACGGGTTGCGCCACCGGGCGATGGCACGGCGGGGACGGCCGGCGCGGGCGCCGCACCGGACGCGGTGCTGACTCGTGGCGCTCCGGTCGATCATGGCGCCCCGGACCTTTTCACCTTCGGCAAGGTGATGGGGGGCGGCTTCCCCGCGGCCGCGTTCGGCGGCCGGGCCGAACTCATGGAGCTGCTGGCCCCGACCGGGCCCGTCTATCAGGCCGGCACCCTGTCGGGGAACCCGGTCGCCACCGCCGCCGGGCTCGCCACGCTGCGGGCCTGCGACGACGCCGTCTATGCCCGCCTGGACACCGCCGCGCGGGCCATCGCCGACGGCGCCAGCGCCGCCCTGGCCGCGCAGGGTGTGCCGCACGCCGTGCAGTGGGCGGGCAGCATGTTCAGCGTCTTCTTCACGCAGGGGCCGGTCACCAACTACGACCAAGCGCGCGCCCAGGACCTCGACGCCTTCCGGGCGTTCTTCCACGCGATGCTGGCCGCCGGGGTGCACCTGCCGCCGAGCGCCTTCGAGGTGTGGTTCGTCTCCGCGGCGCACGACGATGCGGCGGTCGAGGCCGTCCTGGCGGCGCTGCCCGAAGCGGCCCGCGCCGCCGCCCGCGCCTCTACCCGCGCCTCCGCCGGCGCATCCGCCCGTGACAGCATGGGCGCATGAGCGGGCATCAGGCGGGTCGGGCATGAGCGGGCGCACCATCGTGCACCTGCTGCGCCACGGCGAGGTGCACAACCCGGAGGGGATCCTCTACGGCCGGTTGCCCGGCTACCGGCTCTCGGAGCGGGGCCGCGCGATGGCCGACTTGGCCGCCGCGCACCTGGCGGGCCGGGACGTCACGGTGCTGGCGTCCTCGCCGATGGAACGGGCCCAGGAGACCGCCGCGCCGCTGGTGGCGCAGTTCGGCGTACCGCTGCGCATCGACGATCGGCTGATCGAGGCCAAGAACGCCTTCGAGGGGCAACGGTTCAGCGCCGCCAAGCTCGCCGCGCCCGCCATGTGGCCCCGCCTGTTCAATCCGTGGCGGCCCAGCTGGGGCGAGCCGTACGTGCAGATCGCCGGGCGGATGCGCGCCGTCGTCGAGGCGGCTCGGGTGGCCGCCCGCGGGCACGAGGCCGTGCTGGTCAGCCATCAGCTGCCCATCGAGATCCTGCGCCGCTTCGTCGAGGGCGAGCGGCTCTGGCACGACCCCCGCAACCGGCGCTGCCAGCTCGCCTCGGTGACCTCGCTCGAATACGACGGCGACAACTTGCAGTCGGTGGTCTACGCCGAGCCGGCCTGGAGTCTCTACCCGGGCGCCACCGAGGTGCCGGGGGCATGAACCCGCGACCGGTCCGCCACCTCGGGGCGATGCTCGCCGCGGCGATGCTGGGCGCCGCACTGGTGGCCGGTTCGGGGGGCTGCGCCACGCCGCCCACGGGGGGTTCCACCGTGGTCGAGACCGGCGGCATCGAACGGATCGCCGCGAGCCAGCGCGCCGCGCCGGTGAAGCTCGACGGGAGGCTGCTGGACGGTACGCCGTGGCGCCTTGCCGACCAGGCCGGCAAGGTCGTCGTGGTCAACGTGTGGTACAGCACCTGTGGTCCCTGCGAGGCCGAGATGCCCTTGCTGGAACGGGCCTGGAAGCAGCTCTCCGCCAAGCATCCCGACCTGCGCTTCATGGGGATCGACTTCGGGGAAAGCCCGGAGAGCGGCAAGAGCGCCCTGGCGCGCTACGGCACGACGTACCCGAGCCTGTCCGACGAGAGCCGCACCCTCACCCTCGGCCTGCAGGGCAAGGCCAATGCGACCCCGACCACGCTCGTGCTGGACCGGCAGGGCCGGATCGCGGCGCGCGTCACCGGGGCCGTGACCAGTGAGTCCACGCTGGTCGGACTCATCGAGGACGTCCTGGCGGAGTCCTGATGGGTGGGCTGGCGCCGATGCCGCTGGAGGTTTCCACGACCCTGGTCGACGGGAACCTCCTGCTGGCCGGCCTGATCGCGGCCGCGGCCGGGATCGTCTCGTTCGCCAGCCCGTGCGTGCTGCCGCTGGTGCCGGGGTTCCTCGGATATGTCACGGGGTTGTCCGGGGGCGGGGCGCGGGACGGGTACGCCGTGGCGCCGGGACGCCGGCGGGTGCTGACCGGCGCGGCCCTGTTCGTGCTGGGCTTCTCCGCGGTGTTCCTGTCCGGGATCCTGCTGGCCACGGCGCTGGGGATGGCGTTGCGGGAGCATTACCGCGCGGTCTCGATCGTCGGCGGGGTCGTCGTCATCGCGTTGGCGCTGGTGTTTCTCGGGGTGGGCGCCCAGGGGAGTTGGGCGCCCCGGTGGCGGCCCGCGGTCGGGCTGGCGGGAGCCCCGCTGCTGGGGATCGTGTTCGCGGTGGGTTGGGCGCCGTGCATGGGCCCCACCCTCGGGGTGATCATGACGCTGGCCACGACGACCGGCGGCGGCTCGGTGGGGCGGGGGGCCGCGCTGGGCGCCGCGTACTGCCTGGGCCTGGGCTTGCCGTTTCTGCTGGTTGCGGCCGGGTTCTCGTGGGCGACGCGGGCGTCGGGATGGCTACGGCGACACCATCGCGGGCTGCAGCTCTTCGGCGGGGCGCTGCTGCTGGCCGTCGGGGTGCTGCTGGTGACCGGCCTGTGGGACACCGTGGTGTTCTGGTTGCAGGCGCACCTGATCGGGGGCTACGTCACCCCGTTGTAGGCGATTCGGGCTGGTCCACTGCCACGCCTGCGATGCGGGCGAGCCGGTCGAGGTCTTGGTCCGCGTGCAGCAGGGTGGCGGACGTGCGCCAGGCCACCGCCGCGATGAGGCAGTCGATCAGCCCGCGCGGGGTGACGCCCTGGCGGCGGCACCGGCGATACAACGTGGCCGCCGTGGCGAAGTCGGCGGCGGGCTCCAGCGGGAGCAGCGCGAACCGGCCAAGCAGGCGGCGCAGGTCCCGCTCGCGGGCGTCGGAGCGGGCTCCCGCCAGGACCTCCATGACGACGGGTTCGGTGGTCGCGATGGGGCCGTCCATGCCGATCAGCTCGGTGAGCCGACGGTCGACGGGGCTGCCGGTGGCACGGTCGTATTCCACCCAGGCCGAGGTGTCGACCAGGATCATGCCGGGGCGTCGAGAGGCACGTCAGCAATGACATCGAAGGCCTGCGCGCCCCGCATGGCCAGCGCCTCCGCACGGCTCATCGGTTGCCCGGCGAGGGTTCGTAGGGCCAGGTCGACGGCCTCTGTCTTGGTCCGCAGCCCATAGCGAGCCATGATGGCGCGGACGTGCTCGTCATCGATCTCGATGTTGGTCCGCGTGCGCATACACCAATCGTACACGCGCCCTGCGCCGAGCCGCGCGGAGCTCCGATCGGGGTCCCCGGCGGGGAGCCCGCGCCGCCCGGGCGCACTGAAGGAACCGTCCAGGTCCATGTGGCAGGCTGGGCGGCGCCATGACCGAGACCACTGAAGCCATGCGCTCCGACCTGGGCAGCGGCATGCCCCGGCTGGGTCCCGTGGGCTGGCTGCGGTGGGCGTGGCGGCAGCTGACGAGCATGCGGACGGCGTTGTTCCTGCTACTCCTGGTCGCCGTCGCGGCCGTGCCGGGCTCGATCTTCCCGCAGCGCAACCTCGACGCAGGCCGGGTCGAGGACTGGATCGCCGACCATCCCGGTGTCGCGCCGGTGCTCGACCGGATCGGTATGTTCGACGTGTTCTCCTCGCCGTGGTTCTCGGCGATCTATCTGCTGCTGATGGCCTCCCTGGTCGGCTGCATCGTGCCGCGCACCCGCCAGCACCTGCGTGAACTGCGGGGTCGGCCACCCCGGGCGCCGCGGCGGTTGGATCGGCTGCCCAGCCACGCCGAGACGGTCGTGACCGGCACCCCGGACGACGTACTGGCCGCCGCCCGCGCCGCTCTCGGCCGTCGCTACCGGTTCCGCGGCGAGGACGCTGGATCCGACGCGGCCGCACGACCCGCCGACGCGCCCCAGACCGGGGAACGTGTGCTCTCCGCCGAGACCGGGCAGCTGCGTGAGACCGGCAATCTCGTCTTCCACGTCGCCCTGCTCGCGCTGATCGGGGCGCTGGCCTGGGGGCACCTGGTCGGCTGGCGGGCCGACCGGATCGTCCCGGTGGGGCAGTCGTTCGCGAACACCGTGGCGGGCTACGACACGTTCAACCCCGGCCCGTGGGTGGACGCCTCGAGCCTGCAGCCGTTCACGGTGCGCTTCGACGCCCTCGACGTACGGTTCGAGTCCGACCCCCGCGCCGCCCAGCAGGTCGGCGCCCCGCGCGACTTCCGCGCCCAGACCACCGTGACGCAGCGGCCTGGCGCCGTTCCGGAGCAGCGGGTGCTCGCCGTGAACCAGCCGCTCGGCTTCGGCGGCACCCAGGTCTACCTGCTCGGCAACGGCTACGCCCCGACCATCACGGTGCGCGACGCCGCCGGCACGGTGCTCTTCCGGGAGCAGGTGCCGTTCCTGCCGCAGGACAACATGTACACCTCGCTGGGTGCCGTGAAGGTGCCCGCCGCGCAGCCGACGCAGCTGGGGTTCGTGGGGTTGTTCCTGCCCACGGCCGGTACGGCGGCCGATGGCGGGCTGATCTCGACCTTCCCCGACCTGTCCAATCCGGCGCTGGTGCTGGCGGCGTACGAGGGTGACCTGTTCCCCGGCGGCCGACCGCAGAACGTCTACGCCCTGGACACCGCCCGGATGACCCAGCTCAAGGACGAGGCGGGCCAGCCGGTGCGGCTCACGCTCGCGCCGGGACAGAGCGCGCAGCTGCCGGGGGGGCGGGGGAGCGTGACATTTGAGCGCACCGACCGTTGGGCGGGCATCTCCACGCGCTACGACCCGGCCCGGCCGCTCGCGCTGGCCGCCGCGTTGACCTCGGCGCTCGGTCTGGTCGCGTCGCTGCTGATCCGGCGACGGCGGGTGTTCGTGCGGGTCAGCCCAGCCGAGCCGGCCCCGGACGGGGCGCCGCGCAGCCGGGTGGCGATCGGCGCGCTGGCGCGCAACGAGGACGCGGGCCTGGACGAGGCCGTCCGGCGCCTGGTGCGGCGCCTTGGGGGGGATTCGCCGGCGACCGGCGCCAGCGATGTCGGCCGGGCGGGATAGGCTGCCGGAAAGCCGCAGCACCCTCGATGTGTCGTGGATGGGGCCATGCCGAACCTTCAGCTCGCGTATTACGCCAACCTCGCGCTCTATGGCGCCATGGTGGTGCTCGCCATTGCGATGCTCGCCTTCGCGGTCTACGTCGCGTTCGCCGAGCGGCCCACCCGGCGCGGCGCGGCGGTCGCAGCGGCTCGCGCCGACGCCCCCGCGCTGGTGGGGGTGGGGGTCGGGGGCGGATCGGGTCGCCCGGATCGTACGCCGGGGCTGGGGCGCCGCCTGGTGCCGACCGACGACCCCGCCACGTTCAGCGGCGGGGCCGACCCGGGCAAGCCGACGGCGCCGGGGAATCGCTCTGGCGCTCCGACCCGAGGCGCTAAGGCCGGGCAGCTGGGGATGACCCTGACCTGGCTCGCGGTGATGCTGCTCGTGGTCTCGGTCGTGGCGCGCGGCATCGCGGTGCGGCGGGTGCCGGTGGCCAACATGTTCGAGTTCGCCACCTTTGGGGCGATGCTGGCGCTGGGGCTCTATCTGGCCCTGGCGATGCGGCGGCCGCTGCGCTGGCTGGGGCTCTTCGTGGTCACCCCGGTGCTGCTCGTGCTGGGCCTGGCGCTGACCGTGTGGTATTCGCCGGCCGCCGAGCTGCTGCCCTCGTTGCAGAGCCTGTGGCTGGCCATTCACGTGCCGATCGCGACCCTGTCGGTGGCCATGTTCACCGTCGCGTTCAGCGTGCTGCTGCTGCAGCTGGCCCGCGAACGCCACGACGCCCGGGTGGCCGCCGGGGAGGCGAAGGCCAGCTTCCTGGACACCCTCCCGGGTGCCGCCACGCTGGACCGGATCGCCTACGGCCTGCACATCGTCGCGTTCCCGCTGTGGACCTTCTCGCTGATCGCCGGCGCGATCTGGGCCCAGCAGGCGTGGGGGTCCTATTGGAACTGGGACCCCAAGGAGACCTGGACCTTCGTCATCTGGGTGATCTACGCGGCCTACCTGCACGCCCGCGCGACCAGCGGGTGGAGCCGCCGGACCGGCAACATCCTGGCCTGCGTCGGCTATCTCGCCATCGTGGTCAATTTCGCCGTCGTCAATGTGTATTTCGTTGGCCAACACTCCTATTCGGGACTGTGACATGTTCTCTGGTTTCGTTCGTTACACGATCCTGCGGCTGCTCGCCTTCTTCGTCTGTCTGTTGTTGCTCTCCCTCATCCCGTGGATGCGGGAGAACGTCCTGGTCCTGGTCCTGATCGCGGCGACGGTGTCCATGGTGATCTCGCTGGTCTTCCTCAACGGTCCGCGCGAGCAGCTCAGCGAGCAGCTCGCCGAGCGCATCGAGCACCGTCTGGAACACAAGCAGGCCGCCCACGACAAGCGTCATCCCGGCCAGCACCGGGCCGCTGACGAGCACATCGAGGACGCGGAGGCCGCCCAGTCGGGCCAGTCCGGCCAGGGCGCGGCGAACGAGCAATACCGCTGAGCCGTTGACTGTGGCAAAGGGCGGTGCCGGCACCGCTCTTCGCCACAGCTAAGGGGCCGAGCCTCGCGGCGGTGTGGGAGCGGTCGCCTGGCGGGGCTCGGCAGTTGTGGGGCGGCCGGCTCGGGCGGCCTCTAGGCTTGGCGCCTATGAGCCTGTCGCCTGTCGCCGCCGAACACCTCCTGGACGGGATCCAAGCCGTCGACATCGCCACCACGCGGCTGCGGACGCGCGTGCTGACCAGGGCCGATGATGACCCGTCAGGCCGCCCGCTGGTGCTGGTGCACGGCAACGCCTCCAGCTCACTGTTCTGGCAGCGGCTGATGCTGGCCCTGCCGGGGAACCTGCGGCCGCTCGCGGTCGATCTGCGCGGCTTCGGCGAGAGCGAAGCGGCCCCGATCGACGCCACTCGCGGCCTGCGCGACCACGCGGACGACCTGATCGCGCTGCTGGACGCGCTGGGCCTGGACCGGGCCGACCTGGTGGGCTGGTCGATGGGCGGTGGCGTGATCGCCCGGCTGGCGGCCGACTCGCCCGAGCGGGTCCGCAGCCTGACGCTGCAGGCGCCGATCGCGCCGTACGGGTTCGGCTGCACCATCGACGCGGCCGGCACGTTGGGCTATGCCGACGCGGCCGGGACTGGCGGCGGCGGGGCCAACCCGCGGCTCATCGAACTCATCACGGCCGGTTCCGGCGAGGGGACCGGAACCCGCGCGGAGCCGGAGGCGGCCTCGCCGCGCGCGACGGTCCGGGGCTTCTACGTCGCCCCCCGCGACGAACCCTGGCCCGACGAGGATCTCTGGGTCGCCTCGGTGCTGACCACCCGCACCGGCCCCGACTTCTACCCCGGCGACGCGACGACCTCGCCGAACTGGCCCGGCTTCGGACCGGGGCCGCGCGGGGTGCTCAACTCGATGTCGCCGCTGTACTGCCGCTGGGACGACCTCGCCGATCTGCCGGCGTCGGTCACCCGGCCACCCGTGCTGTGGGTCCGCGGCGAGGCCGACGCGATCGTCGGCGAGCCCTCCGGCCTGGACCTGGCCACCCTCGGCCAGCTCGGTTTCATTCCGGGCTGGCCCGGACTCGACGTACTGCCGCCGCAGCCGATGCTGTCGCAGACGCGGGCGGTGCTGCAGCGGTACGCCGTAGCGGGCGGGACCTATCGCGAGCTCGCCCTTCCCGGGGTGGGTCATTCGCCGCATCTGGAGGCGCAGGACCAGGTGCTGGAGGCGCTTCTCGCTCATCTCGCGGCGAGCTGACCGTTCCGGCGCCAGCTCCCGCACCGCCTCGAGTGCGGCCTAGGCTCGGGGATATGCAAAGCAATCTCTTCGAGCAGGCCAACATGGAAGTGCAGACGAACCAGCGGTTCGCGCTGCAGAACAGCCAGATGCTGCGGGTGAGCCTCGGCCCCGACGTGCTGGCGGTCAAGGGTTCGATGGTCGCCTACCAGGGGCAGATCGAGTTCCAGCACGAGGGCGCCGGGTCGGTCGGCAAGCTGCTGAAGAAGATGATCGCCCAGGACGACGTACCGCTGATGCGGGTCCGCGGCCAGGGCGAGGTCTTCTTCGCGGCGGCGGGCGGCTACGTCTACCTCATGGACCTCGGCGGCGAGGGCATCTCGATCAACGGCCGCAACCTGCTGGCCTTCGACGCCGCGCTGGGCTGGGACATCCACCGGGTGCAGGGCGCCGGGATGATGACCGGCGGGATGTTCAACACGGTGGTGCACGGCCAGGGCACGGTTGCGCTGGCCTCGGTGGGCAGGCCGGTGGTGCTGGACTGCGCGCAGCAACCGACGTACGTCGACATGAACTCCTGCGTGGGTTGGTCCGCCAACCTCGTTCCGCAGCTCGTCAACTCGATGAATGTCCGCAGCCTGCTGCGGGGCGGGACCGGGGAGGCCTACCAGTACGCGTTCCACGGGCCGGGCTTCGTGATCGTGCAGGCTTTCGAGTGGTCGCCGCCCTCGTCATCCGGCGGCGGGGGTGGCTTGTTCGGCTGACGGGCGGTTCCCCCTGCTGCGGGAGGCCACGACGAGATGCCGCGACAACACGGGGCCACCACGACCGCTCACGACCTGCATGTTTAGCACCATGGTGCTATCGGGGCAGGTGACGAACGGTCGGCCTGTGGATATTGCACGGCCAAGCCGACGGCCCGACCCGCTGCGTCGAACCATCCCTGTGGATAACTCCGGTCGGCCCAGCTCTGGATCAGGCGCCGAAGCGGTCCCGGGCCGCCTGGGCGGCCAGTTCGCGCAGCAGCCGGTCCGCATCGCGCATGCAGACGGCCGGATCCGGCTCGATGTCGACCAGCTGGTAGATCGCATCGAGCCCGGTCTGCGCGATCTCCTCGGCGGACAGCAGCGCCCGCCCGCACAGCGCAATGACGGGCACCCCCGCGGCCTTCGCCGCCCGGGCCACGCCCGCCGGCGCCTTCCCCAGCAGGGTCTGCAGATCCAGGGCGCCCTCGCCGGTGACGACCAGGTCCGCGTCGGGCAGCAGCGCGGTGAAATCGCCGAGCTCCAGCATGACCTCGATGCCCGGTCGCATCTGCGCACCGAGCACGGCCATCGCCGCATAGCCCACCCCGCCGGCTGCGCCGGCCCCCGGCCGTTCGGTGTCGTCGCGGCCGGTGGCCCGGGTGACCTTGCTGGCGAAGTTCGTCAGCGCCGCCTCGAGTTCGGCCTGCATGGCGGTGTCGGCGCCCTTCTGTCGCGCGAAGATCGCCACCGTGCCGCGCTCGCCGAGCAGCGGATTGTTGACATCGCTGGCCAACGTCAGCGTCGTCTGCGCCAGCGCCGGATGCAGCGTGTGCAACGACAGCGCCGACAACCGGGCCAGCGCCGCACCGCCCGGGGGCAGGTCCTCCCCTTCGTCGTCGAGCAGCCGGGCCCCCAGCGCCTGCAGCATCCCGGCGCCCCCGTCGGTCGAGGCGCTGCCGCCGATGCCCAGCACGATGTCGCGCACCCCCGCGTCGAGCGCCGCCACCATCACCTCGCCGACGCCGCGGCTGGAGGCACCCAGGGCGTCGCGACGATCGCCCGCGCGCACGATGCCGCAGGCGTCGGCCATCTCGATGACGGCCTGGTCACCGCGTACGGCGTACGAGGTCTCCACCGGCTCCCCGAACGGACCCGCCGCGGTCACCGGCACCCGATCGAACCCGCACGACTGCGCCGCGTCCAGCGTCCCATCCCCGCCGTCGGCGATCAGCGTGGCGCTGACCTGCAGATCCGGCGCCGCGGAGCGCATCCCGGCACTGATCGCTTCCAGCACCTGGGTGCCCGTGAGGGACCCCTTGAACTTGTCGCAGGCCACCAGGACGCGGGGCATGGCTCTCCTTCGAAGGCGCGGTCGTGGGACGGTACCGATTCTTCCGGCAACCGCGCCGCCGCCGGAAGACTTCGGTCGAAGTGCCCCCTCAGCCGAACAACGGCTGCGGCAAGACCGCCATCCCCAGCCCGGTGAGCAGGCCGTAGACCAGCGTCAAGCGGCCGGTCTGCGCCAGGACCGGGATCAGGTCGGAACCCTTGGCCCCCCGGCGGGTCGTCAGGATCGGCGGCACGGCGAGCACGAAGGCCAGCACCCCGGCCAGGGCGCCGCGGTGGAAGAGCCCGGCGACGACGGTCGCGACCAGGGCGGCACCGACGTAGATGTAGTACGTGCCTCGGGCCGCCTTGTCGCCCAGCCACACCGCGAACGTCTTCTTCCCCACGGCCCAGTCGCCGGGGATGTCGCGGATGTTGTTGATCATCAGAATTGCGCAGGACAGGAAGCCCACCCCGATCGCGGCGAACCACGCGCCGCCGGTCAGCCGCAGGGCCTGGGTGAACTGCGTGCCGAGCACGGCGACGAGCCCGAAGAAGACGAACACGAACAGCTCGCCGAGGCCCTGGTAGCCATAGGGCTTCTTCCCGCCCGTGTAGAACCACGCCGCCGCGATCGCCGCGGCCCCCAGGACGAGGATCCAAAACGTGTTCGCCAGCGCCGCCAGACCCAGCCCGCACATCCCGGCGAAGGCGAAGCAGACGTACGCCGCAGCCTTCACGTCCGCGGGTTTGGCCAGCCCCTGGCCGACGAGCCGCACCGGACCCACGCGGCGTTCGTCGGTGCCGCGCACCCCGTCGGAGTAGTCGTTGGCGTAGTTCGCGCCGACCTGCAGGGCCAGGGCCACGAGCAACGCAAGAAGCGCCGCCGCAGCGGAGGCCTGGCCGGCCGCGAAGGCGGCGCCGGTGCCGATCACCACCGGTGCGACCGCGGCGGGCAGGGTGCGAGGGCGGGCCCCCTCGATCCATTCATTCAGTGTGGCCATCAAAGATTCTTCAGGAAGTCGGGATCGTCATCGGGTCCGCGCGGGCCGCGCGGCCGGTCCTGCGGTCCGGGGCGCCCGAACAGGCCGCCCGCGCCACCGTCGGGGGCGGGACCGATTCGCGGGAATCGGGCCGGACCACCGTGCGGGCGGCCGGCCAGGAACCAGGCGATTCCACCGGCGGGAGTGAAGAGCAGGACGATCACCACCCAGGCGAGCTTGGGCAGATTGCGCACGCGGTCGTCCTCGGTCTGGATGCAGTCGACGACCGCATAGACCGTGAAGGCCAACAAGGCCAGCGGCACGATCACCCGGAGCACGGGAAGGTCCTCTTCGCTCGTTCTGGACGGTGGGTCGGACCCATTCTGTCAAGGTCGGGGCCGAATGTCGTTCGCACCGCCGTACGGTCGGGTTTGCCGATGCCCAGCAGCGGCAGCTGGGGCAGTACGGCGAGGCGGCGGGGGAGGGCGTACGCCGGCAGGAGCGGGCGCATCAGCTCCCGGATCCCCTCGAGATCCGGCGGGTCGTCGGCCTGTGAGTCGGCGGTCGGGGCGGCCAGGGCGAGCGCGACGACCTGGCCCCAGTCGGGGTCGGACACCCCGACGGCGACGGCGTCCCAGTCGGTGAGGACCGCGCGGGCCGCCTCCTCGACCAGCCGCGGCAGCACCTTCAGGCCGCCGGTGACGATGACGTCGTCGACCCGGCCCAGCACGACGAGGCGGCCGCGATCGAGGCGGCCGAGATCGTCGGTACGGAACACGCGCTGCCCTATACCGACGATGCGCCCGAATGCGGCGGCGGTGCGCGTCGCATCCCCCAGGTAGCCGGACGCCAGCATCGTGCCGCCCAGCACGATCCGGCCCACTCCGGCCTCGTCGGGATCCTCGATGGCCACGTCAGCGCAGGCCAGCGGCCGGCCGTCGTAGACGCACCCTCCAGCGGTCTCGCTGGACCCGTAGCTGGTGACCACCCGCACGCCCGCCGCGCGGGCGCGGGCGAGCAGATCGGCCGGGCAGGCGGCCCCGCCGACCAGGACGGCGCCGAACGCCCTCAGCCGTGCCGTGGCCTCCTCCTCGCGCAGCAGGCGGGCGAGTTGGGTGGGGACCAGAGAGACGTACGCGGGGCGCGCCGGGGCCGGGGCACCCGTCGAGGGCGTCGAGGTGGTGGTGCCGGCGGTCGGGCCGAGGAGTTCGTCTGCCGCGGCCGCGAAGACCTCGGGGCGGAACGGGCCGTCCGGAAGCACCGCCACCTCGGTGTCCCATGCGCTCGCCCGCAGCAGCACCTGCAGACCCGCGATGTGGTGGGCCGGCAGGGCGAGCAGCCAGTCGCCCACCCCGCCGAGGCGCTGCGCGGTGGCGGCGGCGCTGGCCGCGAGGGCGGCTGAGCCGAGCAGCGCAAGTTTGGGAGCCCCGGTCGACCCCGAGGTGCCGATGGCGACGGCCAGATCGTCGGGAAGGTCGGCGGCCTCGTACGGGGGCAGGTCGGGCGCCCCGCCGCCCGCGGCGTACGACGCCCCGCCGCCCGCGGCGTACGACGCCCCGCCGGCCGAGGCGTACGGCGCCACCGCCGGACCCGACCCGTCGAGGGCGGCCCGCAGCGCCGGCAGCACCTGCCGGCAGGCCGGCCCGGGCGGCACGGCGAGGGGGATCAGGCGGCGGGTCACGCGTTCACCCTAGAGCGCCCCGGCGCACCCCCCATCGCACGTGACCTCGGTCCCGGCCGCAAGAATGGCCGCATGACCAGTCGAGGCAGAGCAGTGGTGACCGGCGCGAGCAGCGGGATCGGGCGGGCGACCGCGCGGCGGTTGGCGCGGGACGGTTTCGAGGTCCTCGCCGCGGCGCGGCGGGTGGACCGGCTGGAGGAGCTGGCGGCCGAGACCGGCTGTCGGACCGTCCAGTGCGATGTCACCGACCCGGCCGACGTGGCGCGGTTGGCACAGGCAGCGGGGGATTCGGTGACCTTGCTGGTCAACAACGCCGGCGGGGCGTTGGGCACCGACCGGATCGAGGCCGCCGACCTGGACCGCTTCCGGACGATGTTCGAGACCAACGTGCTCGGCACGGTGGCCGTCACCAAGGCGCTGCTGCCGGCGCTGATCGCCTCCGGTGCCGGCACGATCATCACGATCACGAGCATCGCGGGGCAGATCGCCTACGAGGGCGGGGGCGGCTACAACGCGGCGAAGTTCGCCGAGGTGGCGATCAACGACGCGCTGCGGTTGGAGCTGAACGGCAAGCCGGTGCGGGTCTGCGACATCGCTCCTGGGCTGGTGGAGTCGGACGAGTTCGCGCTGGTGCGCTTCGATGGCGATGCGGAGCGGGCCAAGAAGGTCTACGAGGGCGTGGATCGCCCGCTGACCCAGGACGACATCGCCGAGTGCGTCGCCTGGGTGGCCGAGCTGCCGCACCACGTCAACATCGACAAGCTGACGGTGAAGCCGGTCGCCCAGGCGGCGCCGTACAAGATGCACCGCGGTCCGATCTACGGCTGACGACGTCCCCGTCGAGGATCCACACCCCCGGTGACGGGCGGTGTCGGGCTTCGACGTGCGGGCGCGACCGACGGCGGGGACGCATGCGGGGGTGACCGTCGGCGGGGACGCGCCGCGCCTGCGTCGGCGTCTGCGGACCGGAAATGCGATGGACCTCGCCGCGGGGGTCGTGGTGGGCTGGACGGCATGACCCCGACCCCGACCTCGACTCCTGGACTGCGGGCCGCGCTGCGCGCCGAGTTGACCGCCGCGATGAAGCGCCGCGACCGCCCGGCCATGGCGGCTTGCCGCAGCGCGCTCGGGGCGATCGACAACGCCGAGGCCGTCGGCATCGCCGCGCCCCGCGCCGGGGCCATCGAGAGTTCCGCAGTCGGGGTGGGCGCGGCCGAGGCCCAGCGCCGGGAGCTCAGCGAGCACGACGTACGGGCGATCGTCGACGCCGAGGTGGCCGAGCGCCGCGCCGCTGCGGCCGAACTGCCGCCTTCGGTCGCGGCCCGTGCCGCTGACCTGCGCGCGGAGGCCGACGTGTTGGCGACCCTGCTCGTGGGCTCGCCAACCGAGGAGACCGCCGGCGACGAGATGGCGGGGGAAGGCTCCAGACGGCCCCCCTGGCGCGTGGGCCACCGTCAGTCGCCGCCAGCAGCGATGCGCTGAACGAACTCATTTACCCAAGCGACAGCATCGTCGACGTCGGGGAGCACGTCGATGTCTTCAACTGCCGCCTCGTAGAGCGTGGCCCAGCCATCGCCCCTGACGATGGTCGCCGGCCATGACTGCTGCCGCCGGTACTCGAAAAGTCGGACGCACGTGGCTTTGACCTGCGCGAGGTCAAGCTCTTCGACCTTGTCGAGCAACTGGAGGTCGACGAGATCACGCGCCCCTTCGCTCCCTGGCTCAGATACCGCATGCAGCTTCTGGGCGACCTGATGATCGGCGCGCATCACCCGCACCGGCTTGGGCGCCTCGAGGCCGACGTCGGTGAAGAGCCGCACAAGGCCGTCGGCGAGGTGGTACTCCGGCTCATCCGCGTCGCCGATTTCGTTGTGTCCGACCTCGAACCTCACCGTGCACCACGACCGGCCGCGGTAGTCGAGCTTCACGTCGAAGGGCTGCATGACGTACGCCGTGGGGACGCCGCTCGGGCGAGGTGCTGCCTTCTCGATCAGCCTGCCCGTGAATCCGGCCCAACCAGCGGCTAGCGAGTCCTCGAAGTCGATGCGGAACGTGGCCAGCGGCTGGACCCGCGCGGCATCGAGGTCCCGGGTGAAGCGGGTGCCTTGTCCGTATCGCAGCGCCGTTGCGCTTCCTCCCTTGATCGCACCCTCGGGCAGCATCTGCCCCACCACGACGAGGGCCATCCCGATGCGGCGCCGAAGGGCGAGTCCGTCGCTGGCCTCTAGGTTTCGGATGCGCTGCTCCAGCGATCGAACGTTCGGCGGAGTGTCCGAGTAGCTCACGACCGAAGCCCTTTCCTCACCCGCTGCCACTCGGACGTCGTCAGCAGTCCGTCGCCTCGAGCCTGCTTGGCCGCGTCCAGCAGGCGCTCGGTCTCGATGCGACCGCGACACTCAAGGATGGCGTCGGCAACGGGCTGCGCTTCGAGGCCCTCGTAAACCGTCGTGCGGGCGTCGTGCTTGACCTGGGTCAACTCGATGAAGGGCGGCAGCTTGGGACGAGCCCGTCGATTGACCGCCACCTTGATCTTCCGGGGATTGACATCGGCAAGCCCGAACAAGGCAAGCACCGACTCACCGTGGAGGTACGCCCCGTCGCCTGCGCGCAGGAGCGCTTCGGCGAACTGGTCGTACGCCGTCGGCGGGATGTCAGTGACCCGGTAGAGCCCGTACGCGATGCTCTCCAGGCCACCCCGTGCTGCGAGCTTGGGCAGTTCGACTGCTGGCACGCCGGCCTCGGCAGCCTCCCTCGTCGTGACGTACCCGTAGTGATCGAGAGCGATCTCGCGCACGATCTCCCGGTACTTCACCGCAGTGACCATGTCACAACTATACCGAAAACAGTAGTGTTGTGACAGGTCCACTGTCCTCGCAGACAGCGTCCCGGCTCACCTGCGATTCAGTGGCTGCCCGCCCGTCTCTTCTGGCGGTTGGGGTCGGCGGTTGCCGAACCGGTCGGGGTGAGCGGCGTGTGCGGCGTCCGGGGGTGGCCTGCCGCCGGGCCTCCGACCTGCGCAAACGCGTTTGATCAGAAATACCAGGGGAAAGGGCTCCAGTCGGGGTCACGCTTCTGGAGGAACTGGTCGCGGCCCTCGACCGCCTCGTCGGTCATGTACGCCAGCCGGGTGGCCTCCCCGGCGAAGACCTGCTGCCCGACCAGCCCGTCGTCGACCAGGTTGAACGCGAACTTCAGCATCCGTTGGGCCTGCGGGGACTTGCCCATGATCTCGCGGGCGACCTCGATCGCCTCGGCCTCCAGGGCGTCGTGGGCGCACACCAGGTTCACCGCGCCCATCCGGTGCATGTCGTCCGCCGAATAGGTGCGGCCGAGGAAGAAGATCTCGCGAGCGAACTTCTGCCCGACCATCCGGGCCAGGTAGGCGGACCCGTAGCCGGCATCGAACGAGCCGACGTCGGCGTCGGTCTGCTTGAACCGCGCCTGTTCGCGCGAGGCCATGGTCAGATCGCAGACCACGTGCAGCGAATGCCCACCCCCCGCGGCCCAGCCGTTGACCAGCGCGATCACGATCTTCGGCATGGTCCGGATCAGGCGCTGGACCTCCAGGATGTGCAGCCGGCCACCGTGGGCCTTGACCCGAGCCTGGTCGACCCCGGCCGCGCCGTCGTCCCGGCCGTCGACGCCCGCGGCGCCGGCGCCCATCGCGGCATCCGTGGCGTACTGATAGCCGCTGCGCCCCCGAATCCGCTGGTCGCCGCCGGTGCAGAAGGCCCACTTGCCGGCCGAGCCGGTGCCCTGCGGCCCGGGGCCGTTGCCGGTCAACAACACCACCCCGACGTCGGGGCTCATCCGCGCGTGGTCCAAGGCGCGATAGAGCTCGTCGACCGTGTGCGGCCGGAACGCGTTGAGCACCTCGGGCCGGTCGAACGCGATCCGCACCGCCCCCAGCGGACGACCCGGCACCGGGCCGGGCAGGACACACCGGTGGTAGGTGATGTCGGTGAAGTCGAAGCCGGCCACGGGGGCCCAGGCGTCCGGGTCGAAGCTGGCGGAGATGGTCGCGTCGCTGGTCACGGGAGTGATCCTAGGGGCGGATTCAAGGGGTCGACCCGGGCGCCGCCCGAAAGACTCCGAAGCGTCCGGGCCCGGCCGATAGGGCCGGAAGAAGGACCAGTCTGTCCCGGGCCGTCCGTCGGCCCGTCGCGAGCAACCAAGGGAGCCCCCTCATGGCCCGTCGCATCCTCGTCGTCCCGGTCAATCACGGCGCCGGTGTCACCGTCGCCTGTCTCGGCCTGGTGCACGCCCTCGGATCGCGGCATGTGGCGGTGGCCTTCTGCAAGCCGTTCGCGCAGGACCGCGGGTTCGCGCAGGACCAGTCGACCGAGCTGATCCGGATGGCGACGTCGCTGCGTCCGCCGCAGCCGATCTCCGTCGAGGAGCTGGACCGGCGGCTGGCCGGGGGTCGCCTGATGGGGGCCATGTCGCGGATCGTCGAGCGCACCGCGGAGATCGACGCCGAGAACCGCATCCTGGTCCTGGAGGGCCTCGCGGCGACCCCGGAGCAGCCCTACGCCGACCGCCTCAACATCGAAACCGCTCAGTCCCTGGATGCCGAGGTGCTGCTCGTCGGGGCCGTCGGCTCGCTGGAGCCCGAGCGGTTCGCCGACCTGGTCGCCACCGCAGAACAGATGTACCGGTCCCGGGGGCAGTCCCGGGTGCTCGGGGTGGTCGCCAACCGGGTGCCGGAAGGCGCGGATTCTCAGGCGTACGTCGACGCGGTGGCCCGCCATCACCTCAGGTGTGTCGGTGTCGTCGGGGACCACCCCGACTTCGTCCAGCCGCGGGTCTCCGATGTGGTGCGCAACCTCGGCATCCAGGTGCTCTCCGGCCACGACCTGGGCCGTCGGGTGGCCCGCACGGTCATCGCCGCCCAGGCCGTGCCGGGGTTCATCCCGTCGTTGGCCGAGGGTGCGCTCATCGTGGCCCCCGGCGACCGGCACGACGTACTGCTCTCGGTGGCTCTCGCCGAGGCCGGCGGGACGCGACTGGCCGGGCTGCTGCTGACCGCGGGCATCGCCCCGCATCCGGACGTGCTCCGCCTGGTCGAGCCCGCACTGGCCAGCGGCCTGCCGCTGCTGCTCACCGACGAGAAGACCTTCCCCACCGCGCAGCAGATCGTGGGGATCGACCAGGACATCCCCGCCGACGACGAGGCGCGGGCGCGCCGGGTCATGGAGGTCGTTGCGGACGGGTACGACGAGGGCTTCCTCGCCGAACTGCCCACCGTGGAGACCTCGGCGCGGATCACCCCGGCGAAGTTCGAGTACCACCTGCGTGCCGAGATGAGCAAGGGGCGGGTGCGGCTCGCCCTGACCGACGGCGACGACACCCGTGTCCTGCACGCGGTCTCTCACCTGCACCGTTTCGGTGCCCTGCAGTTCACGCTGCTCGGTGATCCCGCCGCGATCGAGGCCCAGCTCGCGCGGCTGCACCTGCAGCTCCCGCTCGGCAGTCAGATCGTCAATCCGGCCAAGGACACCCCCGAAACGGCCGCGATCCGGGAGGCCCTGGCTGCCGCGGGCACCTTCTTCGAGCCCGGGGATCCGCTGATCCGCGCCCTCGCGCTGCTGCACACGAACCACGTCGACGGTCTGGTCGGCGGGATCGGGGAGGACCGGGACCGGTTCCTCGCCGCGGTCCGGTCCGCGGTGCCGCTCGGCTCCGACGTACGCACGCTGTCCAGCTCCTCGGCGACCATGCTGCCCGACGAGGTCGTCTTCTTCGCGGACGCGCTGATCAACGCCCACCCGAACGCGGAGCAGCTGGCCTGCATCGCGGCCCAGACCGCGGCGACGGCCCGGCTCGCGGGGCTGGTGCCGCACGTCGCGTTCGTGGCGCCGAGCTCCTGGTCGCCGACGGCACACCACGACCGGCAGACGATCGCGGCGGCCCGGCAGATGCTCGCGGAGCGCCGTCCGGATCTGCGCACCGAGGGCCCCGAGGCCTTCCAGGCCGCGGCTCGCCGGCACCGCACCCCCGAGGGCGACGCGACGGTGTTCGTCTTCCCCGACATCGCCTCGGCCGCCGCGACGGCGAAGGCGATCGGTCAGTCCGGCGGGGCTCAGGTGCACCCACCGGTGCTGCAGGGTCTGGCGAAGCCCGTGAACATGCTGCCGATGGACGCCACCGTCGAGGGCGTCATGGACCTCATCGTCGCCACCGCGGTCAAGGCCGCCGAGCTGGGCTGAGCCGGTCTACCGTGGGCGGGTGTCCGACGTCCCGCCCCTGAGCGAGCTGCTGGCCGGCGCGCGGGTGGTCAGCATCCCGCTGCGGGTCCGGTTCCGCGGGGTCGCCCATCGCGAGGCGCTGCTGGTGTCCGGCCCGGCGGGCTGGGGGGAGTTCGCGCCGTTCGTGGAGTACGGCGACGCCGAGGCCGCCCGCTGGCTGGCCGCCGCGATCGAGGCGGCGTGGTCGGGATTCCCGCCGGCGCGGCGCACGTCCGTGCCCGTCAACGCCACCGTCCCCGCCGTGGCCGCTGCCGAGGTGGCGGGGGTGTTGGCCCGCTATGACGGCTGCTCCACCGTGAAGGTCAAGGTCGCCGAGGCCGGCCAGTCGCTCGCCGCGGACGTCGCCCGGGTGGCCCGGGTGCGGGAACTGCTGGGCCCGCGGGCCCGCGTGCGGGTGGACGCCAACGGGGCCTGGTCGCTGACTCAGGCCCGGACCGCGGTGCGCGCCCTCGCGGCGTACGACCTGGACTACGTCGAACAACCCTGCCGCACCGTCGAGGAGCTGGCTCAGCTGCGGGAGGCCCTGGCCCGGGACGGACTGCCCGTGCCGATCGCGGCCGACGAGTCGATCCGCAAGGCGGCCGATCCGCTGCGGGTGCGGGAGCTGGGCGCCGCGGACGTGATCGTGATCAAGGTCGCCCCCCTCGGTGGGGTGCGGGCGGCGCTGCGCATCGTCGCGGACTGTGGGCTGCCCGCGGTGGTCTCCAGCGCGTTGGACACCTCGGTCGGGATCGCCGCCGGGGTGGCCATGGCCGCGGCCCTGCCCGACCTGGAGCACGCCTGCGGGCTCGGCACGGTGGAACTGCTCGGCGGTGACGTCGTCGCCGAGCCGATGGTGCCGGTCGCGGGACAGATCGCGGTACGTCGTGCGCCGCCGCAGGCCGAGCTCCTGGAGCGCTGGGCGGCCGAGCCGGAGCGGGAGTCCTGGTGGCGGGCCCGACTGACCCGCTGCCACGCCCTCCTGACCCGGACCGGCTAAAACGTGGCGACTAGGAGCAGCACGCAGGCCGCCGTCTCCACGAGCGCGCCGAGCACGTCCCCGGTGATGCCGCCGAGCCGCGGCACGACGTACGCCAGCGCCCCCTCCACCGCCGCCGCCGCGGCCACCACCCCGACCACCGCCACCCCGACCGGTTGGCCGGTCACCGCGGCCGCCCCCGCGACCGCGGCCAGCGTGAGGGCCCAGCATCCTGCCCAGCGCAGCCAGGACACCGAGCCCGCGACCGCCTCGCCGAGCCCCTCGGGGCGAGCGGCGGGCACCCCGGCCCGCGTGCCGGTGGCCAGAGCGGCCCGGGACGCGGCGAGCAGCACCATCGCGTAGGCCCAGCCGCCGGGACGGGTCAACACCGTGGCCAGGCAGGCGGCCTGCAGCCCGAGGACCACCACGAGCGCGGCGGCCCCCATCGGCCCGACGTCGCCGCGCCGCATCACCTCCAGCGCCCGGTCCCGGTCCCACGAGGCGCCCAGCCCGTCCACCGTGTCGGCGAGCCCGTCGGCGTGGATCGCCCGGGTGCCCGCCAGCATCAGCCCGACGGCCACCAGGCCCGCGGCCGGCGCCGGCGCCCCGGCGTGCGCGAGCAGCGCCGCCAGCCCGGCGGCCGCCAGCGTCACCGGCAACAGGACCACCGGCCCGAGCACCATGGCCAGCCCGGCCACGCGCCGGTTGACGGCCGTGGGTACCGGGGTCGGCAGGATCGTCAGCGTGCCCGCGGCCAGCGCGAACGCGTCGCGGGGCAGGATCCCCGCCCCGCTGCCCGGGCGGCTCTTGGCGGGCTTGGCGGGCATGACTAGGCGCGCGCCGGCTGGGGCTGGGCCACCAGGTCGGCCAACGCCGCCAGGTCCCGTTGCACCGCGACCGCGGTCCGCACGATCGGCACCGCCGTCACCGCCCCGGTGCCCTCCCCGAGCCGCATCCCCAGGGCCAGGATCGGCTCCAGGCCGAGCCGCTCCAGCGCGATCGCGCAGGCCGGTTCCGGCGACAGATGCCCGGCCCGCAGCCACGCAGCCGTGCCGGGCTGCAGCGCCTCCGCCAGCGTCGCCTCGGCGGCGGCGATGACGCCGTCGACGATGAGCGGTACGCCGCGCCGGGCGGCACCCATCACGAATCCGACCGCCGCGGCCAGGTCCGCGGAGCCCAGAGCCGCCAACCGGGTCATCGGGTCGGCGGCGCGGTCCCCGACCCGGGTCAGCGCCGTCGCGATCAGCTCGGTCTTGGCGGCCAACCCGGCGTCGTCCAGGCCGGTGCCGCGGCCGGTCACGGTCGCCGCGGGCAGCCCGTAGCTCGCCGCGATCAGCGCCGCCGCCGGCGTCGTGTTGCCGATGCCGACGTCGCCGACGATCAGCAGCTGGGCGCCGTCGGCGATCTCCTGCGCCGCGACCGCGTCGCCGAGGGCCACCGCCGCCTGGGCCTCGGCAAGGGTGATCGCATCGCGCAGGTGCAGCGGCTCGCTGGAGCGCCGGATCTTGTGGGCCCCGATCGGGGCGCCGGAGGCGTCGCTGCCGGGGATGTCGTCGCGACAGGCCACATCGACCGCCCGGACCCGCACCCCGTGGGCGCCCGCGATGGCATTGATCCCGGCCCGGCCCGCGGCGACGGCGGCGACGATCGCGGTGGTGACCGCGGCCGGGTACGCCGACACGCCGTGCTCGCTCACCCCGTGGTCGCCCGCGAAGACCACCACCCGGACGTCGTCGAGCGGTTCCGGCGGACACACGCCCTGGCACGCGGCGATCCAGCAGCCGAGCTCCTCCAGGCGACCGAGCGCGCCCAGCGGCTTGGCCTGGGCGTCGCTGCGGCTGCGGGCCTCGGCATAGACGAGGGCGTCGGGTGGCGTGATCGGGGCGGGGGGTGCGGTGCTCACGGGGCCTCCAGGTCGTCGGTAGCGGGGCTGGCGGGACTGCAGCTGGGGCTCTCCGGTACGTCGGCGTCGGGTTCCACGGCGATGAACGCCGGGCGCTCGCCGACCCTGGTCAGCACACAGATCAGTTCGGCGCCGGCACCGGAGAGGCGAAGGTCGCGGCGCAGCTGGTCGGGGTCGATGCGGACGCCGCGCTTCTTGATCACCAGGCGCCCCACCCCGCGGGCGCGCAGCCAGGCCCGCACCGGCTTGACCTGCAGCGGCATGGCCGCCAGCACGCGATAGCGGCGGGCGTAGGGCAGGGTCGGGGCGCGGCCGGCCACGACGTACCCCACGCCGTGCCCCAGTTCCGCACCGTCCGTCGCGGCGGTCAGGGCACCGACCAGGCCGGCGGCGAGCAACGCTCGGTCGGGGTCGAAGAGCGCCTCGCCGGGCTGGGGCAGACGGCTCGCGACGGGGCCCAGGCCGCCGGCCGCAGGGTCGGTGTCCGCCTCGGTGACCAGGTGCGCCGCGGCGCCGCGGTCGGCCGTGGCGGGCCGCAGGATCAGGGCGCTGCGGCCGGGCCGGGCCACCAGCGGTCCCCACCAGAGCGCGCATTCGAGCACCTCACCGGCGTACGACGTCCACTGCGCCTCGCAGCCGGCCGGGATGGCGGCGTGCGGCAGCGCGGGGGACAGCTTGGCGCCGGTCGCGGGCACCCGGGCGGCGGCGGCGAGGACGACGTCGAAGCTGGGGCTGAGGTCGGCGAGGCGGAAGGTCCGCCGGGTGCGGCCGCGGTCGTCGGTGACGCCGGGGCGCCGGCGGGCCGGATCGAACCAGATCCCGTCGTCGGTGGGGATGTCGGCGAGCACGTCCGCCGCCGCGGCGGTCAGGGCTCGGGCGGTGTCGAAGTGCCGCAGGTTGATGGCGGCCATGGCCGCGGTGACGGGGTCCCGCTCGACGGCGGTGACGCCCAGCCCGAGGGCCGCGGCCGCCATGGCGTCGGCGCCCAGGCCGCAGCCGAGGTCCCAGACGTGGGTGATGCCGGCGCTGCGGTAGCGCTCGGCGTGCCGGGCCGCGACCTCCAGCCGGGTGGCCTGCTCGAGGCCGTCGGCGGTGAACAACATGCCGTCGGCGAAGTCGCCCAGCTTGGCGCGGGCGCGGGCGCGCAGCCGCGACTGGGTGAGGGCGGCGGCGACGAGGTCGGGCTCGTAGCCGGCCTCCCGCAGGGACGCGCCGAGGGCGAGCGAGTGCTCCTGGGAGTACGTCGGGAGCGAGTTCAGCAGGGCCCACCCGCGGGGTGAGGTCAGCTGCTCCACCACCCCGATGTCCACGGGCCCCATCCTGCCGCACACGGCAGGTTGGCACTCAAGTTGACCGAGTGCTAATGGCCGACTTAGATTCGACTTAGCACTCCCGGCAAGCAAGTGCTAATGCGCGAGCCGGTGGGTGGCCAGACCGCTCCCGACGTACGCACGGTGACCCCCGCGACGGCGCCGTACGCACGGTGGGCGCGACTCCCAGTCCGTCTGCGCCCTGTCCAGGGCGCGAATTCAAGCGAAAGGTTCCGACCGTGTCGGTTTCCATTAAGCCGCTCGAGGACCGCATCGTCGTCAAGTCCAGCGAGGCCGAGCAGACCACCGCGTCCGGCCTCGTCATCCCGGACACCGCCAAGGAGAAGCCGCAGGAGGGCGAGGTCCTCGCTGTCGGCCCGGGTCGCATCGACGACAACGGCAACCGCGTTCCGCTCGACGTCAAGGTCGGCGACAAGGTGATCTACAGCAAGTACGGCGGGACCGAGGTGAAGTACTCCGGCGAGGAATACCTCATCCTGAGCGCCCGCGACGTGCTCGCTGTGATCGAGCGCTGAGAAGTTCGCAGTGACCCCGCTCGCGCTGACTGCGTGAGCCACGACGCGCCCCGGCCGCGCCCGCAACGGTGCGCCCGGGGCGTCGTCCGTACCGACCCGAATCTGACGTTTTGAGAGAAGGATTGACATGGCCAAGGAGCTGGAGTTCAACGACTCCGCCCGCAAGGCGCTGGAGCGGGGCGTCGACGCCCTCGCCAACACCGTCAAGGTGACCCTGGGCCCCAAGGGCCGCAATGTGGTGATCGACAAGTCCTGGGGCGCCCCGACGATCACCAACGACGGCGTGACCATCGCCCGCGAGATCGAGCTGGAAGACGCCTTCGAGAACCTGGGGGCGCAGCTCGCCAAGGAGGTCGCCACCAAGACCAACGACACCGCCGGCGACGGGACCACCACCGCCACGGTGTTGGCCCAGGCGATGGTCAAGGAGGGCCTGCGCAATGTGGCCGCCGGGGCGGCCCCCTCGGCGCTGAAGAAGGGCATGGACGCCGCCGTGGACGCGGTCTCCGACAAGCTCCTGGCCAACGCCAAGGAGGTCGAGGGCAAGACCGAGATCGCCCAGGTCGCGGCGCTGTCCGCGCAGGACGCCACGATCGGTGAGCTGATCGCCGAGGCATTCGACAAGGTCGGCAAGGACGGCGTCATCACGGTCGAGGAGTCGCAGACGGCCTCGACCGAGCTGGAGTTCACCGAGGGCATGCAGTTCGACAAGGGCTACCTCTCGCCGTACTTCGTCACCGACGCCGACCGCATGGAGGGCGTGCTGGAGGACTGCTACGTCCTGATCAACTCGGGCAAGATCAGCTCGGTCCAGGATGTGCTGCCGCTGCTGGAGAAGGTGGCCGGCGCCAAGAAGCCGCTGCTGGTCATCGCCGAGGACGTCGACGGTGAGGCGCTCTCGACGCTGGTGCTGAACCGGATGCGCGAGGTGCTCAAGGTCATCGCGGTCAAGGCGCCGGGCTTCGGCGACCGTCGCAAGGCGATGCTGCAGGACATGGCGATCCTGACCGGTGCCACGGTCATCTCCGAGGAGGTCGGCCTCAAGCTCGACGGGGCGGGCCTGGACGAGCTGGGCACGGCGCGTCGGGTGGTGGCCAGCAAGGACAACACCACCCTCGTCGAGGGTGGCGGCAAGCAGGACGAGGTCGACGCCCGCATCTCCCAGATCAAGCAGGAGATCGAGCGGACCGACTCCGACTGGGACCGCGAGAAGCTGCAGGAGCGGCTGGCCAAGCTCGCCGGCGGAGTGTGCGTCATCAAGGTCGGCGCGCACACCGAGGTGGAGCTCAAGGAGAAGAAGCACCGCATCGAGGACGCCATCTCGGCGACCCGGGCGGCCATCGAGGAGGGCATCGTCGCCGGTGGCGGCACCGCTCTCGTGCACGCGGCGGTCGCCATCGACGGGCTGTCGCTGACCGGTGACGAGGCCACCGGCGCGGCGATCATCCGCAAGGCGGCCGCCGAGCCGCTGCGCTGGATCGCCGAGAACGCCGGCATGGAGGGCTATGTCGCGGTCGCCAAGGTGCGGGAGCTGCCGGTCGGGCAGGGCCTGAACGCGGCGACGGGCGAGTACGCCGATCTGTACGCCGCGGGCGTCATCGACCCGGTCAAGGTGACCCGGTCGGCGCTGCGTAATGCGGCCTCGATCGCGTCGATGGTGTTGACCACCGACACCCTGGTGGTGGAGAAAAAGGTCGAAGAGCCGGCAGCGGCCGGCGGTCACGGCCACGGTCACGGCCACTGATCGAACGCCGAGGGCGAAGGGCCCGGTTCCGTCCACGGAACCGGGCCCTTCGCCCTGGGTCTAGAGCCCGCCGGCACCTGGGTCTAGAGCCCGCCGGCACCTGGGTCAGGAGGCTGCCGGCACTCGACGCTGGCCGAGGTAGATGGCCTCGCGCTCGTCCTCGGTGAGGGCGCCCCACACGCCGTACGGTTCGCGCACGGTCAGTGCATGCTCGCGGCACCGCACCAGGACCGGGCAGGCCCGACAGATGGCCTTGGCGGATTCGTCGCGACGGCGACGGGCGGCGCCGCGTTCGCCCTCGGGGTGGAAGAACACGTCAGGACTCGACGTGCGGCAGGTTCCTTCGAACTGCCACTCCCACTGGTCGGCTCGGGGGCCGGGGAGCCTGGAGATCTCGGCCACGAAAACGCCTCCTTCGGCGGATCCCCGACTGGTTGCCACTTAGGTCGGGGTCCGGCATGGTCGATCAGGGAATGACGAGCGTGTCCCGATGTTTGGAACCGAATCTCGGACGAGCGCCCGAGTGGGGCACTCTGGTTGAGCGGATACCCGCCACCGCGCCGGGTCAAACGTGACTCGGGCAACAGGATGGCCGGGGGTGCGGGAAGGGGTGCGGGCCATGACTGCCGTCGGTGCGCCCCCTCAGCTGCGGTGCACGCGGTCGGCCGGGGGGCGACGACCTGGCCCGCGTCGGGGGTGTAGCTCGTCGTGAGCGACGACCACCCCGGGATCGACAGTGATCTGCGCCACACTCAGTCAGCGGTAACGTCCAAGCCGACCGTCGCGATGGAGTCGACATCGGCACGGTCGGAGTTGACTGTGCTGGCCTTGCTGGCGCAGGAGGGCGACGCCGCGGCCCGGGAGCAGCTGCTCACCGTGGTCCACGACCGAGCCTACCGCTACTCGCGGGCGAGGCTGCAACGTTTTCCGCTCGCGGCCAACGCCGCCGAGGATGCAGCTCAGGAGGTGTGTGTCGCCGTGCTGGTCGCGCTGCCCAAGTACGACGACCGCGGCCTCCCGTTCGAGGCCTTCGTCTATTCGATCTGCGCCCGCAAGGTCGCCGACGTCCAGCGGGTGGTGCTGCGCTCGGCGGTGCCCACCGACGAGCTGCCCGAACCGACGAATCACGTCCCGAGCCCCGAGGAGCAGGTGGTCGGCGCCGATGAGGCCGCTCGGGCCTGGCAGCTGCTCGGCCGGCTGCCCGAGCATCAGCGGGAACTGCTCACCCTGCGGATCGCGGTGGGCCTGTCCGCCGAGGAGACCGGCCGGTCGCTGGGCATGACGGCCGGTTCGGTGCGGGTCGCCCAGCATCGCGCCCTCGCCAAATTGCGCCAGCTCCTGGCCGCGCAGGGGGTGCGTGGTCGTGACTAACCCGGCGTACGACCTCGACGACCAGTTCATCGACGCGCTCGCCCGCGGACAGGCCCCGAGCAGCGTCGGTGCGGACCCGGTCGGCCAGCTGCTGTCGTCGTGGGCGGCCCCGATCCACGCCGACGCGGCCCAGGCCGCGGCCGGGCTCAGCGTCGCCGCCGTCGAGGCGAAGGTCGCGGCGGCCCTGGCCGGAGCCGGGGCGGCGGTGGGATCGAGCGCGGCGGCCTCCTCGGCCGGTTCGTCGGGGGTGGCCGGCGGTACGACGGGTGCGGCGGCCGGCCCCTCGGCCCTGACCGGTGGGACGGCGATGGCCGCGACCGGCACGGCGGGCGGAGTCTCCGGCACCTTGATCGCCGGTGGCGTGGTCGTCGCCGGGCTGGCCCTGTCGGTGGGCCTGTCGCTCAGTGGGGCGGACACGCCGATGGTCCGGATGACCCCGCCGGTCGACACGAGCCGCCCGAGCGTCACGAGCACCGGGACGACCTCGCCGCGAAGCTCCGCAGCGCCGTCCCCGACCGACATCCCGAGTGCACCGGTGCCGCTGCCGAGCGCCGCGTCGTCGAGCGGTCCGACCACCGATCCGCAGAGCCTCCCACCCGCCCCGCCGCCACAGCGGCCCAACCCGCCGGAGCCCAGCCGTCCGCAGCCGCCGGTGCCGAAACCACCGCTGCCGACCGTGCCGAACCCGCCGGCGCCCACGGTGCCCAGGCCGCCGGTCACGACCGTGCCGAACCCGCCGGTGCCCACGGTGCCCAGGCCGCCGGTCACGACGCCGCCGAGCCCACCGGTCACGACGTCCCCGCGACCGCCCGTGTCCACCAGCCCGACGCTGTGCTGGCCACCGGGACACTGCATGCGGCCCACCGGCCCGGGCAACTCGACCTGGACGGCGACGCCGCCCGGCCGGCCGTCCTGACAGGCCGGCCGCGGTCCTAGACTGCACGAGTGAGCGAGACGACCGGCGGAACGGACCCCTTCGCGACGATCGGCCTGACGTATGACGACGTCCTGCTGCTCCCCGGTGACACCGACGTGGTCCCCAGCGAGGTCGACACCACGACGCGGCTGACCCGCGGCCTGTCCATCCGGCTGCCGCTGATCTCCGCGGCGATGGACACTGTGACCGAGGCACGGATGGCGATCGCGATGGCCCGCGAGGGCGGCATCGGGGTGCTGCACCGCAACCTGTCGATCGAGGACCAGGCCTACCAGGTCGATCTCGTCAAGCGCACCCAGACGGGCCGGATCAGCAATCCGGTCACGATCGGGCCGGACGCCACCCTGGAGGACCTCGACGCGATCTGCGGGCAATACCGCATCTCCGGGCTGCCCGTCGTCGCCGCGGATGGCACCCTGCTCGGCATCTGCACGAACCGGGACCTGCGGTTCACCCCGGTCGCGGAGTGGGGGCGGACCCTGGTCCGGGACGTGATGACGCCGATGCCGCTGATCACCGCGCCGGAGGGGATCTCCCGCGAGGACGCGACGCTGCTGCTGCGCCAGCACAAGAAGGAACGGCTGCCGCTGGTCGACGAGGCCGGCCGGCTGGCCGGGCTGATCACCGTCAAGGACTTCGTCAAGGGCGAGCAATACCCGCTGGCCAGCAAGGACAAGGACGGCCGCCTGATGGTGGCGGCGGCGATCGGCTATTTCGGCGACGCCTGGGACCGGGCGACGGCGTTGGTCGAGGCGGGCGTCGACGTCCTGGTTCCGGATGTCGCCAACGGCCACGCCCGGCTCATGCTGGAGATGATCGGCCGGCTCAAGAGCGATCCCGCGACCCGGCACGTCCAGGTCATCGGCGGCAACATCGCCACGCGCGCCGGGGCGCAGGCGCTGGTCGACGCCGGTGCCGACGCGGTCAAGGTGGGGGTCGGACCGGGGTCGATCTGTACGACGCGTGTCGTGGCCGGCGTCGGCGTACCGCAGATCACGGCCGTCCACGAGGCCGCCAAGGCGTGCCGCCCGGCCGGCGTACCGCTCATCGCGGACGGCGGCCTGCAATATTCGGGCGACATCGCCAAGGCGCTCGTGGCGGGCGCCGACACCGTCATGGTCGGCTCCCTCTTGGCCGGCTGCGACGAGAGCCCGGGCGAACTGGTGTTCATCAACGGCAAGCAGTTCAAGAAATACCGGGGCATGGGGTCGCTCGGCGCGATGGCCTCGCGCGGCAAGAAGTCCTATTCGAAGGACCGCTACTTCCAGGCGGACGTGACTAGCGACGACAAGATCATCCCGGAGGGCATCGAGGGGCAGGTTGCCTATCGGGGGCCGGTGTCGGCGGTCGTGCATCAGCTGATCGGCGGGCTGCACCAATCGCTGTTCTACGTCGGCGCCTGGGACATCGCGCAATTGCAGGCGAAGGGGCGGTTCGTGCGGATCACCTCCGCGGGCCTGAAGGAATCGCACCCGCACGACATCCAGATGACGGTGGAGGCGCCGAACTACTCCGGCATCGGTCGCTGAGGTGACCGGCCGCCGCCCCGCGGGCGGTCGCCGACCACCCCGGCGGCGTCGCATCGCCCGCATCGCGGGCGCCGTCGTCGCGGTGTTCGTGGTGTTGACCGGGGTGTTCACCACGCTGACGTTGCTGCCCCAGGCGGACGAGCCCGCGTCCAGCGACGCGGTGCTGGTGCTGGGGCCGCCGACACCCGCCCGGATGAGCCTCGGCGAGCGGCTGGTGCGCGAGGGTCGGGCGCGCACTCTCGTGGTCTCGCAGGCCAACCCCACCTTCCCCCTCGTCGACCAGTGCGCGCGACCGCAGACCTATCCCGTCATCTGCTTCGTGCCCGACCCCAGCACGACTCGCGGGGAGGCGCAGGAGCTTCGGCGCCTCGTCGAGCGGCACGGCTGGTCCTCGGTGCAGGTGATCACGATGGGGGTGCACGTCAACCGGGCTCGGTACGTCGTGGGTCGGTGCTTCGCCGGCGACCTACGCCTGCTCGCTGTCGAGGACCCGCAGGGATGGGACGAGATCAGCTGGCACATCCGGGGGTGGTATGCCTCAGCGGTCGAGATCGGCTGCTGAGGTCGGCCGGGCGCGCGCAGCCCCCGGCAGGGCTATCGCGCGCCGATAGGGTTGCCCGGTGAGCGACCACGACACCACTTCGCCCCGGATCGCGTTGGCCCTGGGGGGCCTCTCGGGCAGCAACGCTTTCGGGGCCGGCGTCCTGGAGGCCGCCTTCGATCTCGGCGTCCGACCGGCCATGATCTCCGCCACCTCAGGGCAGATCGGCTGGGTGCACGCCTACCTGGCCCGGGCCGCCGGGGGCCGGTCGCTGCGCGCGGTGCTGCACGAGGTGATCGCCCAGGTGGAACGGACCGGGTTGCGGGACGTCGACGCGACCGTGCTCGCCCTGGCCGGGCTGCGCGGCGCCTTCCGGCCCGCCTGGTTCGAGCTGCCGGTCGACCTGCTGGAGAACATGGCGACCATCTGGCAACGACTGTCGTCGACGAGCCGGCCGCACCCGTCGGTGATCGAGGCGTTGGCCCGGTTGGCGCCGGCCCGGCTGCTGGTGCCCGAGTTCCCGGCGGAGTTCTTCGCCGGCCTGGCCCAGGCGTTCGTCGCCGCCGACGTACCGATCCTGTTCAACAGCTTCAGCCCGGGCACCGGCACCCAGCACGTGCACCTCAACCCCGCGGCGCGCGCCCTGCTGGAGCAGTCCCGGGGGCGCGCGGGGGCGTACGCGCCCGGCACCGCCAGCGGGCACCGCGACGGGACGGTCTATCAGGACGTCACCGCGGAGGCGGTGCGGGCGGGGCTGTGGCTGTACGAGTACGGCTTCGAGGACGGGGACGAGTACGTCGACGGCGCGTACTACCGGCAGATGATGCTGACCGAGCTCTGGCCGGCGACGGACATCGTCGCGGTGCGGCCGCTGGCGAATGCCTGGGCGGGGGAGATGCCGCGCAGCTTCGTCGGGGTGCAGGACCTGAAGACGCAGGTCTATTTCGACGGCGCCTATGCCGCCGAGCGCGCTCAGATCCAGCTGGTCAACACCCTGGTCGAGGCGGGCGAACTGCCGGCGGACCGCTATCACCACATCGACTTCCACGAGATCCAGCTGGCGCAGCGGCGCGGCGTTCTCGACTACGTCTTCGAGGACGAGGAGGTCTTCGACCTCGGCTACGCCCGAGCCCGGGACGTGCTGTCGAGGTTGCTCGCCATCTGATTCCGGCTCATCCGCATCTCACGCCGACTCGTTCGCGCTTGGATAAATACCCCCGGGGGTATATCGTTGTCAGTGACAGCACGCCCAACTGGCGAACCCGACGGCGAAAGAGAGCGACCATGTGCAGCCCCGCGACGTGCCCCACCTGCCGGAAGACGACCTGGGCCGGGTGCGGCATGCACGTGGACCAGGTGATGCGTCACGTGCGCCCCGAGGACCAGTGCACCTGCCGGGCGAGCGCCCCGTCGGCCGGCGGCTCCTTCTTCCGGTGAGCCGCGACCTCCTGTCCGGGACGGCGACCGCCCCGGCGTCGCCGCGCCAGGGGGCGGGCGCCTGCGCCGTACCCATCGCCCCCTGGCGCTCCGGTTGGGGGCGCCGACACTATGCGGCGACCGGTGCTGCGCTGCCCCTCGCGTGGTGGGCGTACGCGCAGGCGGCCGCGCCCGTGACCGGGCCGTGGTGGGTGGCCTCGATCGCGCTCCTCGCGACGGCGGCGGCGATCGTCGTCGCGACCTACCTGCCGCGATCCGACGGGCTCCCGAAACCGCCCGCGGCGCCGTGTGCGGCGAGCCCGCTGGCCCAACTCGTCCTCGCGGGGGTGTTCCTGAGCCTCGGGGGTGTCCTCGGCCACGTGGTGGCGCTCCTCGCGGTAGGGGCCGCGGTCTTGCAGCGCACGACCGGCGCCTCGACGTGCTCGGTCGGACCCGGCCTCGGCGAGGTCCGCACGGATCGATAGGGGCCGGGCCGCTTCGGTGCGATTCGGGAAGCAGCCATCGCGGGTAGATTGTGGCGGTGACCGAGATCGAGATCGGCCGTGGCAAGCGCGGTCGCAGGGCCTACAGCTTCGACGACATCGCGATCGTCCCGTCGCGGCGGACCCGCGCCCCCCAAGACGTGTCGCTGAGCTGGCAGATCGACGCCTATCAGTTCGAGCTCCCGTTCGTCGCGGCGCCGATGGACTCGGTCATGTCGCCGGACACGGCCATCGCGTTCGGCCGGATGGGCGGACTCGGGGTCGTCGACCTTGAGGGGCTGTGGACCCGATACGAGGACCCGGCGCCCCTGCTGGCCGAGATCGCCACGATCGACGCGACCGCAGCGACCGCTCGGATGCAGGAGATCTACGCCGAGCCGATCAGGCCCGAGCTCATCACCGCCCGCCTGAAGCAGGTGCGCGAGGCCGGGGTGGTCGTGGCGGGGGCCCTGTCGCCGCAGCTCACCCAGCAGCATTGGAAGACCGTGGTCGACGCGGGCGTCGACCTGTTCGTGATCCGCGGTACGACGGTGTCGGCCGAACATGTCAGCTCCGAGGCCGAGCCGCTGAACCTCAAGCGGTTCATCTATGAACTCGACGTACCGGTCGTCGTCGGCGGGGCCGCCACCTACACCGCGGCGCTGCATCTGATGCGGACCGGCGCTGCCGGGGTGCTCGTCGGGTTCGGCGGCGGCGCGGCGGCGACGACCCGGGAGAGCCTGGGCATCCACGCGCCGATGGCGTCGGCGATCGCCGACGTGGCGGCCGCCCGGCGGGACTATCTCGATGAGTCCGGTGGCCGCTATGTGCACGTCATCGCCGACGGCGGCATGGGCAAGTCGGGCGACGTCGTCAAGGCCGTCGCGTGCGGCGCCGACGCGGTGATGCTCGGCGCGGCCCTGGCCCGGGCCCAGGAGGCGCCCGGCCGGGGCTGCCACTGGGGCCCGGAGGCGCACCACGAGGAGCTGCCGCGCGGCGGCCGGGTCGATGTCGGGGTGGCGGGCACGCTGCAGGAGATCATCCACGGGCCCAGCCGGTGCGCGGACGGGACGACGAACTTCGCCGGCGCGCTGCGTCGCTCCATGGCCACGACCGGCTACAGCGACCTCAAGGAATTCCAGCGGGTCGAGGTCATCGTGTCGCCCTACGCCGCGGGCTGACGGACCGCCCCGCTCCGGGCGCGCCGGGCGGCGACCCGCCTCAAGTTACCGATAAGTAGATGCGGCGCCACCGGCCCCGACGTACCGTGGAGCCATGACCACGACGACCGGTATCCCCGGCGCGGCGCCAGACCTTGGCGGCGAGGAACGCCCCGACTCGCACCGGATCGATCCGCAGCGGGTGCGCCGGCTGACCGCGCACGCCGTGACCTCGCCACGGGCGGACACGATGACCACGGTGACGCCGATGACGGGCCGGCCGCTCGCGCAGATCCCGCTGTCCACCCCCGCGGACGTTCAGCTCGCGGTCGCCGGCGCCCGGGCCGCCCAGCCGGACTGGGCCGCTCTGCCGGTGACCGCCCGCGCCGACCTGATGCTGCGCTTCCACGATCTCGTGCTGGCCCACCAGGTGGAACTGCTGGACCTGATCCAGCTGGAGAGCGGCAAGGCGCGGCTGCACGCCTTCGAGGAGATCGTCGACACCTGCCAGGTGGCCCGCTATTACGCGCACACGGCGCGGCGGCACCTGCGCCCGCGCCGCCACGTCGGGCTCCTGCCCGGTCTCACCCAGGTCAGCGAGCTGCGCCACCCCAAGGGCGTCGTCGGGATCGTCGCGCCGTGGAACTACCCGCTGTCGATGGGCATCACCGACGTGCTGCCCGCGCTGATGGCCGGCAACGCCGTGGTCGTCCGCCCGGACACCCAGACCTCGCTGACCCTGCTGTACTGCGCCGAACTGCTGGCCCGCGCGGGCCTGCCGCAGCGGGTGCTGCAGGTCGTCCTGGGCCCCGGCGGTGTCGTCGGCACGGTGCTGTTCGACCAGGTCGACTATGTCGGCTTCACCGGGTCCACGCAGACCGGGCGCCGCGTCGCGGTCCAGGCCGCGGAGCGGCTCGTGTCCTGTTCGCTGGAACTGGGCGGGAAGAACCCGCTGTACGTCGCGGCCGACGCCGACCTCGACCGGGCCGCCGAGGGCGCCGTCCGGGCCTGTTTCGCCTCCGCAGGTCAGCTGTGCGTGAGCATCGAGCGGCTCATCCTGCACGAGTCGATCGCGGCCGACTTCCTCGCCCGGTTCCTCCCGCGGGTGCAAGCGCTGCGGCTCGGCGCCGACCTGACCTACGACGCGGACCTGGGCAGCCTGGTCTCCGCCGACCAGCTGGCCACCGTGCACCGACACGTCGAGGACGCCCGGGCCAAGGGCGCGACGGTGCTGGTCGGCGGCCGGCACCGCCCCGACCTCGGGCCGTGGTTCTATGAGCCGACCGTCCTCGACGGCGTGACGTCGGAGATGGCCGTGTGCCGCGAGGAGACCTTCGGCCCGCTCGTGTCGATCTATCGGGTCCGTTCCGACGATGAGGCGGTCCGGGTGGCCAACGACACGGCGTACGGTCTGAACGCCTCCATCTGGACCCGCGACCTGGCCCGCGGGCGGGCGCTCGCGGCCCGCATCGCGGCGGGCACGGTCAACGTCAACGAGGGCTACGCGGCGGCGTACGCCTCCACGGCCGCCCCGATGGGTGGGATGAAGGACTCCGGCCTGGGGCGGCGGCACGGCGCGGAGGGGATCCGCAAATACACCGAGTCGCAGACCGTCGCGGTCCAGCGCGGCCTGGGGCTCGGCGTGCCCGAGCCGCTGACCGCGGCACGGTTCACCGCCGTGATGACGGGCTTCCTGCGAGGGATGAAGGGCCTGGGCCGCCCGTAGAGTCGTGCCATGAGTCAGGGGAACAGCGCCGATCTCGATCGGCCCGAGGCGGGCCTCACCTATCTGCTCGTCGACGGCGAGAACATCGACGCCACGCTCGGGCAGGGCATCCTGGGACGCCGCCCGCGCCCCGACGAGCGGCCCCGCTGGGACCGCGTCAAGCGGTTCGCGGAGGAGCGCTGGAACCGGCCGGTGACGGCGCTGTTCTTCCTCGCCTGCCACAACGACCTGCCGATGTCGTTCGTGCAGGCGCTGATGGCGGTCGGCTACAAGCCGGTGCCGCTGTCCGGCCCCTACGACGTCAAGGTCGTCGACGTCGCGATCCAGCGCACGCTGCAGGCGATCCGGGAGCGGGCCGCCGACGTGATGCTGGTCAGCCACGACGGGGACTTCCTGGCGGACATGGCCGCCCTGGCCGACGGTCGGCGGCTCGCGGCGCTGGGCTTCACGGAGTTCCGCAACGCGGGCTTCGCCGAGCTGGGCGGTGTGGAGCTGCTCGACCTGGAATACGACGTGCACGCCTTCACCGAACCCCTCAACCGACTGCGGATCATCCCGATCGAGGAGTTCGACCCGGCTGCGTTCCTGTGAGCGCGGGTGAACTAGCCTGACGAGTGTGTTGCGGACCGCGCTGTCCCCGAAGTGGCTGGGGCTTCTTGCCCTGGTCGTCGCGGTGATGGTCGGGTTCGGTCTGCTGGGCCGCTGGCAGTTCGACGTCGCGCAGGAGAAGGGCCTCGCCGAGGCGACCGGGGAGGCCGCCGCCAAGCCGATGGCCCCGCTGACCGAGGTCATTCGGCCGGGCGCCGCGTTCCCCTCGGACGGGCTCGATCGGAAGGTGCGCGCGGAGGGGGAGTACGTCGCGAGCCAGCAGGTCCTGATCACCGGCCGCAAGCTCGGCGACCAGGTCGGCTATTGGGTGGTCACCCCGCTGCGGGTCGCCGGGTCGCACGGCCCCGGCGAGGAGCCCGCCGCCATCGCGATCCTGCGCGGGTTCGTCACCGCCCCGGAGGCGGCGCCCGCCCCGCCCGCCGGCCGGGTGGTGGTGACCGGCACGCTCGCGCAGAGCGAGCCCTCGCCCGACCAGTTCCGGCCGATGCCGCCCGGGCAGGTGCAGACCCTCAACGTGCCGGTGCTGCTGAACCGGTGGGGCGGGGAGCTCTACAACGGGTTCGTCTTCCTCGGTGGCCAGGAGCCGGCGCCCGAGGCGGCCGGTCCGCCCGACGGCCTGGCGCTGGTCCCGCCGCCGGAGTCCGGGGTCGGCCAGCTCAACTGGCGCAACCTCGGCTATGCCCTGCAGTGGTTCTTCTTCGCCGCGTTCGCCCTCTACATGTGGTGGCGGATGGTCCGCGAGGACGCCCACGCGCGGGCGCTCGCCGCCGTACCCGATCCCGCCGTACCCGATCCCGTCGCGCCCCAATCCGAAGGAGAACCCTCCCGATGACCACCCCGCCGCGTCAGCTCCTGGCCAGCCCGCACGAGATCCGCAAGGCCCTGACCTTCTTCAAGATCATGGCGTTCGTGGTCGGCATCGGGCTGTTGCTGCTGGTCGTGGAGATGGTGCTGAGCTACGGCTTCGACCTGAAGAACCGGGACAACCCGCTGTGGTGGTGGCCGCAGCCGCACGGCTTCCTCTACATGATCTACGCGGTCGCGACGTTCTACCTCTCGCTCAAGGTCCGCTGGCCGCTGGGCCGGCTGATCCTGATCCTGCTGGCCGGGTGCGTGCCGTTCCTGTCCTTCGTCGCCGAGCGCAAGGTCGAGCAGGAGGTGCGCGGCCTGCTTGCCGATATCGAGCCGGCGCCCGGCGCGGTGGGGGAGCCCGGACGGCAGGGCAGTCGCGGCTAGGCTTTCGCGGGTGAGCACCGACCCGCAGGCGCATCCGGTCCTCGTCGTCGACTTCGGAGCGCAATACGCCCAGCTGATCGCCCGCCGGGTGCGCGAGGCGGGGGTCTACAGCGAGGTCGTGCCGCACACCGCGGGCGCGGCGATGCTGGCCCGCGAGCCAGCGGCGATCGTGTTGTCCGGGGGGCCGAGCAGCGTGTACGCCGACGGCGCGCCGACGCTCGACCCGGCGCTGCTCACGGCCGGCGTCCCGGTGTTCGGTCTCTGCTACGGCTTCCAGGCCATGGCGGCCGCGCTCGGCGGCGAGGTGCAGCGGACCGGCCTGTCCGAATACGGGGCCACCCCGATGGACGTCACCGACCCCCAGTCCACCCTGTTCACCGGCCAGCCCGAGGCGCAGTCGGTGTGGATGAGCCACGGCGATGCGGTGACCAGCGCACCGCAGGGACTGCGGGTGACGGCGTCGACGCCCGGTGCCCCCGTCGCGGCGTTCGAGGACGACGAGCGCAAGCTGTACGGCGTGCAGTGGCACCCCGAGGTGTTGCACACCACCTTCGGTCAGCGGCAGCTGGAGAACTTCCTGCGCCGCGGCGCCGGGCTCACAGCGCAGTGGAACGCCGGCTCCATCGTGGCCGAGCAGGTGCGCCGGATCCGCGAGCAGGTGGGCGCGGACCGGGTGCTGTGTGGGCTGTCCGGTGGGGTCGACTCCTCGGTCGCCGCGGCGCTCGTGCAGCGGGCGGTCGGCGACCAGTTGACCTGCGTGTTCGTCGATCACGGGCTGCTGCGGCAGGGCGAGGCCGAGCAGGTGGAGACCGACTTCGTCGAGGCGACCGGGGTGGACCTGGTGGTCGTGGACGCGGCGGACACCTTCCTGGCCGCGCTGGCCGGGGTGGCCGACCCCGAGGAGAAGCGCAAGATCATCGGCCGCGAGTTCATCCGCGCGTTCGAGCGGGCCGCGCGGGACATCGTCGCGGACCATGCCGGTGACCCTGGTGACCCTGGTGTCCCCGGTGGCCAGGAGCACCCTGGTGGCCCGGAGCGCTCGGATCAGTCGGACCACCCGGTGAAACACCTGGTGCAGGGCACCCTCTACCCCGACGTCGTCGAGTCCGGCGGAGGCGCCGGGGCCGCGAACATCAAGAGCCACCACAACGTCGGCGGCCTTCCCGACGACCTGCAATTCAGCCTGGTCGAACCGCTGCGGGACCTGTTCAAGGACGAGGTGCGCCAGGTCGGCCTGGAGCTCGGGGTGCCGGAGGGCATCGTGTGGCGCCAGCCGTTCCCCGGCCCGGGGCTGGCCATCCGGGTGGTCGGCGCGGTGACCCGCGAACGGCTCGACATCCTGCGCGCTGCGGACGCCATCGCGCGGGAGGAGCTGACCAAGGCGGGCCTGGACCGCGAGATCTGGCAGTGCCCGGTCGTGCTGCTCGCCGACGTCCGCTCGGTGGGGGTGCAGGGCGACGGTCGCAGCTACGGGCATCCGATCGTGTTGCGGCCGGTCAGCAGCGAGGACGCGATGACGGCGGACTGGACTCGGGTGCCCTACGACACCCTGGCCGCGATCTCCACCCGGATCACCAACGAGGTGCCGGAGGTGAACCGGGTCGTGCTCGACGTGACGAGCAAGCCGCCCGGCACCATCGAGTGGGAGTGAGGATGGGCACCGGGCGCCGCGGCGAACTGTTCGCCTATTCGGCGATCATCGCGGTCAACCTGCTGGTCCTGCCGAACTGGTTCTCGCCGGGGCGGTTCGCGTTCGGGATGCGGTTGGCCTTCATCGCCGCCAGCGCCGCGGTGATCGCGTTCTGCGCCTGGCGGATCTCCGGGATCCTGGGGGTCAACCCGTTCAGCAAGGTCAAGCATCCGCGCTTTGCGCCGTACGAACCCGACCCCGAGGACGACGAGGACGACCGGCCGGACCGGGAGTCCTTCGGGGATGACCAGAGCCCGTTCGGACGCGCCCGCCGGCGCCGCCAGGAGCAGGCTCGGTCCTGGGGGCGCAGCGAGGACTTCCGGGAGTACGACCCCTACGACGAGGCCCCCGAACCGCCCGACACGAGCCGCGATGCCGCCGACCCGCGGCTGGCACGGCCGGAGCGGCCGGCCGGGCCGGACCCCGACGCGCCGCAGGGCACCTCGGCACCGCCGGACCCGCCGCGTGGGTGAGTGGCCCTGGTGGGGGCGCGCGCGGCGCCGTACGGTAGCCCCATGAACAGCCGCACCGACGACCAGCGCCACGCCGTCCAGCGCTACTACGACGCCCTCGACCGGGACGACCTGGAGGCGGTGCTCGACTGTTTCTCCGGCGACGTCCTCTACCGGCGCCCCGGCTATGAGGTGATCTCCGGGATGGAGAAGCTGCGCACCTATTACTCCGGCGATCGCCAGCTGGCTCCCGGCCGGCACCTGGTCCGCGACATGCTGGTCGAGGGCAACCGGGTGGCCGCGCACGGCATGTACGAGGGACAGCTCAAGCAGGGCGAACGCACCGCGGTCGGCTTTGCGGCCTTCTTCAGCTTCGACATGAACGGGCGCATCGCGGAGCACACGACGTACTTCTTCACCCCGGCCGTCTGACGCCGCCCCGCGAGCTTAGACCCGCCGCGCGCGCGGCGCCGCCGTCGCCTTAAGGTGCACCCTATGCGGCAGGAGGGATCATCGGGGGGCGAGCCGTCGGTCACGCGCGTGGTCGAGACGCGCCTGCCGACACGGCACGGAACGTTCCGGATCCTGGGGTATCGGGACCGGGACGGCGCCCCCGGCGGGGTCGAACACGTCGCCCTGACGATGGGCCTGGAGGACGGGCAACCCCACTCCGGTGCGCCGCTGGTGCGGGTCCACTCGGAGTGCCTCACCGGCGACGTCCTGGGGTCACGGCGATGTGACTGCGGCGAACAGCTGGACGCCGCCCTGGCGCGCGTCGCGACGGCCCGGGAGGGGGTCGTGATCTACGTGCGCGGGCACGAGGGCCGCGGCATCGGGCTGGTCGAGAAGCTGCGGGCCTACCGGCTGCAGGACGAGGGCCTCGACACCCTCGACGCGAACCTGCAGCTGGGGCACGCCGCGGACGCGCGCAACTACCGGCAGTCCGCGGCGATCCTGCGCGACCTGGGCCTGCGCCGGATCCGGCTGATGTCCTCCAACCCGGGCAAGGAGAAGGCCCTGGCCGGGCTCGGCATCGAGGTCGTCGAGCGGACCGGCATGTTCGTGCCCGCGCGGCCGGAGAACGCGGCCTACATGGACACCAAGCGCGCCCGGATGGGGCACGATCGACCCGGGCGGGACGCCTGGGCCGCGCTGCTCGCCGGGCACGTGCCGCCGCACCCCGCGCAGGGCGCGGAGCAGGAGCTGGTGGAGCGGTACGGCGACCTGGCCGCGTGCGGTCCGCGGGTGACCATCGGCCAGCTGGGCCAGAGCCTCGACGGGTTCATCGCCAGCCGGACCGGCGATGCGGACTTCGTCACCGGCGAGATCGACCGGACCCACCTGCACCGGCTGCGGGCGCTGGTCGATGCGGTGCTGGTCGGCGCCGGGACGGTGGTGGCCGACGACTGCCGGCTCACGGTTCGGGCCGTCTCGGGCGAACACCCGGTCCGGGTGGTGCTCGACCCCCGCGGCCGGGTGCCGCTGACCTCGCAGGTCTTCGTCGATGGCGTGGCGCCCACGCTGTGGCTGGTCGGGGCGGAGGCGCGGGCGTCCGGTCGGGTGCCGGCGCCGGCGGTGCTGGGCGAGCGGGTCGACGTGGCGACGGTGCCGGTCGGCCCGGACGGGCAGGTCGACCCGGCCGAGGTGCTGCGGATCCTGCGGGCCCGAGGCCTCGGGCGAGTGCTGGTGGAGGGCGGTGGGCGGACGGTGTCGGCGTTCTTCGAGGCCGACGTGCTGGACCGGCTCTATCTGACGACCGCGCCGGTGTTGATCGGCGACGGCGTACCGGGCCTGCGCTTCGACGGCGAGGACCGCCTCTCCGACGCGCTGCGGGCCCCGGCCCGCCGGTTTCTGCTCGGCGAGGACACCTGCACCGAGCTGGTGTTGCACCGCTGACGGTCGGTCAGCGCGGCGGGAGCAGCAGCAGGTCGACGTGGTCGACGCGCAGGCTTAAGCGACCGGCCGCGACCGCGGCGAGACGCCGGTCCAGCCAGCCGGCCACGCGGGCCGTGGGGGTCTCCACGGCCGGAGTGGCGTCGTTGGCCGCCCCTGGGATGGCCTCGTCTGATGTGGCCTCGTCTGATGTGCCCCCGCCGGCCCGGTCCAGATGCTCGGCCGCCGCGGCGGCGCGGTCGCTGAGATAGCGGTGCAGGAACGCCCGCGTCGTCGGGTCGCTTTCGCTCGTCGGGGCGCCGGCGGTGGTCGGGTCGCCGGCGCTCGTCGGGTCGGCGCCGACCCGCCACGGGGTACTCACCTGCCGCACCACCAGCCCGGCCGCGTTTGCCGCCCTGGCCGCGTACGCCGCCGCGCCGGGACCGCATCGCTCCGAGCGGGCCTGATGGGCATCGAAAGCCGTCCGCACCAGCTCGTCGTCGGGATCGGCGGGGTCGATCGCGACGACGCCGGTGACCGTGAGCGCGCAGAGCGCCGGGACCCGCGCCGCAGCCACCGCCTCGACGAACTGGTCGAGCTGGGCCGCGGTGAGCAGGTCGAGCAGCGCCGAGCAGGTGACCCACCGAGGCTGGGCCGGGGCGTCGGCGGCGAGCCCGGCCAGCACCTGCGCCAGCTGCTCCACGCCGCCGAGGACCCGCCGGGTGCCGTCGTTGTCGGGCGCGGCCAGCAGCGCGGGGTCGTGGTCGAGCAGGGTCCACTCGGTCGGGAACGGCAGCCGCGGCTCGAGATAGGCGCGGTTGGCCCCGGTCCCGGCGCCGACGTCGACGACCCGAACCGGCGCTGGGGCGAGGGTCCCACCGGACGCGTCGAGGCCGCCGGGCGGGCCGGTCAGCGCCTCGGCGACCTGGGTCAGCAGCCCGTCGGCCGCCGCCCGGGCCCTCTCGTCGAGGGCTCGGCGCAGCGCCAGCCAGTCCGCGGCGATGGGCCGGTCCGGCCCGTCGGCGGCGGAGCTCACCGGCGATCGCCGGACGGCTCGCCCATGATCAGCGCCCACAGTTCCTCGGCCGGCTCCGACCAGGGCCGCAGCGCGTCACGACGGGCCAGGGCGCGGTCGCGCCACGCCGTACGGACCGCCGCGTCGTCCAGCCACGCCCCCAGCACCGCAGCCATCTCCGGCGTGCTGCGCGGGTCCACCACCGCACCGGGCGGATCGACCGGGTCGCCGCCGGCGCACGGCGTACCGGTGAGGGCCTCCACCGCGCCCGTCCCGCGGGAGACCACCGCGGGGATGCCGTGCGCGAGGGCCTCCGTCACGACCAGCCCGAAGGTCTCGTGCAGCGAGGGCAGCACCATCAGGTCGATACCGGCCCACCGGCCCTCGAGGCACTCGGCGTCGAGGACGCCCGGCAGCGAAATCCGGTCGCCCAGCCCGAGGTCGGCGATGCGGCGCCGGACGGCGTCGGCGTACGCCGCGTCGGGCTGCGGCCCCACGAATTCGGCGGTCCAGTCCCGGTGGGCCAGGAGCGCCAGGGCCTCCACGAGACCGGACTGGTTCTTGCGCGGGGTGACCGAGGCGAGCACGCCGATCCGCGGCACCCCAGTCTCGGCCAGCGAACCGGGGGCGATCGGGCCGGCCTGCGCGCCCGGTGGGACGGCGGCCACGTGGGGCAGATCGTGGCGCCGCTGGAGGTCGGCCGCGGCGGTCTTGCTGGTGGCCAGCACGGCGCTCGCCGAGTGCGCCGCCCACCGTTCCAGCCCCTCCAGGTCGCGAGCCTGGTTCGGACGCAGCCCGGTCTCATCGGCCAGCGGCAGGTGCACCAGGAGGACGACGCGGTGACCGGCGGTGACGGCGTCCTGGATCTGCTGCGGGCAGCACGCGCCGATGAGCCCGTCGACCAGAGTCACGGGGTGCGCGTGCAGCGCCTCCGCCAGGGCCGCCCGCGCCGCCTCGTCGGGATGCGGCCAGCTGCCCGCCACCGTCACGACCCGGCTCGGGTGGCCCGCGGCCTCCCAGCCCCGCAGGATGCGGTCGTTGTAGGTATGCCCGCCGCTCGGGGTGCCGGCCGGATCGGGGACGATGAACGCGACGGCGTCGCTCACCCGATGGGCGTCGCTCACCTGCTCGGAGTCACTCATGACGTGGTCCCCAGCGGGCGGCGGTAGCTCGCCCAGGCATCCGGGTGCTCGCGCAGCAGGACCTCCAGGTCGACGAAATCAGCAATCGGCAGTCCGGCCGCGGGCATGCCGTCGGCGACGGCGTCGGCGACGTGGGCGGCGATGGCCTCGGTCGTGGAGAGCCGACCGGCGAACGCGGGATGGTCATCGAGATTGCGGTAGTCCAGGTCGGCCAGGACCTGGCGCAGCAGGGTCGTGGCGGCCCCGATGTCGAGGACGACGCCGTGCTCGTCGAGGCGCTCCCGGCGCCAGGTCACCTCGGCCACCAGGGTCGCGCCGTGCAGCGCCTGCGCCGGCCCGAAGAACGGATCGGCCAGGCTGTGCGCGATCATCACGTGGTCGCGGACCGTGAGCGCGTACATGCGGAAGGCTCCTGTCGCAGGTCTGTGCCCCGTCAATACGTCACGACATGCGCGAGGCCGGGGCATCGGCCGGTCGCGATGTCGTCCATCCTGTCAGGCAGCTCCTCGAAAGGGCAGCTGCCGGTGAGGAGGACGTCGTACGCCGGGTCGGTCAGCTCCGCGAGGGCGAGGGTGAGCCGGTCGTTGGTCGTACGTCGGGTGCGGCGGGCCGCCGCGACCCGACCGACCTGCGAGGCCCGGATCGTCAACCGCCGGGCATGGAAGGCCGCGCCCAGGTCGACGCGGGGGGCGCGGTCGCCGTACCAGCTCAGTTCCAGCACCTGCGCCTCATCCCCGGCGAGCCGCAGAGCGGTCGCCAGCCCGGCCTCCGTGGCCGAGGCGTGCAGCACCACGTCGCAGTCGCCGGCGGCAGCGTCGGGCTGCTGCAGGCGCACCCCGAACGCCTCCGCGACGGCGGCGCGGGCCGGGTCGGGGTCGATCAGTTCGAGCCGGCCCAGCGGGAACTGGCGCAGCAGCGCCGCAATGCAGGCGCCGATCGTGCCGCCCCCGACGACCGCGACCCGGTCGCCGTAGCGGGGGGCCGCGTCCCAGACCGCGTTGAGCGCGGTCTCGACGGCGCCGGCGAGGACGGCGCGGTCGTCCGGTACGTCGTCCGGGATGGGCATTAGGGCCTGGACCGGGACGATGTAGGCGTCCTGATGCGGATGCAGGCAGAACACTCGGCGCCCGAGCAGATCCGCGCCGCGCGATACGTCCCCGCCAGAGCCCAGCTGCTCGACCACGCCGACGGAGAGGTAGCCGTACTTGACCGGGCCGGGCAGGTCGCCTTCTTGAAAGGGGGCCCGCATGAGGTCACGGACGCTCGCTGGCACCTCGCCGCGGTGGACCAGGCTTTCGGTGCCGCGGCTGATCCCCGAGCGGGTGGTGCGGACCAGGGCCTCGCCCGGACCCGGCGTACCGATCTCCTCCGTGCGGATCTCGCCGCGGCCGGGCTCGACGGTCCAATACGCGCGGGCTTCCATGCCCTCGACACTATCGGCGCACGGACCACCGGTTCGGAACGGAGACGTCAGGGGCTCCCGGACGTGAAGTCATCGGTCGGAGGGTTTCGGAAGGCCGGAGGGTGGTGCCTCACCCTCAGCCTGACTGACGCTACTCGGTCTGCTTGGGATGGCCGGGGTCGCAGCGCGTCAGGTAGACGATGCCCGCGACCTTGGCGCCGGTAGTCGTCGCTGAGACGCAGAACCAGATCCGGCCACCGTCGGTGACCTTGTACTGCCACTGCGTCAGGCGCTCTGATCCCACCGCGACGTCGGCGAAGTCCGCCCGCAAGGGATAGCACCTGGCCGAGCGCTCGAGGGGGTGGGTCGTCAGGTGTTGCCATGCTTCGACTGCGGCATTGCGGGCGGTCGCGAGCAGGTCCCGCCAGCCCTTCTGCGCGTCGCGGTTGGCGAACCTGATCTCGAACTCCGCGCGCTTGAGCGGGCGCGCGACGGCTGCGTTCTCGCGTTGTGGCGTCACGGGGCTGGCGCGACGGCCGCTGTCGAGTGGGCGTATTCCAGGTCGACGGTCGGTGGCGTGACTCCGTGGGCGTAAGCCTCTGCGGTCGCTTCCCAGGAATCGAGGAACGGGCGCAGTTGCGCAAACCCGCCCGTGGCGGCGCTGGCCCGCAACAGTCGAAAGTAATCGCCCACAAAGGTGCGGCGGGCCGGATCCGGCAGGAGGACGACCCAGGGGTGCTGGTCGGTGAGCGAGTCAGCCATGCGGTCGCAGGTCGCATCGTCCAGGCTGCTCGCGATCAGGCGCGACAGCTGGTCGAGCACGCGCTGGCCACCCCGGGCGGCACCGGCCTTGGCGAGGACCAGCGCCTCGCCATCACGTCGGGTGATCGTGATCGCCCCGGCGTCCAGGCGCGCAATCACCTCGTTGGGGTGGCGCAGGAGGTCGGAGAGCGTTGCGGTCTGTAGCTCGGCCATGCAGCCATTGTTCTGAACTAGATCTGAATAGTCAATCAGGCTCGGCGGCTGACGCAGGTGCTCGCGGCGAATCGGTCGTGGGGATCCCCATGGACGAATCGGACGCTCGCGGTCACCGCGGTGGCAGACTCCGCTAGCATGAGCTTGCCCGCAGATCTCGCCGCCTTGGCCGATGAGGAATTCGTCCTGCTCCGCACGTTCCGCAAGAGCGGCGTCGGCGTGGACACGCCGGTGTGGGTCGCCCGCCACGACGACCACCTGGTCGTCAGCACCCCCGACGGCACGGGGAAGCTGAAGCGGCTGCGCAACAATCCGCGGGTCGAGCTGCAGCCCTGCGGGCGCCGTGGTGCTCCCCGTCCTGGCACCCGGATGGTCGCGGGAACCGCCGAGGTCAGCCGCGATCCGGCGGTGCGGGCCGCCGCGGAGAAGGCGCTGGCCGACAAGTACCGCTGGCAATGGTCGGTGGCCATGCTGGTGGAGACGGTCGTTCGCAGGGGACGCAGCCAACCACGCCCGGTGCTGCTGATCGGGGCCCCCTAACTCGTCAGGCGCCTTGATGATCACGACAGGTCGGCGCCGCGCGTGACATCGGTGCGCGGCGGCAGCTCGAGGTCGATGCCACTTCCCGAGGCCACCACTGCGTCGTGCAGGGCGAGCAGGGCGTTGCCTCGGGGCCGATGTGTGACGTGCTGCAGGATGGCGTGCACCTCGGCCTCGACCGAACGCCCGTGAGCCGCCGCGCGTTGCCGAAGCGCGGCGTACGTCGCGTCGTCGAGCTGCCTGATGATCAGGGTGACCATCAGGCGCGGGCGTGGGTGGGGCGTTCGTGGACTTGCATCGCCGCGGGGACATAGACGCAGGTCGGGTCGGAGCCGAGGATGTCGCCGGTCACGGCGTACGTGTGCGATCGCGAGCCGCCGCACACCTCGTTGTACTCACACACCCCGCACTTGCCGTGGTAGTTCTCGGGGTGCCGCAGCGCCACCAGCAGCGGGTTCGTCCGGTAGATCTCCCGGAACGGCGTCTCCTTGACGTTGCCGCAGTGTTCCGGGAAGAAGCCGCTCGGGTAGACGCCGCCAACGTGGGAGACGAACGCGAAACCCCGGCCGGAGTTGACGTCGATGGGTGGGCGCGGCGTACGCCGTACGAGGTCAGGGTCGTCGAGCAGGTCGGCCACCGCGGCGCGGAGCCGGTGGTACAGCGCACCATGCTCCACCGGCGGCAGCTCGGCGCCGTCGGCGACGGCCGCGGCGCGCCGGGCCCGTTGGATCGCCACGCGTCGGTAGTGCGGCGCCTCCGTGGTCTTGGTGGCCACCAGGTCGGAGACGTCGTGCAGCCAGTGCAGGACGTCCTCGACCTCGGCGGCGGACAGCGCCTGCAACGCGCTGCCGCGACCCGTAGGCACCAGGAAGAAGACGCTCCACAGGGACGCGCCCAAGGACATCACCAGGCGCAGCAGGTCGGGCAGCTCGTCGACCGTGTCCTGGGTCACCGTGGAGTTGATCTGGAGCCGGTAGCCCAACTCCCGACACCACCCGGCCGCCCGGACCGTCGAGGCAAAGACCCCGTCGACGCCCCGGAACCCGTCGTGCACGGGCGCGCTGGCCGCGTCGAGGGACAGGGAGATGGCGTGCACGCCGCAGTCCCGGAACACCGCCAGCGACTCCCGGGTCATCTTCGGGGTGACCGACGGGGACAGCGCCATGTGCAGGCCCAGGCCGGCGCCGTAGCGCACCAGATCGGGCAGGTCCGGCCGTTCGAAGGGGTCTCCGCCGGTCAGGACGATGATGGGGTAGGGTCGCCCGAACCCCGCGATCTCGTCCAGCAGCTGCTTGCCCTGTTCGGTGCTCAGCTGCTCGGGGTGCGCCACCTTCTGGGCGTCCGCCCGGCAGTGCTTGCAGACCAGCTGGCAGGCCCGGGTGGTCTCCCAGATCACGATCATGGGCCGGTCGCCGGCGTCGTGGTGCAGGTGGCGTACGGCCCGGTCCTCGTTGGGGTGCGCTGCGCTCGGATGCCCCGGGAGCTGGGAGGTCATGCGGTCATCTCCTTGGTGATCTGGCGTACGGCGTCTTCGGCGGAGGCGATGCAGGCGCCCAGGCCGATGCCGTCGTACGCGGCGCCCGCGAGCGCGACGCCGGGAAGTGCTTGCTGGAGTTCGCGGCGCACGTACGCCGTACGGTCCACGTGTCCGACCGTGAGCTGGGGGAGCCCCTGTGGCCAGCGACGGACCTCTACAAGCGCGGGCGCCACGTCGAGGCCGGTGAATCGCCGCAGGTCGCGGCGCAGATGATCCACGAGCGCCTCGTCCGACATCCCGGCGACCGTGTCCTGCCCGTCACGGCCGGCGGACAGGCGCATCAGGAAGAGCTCCCCGTCCCGGTAGTGCGGCCACTTCGCCGTCAGGTTGGTCACGGCCTTGAGCAGGGTGCCGGTCGTCGAGGGGACGAGCAGGCCGTTGCCGGCCAGCGCGGGGATGCCGGCGACAGCCGCGCGGGGGAAACCGAGCAGGACGCTGACCGTGGAGGCGGTGCGGGTCGCCGCCAGCGTGTCCGCCGCCCGGGGCGCATGGGGCCGCAGCAGCGCGGCCGCCGCCCAGGCAGGCACCGCAAGAACGACGACGTCCCCGGTGATGTCACCGGCCGCGGTGCGCACGCGGTAACCCCCGCCCGGCGCGGCCGCCAGCCCGGTCGCGGCCGTGCCGGTCCGTACGTCGAGGGCGCCGGGCGGCAGGTCGGCCAGCAGCGCGGTGAGGAAGGTGGCCAGGCCGCCGGGCCAGGACAGGAAGTCCATCGTGGGCCGGGCCGCGGCACGGCGTACCCGACCGCGCGCCCGCGCCGGCACGTCGCGCAGCCGCAACGGCATCAGCGAGCGGCCCTGCGCGGCGGCCGCCACCAGGGTCGGGGTGGTGGCGCGCAGGCTCAGCCGCCGCACGTCCCCCGAGTGCAGCCCACCCAGGAGCGGGTCCACGAACCGGTCCACGACTTGCCGCCCGAACCGGCCGGCCACGAAGTCGCCGACCGCGATGTCGTGACCCGGCCCCAGCGGCACCGGCCGCCGGACCCGCGCCGCCGCCGGCTCCAGGCCCGCCCGCAGCAACCCCGGCAGGCTCATCACGCCGCTGGCCAACACCGGCCGCAGCCGCGTCGGCCCCGCCGGTCCGACGCCCGCGGGCAGTCGCCGTCGGCCGCGGGGGGTCCACAGGTAGCTCTCGCCTGTACGGGCAGTCACCATCGAGTCGCGCAGGCCCAGTTCGTCGATCAACGCGAGTGCCCGCGGCGCCATCGTGTGCATGGCCTCGGCGCCGAGATCCACGGCGTACGTCGTGCCGCCCGCGCCGCCGCACACCTCGACCGTGTGGATCTGCCCGCCGAGGCGGTCGTCGGCCTCCAGCAGGGTGATCGCATAACCCGCCTGAGCCAATCGGCGCGCCGCCACCAGCCCGGAGATCCCGCCGCCGATCACGACGGCCCGCCGTCCGGCGCCTGTCATGGATCCCGCCTCCTCGTACCCACCGCGACCCTGCTCGGCCGTGAGCCGCCGGGCGGTCGCGCCCCACTCTACCGACCCGTCAACAACCTGCCGTCCGGACCGCGCAGGTCACCGGCCCGCCGACGGGCTCGGTCAGCGCTGCTGTCGGCTCGTTGCGCGCGGTGCGCCCGGTCGGATGAGCCGAGCCGCGACCTCGCCCGAGACCGCCCCCGTCCAGCGAACATGCAGGCAACTCCCGGATCATGGTGGGATGACCGACGTCGTACCCTCCGCCGCGCCGCTCGCCGACAGCGGCGACCCACGCCGCGGCCCTGTGCTGCGGGTTGGCCTGACCCTGACGCTGCTGGCGGCGGCGACGATCGTGGCGCTGGTGGTGCTGCTGGTGGACACGGCCCGAGGCCAGCGCCTCGACGAGATCGTGCTGCAGGCCATGTACACCAACCCGCGCACCGACCGCGTCCTGCTCCGCGGACTCGACCTGGTCAGCGAGGGTGCGGTCGCGCTCGCCATCGTCGCGGTGCTGGTCATCGGCGCGATGCGGCGTCGCCTTGATCTCGGGGCCGCTGCGGCGTTCGTCATCGTCGTCGCCACGGTGGGCACGCAGGTGTTGAAGTACGCCGTGATCGAGCGCCCGGACCTCGGCGGCGCGACGGAGAACACCCTGCCCAGCGGTCACGTCACCGTCATCACCTCGATCCTGGTCGGGCTGGTGATCGCGTTACCCGCCCGATGGCGCCCGCTGCTGGTGCCGGCCGTGGCGTTCCTGGCGACCTGCGGCGGCGTGGGGACGATCGTGCTGAACTGGCATCGCCCGAGCGACGTGATCGCGGCGTACGCCGTGGTCCTGGCCGCGACCGGCCTCGCCGTGGCCGGACTCGCGGCGGCGGGTCGGCTGCGCCCGCGGCCGGCGGGCGGGACGGGCCGGCTGATGGGGTACGCCGTGGGCAGCGCTCTCGCCGTCTCGGTCGTGGGGGTACTGATCCTGCTGGCGGGGGTGGCGCCGACCTACAGCCGGCGCGACATGCTCATCGCGGCCTGCGCGTTGGTCGCGGTCGCGCTGGCGTGTGCGGTCGCGATCGCTGCGGCGTCGTACGCGATCGATCTTCTCGGCGACAGCGACCCTGACCGCGGCACGGGCGCAGGCCCCGACGGCAAGAGTGACCGCTCACCGCACCTTCCCCATACCGTGGTATGAGGGAACCCGCGGTGAACGGTCACCGCGTGGGTGAGCGCGGCGGGTGACCGGCCCGTGGATAGGGTGAGCCTGTGCTGAGGACCCTCACGGCCGTCGCAGCCGGCAAGGCTGCCAGGGTCGCCGCCCGGTGGCGCGGCGGTGGCTCTGCGTTCCCCGGGTTGGTGGCCGAGAAGATCGACCCGGCGTTCCTGGCGACGGCGCTGTCGGACATCCCCGGCGGGATCGTCGTCGTGAGCGGCACCAACGGCAAGACCACCACCACGAAGATGCTCGCCGAGGTGTTGCGGGCCCACGGGCGGCGGGTGTTCAGCAATCCCACCGGCAGCAATTTCACGCGCGGGGTGATCTCCGCCCTGCTCGGTGAGGTCGGTCCGACCGGCCGGGTCCGCGCCGACGTCGCCGTCCTGGAACTCGACGAAGCCCATTCGATCCCGTTCGCCCGCGCGGTGCCGCCCACTCACGTGCTGCTTCTCAATGTGGCCCGCGACCAGCTGGACCGGTTCGCCGAGATCGACCACACCGCGGCGCTGCTGGGCCGCCTCGCCGGCACCGCCACGCAGGGTCTCGTCCTGAACCGGGACGACGCGTTCATCGCGAGGATCGGCCCGGCCGTGGCCCCGGACGCTCGCGACATGGGCGGGGCCACGACCCGCGCCGGCCTAGCCGCCCCGGAGATTCGGCACTTCGGCGTCCACCCCAGCATCGCCGACCGCCTCCCCGAGCTGCTCGAGACCGACCTGCGCGGCGACGCGACGATCCCGACACCGCAGCTGGGGGCCACCGACGGGCTGCTGCGGCCCATCGACGACCGCGTGTTCGAGGTGGTCTTCGCCGACGGCCGCACGGTGGGCCCCCTCGAGCTGCGGCAGCGGGGGCTCGCCGCGATGATCAATGCGACCGCGGCGGTCACGACCGCTCGGCTGCTGCTCGGCCCCGACTTCGACGCGGCGAGCACGGAACGCGCACTGCGCGCCGTCGCCCCGCCGTTCGGGCGCGGTGAGGTCATCGACGTGGACGGCCAGCCGCTGGAGCTGGTCCTGGTCAAGAACCCGGCCGGTTTCACGGTGGCCCTCGGCACGTACGACGCGTCCCCGGTCGCCACGATGATCGCCATCAACGACGACTACGCCGATGGCCGGGACGTGTCCTGGCTGTACGACGTGTCGTTCGCCTCCTTGTCGACCCGCGGGGTGGCGCTGACCAGTGGGGTCCGGGCCTACGACATGGCCCTGCGGTTGCACTACGACGACATCGCGACCGAGCTGGTCGAACCCGACCTGGAGCGGGCGCTCGGCGCCTTCCTCGCGGCGACCCCGGCCGAACCGAAGCGAATCTTCTGCACCTATACGGCGATGCTCGCGCTGCGCAAGCTGCTGGCGGCGCGGTACGACCTCGCCGCGATGGGGGAGGAGGCGTCGTGACCACGAAGGGCACCATCGTTCTCGTGCACATCTACCCGCGCGAGATGAGCATCTACGGCGACCTCGGCAACACCCGGGTGATGCAACAGCGGCTGACCTGGCACGGTTATACCTGCGACCTGCGCCGCCACCACCCCGGCGAGGAGTTCCCCCGCGACGCCCACCTGGTGCTCGGCGGCGGCGGGCAGGACTCGGGTCAGGCCCACGTCGAGGCCGACCTGGACCGCAACGCCGACACCCTGCGCGGGCTTGCGGCCGATGGCTGCCCGATGGTGATGGTCTGCGGGATGTACCAGCTGTTCGGCAACGCATTCATCACGGTCGACGGCCGCCGCCTGCCCGGGCTCGGCATCCTCGATGTCACCACGACGGGCGGGGCGGACCGGATGATCGGCCCGGTCGTGCTCGACACGGCGTACGGGTCTGTCGTCGGATATGAAAACCATTCGGGCCGTACGACGCTCGGTGCCGGCCAGGCACCCTTCGGGCGAGTCCTGCACGGGCACGGCAACAACCCCGACGACCGTCTGGAAGGCGCGGTGACGAACCGGGTCGTCGGCACCTATCTACACGGTCCGATCCTGCCGGCCAATCCGGCCTTCGCCGATGGGCTGATCAAGGACGCCGTCGAACGCGCGCTCGGTCGAGTGTTCGAACCGGAACCGATGGACGATTCGCTGGCTGACCAGGCCCGCAACCGCCAGATCGCCCGGCTACTCGCGGGCCGGGAGCGCCGCGATCGCGCCAGCGGGCAGGCCCGCGGCACCTGAGCGCCAGGCTCGTCCGGCGCCTCGCCGTCCACAGGCGCCGCACCCCGCCGGAGGGCCACCGCCAGCGGCCTTGCGCAAGAGGTCCTTGGCCAATTCACTTTCAACTCGGCGTGTTACGTCGATGGGGGGGTGAAAAGCAGGCTGCGCGAGGCTCAGTCCCGGGCCACATCCAGCGGCCGCGTCACAGGAAAGGGTCGAATCGTGGCTCTCACGGCATCCCGGCAGAACTCCGCGCGAGCGCTTGGCCTGCGCGCCAAGATACTCATGGTCGGAGGGATCGGGCTCGCCGGTGCGCTGGCGCTGGGCGGGGTCAACATGTGGTCCCAGACGCAGTTGAGCGCCGCCAGCGCCGAGATCGAGGCCGCGGCCGGCGCCGAGCAGGCCGCGCTCATGGTGGGCAGCACGATGAACATCTACAACGGTGCCCAGACCGAATACGTGCTGGCCGTCAACGTGGACGGCCAGAAGGCGATCGACCCCAGCAATGCGCACCGCAAGTCCTTCCTGGACGCGGGCGCGGCGCTGAAGAAGCAGCTGGCCGACTTCCCCACCCTCAAGACCGACGCCGGCAAGGCTGCGCTGGCCAAGGTGAAGACGGAGTTGGACGCCTTCAACGCCCTGGACGAGAAGATCGTGGCGATGCTGGCCTCGAATGATGCCGCCCAGCGGGCCCAGGCGCAGAACATCACCGTCGGCGAAGCGGTTGCCGTCTCGAATCGAGTCGGAGATGCGATCACCGCCCTGGTCAAGACGACCGAGGCCCGGATCAACGCGGCCGCGGATAGCCAGGACGCGACGGCGCGCAACGCCAACGTCATCGTCATCGTCACGCTGCTCGCGGTGATCGCCGCGGTCGCAGCGGTCAGCCTGCTGATCAGCAAGGCTATCCTGCGCGCCGTCACCGACGTGCGGACGAGCATGGAGGCCATGGGCCGCGGCGACCTCACCGTCGGCTCGAATGTGACGACCAACGACGAGGTCGGCCAGATGGCCAAGGCCGCCGAGGCCACCCGGCAGTCGATGCAGGACGTGCTCAGCCAGGTCGGCCAGGCCAGCTCCACCGTCGCCGCGGCCGCCGAGGAGCTGACCGCGGTGGCCACCCAGGTGGGCGCCACGTCCGCGAGCTCCACCGACCAGCTGAACGTGGTCAGCGGGTCGGCCGAAGAGGTCTCCCGCAACATCCAGACCGTTGCCGCCGGCACCGAGGAGATGACCGCGAGCATCCGCGAGATCGCCAAGAATGCGACCGACGCGGCCGGCGTCGCCGCCCAGGCCGTGTCCGTGGCCACCGCGACCAACACCACCGTCGCCAAGCTGGGTGACTCCTCGGCCGAGATCGGCAACGTCATCAAGGTCATCACCAGCATCGCCGAGCAGACCAACCTGCTGGCCCTCAACGCCACGATCGAGGCGGCCCGGGCGGGCGAGGCCGGCAAGGGCTTCGCGGTGGTCGCCAACGAGGTCAAGGACCTCGCCCAGGAGACCTCTCGGGCCACCGAGGACATCGCGCGCCGGGTCGAGGCCATCCAGGTGGACACCGAGGCCGCGGTGGCCGCGATCAGCCAGATCAGCGGCATCATCGCGCAGATCAACGACACCCAGTCGACCATCGCCTCCGCCGTCGAGGAACAGACCGCGACGACGAACGAGATGGGCCGCAATGTCACCGAGGCGGCGGGTGGGTCCCAGTCGATCGCTGCCAACGTGACCGAGGCCGCCCGCGGCGCCGCGGAGTCCACCGAGGCCGCCCGCAGCGCCGCCCAGGCGGCCGGTGAGCTGGCCCAGCGCGCCGCCGACCTGCAGACCCTCGTGGGGCGCTTTACCTACTGAGCGAGGCCACCCTCGAACCGTTCACGCCGACGGCCCCGCCCCCGCAGGGGGTGGGGCCGTCGGCGTGCGCGGGGAACCCGTCAGTGGAAGACCGGCAGGCCCTTCTCCGGCGCGTCGTCGGGACCGTCCGCCTGTCCGACGAAGAACCGCTGCCGCGTCGACCGCCACGCGACGAACGCGAGCATGCCGAGCGGGATCTCCAGGATGTGGCTGTAGATCGCGAACAACACCACCGCCGCCGCGGCCTGATTGCCGCCGGCCCCGAACGCCACCATCAGGCCCGCCGCCAGCTCCGTGACCCCGATCCCGCCCGGCGTCAACGGCACCATGGTCAGCATCCGGGACAGGGCGTAGCAGGCGAACGCCTGGGCCCACGGCAGGTCGATCCCGAACGCGAGCATGCACTCGCGGAACAGGAAGAAGTAGATCCCGAGGAAGCCCACGATCCCGAACGTCAGCGCCAGCCAGCCCGGCCGGACGACGCCGATGACCCGAGCCCGCATGTCGAGCGCGATCGCCTCCACATCGACCTGGTCGTTCTTCTTCAGCAGTCGCAGCACCGGTCGCACAATCCGGTTGAGGACCTTGCCGATCGCGTGGGCGCTGCGGTCGGAGGCGAGGATGGCGACGGCCAGCCCCACCATGACGGCCGCTACCAGGACGGCGCCGCCGACGCCGAGGACGATCAGGTGCGGCAGGTCGGTGGTCCCGCTGGCGAACAACCAGAGCACCGCCACGATGGGCAGGATGGCGCGGACCAGCAGGTTCCAGATCGAGGTGATGATCAGGGACGTCCCGATGTTGCGGTGGCTGAAGCCCCAGGACCGGAAGATCGCATATTGGGCCGCCACGCCGACCGCGCCGCCGCCGGGCATCGAGTTGGACACGCCGGAGCCGCACAGGTTCACGATGAGGGCGGGGGCGTGCTTGAGCCCCGGCAGGGAGGCCGACAGCGTGAACGTGTACGTGTAGAGCCCGGCCATCATGAACCCGAACAGCAGCAGCGCCTTGCCCCAGCCCAGCCGCCGCAGCTCCCAGCCGATCTGATGCCAGGAGGTGTGCGTGAGCCACGGCAGCACCCAACCGAGCAACACGACGGCAATGCCCAACCCGAGCACCACCTGCACGATCTTGGTGAGGAGGTCGCGGGCACTCCGCGGCGTGACGACCTCGGCGCCGGCGGTGGCCAGCTGGTCGGCGAGCGCGTCCGCGTCGGGCTGACTGGTCTTGTCGGTGGCCACGGGTCCCCTCGGTGTCGTGGTGCGCGCCGGTCAGCGGCCCGCGAAGACGTCTGTGATGAGGGTAGCCGCCTTTCGCGGCCCCACCGCAGCGCCCGGCGGGAGGCCGGTCGCGTCGACGTACCACTCCCGACCGAAGATCAGCCCGAACAACGGCGGCGGGATCCGCAGGAACGCCGCCAGGGTGCGGTCCGCGCCATCGTCGGCCGCGGCCTGCGAGGCGTGCGCCGCCATCGCCGCGCGCTTGGCCCCGGCGTACCGGCGGACGTCGATGCGGTGGGTGATCTCGCGCGCGGGGGAGAAGGCCCGCTGGAACAGGGTCGGATCGAAGTCCGGCGGGAAGCGGTAGACCTTGGCCAGCGCCGCGACCGCGCGCGCCAGCAGGTCCCGCGGGATCGTCGACTCCAACAGCACGGGGGTCTGCGCGAGCAGCGCGGCCTGCCGCACCACCTCGTGGACCCGCACGTGGTCGCGGTGCCCGTAGCCGCCGTTCGCGTCGTAACCGAGCACCACATCCGCCCGCTCGGCCCGCAGCAGGTCGGCGACCCGAGCGGCCGCCTCCGCGGGGTCGGCGCGTAGGAAACGCACCCGATCCGGTGGGTCGGGCGGCACGTCCCCGACCATGCCCGAGTCCGCGTAGCCGAGATGGACGACCCGCGCCGCGCCCAACGCCGCGGCGCTCGCCTCGAGCTCGGCCAACCGTCGCGCGCCCAGCGGCGGTACGCCGTCCGGGGTGGGCCCGGCGCCGCCGCGGTACGCCGTGGAGGTGAGCCCCTGATCGCCATCGGTCGCCACCGCCAACACCACGCGGTGCCCGGCCGCCGCGGCTTTGGCGAGCGTGCCGGCCTGCAGCAGGGCCTCGTCGTCGGGATGGGCGTTCACGGCGACGATCGTTGCGCTCATGTCTCGATCATGACCGAGAGCGCGCCGAGGCGGGTCATCACCTGGACGTTCGATGTGGATCTCGCCGGGTGCCCCGCGCACGGGGGCCGACTGTGTGATCCTTGGGCATTGTGAAGATCGCGCTGTTGTCGGACTGCTACCTGCCCCGCCTCGGCGGGATCGAGGTGCAGGTGCGCGATCTCGCCTACCGGCTGCTGGCCGCGGGTCACCAGGTGGAAGTGTTCACCGCCACCCGCGACGAGCGCGACGAGCGCGCCGGCGTCGTGGAGATCGTCGACGGTCTGCCGATTCACCGGATGGGCGCCCAGCTGCCGGGGCGGCTGCCGATCAACCCCATGGCCAAGTCCGACGTCAAGCGCCGCCTGGCGGCCGGCGGCTTCGATGTCGCCCACGTGCACATGGGCATCACCAGCCCGTTCACCGTCGACTGCACGCGGGTGGCGCTGCAATTGGGGCTGCCCGTGGCGATGACCTGGCATTGCATGCTCGGCCCGGCGGAACCGCTGTTCCACCTCAGCCAGATCGCGCGACTGTGGGCGCGGTCCGGGGTCGCCATGAGCGCGGTCTCGCGGGTGGCGGCGGAGCCGGTGGCGCGGGCGCTGGCTGGCCGCGGTGTCGTCAACGTCGTCCCCAACGGCATCGACGCCGACCATTGGTGGCACGAGGCGGCCACCACGCCGCTCGATCCGCCGGCGCGGTCCGGGGAGCTCCAGGTCGTCTCCGCGATGCGGCTGGCCACCCGGAAACGGCCGGTGCCGTTCCTGGCCGTGATGCGCCAGGTGCGCCGGCTGGCCCCCGACGTACCCTTCCGCGTCACGATCCTGGGCGAGGGCCGCCTCGCCCCGCTGGTACGGCGCTATGTCGAGCATCACCGGATGTCCGACTGGGTCGACCTGCCGGGCCGGGTCAGCCGGACCGAGCTGCTCGATCTCTACCGGCGCAGCCACGTCTACGTGTCCCCGGCCAAGCTGGAGTCGTTCGGGATCGCTGCGCTGGAGGCCCGCTGCGTCGGGCTGCCCGTCGTGGGGCTCGCGACCAGCGGCTGTGTGGAGTTCATCGACGACGGCGTCAACGGTCTGCTCGGCGCGGACGATGGCGACATGGCGCGCGCCGTGGCTCGGTTGCTGCAGGACCACGAGTTGCGCGAGGGGATGTGGCGGTACAACGTCACGCACGCCCCCTCTCAGGACTGGTCGAGCGTCGTCGACATCACGTTGGCCGAATACCGGCGGGCCGCCGCGCTGCGCGGCCTGACGCTCGCGAGCCGGTGACCGGGCCGGTGCCGCCGGCCGCTGGGGCGCGGCAGCACGTCCCGACGTACGGCGTCCTGCTGCGCGCCCGCAGCGGCGCCGAGCTGGTCGTCGACGTCCCGCTGGGCCACGGTCAGGATCCCGAGGTGCTCCTCACTCGGGCGGGCTGGCGCGTCGAACGTCCGGTGGCGGCGTGCAGGGAAGGGGCCGGTGTTGGTCGGGTGGTGATCGAGTACGCCGTGCGCGCGGCCTCGCCGTGTGCGCCGCCGCAGCGGCTGCTCGGCCCGGAGCCGGTGACGATGCGCCGCCCTGTCGGCGAGACGGTCGACGTGCCGGACCCGGGGGTTGCGGCGATCACCCGCCAGCGCGTCTCTGCCGCGGCGCTGGTGCTGGCCGACGTTCCGCCGGGGGTGCGGGACTCCCTCGGCCGCCGGGGGCCCGGCGGCCCGGCGGTGCTGGCGACCCGCTATTCGGGTGCCGCCCTGCGGTGGGACGGGGCCTGGGGCCTGCCCGGTGGGGGTCTGGACGAGGGCGAGGAACCGGTCGAGGCGGCCCGGCGGGAGAGCTACGAGGAGACCGGCCAGGACGTCACGATCGGCGAGCTGGCGTTCGTGCAGTCCGCCCACTGGGTGGGCCGATCGCCCGCCGGGGTGCTGGAGGACTTTCACGCGGTCCGACTGGTCTACCGCGGCCACTGCGCCGAGCCCGGGGATGTCGCGGTGCTCGACGCGGGCGGTACGACGGCGCAGGCCGCCTGGGTGCCGTTGGGCCGGGCCGCCCAGGTGGAGTGGGCGCCCGGCCCGGCCGAACAGTTGCAGGCCTTGGGTGTGCTGCCTTGAGCAAGCACGCTCCGACGCTGGACGGCTTCGCAGCTGTCAGGTCCGGCGGCGCCGGACGACGCCGATCGTGCCGGCCAGCACCAGGAGCACGCCGAAGCCGGTGAACAGGGCCGGACCCAGCCGGTTCCAGTCGACCGTGAGACCGATGCTCACGTGGGCGATGGTCAGCGCGCCGACGACGACGCCGAGCAGTCCGATGGCGATGGCGGGCAGGTTGGGGCCGGTGATAGTGGGGGTCAGTGGGGTTGGCGCGTCCGGTGTGGTGGTCATCGCTGGATCCTTTCGACGCGGGCCTCGCCCAGCCCGACCTCGACGTCGAGGGTCAGTGTCGGGCCGGTGCCCAGGGTGTCGGTGCCGCGGCGGCCGGCGCCGTCGTGCACGGTCTCGGTGCCGTCGAGATCGCGGACCCGAACCTCGCCCAGCCCCAGGTCATGGCGGACCTGGACGCGGACGTCAGCGGGGACCCGGATGGTGAGGTCGCCGAGGCCGATCTTGGTGCGGACGGTCTTGCCGTCGAGGTCGGCGGCGCTGAGCCGGGTGAGGTCGAGGCTGGCCTCGCCGACCCCGATCTCGTAGCGGTCCTGCAGGTCGACTGCGGCGGCCGGCTGCCAGCGCATCTCGCCGTTCGGCGCGCTCGGGTCGACATGCGTGCTTGCCCAGGGCCCGGCCATGGTCAGCAGGGCCAGGACGAGGGCGACCGGGGCGAGCCCCGCAGTCCGGTAACCGCGCAGCCCCAGCACGAGCACGAGCAGGCCGATGACCGTGCAGGTCGCGCCGGCCGCGAGGGTGCCGGCGGCGAGGTCCGGCAGCCCCTGGGCCCGGGCGATGGTGCCGGTCAGGGTCGCGGTCGTCAGGGCGAGGCCGAGCGCCAGGGCCCAGGTGCGCCAGCCCAGACTGCGCCGGCGCGGCCGGGCCGGTCGGGGGACGCTGGGCGTGGCCACCAGCACCCGGGGCGGCGCCGCGGCGCCCGCCGTCGCGGGGTGGATCTGGGTGCCGGCGCCGTACGCCGGGAGCCGTTCCCCGTCGCGGCCACCCCACGGGGTGATCACCGGCATCGTGGTGCCGGCCGCCGTGCTGCCCGCCACCGGCGTGCCGGCCGCTGGAGTGCCTGCCACAGGAGTGCCGGCCGTGTCGCCGTCGGGGTCCGGCGACGGCCCGGGGTCGGCTCCCTGGCTCGTCCGCGCGGCGTCGGGTGAGCCATCGGCACCCGTCGTGGGCCGTCGACCGGCGTGGCGCCACAGCAGGTAACCCACGCCGAGCAGGGCGACGATCCCGAGCGCCCGGCCGCCGCGGTTGTCGCCCACCCCGACCGTGAAGCCCAGCACGGCTAGGACGGCGACCACGACCAGGGCGATCGACGCGGCGGCGCGCTCCCGGACCGCGTGCAGCAGCGGCACGTGCCCACGGTCGTCGGGCAGCAGCACCCAGGCGAGCAGGTAGGCGGCGATGCCGATGCTGCCGAGGAAAGCGGTGATGACGAAACCGACCCGGACGACGACCGGATCGATGTCGTAGCGCGCCGCGATGCCACGGGCCACGCCCGCGACCATGCGATGGTCGTGCCATCGCACGACCCGGGTGGCCGCCGATCGTTCGGCGATCTGGTCGAGCAGGCTGGTGTCGGTCATGGCTCCATCGTCGTCCCGGGACGGGGCCCGGCCCATGCGGGCCGACCCTGAGCCGACCCTGAGCGATCCCCCATTGTGCTCGGGGAGGCTTCTGGCAAGGTGCGGTGCTGGGTCAGGATAGGGACGTGAGCACTGCAGCGACGATCATGACACCGCCCGAGGTGCGCCGGATGTACCGGCCGCAGTCGGGCCGGGTGCTCGTCGGTGTGTGCGCGGGCCTCGCCGTTCACCTGAACGTGCCGCTGGCGTGGGTTCGGGGCGGCTTCGTGTTGGCCACCCTGTTCGGCGGCTTCGGCGTACCCGCCTATCTCATGCTGTGGATCTTCACTCCGGCCGGCTATCTCGTGGACCCGCGCACCGGGGTGGTGCAGGAGGCGGACGCGGGGGAGTCGCTCGGGGAGCGAATCGGCCGGATCGACCCGGCCTGGCGGGTGCTGCTCGCGGGAGCCGCGATGCTGGCCCTCGGCGGTCCGCTGCTGGTCGGCGTGTTCGGTGCCGATCTGCCGGTGACCACCGTTCTTGCCGTCCTGGCTGTCGTCGCCGGCGCCGTGATCGCCTGGTCGCATCTCGACGCGGAGGAGCGCCGGCATTGGCTGGGGGTCCGTTCGGGGCGGGACCGCAGCAGCCTCGTCCGGATCGTCGCCGGGGCCGCGCTCGCCGTCTCCGGCTCGATCGTGCTGGCCACCCGCGGGTCGGGCCCGACCATCCTGTGGGACGTCCTCATCGCCACCGTGGCGGTGTTGTGCGGGTTGGGGCTCGTGTTGGCGCCGTGGGGGATCCGGTTCTGGAAGCGGCTGCAGGAGGAGCAGGCCAGCCGCATCCGCGAGACCGAGCGCGCCGACATCGCCGCCCACCTGCACGACTCGGTGCTGCAGACGCTGGCGCTGATCCAACGCACCGACGATCCCACCCGCATCGCGCAGCTGGCCCGGGCTCAGGAGCGCGAGCTGCGGACCTGGCTGTACGGCGGGGGCAAGGCCGCGACCGACTCCCTGGCCACGGCGGCCACCGACGCTGCGGCCGAGGTCGAGGAGCTGCACGGCGTCCCGATCGACCTCGTCGTCACGGGCGACCGGCCCCTCGACGAGGGTGCCGAGGCGCTGGTGCGCGCGCTGCGGGAGGCGTTGCTCAACGCGGTGCGGCACGGGTCGCCGCCGGTCACGGCGTACGTCGAGGCGGGCCGAGATCGCGTGGAGGCCTTCGTCCGGGACCACGGCGCGGGCTTCGACCTCTCCGACATCCCCGAGGACCGCCTGGGCGTGCGCGAGTCCATCCTCGGGCGCATGGAACGGCACGGGGGCACGGCCAAGATCCGCCGTCTCGAGGGCGGCACCGAGGTGGAGCTGTGCCTGCCGGTGCCTGCCCCCGACTCCGAACCGCGCCCAGCCAGCAACGGCGCCGCGGCCCCGCAACCCCCGGAACCGTCATCCCCGCCGCCGGGGTCATCCCCGCCGCCGGGGTCATCCCCGGCATCGTCATCCCCGGCGGAGCAACCCGCCAGCCAGGTCGAGGAGGCCACCGCATGAACAGCGCACCGATTCGCCTGGTTCTCGTGGACGACCACCGGATGTTCCGTACCGGCGTCAAATCCGAACTGGCCGAGGTCGGCAGTGGCCCTTCCGGCGCGGGGGCCCGACTGGAGGTCGTCGGGGAGGGTGCCGATGTCGAGCAGGCCGCTGCGGTCATCACCGAGCAGCGGCCCGATGTCGTCCTGCTCGACGTGCACCTGCCCGGCGGCAACGGCCACGGCGGCGCCGACGTGATCGCCGCCTGTCGCGAGGTGACCACGCCCACCGGCGGGCCCGTGCGCTTCCTGGCGTTGTCGGTCTCGGATGCCGCCGAGGATGTGATCTCGGTGATCCGGGCGGGCGCGCGGGGGTATGTCACCAAGACCATCTCGCCCACCGACCTGGTCACGGCCGTGCGGCGGGTGGCCGACGGGGACGCCGTGTTCTCGCCGCGGCTGGCCGGTTTCGTGCTCGACGCGTTCGGCGCCGCGGCCGGCGAGGTCGCCGAGGTCGACGAGGAACTCGACCGGCTCTCCGCCCGAGAGCGCGAGGTGATGCGGCTGATTGCGCGGGGCTACCAATACAAGGAGGTGGCCAAGGAGCTGTTCATCTCCGTCAAGACGGTGGAGACGCACGTGTCCAGCGTGCTGCGCAAGCTTCAGCTGTCGAGCCGGCACGAGCTGACGGCCTGGGCGATGCACCGCCACCTGCTGTGATCGGCGATCCGGCGGGCGCCGGCGGATTCTCCGGGAGGCCGACCGCCTGATCGCCCGCCGAGAGGCGGGCCAGCGTCCCGATTAGGGTGGGCTGCATGGTCCAGGCATTCCAGATCCTCGGCATCGTCCACATCGGCGTCGCGGCCCTCATCGTCGCCGGCTATGTGCTCACGCTCTCGTCGAGTCGGATGCACCCGCTGATGACGTGGTCCGCGCGGGCTCAACTGCTGCTTGGTCTGGCCCTGGTCGGGCTGGCCGAGGGCGGCGACGTGATGACCCTCAACCACACCTGGGTGGCGCTGAAGCTGATCGTCGCGGTTGCTGTGGTGGCGTGTTGCGAGATCGCGAACGCCCGCGCCCGCAAGGGCACCCCGGCGCCGATGTTCGCGCACGTCGCCCTGACGCTCACGCTGGTCAACATCCTGCTCGCCTACTCGCCGCTGCACTGAGCCTCGCGGCCGGCGCGGCCCGCCTCATCGGGCCGCCAGCCACCTGCGGCGTACCTCAGCCCAGCTCGGACCCAGTAGCGACGCTTGCCGTCGACGACGTTCTCCAGCCGGCCGCTGTTGCGTTCGATCGTGGCCGCCGACGCGGCGTTGTCGTCGTCGCAGGTCACCAGCGCGCGGTCGATCCCCAGGTCGCGGGCCCGCGTCAAACCCTGGCGCAGCGCCTCCGTCGGCACGCCGCGGCGGCGTGCCGAGGGCCGCACGGAGTAGCCGATGTGGCCGCCCTCGCGAAGCAGCCAGTCGTTGAGTTCGTGGCGCAGGGACAGCGACCCGAGGAAGTCGTCGCCGCGGACGATCCACAGCTTGCTGTCGGGCACGAACCCCAGGGGCGTGACGATGTCCCGGTCGGTGCGGGCCCGCATGGCCGCGCAGAACGCGGCGAACCGCTGCGGGTCGATCAGTTGGGCGGGCCGGAAGATCTCGCCGCGTACCTGGTCGTCGGGCATGTCGTCGGGGGCCAGGCCGGAGCCGTGCTGGTAGTCGCCCGCCGCAGCGAACTCGGCCGCCGCTTCCAGCCACGAGGAGTGATAGCCCACATCGGGGTCGACGAGCTCGATCACGGGGCCCTCCTGTTCGCTCCGACGACCATCGACGGTCACCAGAGCATCTCACCTGCTCATTTCCCCAGGTCGGGGATCGACGCCCGGCATCGATGGTCGTTGCTGGTCACGGACGCGGGCAGGGAACGGCCCGTGGGCTCCCGCCGGCGACGACGATCCGAAGGGGTACGTCGCGTGGCGGGACGCGCGCTGGACGAGGCGCGCCCCCACGGGCCGCGGTGGTCGCGGTGGATTGCCCACGGCCACCCGTCCGGTGCTGGTGCACGAACGAATGGCGCCTAAGCGGCGACCACCTCACGCGTCCGATAGTCAGTCACTATGCGGATCACCTCCTTTCCCGTGTCCGCAGACCGTACGTCGGAGGTGCGTCGCCTGGCAACGGTTTTAGGAGGAGCTTCATCCCTTCGGAGGCCGGCAGGCTGGGCTCGAACCCGAAGGAACGGTAGAGGTGGCGGCCCGGCTCGTCGGCCATGAGGCACACGTAGGCCCCGGGCGGGGCGTTGTCGCGGATCCGGGTCAGGAGCGCGTCGAGGACCGCCGCGCCCAGCCCGCGGCGCTGGTGGGCCGGGTCGACCGCCATGTCGATGATGTGGAAGTACCAACCGCCGTCGCCCAAGACTCGGCCCATCGCGACGGGGATGCCTGCGTCGTCGACGATGTGCAGCGCCCACCACGCCCCGTGCAGCCCGGCGGACGCCTGCTCTGGCGTTCGCGCGCCCAAGCCGGCGAGGGCGCGGAGCCGGTTGTAGTGCTCAGCCTCTGGTGGCCCGTCGATCAACCGGTATCCCTCGGGGAGCGAGCTGGCCACCCTGGGAGCGTACGTCACCCCGCCCGGGGGGTTGGCGTCGTCCCGGCGTTGGTCGGGACCTCGCGCAGCGCGTTGGTGCCGCAATGCACGTCGCCGCCCAACTGGTGCAGCGTGAACCAGGTGTCGATCGAGTGCACCTTGAGGCCGGCACCGGAGAGGACCTTGTTCACCTCCGCCGCGAAGGCGTCCTTGCCGTCGATCACCGGACCGAACGTCGTGGGCGCCAGGTAGTCGGTGCCATGCAACACCCCGTTGATGGCGTTCGGCAGCAGGAACGCTGTCTTGAAGACGGCCTCGGCAGGCGCCGCCGGGACAGCCGGGAGGCCGGCTGCGTTGCCGGGCGCAGCGCTACCGCCCCGGCTGAGGAAGGGCATGTCGGCGCCGTCGCCCTCGATCGGCCCGGCCCCCTCCATGGTGGGGTTCTTGTGGACCAGCACGGGCACCTTGACGATCTCGTCCTGCGCCAACCCGCCCACGCGCTGGGAGAGCGCCGCCACCGCGGCATCGATGGCGCTCTGCGCGACCTTGGTCCGGGTCTGCACCTCCGGGTCGGCCAGGACTGCGTCGATGCTGCGCGGAGTGGGGGCGGCGAACGGACCGACGCGCTCGCGACTGAACACGTTGACGCCGCCCTTGCCCTGCTCCTTGAGGCGCTGCAGCACGGCCAGGCCGTCGGTGGGCGAGGCGACCAGGAGCTTCCAGCCCCGCTTGCTGCTGGCCGGTGCCAGGCCGAGGATCTCATCGACGTGGCTCACGGCACTCCACGACGTGTCCACATACAGCGGATCGATGCCTTGGGCCTTGAGCAGCCCCGTGTAGCGGGCGGACAGCAACTCGGGCTTGGCGGGGTCGCGTCCGATGACCACGACGTTCTTGCCGTCCGGTCCCGGGAAGGACTCGATGTTGCCGGTGCCGTTGTACGTCGAGGCGTCCTCGGTCTGGAAGGGCCGCAGCACCGCCACACCCGGTCCCATCTGCCGGAACCACTGCTCCATCCCCGCGGCGTTGCGGTCGGCCAGCAGGAGCACACTCACGGAGTGGACGGCCTCACCACGGCGTACGGCGGCGTACATCGGCTCGAAGTGATCCTGGGCCCAACTATCCGCCACGGTGGGTGCGGTCAGGTTGGTGTAAGGGACATTCACGCTGGCGGCTGCCGCGGTCAGATCGCGGACCGCGTCCTGGTGGAGCTGGCCAGATCCATTGACCAGAGTTTGCGGACCTTGTCGAGCTGAGAGTGCGTCAGCAGCGGGGCCACCTGCATCGCGTGGCTGGCGGTCAAGGCCGCCTGTCCGGGCGGTGTGGCCGTGGCGGTGAGGTCCAGCTTCCCGTCCCAGGTGGCGCTGCGGATGGTGCGGGCCTCCACGGCCAGCTCGACGCCGGTCTTGAGCTGGGCGCCGGTCACGGGCAGCGCACCGGTGACGGCGCGCCAGGTCGATCCCTCTTTCACGAACAGCCGGGCCGTCCCGGTGGGCGCCTTGAGCTGCACGCTGCCGGTGGCCTCGTCGGCCAGGCCCGGGTGTTGCACGCGCACCTTGGCCAGATCCGCCTCGTCGTCGGCCCCGTTGACGGTTTCATCGGCGGCGTCGGCCCACGCGGCGTACGCCTTCTCGGCCACGGTCGGCACCGAGACCGGGCAGCTGCGATCGTCGTCGTCGAGGTTGGGCAAGACCACGGATTCCCCGGTCAGCGTCAGGGTCGGAGCGGTGGTGGTGGTGCTTGTCGGATTCGCGGGGGTTTGTCCCGCGCAGCCGCTCACCGCTGCGAGGGTGAATGCCGAAGCCAGGGCCACAGAGACTCGCGTGTGCATGGCCTCATTGTGAGCGATGCCGGCACACGCGAGAAATACACGCCCTGCCTGATGGGGCTGCACGCCCACGGAGGCTCATCCCCGCGTGTGCGGGGAATGCGCTGGGCGGGCGACCCGGGCTCTCTGCGCCAGGGGATCATCCCCGCGTGTGCGGGGAATGCCTGGCCGGCGAGGATGTGCCGATCACGGTCGAGGGATCATCCCCGCGTGTGCGGGGAATGCAACCGCGGCGACTACGGCATCATCGATGAACTCGGATCATCCCCGCGTGTGCGGGGAATGCCTGCTGTCCAAGGCTCCGAACTTGAAGCTCGAGGGATCATCCCCGCGTGTGCGGGGAATGCGCGCATCAGGCCACGTCCGCTCGAGAGTGGTCGGGATCATCCCCAGGGGCAGTTCATTCTGGGGTTGTCGGCGTGGCGGCGTGACGACACGCCGGTGTGGGTGTAAGGGCAGGCATGACGGTCGCGGGATCGTAGTGAGTGTCAACGTCACCCGAGCCCATGGAGGTCGT